>CAWEZA010000087.1:0-24573 GCA_963813125.1 uncultured delta proteobacterium | reverse complement strand
ATGCCCCCCCAGGGGAGTAAAATGATGAGGATAAGCTATAAGATTGTCTTTTTGGTTTCAGTGGCCCTGGTGCTTTATCTGATTTCCTCCGCCGTCTTTTTCGTCCTCAACGGGAAAACGACCCAATACTATAATTTCTATTCGAAAATAAAACAGTTCGACAGCTGCCTTCTCACGACCATAATTCACGAGAAGGATTACAGTCTCCATTTGGACGCCCGGAGCGCGGATGAGGTTCTTAAGGGAAATACGAAGGGCAGCCGGTATCTCAAAGAGATCGAAAGCGTCGCCGCGGAAAACGGTAAAGATTTCCAGTCTCTTACCGCTTCTCTGCAAAAATATCGCGCCACATTTCAACATCTGGTCAAAAACAACCAGGAAATCGATTCCCTCAAACTCGAAGTCAACAAGTCCTTTGACGAACTGATAGCCGGGTCCGCGCAGATAGCGGCAAAAATAAACACCATCCTGGGAATGAACCTCATGCAGGGCGGGGATTCTGAAGACCCGAGTTTCAACTCTTTGCTGATTGCCACCAAGACGATTGTGGCAGGCACCTCGCAACTCGTTCTCGTTATAGACAGGGATCTGCTGCTGGGCAACAATGAGAAACGTTATCTCGAAGCGCGGGCAAAAATTTTAGCGGAGTTGGACTCGGAGAGCAATAACACGACCGCCCTTGCAAGCATGCTCAAAGAAACTGAATTTAAAAGCTACCCGAATCTGATCAACAGGGTAATTCCCCTGATGCGGAAAAATTCCGATACAATCCATCAACTCTGGCTGGATAATCGGCTCCTGGTGGCTCAATTGAACTCTGTGCGCGACAAAATGATCGCCAATGACACCTCGATTATGGCTTCGATCAAGGAGCGGTTGAGTCAAATCGAGCACAACGGCATGCTTTTGAACTTCGCATCGATGGGATTGATATTCCTGGTTTTGATTGCCGGCGGGACGTTCATCGGGCGCTCCATCACAACGGGGATCCGCAAAGTCAGCGAGCAACTGAGCGAAGGGGCTCAGTGGGCCGCCACGGCCGCCGTTCAGATGGTCTCGACCAGCCATGCCATGGCCGAAGGCGCATCGGAGCAGGCCGCGGCCCTGGAACAGACTTCATCGTCTTTGGAACAGACGGCCTCCATGACCAGGAGCAACGCACACAATGCCCACGGCTCCAACGCTCTTATGAAGGATATCCGCAAGATCGTCGAACGGTCCAATCAGTCGATGCTAAAGCTCAAGGATTCCATGGGAGAAATCTCCAGGTCGAGTCAAGAGACGCAGGCAATTGTAAAGACGATAGACGAAATCTCGTTTCAAACCAATCTCCTGGCCCTAAACGCCGCAGTGGAAGCCGCGCGGGCCGGGGAAGCGGGCGCGGGGTTCGCCGTGGTCGCAGACGAGGTGAGAAACCTCGCAATGCGAGCTGCCGATGCGGCGCGAAATACCGCCGGTTTGATCGAATCGACAGTGAAAAAGGTCCACGACGGGACCGTCGTGGCTACGCAGGCTTACAGCGAGTTTGCCGGTGTAACGGGCAGCATTTCGAAAGCGGCCGGCATGATCGACGAAATCGCACACGCCTCCGAAGAGCAGGCCAGGGGCGTGGACCAGATCAATAAGGCGGTTTCCGAGATGGACAACGTTACGCAACGCAATGCCGCCGGCGCTGAGCAATCCGCTTCCCTGTGCGAGGAACTGAGCCAGAAGGCCAGACTTATGAAAGATATGGTTGCCGATTTGGCCTCCATGGTGGGAGGGGCAAATTGGGCGGCCTCCGAGACAAATAGTTCGGTCAAAAGCAGGGGAGGAAAAGAAATCGCAGGCTAAGGCCGGCGCGCTCGGCGCCCTTTTGAAAAGGTCCGGGCGCAAGGGTGGCGATTACCCTGATACGGATTATGAGAGTCACAGCGCAAAGACAAACGGTTCCGGGGGGGCGTGAGGCATCGTTATAGACTTCCGGGAGCAGTTCCTGCCTCTTTTCGATGCATACATTTTCATTGACTGGAGTGCGGCCAATCGGGCCGCGCCTCGAAACCCCCGCCTGCATCTGGAGCCTTCTCGCTCTCATTTCGGAACATGTGGCAACGGGTCGGGCGGCTTCGCCGCTGACGGGTGTGCCTCGCCTTCACTACGGGATCCGGGCGGCTGCGCGGTGTGCCTCGCCGGCTGCGCCGCGGCGAGTGGCCGCCACAAAGAGAATTGCTCAGTCTTTTGCCCGTATGGTATAAATGAGCAAACTTTCCTTTAGAAACCCCTCTGCCGGGGGAGCCGGTCGCTCCGGTGGCGTTTATCCTTATCCACTAACGATGGTGCTCCGCTGGTCGGTGAGGGTTGTTTCGCTCTGGTTCGCATAAAAAGAGGAAAACCAATATGTGGGACCAAACGAACCGCGCCCGCTGGCTTAACTGGACAGTGGCTGTATTTGTGGCCGTCCTCGCCGCTGCTTTCCGGTGGGAGTTCCTGGGGGTCCTGGGACTGCTGGCCGCCTTCACAACATTCTACCCGGCCGTGACGGTTGCCGCGCTATACGGAGGCTTCAGTTCGGGGATGCTCGCCACGCTGGTCTCAGCCGCTTTCGCCGACTACTTCTGGATGGGGCCGACAGGCCGGTTTACCATCGCTAATACCTCCGACCTTGTAGGGCTGATCATCTTTATCTTCAATGGCGGCTTGATCTCTTATGTTGCCGAAGCGGCTTTTCGGTCACGGGCGCGTGCGCTGAAAGCCGAGGAGCGGATTAGAGTTTCCGCCGAACGGGAACGAATGACCGAGGAACTCCGGAAGAGCGAGGAACGGTTGAGGGTTTCCAAGCAGGCGGCCATGCTCGGCATTTACGATTACGATTTGGTTTCCGAAGATATTCACTGGGATGAGCGGACAAGGGAACTCTGGGGTGTTGGACCCGACGTGCCGATCACCTACGATGTATTTACCTCAGGCCTCCATCCCGATGATCGTGACTCGACACGGAAAGCCGTCGACAGCGCGTTCGACCCGGGTGGCAACGGCCTGTTCTTCGCTGAATACCGGGTTATGGCGCTAAATGACTCGACCAGGAGATGGGTACGCGCGACGGGCCAGGTTTTTTTTCGATGCGGACCGGCCGGTAAGGTTGGTCGGCACGGTGCAGGATATCACCAGGCGAAAACGCGCCGATGAAGCTTTGAGAGAATCGGAACTGGAGCAGAGGCGCCAAAAGGAGTTTCTCGAATGCCTCATTGCCAATGCCGGGTCGTGCATAGCCGTGGTTGAGGGATCGGAGCTCCGCTACACCCTTGTCAATCCGGCCATGCAGGCTATTTCCCCCGGGATTCCCATGATCGGAAAGACTTACTTCGAGGTTTTTCCAGGGGCCGCCGCAGTCCGCGCCGCGGCAATGGTCCGCCGGGTTATGGATACCGGTGAGCCCTGGCTGGTGGAAGAATACCATATACCAATTCCCGGAAAACCCGACGCCTCGTGGCAGGGGCACGTCGCGCGGCTGCCGGTTTTGCAGGGAGAAGCCCCGATGGCCCTGGTTGTAGTCTGGGAAATAACCGACCGCATTCGGGCCGAAAATATGATCCGCGCTCAGAGTTCCGTCTTTGAGACAATCAACCTCATCTTCCAGAAGTCTTTTTCCTGCGACACGGAGGAAGAGCTTAGAGCGACTTGCCTGCAACTGCTTGTGACTCTTACTCAAAGTGAGTTCGGCTTCATTGCCCGGGTAAGCCCGGACAGTTTTCCTCACGGCGAAGCCGTGGAAACCGGATACACTGGCTCGGGGGGCTGCGAGATGTTCGATATGACCGGGCGTAGGCTTGCGACCGGAGATTTCAACCCGGATGGTCTTTGCCGCCGCGTTTTCCTGGATGGCGAAAGCCTTTTGACCAACGATCCCTGTTCGCGCCATGACAGTATGGGCGCGCCGGAAGACCTTCCGGCGCTTACCGCGTTTCTTGGCGTGCCTTTAAAAAAAGATGGAAAAACCATGGGGGTTATCGGCCTCGGAAACCGGGACGGAGGGTATTCTCCGGAACACCGGCGGGCTGTTGAGGCCACTGTTCCCGCGATGGTGCAGGTATTTGACCGCAAAAGGGCCGAACAACTGCTTCGCGAAAGCAAGGCCACAATGGAGGCGGCCCTCGCGAGCATGACCGACGCTGTTTCTCTGTGGGATACCGAAAAGCGCTTCGTCGATTTTAACGAAGGGTTCGTCAAATATTACAGGTTCGCGAGCAGGGATGAGTGCTCCACCCGCATGTCCGAACAAGGCGGCTGTCTGGACGTATGGATGGACGACGGCAGTCCTGCGCCGCTCGACATGTGGGCGGTCCCCAGGGCGCTCAAGGGTGAGGTCTCCATAAATACCAGGTACACCCTCCGGCGCAGGGACACTGGCCAAACCTGGACGGGAAGCTACAGCTTCGGTCCGATTCGTGACAAGTCCGGTGTCATCACCGGGGCGGTATTGGTGGCAAGGGACATCACCGAGCAGATTCGGATGGAGGAGGAAATCCGCGAGCTCGTTCAAAGGCTTAGCTATCACGTCGATAACTCACCTCTTGCGGTGATCGAGTGGGGGCCGGACATGACGCTCATTCGATGGTCGGCGGAAGCCGAGCGCATGTTCGGCTGGCGGGCCCAAGAAGTCATCGGCAGGCGAATGGAGGATTTCCGCTGGATCTATAAAGAGGATGAGTCTCATGTCGCCGAGGTCGTATATGATCTGCAAAGCGGCGCCAACCCGCAACGCTTCTCCGCCAACCGAAACTACCGCAAGGACGGCTCGGTCATTCACTGTGAATGGTACAACTCTTCTCTTTGTGATGAATCGGGGAAACTCAGGTCGATCTTGTCGCTGGTGCTCGATGTGACCGAACGGAATCGGATGGAGGCCGACCTGCGAAAATCTCGTGACGATCTGGAGTTGCGCGTCGAGGAACGCACCGCCGAGCTCAAGATGTACATGGCGAAGTTGGAGGAAAGTAACCAGGCGCTCCAGGATTTTGCCTTCATCGCGGCCCATGATCTCCAGGAGCCTTTGCGGAAGGTCAAAAGCTTCGGGAATATGCTCGGACAAAAGTTCGCCGACTCGCTCGGAGAGCAGGGGCAAGACTATCTGAGGCGGATGCTCGGAGCCAACGAGCGCATGGATTCGCTTCTCAAGTCCCTCCTCGAGTATTCCAGGCTTTCGACCAGGGCCGAACCTTTCGTTAGCGTCGACCTTGCGCAGATTATTCGCGATGTGCTCTGCGACCTGGAGGTAAAGATCGAAAGAACCGGGGGAGAAGTCACTGTAGGAGAATTTCCCGTCATCAAGGCCGATCCCCAGCAGATGAGGCAGCTATTCCAAAATCTCATAGGAAACGCATTAAAGTTTCACAAAGACGGTGAGAAGCCGGTGATTGACGTTCACTGTTCGGTGGTCGATAACGGCAAACTTCGCATTGAGGTCGCCGATAACGGCATCGGCTTTGACGAGCATTATGTGGAAAAGATTTTTGCCCCGTTTCATAGGCTCCACGGCAGAAGCAGCCCGTATGCAGGAACGGGCATGGGGCTTTCCATTTGTAAAAAGATAGTCGAAAGGCACGGTGGGAGCATAACGGCAAGGGGTACGCCGGGTGAAGGCTCCGTTTTCATTGTCGATATCCCTGGATGGACGGCGGAGGGGAAATGAACCCGACTCATAAAAACATCCGTTGGCTGCCGCTAAAACAGCAACGAAAAGGAGAGGCTTGATGAATGCGCTGACTCTCGTGGTGGTGGCCTTGTGTGTTTTTGCCCTGGGATACCGTTTCTACGGAATTTTTATAGCCGACAGGGTGCTGGGAATAGACCGGAAGAAAACGACCCCGGCCCATGCGCTGGAAGATGGGATCGATTATTGTCCGACTAACAGGTATGTCCTTTTCGGGCATCATTTTGCGGCCATCGCCGCGGCCGGCCCCCTGCTGGGACCGGTTCTCGCCGCTCAATTCGGCTACCTGCCGGGCGCCCTGTGGATCATCATCGGGGCGGTCGTTGCCGGCGGGGTGCACGATATGGTCATTCTTTTCGCTTCGATCCGCCACAACGGGAAAAGCATATCGCACATCGCCGAGTCCGAGATCGGAAAGTCGGCCGGGGTGGTAGCGGGCTTCGCCGTGATTTTCATTCTCATCCTGACCCTTGCCGGGCTTTCACTGGCTGAGGTAAACGCCATGATGAACAGCCCCTGGAGCGCCTACACCGTTATCTGCACCTTGCCCATAGCAATTGTCATGGGGTTTTGGATGCGCGTGGTAAGGCCCGGGGACGTGGCGGGGGGAAGCATCATAGGAGCCGCGCTCCTGGCCCTTGTTATCATGACCGGCCCTTTCATCGCGGCTAACCCGGTCCTCTCCGGCTGGTTCAACCTGTCCAAAAACCAATGCGCCCTTTTCATTGCCGTCTACGGTTTCGCCGCCTCGGCGCTGCCGGTCTGGCTGCTCCTCCTGCCGCGCGATTATCTTTCCACCTATCTAAAGCTCGGGACCATAACGGCGCTTGCCCTCGGTATCCTGATAGTTCACCCCGACCTTCAGATGGCGGCTTTGACCAAGTTTATCCACGGCGGCGGCCCTCTTGTCGCTGCTCCGGGTTCGGTTTTTCCGTTCCTGTTCATCACCATTGCATGCGGCGCCTTATCCGGCTTTCACGCGATAATAGGCACCGGGACGACGCCCAAGATGGTGGATAACGAAAAGGACATCATCTTCGTAGGCTATGGCGCGATGCTGACCGAAGGGTTTGTGGCGATAATGGCCCTTATTGCCGCCTGCGTGCTGGTGCCGGCGGATTTTTTCGCGATCAATGCCTCCGCCGCGGCTTACAAAACCCTTGGCATGACCCCCGTACACCTCCCGCAGCTTGCGAAAATGGTCCATGAACATGTCCAGGGCAGACCCGGGGGCGCGGTTTCGCTTGCGGTCGGCATGGCCTACATTTTCAGCGCTATTCCTTTCATGAAGGGGCTCATGGCCTACTGGTACCATTTCGCGATCATGTTCGAGGCGGTGTTCATCCTGACAGCGGTTGACGCCGGGACGCGGGTGGGAAGATATATGCTTCAGGAGATGATCGGGAAAGTCGTTCCGAAATTTTCCGAGAAGGGGTGGATACCGGGCATAGTGCTTACAAGCGCTCTTTTCACCTTCACCTGGGGGTACCTGGTCTACACCGGAAACATCGCGGTAATCTGGCCCCTTTTCGGCATGAGCAACCAGCTGCTTGCCGCCTGCGCCCTGATCGTCGGAACGACCATGATCATCGGGATGGGTAAAGCGAAATACTCGTGGATCACCGCCGTTCCCGGCATTCTGATGCTGCCCGTGACACTTTCCGCGGGCTACTACCTGGTCAAGTTCAATCTCGCTCAGGCCAATTACCTGCTGGTCGGTTTTGCCGCCTCGCTCATGACGCTCATGGTGATCGTTTTCGTCCTGGCCTTCAGAAAATGGTATCTGCTTGGCCGAAAGGCCGCAATCATGCCGGCTGTACTCTGACGCCCGCACGGGAGGCGAGAGACACCCGCGGCGCAGCCGCCGGACCCTCGTGGTGAAGGCGAGGCACACCCGCTGCGGCGCAGCCGCTCAATATTTCATCTGAATTCCGATCTCCATTACCTTCGCGGGGGGAATGTTTAAATAGGTCGAGCCGCTAAGTGAGTTGCGAAGCATAAAAGTGAAAAGAAATCTGTACCACTTGGGCATGGTTTTTTTGTTATCGGGCACAAGGCTTATGCGCCCCACGAAATAAGCCACCTCGTCCAGGTCGATGTCCAGACCTTTGGACTTGGCCTGCGCCATGATCTCGGGAACGTCCGGGACCTCCATGAATCCGTAGTGGGCGATCAACCGGAAGACGCCGTGACCCAGGTCGACGATCTCCACCCGGGAGGATTTCTCGACCTCAGGGGCATTGGTTGTGAGCACCGATAGAATCACCAGCCTCTCGTGCAAAGCCCTGGTCTGGGTGACGTAGTGGAGCAGCATGGGCGGCACTTCTTTGTGGAAAGTGGACAGGAAGACCGCTGTGCCGGGAAGGCGGATAAGATTTCCGCCCGCGACTCTTTCCATGAACTTCTCTCTTGGAACGGTGATGGTCATGACCTTTACCGCGAGCCTCTTCCATCCGTCCCACCAGGCTATCATGGCGATCACTATCAGAAGGGCGCTGCCAAGGGGTAACCATCCTCCTGTCATGAATTTTTGCAGGCAGGCTCCGAAATAGGTGAGATCCATTATCCAGAAAAGAAGACAGAGAGGCAGAGCCCTCAGAATGCTCCATCCCCAGATTTTTCTGGATATGAAGTAGAAAATCACCGACGTGATGAGCATGGTCCCGGTGACCGCTATGCCATAGGCATCCGCAAGGTTGTCGGAGGCCTTGAAGTAAATCGTCAGGGCAATTGCGGCAAGCATCATCATGATATTCACATCGGGGAGGTAGACCTGGCCTTCGGCCATTGCCGATGTGTGTAAGACCCTCATGCGCGGCATGAATCCGAGCTGAACGGCCTGCCGGGTGAGGGAGAACACTCCCGAGATGATGGCCTGTGAGGCAATGATTGTAGCCATTGTGGCGAGAATGACCATTGGGTATAGAAGACTGTGGGGAACCAGGGCAAAGAACGCATCCCCGGCGCTTTGGGGGTGTAGCAGGATAAACGCCCCCTGGCCGAAATAGTTGAGCAGAAGCGCGGGCATTGCCAGAAAATACCAGGAAAGGCGGATGGCTTTCCCCCCGAAATGCCCCATGTCTGCGTAGAGTGCCTCGCATCCCGTTACGCAGAGCACCACCGTTCCCAGTATGAAAAATCCATGGATTCCGTTATTTGTAAAAAACCGGAATGCGTAGGCCGGGCTGGCTGCCGCCAGGATGTCGGGCCTTTGCCAGATGGCTTCGAACCCGAGCAAACCGATTGCGCCAAACCAGAGTATCATGACGGGCCCGAAAAACTTCCCGATCCGGCCCGTACCATAACTTTGCGCCCAAAAGAGCCCAAACAGTATCATGCAGGTCAGCGGAACTATCACCGGCCTGGCCCAGGTGGTAGCCACCTCGAGTCCCTCGAGAGCCGAGAGAACGGAAATGACTGGTGTTATGAGCCCGTCCCCGTATAGAAGAGCCGAGCCGAAAAGTCCCGCCAGGATCAACCCCCTGCCCATGTCCGGTCCCATCTTCTTGTGAAGCAGGGCCAGCATGGCAAACACTCCTCCTTCTCCCCCGTCGTCGGCTTGTAGAATGAAAAGAGCATACTTGACACTCACCACCATTATCAAAGACCAGAAGATCAGGGAAATCAGGCCGAGGACGTTTTGAGGCGAAGCTTCGATAGCCGTGCGGCCTATGAAGCAGACTTTAATCGAGTAGAGGGGACTGGTGCCTATGTCGCCAAAGACCACCCCAAGGGCGGCCAGGACAAGAACTGCGGTTTTCTCCCGGAGCTGGTGACTCATGCTGTTCCCTTCATTCTTGTTTCTCTCTTCCTTTCTGTCCTCACTTGGGCTCCTGGGAACCTTCCCACCAAACCTGGGAGAGCTCCAGACGCGTCGCTTCCACCAGGTTGTCGATGATCTGCTGGGATTCGGGCGTCGTTTGAAAACCGCGAAATTCGAGTGTGTGTATGATGAGGCTGACGGCATCCTCTACGGAGATGGTCTTTAGATGGATCACCAGGTCGTAGAGAGTCGCATCCCAGGAATCCGCCCCGTAGAGGTGAAGCGCCCACTTGCGTCTCTCCTGGTCGTCCCTGGTGAGGATTTCACGTGCCTTGGTCGCCGGGATGGACTCGCGTCTCACCTCGTCCTCGACACGGGCATCCATATCACCTACGATACGCACCTTCAGTACATGGGGTATATCCTGCAGAAAGAAGTGGCCAAAGAGCCCGTGGTAGACGACGTTATCCTTTTGCACGTGTTTGAAGAGCGCCGCGCGGATATAGGACACATACTTTTCTTTCGCTCGTGTGAAACGATCCAGGATCGAAGGGGCGTCCTGGATCGCCCGGACCAGCTTGATCTCCGGGATATTGAACTCCTGTGACGCCTCGAGGAGTATTTCGCGTGAGATACAGGCATAGCCCAGTTTTTCCGCCAGTTTTTCAGCTACGTCCTTACCCCGGTAATACGATCCTCTGGAAATAGTGATGATTGCCATCTTCTTCCTCCATGGGCGGCTGCGCCGCGGGCGAGTGTCCCCAAAACCCCCGCATCGGCCCCCGGCAAATCTTGTGTAGGGGCGGGGTTTATCCCCGCCCGGTCTTGCTTCTGCGTATCGGTGGAATGGTTCCTTGGTCTGGGCAAACGTAGGGGCGGGGTTTATCCCCGCCCGCTCTGGGAGGCGCGCGCCTGCGGCGCAGCCCCCCTCGCTCTTTAATCTTGTCGCTCTAGTGCCGGATCGGATACCCGCCCGTAAGCTTGGTCGGTTAATCGTCTACCAAAAATCTGTGCGCCTCATCGGGACTCTCATAGATGTGAGGCGCAACACCGCGATCCTCCAGGGCTTTGCCCAATTTTAGACGCAAAAACGCGCTGGTGGTAAAGCGGCTTACTTTGCTGAAATAGTGCTCCATCAAGTATTGTTGCATTTCCGAGTAGGCGCCGATGAGATCCGGGGTAATGTTGAACCTGTCGTAGTTGCCTACCGCATAAACTCTTTTGCCGAGCGGTTTTATAAGATTTTCGATTGTCGATCTTACGGCTTCGATATCGTCTGTGTTCTTTACGTTGTAGCCGGCCAGATTGGCGAACATCATATTGTCTTCGGCATCGTAGAAGATTCGGTCCTTGATGGAAATGCTGAGCATCTCCTCTTTTAGCTCCATGGGGCCCGATTTGAAGATCCGTTCGTCCATGAGCCTTGGGGGGCGGCGGATCACGGGCTTGAAATCGATCAGAGCCAAAATATCTTTTTCGAGATCTATGCCTGGAGCGATCTCGGTTAGTTCCAGGCCTTCCTCGCCCAGTTCAAACACACACCGCTCGGTGATGTAGAGAATTCTTTGGCCTGATTTGGCGGCATACGGTCCGCTGAAAGTGGTCTGCTCCACATCTCTTATAAACTTGCTTACCTTCCCTTCCTGTTCGATTATGAGCCGGGAGTTCTCGATTCGACACTTAAGTCCGCCGGCTGTAAACGTCCCCATGAAGATGGCTTTTTTGGAATTCTGGCTGATGTTTATGAAGCCTCCCGCGCCGGCCAGTTTTGGCCCGAACCTGCTCACATTGACGTTTCCGAACCTGTCCGTCTCGGCCATTCCCAGAAAGGCCACGTCGATGCCGCCCCCGTTGTAGAAATCAAACTGGTAGGGCTGATCGATAATGGCGGCCGCATTCACCCCTGCGCCGAAGTTGAGCCCGCCGGCGGGAAGACCGCCTATCACTCCGGGTTCCGCGGTAAGAGTAATGAACTCGAGTATGCGCTCCTCGTTAGCCACACTGGCCACACCTTCGGGCATGCCGATTCCCAGGTTGACAACGCAATTGGGCTTGAGTTCAAAAGCCGCGCGCCGGGCGATTACTTTTCGAATATCCATTGCCATCTTGGGAACTGATGTAAGAGGGATCCTTGTCTCGCCGCTAAACGCAGGGTTGTATTGATCGATAAGGGTCTGCCAGTGGTTCTCCGGGCGCGCGACAACAACGCAGTCCACCAGAATTCCGGGTATTTTGACTTGGCGGGAATTAAGGCTCCCGGCTTGTGCCACTCTTTCCACCTGTGCGATTACGAGCCCTCCGGAAGTCCTCGCCGCGGTTGCAATCGAGAGGGACTCGAGGGTCAGGGCTTCCTTTTCCATCGTAATGTTGCCGTCCGTATCGGCGGTGGTTCCACGGATAACCGCGACATTGACGGGCAAGGTCTTGTAATAGAGGTATTCCTCCCCCTCGATTTCCAGCAACCGCACCAGGTCCTCTGTCGTTTTGTCGTTCAATTTGCCGCCGCCTTTTCGTGGATCGACGAAAGTACCCAACCCGACTTTGGAAAAAATTCCCGCCTTATTTGAGGCGATGTTTCTGTAAAGGTGGCTGATAACGCCCAGTGGCAGGTTGTAGGCCTCGACCTTGTTTGTCACGGCCAGTTTTTGGATTCTGGGGGCAAGCCCCCAGTGACCGCCGATAACCCGCCTGAGCAGCCCTTCGTGCGCGAGGTGGTTTAGGCCCTTGTTGGAGTCGTTGCCAGGCCCTGTTGCGACGGCAAACAGGAGCGTCAGACCGTTGGGTTTGCCGGTGGTCAGGAAGCGCTCCTCGAGGGCCAGGGCGATCTCCTCGCAAACCCCGATTGCGGCAAATCCGCCGAAAGCCACGGTGTCTCCATCGAGGATGATGGAAACGGCTTCTTCGGCTGTTACGATTTTATTTTTTGCCGCGTACCCGGTCTTATACTGGCTTACGTCGGTGTAGCTGTGTATCCGGTCAGCAATCTTCGGCTCTGTTTCCATAGAGAACTCTCCCCTTTGTGACGGTGATTGGACGCTGATCGTCCTGCACGTGAATCGGATGTAATACGAATGATGTTCAACGAAGAGTCGGAAGAGCAGTGAGGGGCCCAAAGAATGTAGAGGTTGCATGCTTCCAAGGTGTCTCTCCTTTCAGATGTCCTGGTGAAAGTCATGCAAGCCCGCCGCGTGTGTGTTCCCTCACAATATGGACCTTTACGGAACTGCGTTCGGGACGCGTCGAACAACTCGATCTCGAACGTAAATTCGTATTGGACCCGGGCTCATGGGCTGTGAGCCGGAATTGTTTATATTATTAGCACGCTCCAGGTATGGCAAGAGGGAAAGGAATGGCCGGGGAGGGGATTGTCTAATGTATAGTGTCGAACAGGGAACTTCGGGAACCGCCCTGTGTAGATCTTGTGGGGTGGACAAAAGCGCAAGCGTTGCCCACCATGAACTTTCCGGATGGACGCCGGCCGAAAAAAAACGCCCCCCCCTTGCGGGGAGGGCGTTTTCGAGCCTGCAGCTCGCCATGTTACTCTACTGCTTACTGTACTGCGCCCATCACCCACGGTGTCTGCAATGGTCTGCTATTCACGTCGCAAGGCACCGGGTGAACATTGACATAGCCGGTGTAGGCAGGCGAAGATACGCACGAATAGTCCGTGCCGGCCGAAGCGGTTTCACTTGCGCCTACCGTTGCGCCCGGGTTGGCGGTGCAGTTCGCCATGCAGATCGCCCCCTCCATTCCAGGAGCTGCGAATGTCGCCGCGGAACCTCCAAAAACCAGGGCTGCCGCCATTACCATCGTCACGAGTATCGTCATTGTCGTCTTCATTTCTTGTCTCCCTTTGTTATATGTAATTGTCGTTGCATGACTATTGAGCAACTATGATGCCATCGTGAGGTGTGTTGGATAAAAACTGGATTTATGTGAAATTACAGGTACTTGGTGATAGCATTTTCCCCGGGGTGGCGCGTGTGCGGCTGAGCCGGTATTCTTGGCCGGCTGGAAAATTCCTGTCCCGCAGGAATTTTATTGTCTGACGGGAAGCTATCTCGAAATCTTATGTTTTTGAAGAAGGGCGTAAAGGCGGGATTGCGACAACCCGGAGATTCGGCATGCCTCTTTGAGGTCTCCCTCGCAGAGTGCGATCAACTCGTTTAAATAATTCTTTTCCGCCTGGAGGGATGCCGCTTCGCGGAATTCTTGAAGGCTTGGCAGCGTGTGCGGCGGCCCGTCCTGGACGTGGCCTGCCTCGGAGACGGTCTTGTGATTTACCGAGGCCCTCGCCCTTTGCACCCGGATGTCTACCGGGAGGTGCTTGGGGAAAAGCGTGGGCTCAAAGCGCGCCGCGGCTAGCGCCCGGTCCAGCGTGTTGACCAGTTCCCGGATGTTTCCGGGCCAATGATGCGCTTTTAAGGTGTCGAGAAATTCCGGGGAAAACCCCTTGGGAGTTAAGCCATACTTTTCGCAAAACCTGTCGACGTGGTGCCTGGCAAGCTCCCTTATGTCTTCGGGCCGCTCCCGAAGTGAGGGCAGTTCGATCGCGAAAGACTTCAGCCGAAAGAGCAGGTCGTCCCGGAAACTGCCTTCCTGCGCCATTTTCTCCATGTTTCGGTTTGTCGCCGCAACGAGCCTGAAATCACTTTCGTGTTCGGTCCTGCTTCCAACGGGGCGAAACCGGTGTTCCTGAAGGACTCGCAGGAAAGATTTTTGAATTCCCAACGGGAGCTCGCCCACTTCGTCGAGGAAAAGCGTTCCTCCCCCGGCTTGCCGGATGAGGCCGTCACTGGCTTTTTCGGCTCCCGTAAAGGCCCCCTTTTCATGGCCGAAGAGTACGCTTTCGACCAGCGTTTCAGGAAGCGCCGCGCAATCGACTACGACAAAAGCGCTTTTTGCCCTCGAGCTGTTGGCATGGATGGCGCGGGCGAAAAGTTCCTTGCCCGTCCCGGTTTCTCCGGTTATCAGCACGCTGGTTTGGCTTGCGGCCGCCTGCGCCAGAAGGTCCAGGCAATCCATGAGTTTGGGGCTTGACCCGATTATGGAGTCGCGCTTTAGCGCAATGATGCTCTTTGCCCCAGCCCGCGCACTTTCCTTTTGCTTGCGGTATTCGAGCGCTCTTAGCAGCGGCAGACTCATCTCCCTGGTCGAGCAGCCCTTTTCGATGTAGTCCCACGCCCCGCTCTTTATGGCGATCTCCGCCCCGTCCGCATCGCCAAAGCCCGTGATGATAATGACCTCCGGCGAAGAGGGCGCGCCCTGGAGCTTTGGCAGCGCCTCCAGTCCGTTCCCGTCGGGCATGCGGACGTCGAGAAACGCCACGTCTATAGTCACCGTGCGCGCCTGCTCCAGTCCCTCGGCGATGCTGTAGGCGCAGACCGGGTTGTGCCCCAGTCGGCCGACCATGCGCGAGAGCGCATAACACATCTCCTCGTCGTCATCGATAATCAGGACGTTAGCCACTCTGGTCGCTCGCCTCGAAACAATTTTCGTCGAGAATTTTTCGTATGATCCCTGCCAGTTCAGCGCTGCCAAGGGGCTTCATTCTCACATCCCGTATGCCCAGGAGGTCCGCGTCGCGGCGGGCGATACCCTCGGCCGAATCCGGGCTGAAGCCCGTGCACAGGACAATCGGAATCCCCGGGCGAATACGGAGCGCTTCCCGCGCCAATTCGATGCCTGTCATACGCGGCATGCTCTGATCGGTAATGATGAGGTCGAACTGTTCGGGGCGGGCGCGAAAGGCTTCCAGGGCCTCCAGGCCGTCCCGGAAGACTTCGGGTTTGTAGCCGAGCCGCTTTAGCGTCTTTTCGCCCGCGTACACGAGATCTTCTTCGTCGTCTACGAACATGATCCGCTCGGTCCCCCTGTGAGCCGGCCGGCATTTCACCGTTTCGGCAAGTTCTTCGGGAAGGTTCGCGCAGGGTAAAAATACCTCGAAAGTCGTTCCCTTTCCAGGTTTGCTGGAGACGGCAATATTTCCCCCATGACTCATGACGATTCCATGAGCCACGGAAAGTCCGAGCCCGGACCCTTCGCCCCGCTTCTTGGTCGTGAAAAAGGGGTCGAAGATCCTCTCCATGGTGTTTTGATCCATTCCATGTCCCGTATCGCTTACGGCCAGCCTTACCCAATACTCCGGGTGGGCGGTTTGCACCGGTGTCGCCCCGGGTGGGTCCACTCTCGCCCTGGAAAGGCTCACCTCCAGTATGCCGCCAGTTTCCCGCATCGCATGAGCCGCGTTGGTGCACAGGTTCATTATCACCTGGATGATCTGGGTGGAATCGGCCATGATCGTTGCGGCGCCGGTGGAAATGTCCTGTTTCATGTCGATATTCGCAGGTATGGACGCGCGAAGGAACTTGAGGAATTCCTTTACCAGCGGCTCGATTTGAATCGGGTGCCGCTCCTGTTCGCTGTGGCGGCTGAAGGTAAGTATCCGCGTTATCAGAAGTTTTCCGCGATTGGCGGCTTTTAGCACCCGAGCCAGGTCCTCCCGGGCCTCGCTGTCTTGAGGTGTTTCTTCCAGCGCAAATTCGGCGCAGGACATGATCGCCCCCAGAATATTGTTGAAATCGTGCGCTATGCCTCCGGCAAGAGTCCCGAGCGCCTCCATCTTTTGCGCCTGCCGCAGCTGCTTGGCCAGACGTTCCTCCTGGGAGACGTCGCGGCACACAAAAACATAGTTCGCCATGACGCCGGCATCGTCCCTAAGAGGCGATACCCTCGCGTCGATATCCAACACCCGCCGGCCCCCGCCCTCGGTTGTCGTAAACCGGTCGTGCCAGGACCCGCCACTGGCCATGGCTTCGGCCATCTTCCTGAACACCCGCCCGCTTTCACTGTCTTGGCCCAGTTCGGCGATATTTTTGCCTGCCGCCGACAAGCGGTCGCAACCGCTGATGCGCTCGAGCGATAAATTGATGTACTGCACCACTCCCCGGTTATCGAATACCGCAATGCCTTCTTCGAGCTGTTCGCACGCCGTGGCAAGGAGCATGCGTTCCTTCTCTTCCCTCTCGCGCCTGATCTTGAGCCTGAGAGCCCTTATGCCGTAGGACAGATCGTCTGCCAATTCTTTTAATAGACCGAGTTCTTCGGAATCGAAGGCATCAGGTTCCTCGGCATAAATTCCAAGCGTTCCGAAGGATCCCTCTTCGTCCAGGAGGGGAAGAGAAACCGTCGAGGCGAAATTGTTCCTCAGGGCTTCATCGCGCCAGCAGGTACATCCGGGGTGGGTCATTATATTCTGGATAACGCAGGGTGTGCCGGAGCTAAGAGCCATTGCGGTGGGGCCGCACGCCCTTTCGCTAACCGGCCACATCGAATCGAGCTTGTGAAAATAGCCGTCTTCCACGCCCCACTGTGCCGCGGGATGAACGAACTTTTGCTCGTTTTGTTCCGCAAGGCCGACCCATGCAAACCTGTAGCCGCCCGTTTCGACTATCGTGCGGCATATCTCCTTCATCAGTTCGCCTTCGCTCTCCGCTCGAACAAGAGACCTGTGACTATCCCTGAGAGTTTCGAGCGCGCGGCTGACCCTCTGAAAAGTGCAACCCGCTGTCTGTGCGGACCCATCTGCCATCGCGTGTCTCCCGGTAAAAGTGATGGCTGGCAACGGACCAGCTGTGTCTGACAAAAAGCATATCTCATGCCAAACCGCCCGCCTCGTTTTGTTCGAGAGAATAATCTCATGGAGATAGAAGAAGTTCGATAAAGGCTTCAAACCTGCCCGTGGCCTGCTCGATATTGTTCTCAATGGGGGCCATCTCGCTTTGCATGCGCGAGGCGAAATTTTTGTCGTCTATCTTAGATAGATTTTCCCTGAGGTTATTTACCGCTCCCCTGGCTGCCGCCCGAATCAACTGGACCGAAACGGCAATGTCGCAAAGACAGTTGGGGTTGCCTTTTTCAATGACCACTTCGACCAGGTCGGTGATCTTTGCAAGGGTTCTTAGAGTCTCCATAGGGATGAGGGCGGCCTGTTTCATCGCTGCTTGAATGCATTCGGTCCGCTCTTTTCCCTCCCGGCTGACTTTCAAAGCGGCCAGGACCTCGTCGTATGCCTCGGCGTCCCGTTCGGCCAGTTCGAGCGAACGGGAGAGAAGACCCTCCATGGACCTTGCCAACTCCTCCATGGCGCTCCAGGAATCGCTGTATTTTTCCTTGCCAAGAGTCAGCCTCGCCGCCATGAGGCAAAGGGCCGCGCCAAGCCCCGACACCAGAGCGCACACGCTGCCCCCTCCGGGAGTGGCGGTGGATGCGGCCACCCTTTCGACATATTCCTTTACCGATAAGCCGATAAGTCCCATGTGATCGAACTCTCAAGTGTTGCATCCCGCTCGCGCCCTCGCGGGATGATCGCCCATGCCCGGCTCAATCGGGAGTTGCCGGAAACCGCAACCTCGATTTGCCCAGGCCGTAGGAATCCGTGTAGTCCCTGAATGCCTGCATGATTTTTCTCACACGCACACCAACGCGGCCGTTTCCGATCTGCAGGTCGTTAATCACTATAACCGGCATAACCTCCTTGTTGGAAGCGGTTATGAATGCCTCCTGCATTTGAGCCGCCTCGGACATGTGGACGTCCCTTGACTCCACTTCGTGGAAAGCCTTCGCCAGTTCGGTCACTACACTTCGAGTGACCCCGGACAATACGTCCCGGCTGGGGGTCACCAGTCGGCCGCCGATAAAACAGAAAAAATTGGTGGTTGCACCCTCCAGGATGCGGTTGTCCGAATCGACGTAGAGAGCCTCGACCCCCCCCTGCTTTTTGGCCGCCTGTGTGGCAAGAACCGCGGATAGATAACAGGTGCTCTTGGCCTCCGGCATGAACCTCCCGGCCTCGACAGTGACAACCTTCGCCCCCTCCGTGTACAGGTGGGGAGGCAGGTCGGGTTTCTGAGTAGCCATCACCATCAGAATTCCCCGGCCTTCAGGGTTTAGACCGTCGGAGCTGATTCCGCCGCTGTAGACCATGCGAATGGCGGATTCGGTGTGGTGGGGGTTTCTTGCAACCGTTTCCCGCACGATTTCGCAGATCTCGGAAGCGGTTTGGTGGATTGGCAGACCGATGTGTCGGGCTGAGTCCTCGAGTCTTCGCACGTGTTCTTCCAGGTGAAAGGGGCGCTTGTGGTACGTGATGAGAAAATCGAATACCCCGAAGCCCCTCAGCACTATGATGTCTTTCGTACTGATAAAGGAGTTGTCGTCGCTGACAAATTGACCGTCAATGTAATAAGTGTCCATGCCGTTTGCTTCATCCAGGCAGCAGGTTAGATGTTCAATGGCCCGAGCTCTTGCCGGAATTAAAATGTATCACGAAAGTCCCGCCGTCTCAAATATTCAAAAAAATATACCTTTTTAGCTCCGAGGTGCGCGGGGGACGGTGGAGTCTCCCCAAGGCGGGCCAAAAGCAGGGGGACCCCATAAGAATAGATATTACGCAGGGATAAAATAAGGTGATCTGCTACTGTCTGGTCGTCCGGGAATCCGTTATCATTTATGGTAACAGCTTGGCAACCTTCATCACGCCAAGGGCGGTGGTGGAGCAGGGAGCAGCAGGTCGCACCCCGCCGGTCCGCGATCCTGGCTGTAACCCTCAAGGAAGGTTTCCCTATATGGCGAAAATCCTTTTGGTAGACGACGACGAAGAACTTCTGTCTCTCATCAGCGAGTATCTGGGCGCCTACGGCTTCCAGTCGGAGCGTGCGGCAACCGCGGCCGAGGCCAGGCATTGCCTGGAACAATCGCAGTTCGATGCCGTCTTGTCGGATTTCAACATGCCCGGTGAATCAGGACTCGACCTGTTGAGGGATGTTTTATCCAGGTATCCGGGCCTTCCGTTTATCCTGATGAGCGGGTCGGGCCACTCCGAGCTTAAGGTCGAAGCCATGGAAATGGGCAGCCTCGAATTCATTCCGAAGCCGTTCGAATTCAGAGAGATGATCGGCCTTCTGGAAAAAACCCTCGGCTGATCGAGCCGCGGCCCCCAGTCCACCACGATTCCTCATTCCATTCGTAATTCCGGCAATCTTTAAGCCGGAATCCACCTTCTTTACTGGTTCCCCCTCACGGGTTACCCCACGCCAGGGCCAGTGGCCCGCAGGCCACTCCACGAATTTTTCTTCTAATTTTTCCGCTTATGCCCGATAATCCACCCGTTTGAGGAAAGCCTGAATAAAAAGCTTGCAGGACCCGGTCCAAAAAAATCAGCCGTTTTCAGTCGAAAACCCGATAGGCGAAACCAGTTCGTTTTTTTGCGCCACTTGCCGCTGCCGGCGGTTGCGCGGTGATAATGGCTGATTTATAGCTGTTGCCCTTGTAAAAATGTAGTTTTTTCTATAGAAGGGAAAGCGAAGTAGTGGCTGCCCTGTATAGCACATATCAATATCCCGGAAGGAGGAAAACATCGTGAATGTGGCAGTACTGTTAAAACAGACTCCGGATACTGAATCGGTAATCCGCATCGCAAGTGACGGCAAGGGTGTCGTTACCGACGATCTCAAGTGGATCGTCAACCCTTACGACGAATTCGCCGTGGAGGCGGCCCTTCGTTTGAAGGAAAAACACGGGGGAACCGTTACGGTAATCAGCTGGGGACCCCAGAGAGTGGTTGAATCCGTACGTACGGCTCTGGCCATGGGCGCGGATAGCGCCGTTCTCATCGACGACCCGGCCCTTGAGGGGGCCGACAGCCTCGGTGTTGCCGCGGCCCTTGCCGCTGCCGTAAAAGAGATCAATCCCGACGTGGTCCTGTGTGGTTCGCGCGCAGTGGACTACGATATGGCGCAGCGCGGCCCGATGGTGGCTGAATTTCTTGGTTGGCCCCACCTGGCTCTGGCTGTCTCTATCGAGTCGGACGGAAGCAGCGTGACCGTCGAGCGCCCCATCGAGGGGGGCAAGGTCGTTCTCGAATCGAGCCTGCCCGTGGTAGTCACCTTTGGCGGTTCTCACGCCGTTTGGAACCCCAGATACGCATCTTTGCCCGGCATCATGAAAGCCAAAAAGAAGCCTTTGGCCGTAAAAAAACTCGCCGACCTGGGAGTGGACGCTTCGGAAGTCGGGACCGCCAAGATCCGCATGACGTCCCTGGAGATGCCCGCCCAAAGAGCGGCGGGGAAAGTCATCGACGGTGGGCTGGATACGGTCGGCAAGGCTGTGGAACTCGTTCGTGCGCTGCATGAAGAAGCTAAAGTGATCTGAGCAAGGAGAGCTGAAATGGGAAAGTGCGTGTGCATCATCGCCGAATTTCGACACGGCGCCTTCCGCCGTGTGAGCTATGAAGTGGCAAGCGAGGGTAAAAGGATTGCCGATGCTTTGGGCATTGGCGTGTGCGCGGTTGCGGTCGGCTCGGGCGTTGCCGATAAGGCCGCGGAACTTGGCCGCTATGGTGTCGATAAGGTTTTCGTAATAGATGATCCGGCCCTGGAAAACTACCTGGCGGAAAGCTATGTGCCCGCGGTGGCCGATGCCGTTGCGGCGTGCGACCCGGCGGCCGTGATTTTGTCGGCCTCGGTCGACGGTAAGGACCTTGCCGCGCGTCTTTCGGCGCGTCTCAAGTCCGGGCTTGCCCAGGACTGCACCCAGATCGTGTGCGAAAACGGCGCGATCAAGGCCAAAAGGCCGATATTTGCCGGCAAGTGCTACGGCTGGTGTGAATGGGCCGAAGGCGCGCTGCCTGTCATTTCCTGCCGTCCCAACGTCATGGACTGCATGGCTCCGGCCGAAGACAGAAAAGCTGAAGTGGAAAAGGTGCAGGCCTCCATCGCGCAGACCCGGTCAAAGGTGAAATCGCTGGATCTCGACACCTCGGGCAAAGTCGAGCTCACCGAAGCCGAAATCATCGTCTCCGGCGGCCGTGGCATGAAGGGCCCCGAAAATTACCCCATGCTCGAAGATTTGGCCAAGGTGCTGGGCGCTGCGGTGGGAGCCTCCCGCGCCGCTGTGGATTCGGGATGGCGTCCTCATTCAGACCAGGTGGGCCAGACCGGAAAGGTCGTAAATCCAAATCTCTACATAGCCGTTGGGATTTCCGGCGCGATCCAGCATCTTGCCGGTATGGGATCGTCCAAGTTAATCGTGGCGGTAAACAAGGACTCCGAGGCCCCCATTTTCAGCAAGGCCGACTATGGGGTCGTCGAAGACCTGTTCAATTTCGTTCCGGCGTTTACCGAAGAAATTAAAAAGTTGAAGAGCTCCTGCTCGTAGGCGGTCGGCCGTTTTGCGATCGAGCCTGGCTGTCGCGCCGGAAGCGGAACTTTTCTCTTCTCTCGTCTTACCCGTTCTGCGGCTCCTGTAGGAAACTGAAGTTCCCGGGAGCGAGCGGCCAAAATCCCCTCTTTTCCCCTGCCTTTCCAAGGGAGAGAAGAGGGGACTTCTCTATTAAGTCTCTGAGCAGAAGGAGAACAAGTGAAAAGGGTCTTAAAGATAGTCCTCGTTATGATCGCATTGTCCTTTGCATTCAGTTTGCCTTCGACCGCCCGGTCCGTGGCCCGGATCAGGGTGAGCGGGTCTTACTCCATGTGGGGCAGGGTTCGCAGCATAGCAATGGTGTACATGAAAGATCATCCCCAGGTGGATGTGGCGGTATACAGCCACTCGCTTGTCGGTGAAGGCATCAAAATGCTGTTGGACGGAAAGGCCGATGTGGCTATGGCCTCGCGCAAGATTACCCCACAGGAAAGCGAAGAGGCAAAAGCCAAAGGGCTAAAGCTCGATGAACACCTGATCGGCTACGGTGCGATTGTCACGATAACCGATAAGAGCAACCCGGTGAGCGATCTCTCGGTCGACCAGGTAAAAAAGATCATGACGGGTAAAATCGTCAACTGGAAAGATGTTGGCGGAAAAGACCAGGCGATTATAGTTTTCAAATGCAGCGAGAAACTTCATCCCGGCACATCATACTTCGTTGAAAACGAGCTGCTGGGTGGAGTCCCGGTTACCCGGAGCGCGGCCGCTTTGCCCAATTTCCCAACTGTGGTTCAAAAGGTTGGCGAGACGCCGGGCGCCATAGCGTTCGTAAGAACGAGAGACCCCTTTCCCGGTTCCAAGTCCAGGACGAGGTCGTTAGGTATAAGAAAAGATGTCCATTCCCCGGCGGTCGTTCCCTCGATGGCCACGCTTTCCGATGGGACCTATCCGCTAAGACGCCCATACTATTTGTATTCTGCGGCCACTGCCGGCAAAGAGGTCCTCAGCTTTGTCAATTTTGCGGTAAACCAGGGATGGAGGCCCCCCAAGCCTGCCCAGGTGTGGTAGTAAAATAAGGGCCTCGTTATCGCTGTCTTTCGATGAACCTGTAGAGCGTTGCCCGGCCTACCCCAAGGAGCTTCGCCGCTTTTGACCGGTTGCCGCCCGCCTGGGTGATGGCTGCTGAAACCGTCTCGGAGGTTAAAAGCGGCTTGGGGCCCGGTTTAAAAGTCGAACAGGAGGTCTGGCCGGATTTCCAGAGGCAGGTGATCGGCTTCGATTTCGGGGCCGCGCGACTTGACCAGGGCAAAATGGATGGCGTTTTGCAATTCGCGAACGTTGCCCGGCCAACTGTAGTCCATCATAAGAGACAGGGCCTCTTTGGAGAGTCTTGCGATTTCTGGCCCTGCTCGGCCGCCTGTTCGAGGAAATAGGAGACGAGCAGTGGAATGTCGTTTTTTCGCTCGCGCAGGGCCGGTATCCTGATCGGGACCACGTTTAGCCGGTAATAGAGGTCCTCCCGGAAATTTTGCCGCTCCATCTGCCGTCTTAAGTCCAGGTTGGTGGCGCTTATTATCCGCACGTCGACTGAAATCGTTTTTTCCCCGCCGACCCTTTCAAAAGTGGACGACTGCAGCACTCTCAAGAGCTTCACCTGCATGTGCCTGGGAAGCTCCGAAACTTCGTCGAGGAAAAGAGTGCCGCCGTCGGCAAGCTCGAACCTGCCTTTTTTATCCCGGATGGCCCCCGAGAAGGCGCCCTTGACATGCCCGAACAGTTCGCTTTCCAGAAGGCCTTCCGGAAGGGCGCCGCAGTTCACCGGCACGAACGGACCCCCCGCCCTGGAGCTTTCGTTGTGAACGGCGGCGGCCACGAGTTCCTTTCCCGTCCCGGTTTCCCCCGTTATATGCACAGGGTAGTCGGTCGCGGACAGATTCCTTATCTGCTCGTAGACTTCGAGCATTCTGCGGTCTTTGCCCACAATGCCCGAAAAGCTCGTAAGCTCGCCAAGGCGCAGCTGGAGGCTGGTGATTTCGGTAAGATCCCGGAATGCGGCAAGAACGCCTACAAAGGCGCCATCGTCGTCATACATCCCGGTGACCGACATCTCTATCCTGGCGCAGGTCGCCCGAGCGGGTGGAGATATTCATCGTGTAGGAGTGATGTTGCATCGCCTCCATGGGCTGGCCGCAAAAGGAGCACTTTGTCCCGCAAAACGGGGAGCCGAAAACGATATGGCAGTCGCGCCCCAGCACCTCCTCCGGGAGTGTCCCGTTATCTTTTCGGCCGCCCGGTTGAAGAACAATATCCGCCGGTTGAGATCGTGGGCTATTATCCCCTCGAGCATGTTGTCGAGAATGCCTTGAAGGTTCTTGTGCTGGGCGACAAGGTTTTCCAGGCTGACGGCCGTCATTTATTCGCTGCCTTCCACTGGGTCGTCGTCATTTTTTTGCGCCCGCTTTTGGCGCGCCACTTTTGGCAGGGCTCATCTGTCCAAGCGAGTCGACTATGCGCCGCATGTCCAGCGGCTTTACGTCCACCGCCACGGCCGAGCCGTCCTTTTCCAGTAAGACCTCGACGGGGCCGGTGTTCTTGGGGTCGAAAGCCTTCCAGGTAAGCGAGCTCTTTTTTCCGAAAACGTCCACGAATTGAACGGAGTTTGGCGCGGACTGGACCGGTTTGCCCACAGACCGAGCGGGCCCCGAATACTCCGCGGTATGCATGAAGGCCAGGAAATTGTCGACCGGCCATGAGTTCTTGAGGGGTTTCGCCGCGGCCGCGCCCTCGACTCTTCCCCAGTTTTCGCCTTCCATGCGAACAAGACCCCCGCTTGAGGCGGCTGTTTTCCAGGTGATCTTCTTTATGTCCGAAGGGTTTGACGAAGAGCAATACAATGAGTCGAAGAAGTGTACATAGACAT
>CAWEZA010000086.1:0-17647 GCA_963813125.1 uncultured delta proteobacterium | reverse complement strand
GGCACTTCAGCCCAAAACCCTCCTTCCTCCGCTTCATGGACGACAACTTTGAGCTTCATGGTCGATCCTTTCCCTTTAGCCTTATTTGTTAAAGTCATCTTCCGAAAAACATAGCTCGACATGATCAATCATACCATAATCTCACTTATCCTCGATAGCCCATCGCCATTTTGGTTTTCTCCCAGCCGCCATGTCATGGCGAAAAGGCAAGTTCGGCGATGTCGGTTCGAAACCCCGCGCAGTCGAAATGGGCGCCCCCTGGCGGGTGCGCAAACAAAAAAAAGGGCTGCGGCAGCCTGCCCGCAACCCCCTTCGAGTATCAAGGTCCAAAAATGGGAACTCATGATTTTAATTAAAGGTCTGAGCGGTTCTACCTCCGCCTGCCGCCCCGTACGCCTCCGGCACGGGCGCGCGCTGTCATTGCGCCTCCACCGCGTCTAAACCCCCCTCCAAACGAGCGTGCACTTCCGCCAAAGGATCGTGCGCCCCTGCTAACTGATCTGCCCCGACTAACTGATCCGCCCCTTCCATTCCTGCCGAAGCTCCCACTCCGGCCCCTGTAAGCGGCGGTCCCGTTTCCGCCCCCCCTGACGCGCGACGCGCGGACGTGGAAAGCCCCGCCGTATCTTCCTCCCCTTGATTGCCGCCTCACCGTACCTGTTGAAGCTCTCGAGCCGAATCCGCGTCCATGCAAGCCGGCCGCGCGAGTGTGATAGCCGGCCGCGGACCTTCCAAAACTCGATCCTGCATGTGCTCCGAATCTGCCTGCGGCGCCGGCCGCGTGTGCTCCAACCCTTGCGCCGGCGCTACGCTTTGCCGTCGCGCGGGCGCCGCTCCAGGTTGTGCTTCCCACGCCGAACCGGCCGCTTATCACCGCCTGGTGCAGGCCGGTCGTCCGGAAAGTGGACCTGAAATTCACACCATTGATTGTATTGATATTAACGGTGCGGTTCACGTTGATAAAAACATTATGACTGTGCCAGCCCCACGAACCCCAGCCCCAGGCCCATACCGGTCCCACCGTTACCGCGCCCCAAAAGCCGTATACGCCGACAACCGGCGCCACGACGACTCCCGGCCAGACCGGGTAATATGCGAACGGGGGGTATGCGGGCCACCACCAGGCGCCATAAACCACCAAGGGGTTGTATCGTGGAATATATACGACTTCGGGATTTACAGACAGGATCTCCACGCAATCCCGCCGGACGACAACCCTTTGCTCCACGGTCGTTTTGAGATGTCCGGCTTCGCGTGCTCTTCGCCGCAATCTTTGAATGCAATCCATGACATCGACCTGCTGAGCCAGAAACGCTTCACCCAGCCTCAGCGTCCATTCCCGTTGCTGCGCCATCATGTCCAATACCTGCGGAAAAGGGGCGAGGGCCTTGACGCTAAGATCCCACTCCATCCCGTCCAGTGCGTCGTTAAGGACCGCGCCTCCCGGCCCACTGTGATCCCTTAGCCACTGGTCCTCGGCTATTACCTGGTCAGGGTAAGTCGCGGCCAAAAGAATTTGTGCCAGCAGCGAATCAGGATAGAGCGCGATCGGGGCCAGCATCTGGTCCAGCTGCTGCCGGCTCAAAACAACCGGAGCGCCCGGAGGCGGCCCCTCCTGCCCAAAAACCCCGCGGGGAAACGTCAAGACCGCCAGGACCCCGATCAGGGCCCAGGTTACACACAACTTTCTCATAAAAACTCCTCCCTCATGGTGGTTCTCATCTGTAATATTTCCAGTGTCCGGGGACCCAATGGCCATAAAGGGTGAAATGGCCGGGAATCCACACTCTGTGGTGGTATCCGTAATAGAAGGGCTGTAGAGGGGCGGTTGCAATGATTATCGCACCGTTGACCACGGTTCCGGCGACCGCAAACGGGTAGAAAAGGGGGTTGCAGTAATAGTAGCCGGCGGCTTTTGCCGCACGGATCGGTATCATGACAGGCATAAAAATTGCTCCCGCTATACATGCCTTGATAATTCTTTTTCTCATTTTTTTGCCGGCTCCTGCTATATGATTTAGTTGACTGAACAATTCGCCCTGTTCAAGCGAATCGGGCAGGTGTCCAGCATAAGTTGTGCCATGTGAAATCGAAGTTTTCTAAACGGGGCTAAATCATTATCCATCCGGTATAATTAGTGTATTTCGAAGCGAAGAAGAAAATGATAGAATTTTTCCCCGTCGGCTCGACATGCGGATGTATGTGTCCGCATACAACACTGTAGCGAAAGTCATTCGTGCCTGGGGCGCAACGGAGGCGAATATGATGAGAAGTGATGATCCAGGACAGGAACTGGAAGCTGAACTAAAAGAGTTGCGCCTAAGGGTTATTGGAGCTGGAGTCGAGTGGCAAGTGACCGCCGTGAAATGGAAAAAACCCTGCGGGACCAGCTCCGGTTTCTGCAGATATTGATCGACACCATTCCCAACCCCATTTTTTTCAAAGACAAGGCGGGAAAGTACCTGGGATGCAACAAGGCTTTCGAGCAGCGTATAGGTTTAAGCATGGGGGATATCATAGGGAAATCGGCCTCCGACCTTTTTGCCCTGGAGATCGCCGCCCGCTACGAGCAGCATGATGCCGAACTCTTCGATCGGCCCGCGATATGATATTACGAGACACGGCTGACCTACGCCGATGGCGGATGCATGACGTAATCATTACCAAGGGAATCTTTACGGACTCGGATGGCAATGTTTCCGGCCTGGTGGGGGTTACTCTGGACATAACCGAGCGCAAGATGGCCGAAGAGGCGCTGCAAAAGGCGCACGACGAACTCGAAAAACGCGTCGCGGAAAGGACCGCGGCATTGGCACGGGCCAACCTCGACCTGGAAAAAGAAGTTGCCGAGCGAATCAAGATTGCCGAAGAACTCCGGGTAAGCTCCGAAAAATTAAAGCTATTCGCCTATTCCATTGCACACGATCTGAAAAGTCCCTCTGTCGGGATCTATGGGCTTACCAGGTTGTTGATGAAAAACCTTGAGGGAAACCTCGACGGCAAGTCGGCCGCCTTTTGCGAGCAGATCATGAAGGCTTCCGAACATGTGGCCTCCCTTGTCGACGGGATCAACTCGTACATCGCCACGAAGGAAACTCCGCTCAAAATCGAAGAGATCGTTATGGACCAGGTCTTTGTCATGTTGCGGGACGAATTTTCGGACAGATTGCGACTGAGGCGGGTGGAGTTGATAAGAACCCGAGGGGGTTCCTCTCGTGCGTGCGGATAAACTTTGCCTTTTACGGGTCTTTAGAAACCTGATCGACAATGCCCTCAAATATGGAGGCGACGGACTCGCCACTATTGAAATCGGCTACGGGAAATCGGGGGATTTCCATCACTTCACGGTAAAAGACGATGGGGTCGGCATTGAGCCTGACGATGGCATATTTAAAGTGTTTCAGCGTCAGACAACGTCGGACAGGATAGAAGGTACGGGTCTGGGGTTGGCGATCGTAAAGGAAATAGTCGAGCTTCATAAAGGTGAGGTCAGGGTGGAGAGGGGACAGGAGAAAGGAACGGTTTTTCACCTGCTGTTTCCAGGCGTAGAGGCCTATCCGGTGTAGGGGCGGGGTTTATCCCCGCCCGACCCTGACGCAACCTGCTATGAGAAAACCCCACCTGTCCGATGATCCGGGGCTTGGGGATCGATCTTTTCTACCAAAGCGCTCCGCCGCCTTCCAGAAGGCAGGTTCTCTCGGACCGGGCCAGTATGAACCCGGAAAAGTCGGCCGTAATTTCAGGCGGGCCGAAATGGTCGATAATAAGGCAGGCCAGGTCTGTCCAGCGTTTGGCGGAGTCGATGACCGCCCGGTCGCTGCCGGCGGCGATGCACCTGTCGTATGGAAATTCGCGCTCAGGGACGGGGCTGGTCCTCGCATCCCCTGGAATCCCCGCTCCGGCAAGTCTTCCACGGTAGCTCGCCGCAAGCTCTCCGCTCCGGCTCATCGGTTCGTCGAAAAGAAAGAGGACCTCGCGCGCAGGAAAGCGTTTGAGGAAACCGAATACCATGTCCATGGCCATATCGCTGGTTTCGCTCATTCGATACCGCCAGGACTGGCCGGAGAGATCCCGCAGCGCGCCGTCGTTTGCCTTGAGCAGCACCTTGCCTTCAAGGCGGCTCTCTACGGTGATCTGGACGTTGTGGCCGTCGACGACAAGAAGCTCGCGGCGCCATTGGGCTGCGAGCGCCAGTTTCCCCCGCCTGGCGAGGGCTTCCCTCTGGCTGAAGAGCCCACGGCTAAGCGCCATTCGTTCCAATGCATCCAGGCCGTGTCGATTTCCTGCAAGCGCAAGCGATGCGGCTCTCGGGTAAGTTCTGTTCAAAAGAAAAAAGAAATCCGCCGCCGCCTCGCGCAGGCGCCAATTCCACTTGAGGTTTAGTCTTTTTGTCAAATCATCCATTTGTCAGCGGGCAGTGACGGTCTACTGTTTGGGTTCGGGCGCGCCGTCGGCTTTAGAGCGCAGTTCCCGCCTGAGCACCTTGCCGACGATCGTCTTGGGTAAAGACACGGTTAATTCGATCTCTTTGGGCACTTTGTAGGGGGCGAGCTTTTCCTTGCACCAGGCGAGGACTTCATCTGCGGTGAGGCTCTGACCCGGTTTGGCCACCACAAAGACCTTCAGCACCTCTCCCCTTTTCGGGTGCGACATGCCGACCGCCGCGGCGTCCAGCACTTTGGGGTGCTCGTATAGTACTTCCTCGATTTCCCGCGGGTAGACGTTGTAGCCGCTCGATATCACCATGTCCTTCTTGCGGTCCACGATGAAAACATATCCCTCGCTGTCCATTGTTGCAAGGTCTCCTGTGTAGAGCCACCCGTCTCTTAGCGCTTCGAGGGTTTCCCGCTCTTTTTTCCAGTAGCCGGACATCACCTGGGGCCCGCGAACGATCAGTTCTCCGACCTCGCCCGGGTCCACATCGGTTGTGCCGGTTTGCGGGTCAACTATGCGGCAATCGGTGTCCGGAAGCGCGATCCCTACCGAGCCGGGTTTGCGCGTCCCCTCGATCGGGTTTACGTGCGTAACGGGACTGGCTTCCGAAAGGCCGTACCCCTCGATGATCCTGCTGCCGGTTTTCTGCTCGAATTTGCGCAGTACATCGACAGGCATCGGCGATGCCCCGGTGACGCAGAACTTGATCGAGGTGAGATCGAACGAATCGACCCTGGGATGGGCCATAATCGCGATATAGATGGCAGGCACCCCCGGAAAATACGTCGGCTTTTTCTTCCTTATCGTTTTTATGATTTCGTCGGGGTCGAAGCGCGGCACTAGAATGATTGTGCAAGCCGTGTAGATGGAAAAATTGAGGGCCACGGTCATGCCCAGAACGTGGAAAAAGGGCAGCACGGCCAGGACGCTCTCTGTGCCGAATTGCAGGTCGGGAAGCCATGAAACGATCTGAACAACGTTTGATACAAGATTTCTGTGGGTGAGCATGGCGCCCTTGGGGGTCCCCGTGGTGCCCCCGGTGTACTGGAGCAGAGCCAGGCCGTCGGGTCTCGCCGCGCAGGAGATCGTGTCGGGCGGGTTATCCTCGATCATCTTCCTGAAGCTGAAAACGCGGATTCCGTCATAGGGGACCGACATGAACAACTTTTGAAACCGCGCCTTGACAGGGTAAATATAGCGCAGAGGGAAGGGCAGGTAATCCTTTATGCCGGTGACGATCGTCTGTCGAATGGCCGTGTCGGGCAAGACCTTTTCGGCTTTCGGATAGAGATGGTCCAGGATGAAAAGGACCTCCGCCTCCGAATCCTTCCATTGGTGGGCAAGTTCGCGTTCGACATAGAGCGGGTTGGTCATTATGACCGTCGCTCCAAGCCATAGCGCCGCGTAATAGGCTATCGCGCACTGCGGGGTGTTTGGGAGCATTATGGCTACTTTGGTCCCCTCTTCCACGCCGATCCCCTTGAGGCCGTTTGCCAGCCGGAGCACCTGGTCCCACAGCTGCCGGTAGGTCAGCTCCGCTCCGAAGAATTCGAGGGCCGGGTGGTCGGGGAATTTTCCGGCATTCTGTTCGAGGACCTGCGGTATGGATGTTTGAGGATATTCCCTGGAATGCACCACTTTGGGGTCATAGCTTTTTAGCCAGATTCGCTCCACCTGCCACCTCCGTTAGGACCTATCTTTCCCCCGTGTCCCGGCAAAATACCGGGCTTGGCTTTTTCGCCAATTATTTAACCACGTGTCCAGGTCTCGAACAACGAAAAAGCACGGGAATGGCGATGTGCCTTGGTACCGCCGGGTCCTCCATGAAATCCTGGTCGTGAATCCCCGCCGATTTGGCAAAAATAAGCGACGACAGGAACGGTGGAGCCATTAACAAGATCGAGGACAGTTGATATGGGTGGACCAGGAAAAAAAGATTGTAGTCCATTCTGGCGCGTGGGGTAGAAATACAAGGCCGGCGGCACAGAGCCTGCCGGCCAGGTTCAGTCCGGGGCGTCCATTTTGCCGCGATCGCTCCCGGCCCAGACTCCGACGTCCGAAGCGCTCTCCGGCCAATAGCGGAGATTCCGAAACTACAGGTCGCGATAGACCTGTCTTCTGTGAGCGATCCGAAGTATGAGGAGCTTGTGGGTCTCATCGTCGAGGCTGCAGACCACCCTATACAACTCCTATGCGGTAACGCCAGAGCCCCGAACCCTTAAGGGGGATCGCGCCTGGTCTCGGGTCCCCGGCGGCTTTCTCCGTGAGAAAGTTCAGTATCCGGGTCTGCTGCTCAGGGGGGAGCCTACGGAGGTCTTTTTCGACCGAGGCCTTGAACTCAAGCGTCCAGGCCAAGGCGGCGCCTCATTTCATCGATGCCGATCACTGCATCGCCGGCGTCGCTGAGGCGAGACTCGGCAATAAGAACGTCCTCTTCCTCAAGAAGGTATTCCTCGACAAGCTCCCGCACGATATCTTCTCTTGTGCGCTTGGCGGTCCGGCAAAGAGCGTCGAGTTTTTTCTCCAGGTTTTCATCGAGCTGGACGCAAAGCATAAGAGTCTCCTTTCCGGGGTTTGATGCCCGCTCCTTGGGGGTGCCGGCCTTTCCGCATGTTCTCGTAGATTCCACGGGGGTCTCCGCTGGGATATCATTTACACCCAATGTACATCTCGGACCAGGGGTTGGTCAACCGCGGCGATGTAGGAAAAAGCATGGGAAAGCGTACGACAGGAAAAAGTGGCGCCGAAAGCGGTTGGCGCTTGGCCACACTCTCAAAGCTCGTGTGGCCAAGTGCCAGGGGGCGGGGGAGATTCTCCTGGAGATTCTTCCCCGCTCTTTTTAATCGATCGTGTACGACTTGTAGAAAGCGGTTTTGCTTTCCGCTGTCTGGCTCAGGCTTCTTCCTTATGGTCCATTACCTGCCCCAGCGCAGACATCGCCGAAGAACATTCGATCAGCACGCGCATCATGAGGACGATGGCTGTTCCATTGAGTGCCGCGCTGGCTATCCAGGCGCCGGCGGCCGCGGCCCCCGCGCCAAGAGCTGCGAAAAACAGGGTTATGACTATCCCCGCGGGCGTGCAGCGCGGCCAGCTCCTTATGCGGATGTACTGGTTTCCTCCGCCGTGTTCCTCGACGGCCATCAGCATGCGGACCGAACCCAGAAGTCCGCCGCGCAGTTCGAGGTCCCAGCCGTCGAAATCTCCTCCGCGAAGTATGACTGTCCGAAGCGCCGAGACCCTTTCCTCGATCGATTCCAGCCACGTGATCGAAGACCGCCACTGCTGGCTCCAGATAGTGAAGTTCTTGGGCCGGGGCAGCGGAAATGAGAGCGATGTGGCCATGCCGCATTTGCGCCAGGGGGTAAGACCAAGCTTCACTCTTCCCAGAAGGCGCGCGATCGGCTGGATCACGTGCAGGCAAGCTGTAAGCGCCTTGAGTTTTCCCCGCTCGTCCTCGGGGAAGTTGGTGAAGGGCAGCCTCCAGGAACACGACATCGCGTGCGCAACCGGAAGGCTGGCCCCGAGCAGAAAAAGAGGCAGAGCCAGCAGAAGAGGGCTCCACTGCAGCCCAAGCAGGGAAAACAAACCCAGGGCCGCCACCACCACCAACCACTCCGGCATGAGAGGCAGCGACCAGAAAAGGCTCGGGGCCGGCTGATAAATCGATTGAAACAGCGCGCTTCCCCATGTGCCCTGGTAAATTCTCCCCCGAAAACTTCCCATGAAATTTTCGAAGCCTTTGAGGTAAAGCCTCCCGGCCCACGGGACATGGCCGGCGGCATTGTATTTTTCCGGCCATTTGCGCTCGAGGAAACCTTCCGCCTTCCCGTAGTTCAACTGCTGTTTCCAATAGGCTTTTATGGAGTTGCGGCGGTGGTGCCACACCATGGCCGCCGGATTGAACCCCAGGGTCCAGCCCTCCTTTTGTATCCTCCAGCACAGGTCCACATCGTCTCCCGCGATTCTGAACTGGGTGTCGAAGCCTCCGATCGCCTCGAGGGCCGCCTTGCGGAAGGCCATGTTGCAGCCCGGAATGTGTTCGGCCTCGTTGTCGGTCAAAAGAACATGGATGGGGCCACCGGGAGAATTCGCCACGCATTCGGCTATTGGGCCGTCATCGATTGGCGGTATGTTTGGACCGCCCACCCCGGCGTGACTCGTGGAAATAAAGGTGGCGGCAAGGTAGGTGAGCCACTGGGGATCGGGAATGGCGTCATCGTCTATGTAGGCTACGATTTCGCCCTGCGATGCGCGCATCCCGACGTTGCGGGCGTTGCTCAAACCCCCGTTGGGGATGGAAATGACCCTGAAGCCGTACTCTTTTGCTATCGTCTCCGTGCCGTCGGTTGAACCGTCGTTTACGACGATGACTTCGAAATTGGGATAATCGACCCGCTTTAGCCCTTCCATGCAGTCGCGAATGGTCCGCTTGCCGTTGTAGCTGCAGACGACAACCGAAATGCTCGGCCAGTTGAGATCGGCCGGGAAGGGGATCTGGGCATAAGCCTTGCCTACGCTCGAAAGCGATTGCTTGGGGTTGCGGTCTTTGTCGGTCAGGCCGAATCCCCAGTCATCGATGTCAAAGCCCCCCCTGTGCCATTCATCGGTCCAGGAAAAGACAAAAATCCCGGCGCACCCCGAACCAAAGGTGGACCTGATCTGCCATTCCAGGGTGGATGCCTGGGCATCTTCCCCGTTTCGCATGCTGTCCAGGCCGATTTCGGCCATGACAAGGGGTCTGTCGCCCGCAAGGTTTTGCAACCGCGCAAGGTAGCCCTTGAGCTTTTCTTTGGTTTCCAGGTATACGTTAAAGGAGACGAAATCGAGGAAAGGCAGCTCAAGGTATTCCGTGGTGGGAAAATTTACGTAGGTGACCAGCACCTGCGGGTCGGTATCTTTTACAGCCTTGTAGAGACGCTCGAGAAACGATTCGACGCGCCGCCGCCCGTGCCAGCGCACGATCGACGACGGGATTTCGTTTCCGATGGTAAAACACAAAACGGCGGAATGATCGGCGCACGCCTTGACGCCCTCGCGAACGCGTTTTTCGATATCTCTAACGAGCTTTCTGTCGTCTAGAAACGCTATGTGCTGTTCCCACGGCAGCCCCACCATGACGCGCAGGTTATGCTTCTGAGCGGTGTCCAGAAGCCATCTGGGAGGTACGGTGTAGGTCCTCACCGCATTTATGCCGCTTTGGGCCATTTGCGCGAAATCGCGGTCGACTGTTTCCGGGTCGTGGTATTCGCAGCCCTGCTCGTCAGGCCTGAAAGGACCGTAGGTGACGCCTCGGATGTAGAACTTTTCGTCTCCGACGTATATAAATTTGCCCCTGGCGGTTGCCCGGACGCCTTCCTGGACTGCAATCTGCCTGGGAGGATTGAGATAGAACTCGGCCACGCTGGTCGGTTTGGGCTTGTCGAAAAACGACCGCGGTACGGGGCCTTCCGTCACCATTTTCAGGATGTCACCGGTGCGCCTGCCGTTTCTCGGGCTCTCGAGTTTTATGGAAGGCCGGGATGGATTGTCGCTTCGCGCCGGGGAGGCCGGGTCGGGAAGCGCTCCAAAATTCACCTGCTCGGCCTCATCGACCGATACGTCTGATTGAGCGGTGCAGAGTCTGCCTTTCATCCGTGTATCTCCTGAAAAATATATCGTTTGAACCCTTTATTTGCCCTCGATGCGCCCGCCGCCCCCTTACGAAACGCTCGTGGGGAAATCCTCGGGCCGGCATTATATAATGGCAATAAATGTACCACCACATAACTTATTAATATAATTTGCAAATGATGTAATATTGCGGGAACGCTCGAGCTTAAAGGTTACGATTTTTGCGCACATCGGTTACGATTTGTGCGCGCTTTGCTCCCTTTCCGCAAACCGCTCGCACCCCCACGGCACGGTAAATTGGTTCCGCCGGGTATTCCTCGTCTTCGTAGGGTTGAGGTGCAGGCTTCCAGCCGCGACCAAGGGTGAACCAAAAACCCCTGCCCCCCCTCGGGGTGGTGCTTGTTAAAGAAACCGGTGATAAGTATACTTGCAGGGTCGCCCGTGATATTTTCCGCGATGCCAAGTTGTGTAAAGGATCGATGCGGCAAGTTGCTCTTTGCGCCCCGCGCTCTGCCGGTGTTATCAGGAGATGGAGATCGATGGACACGCCCCTTCTCGAAGTAAAGGAACTTGAGACCTGCTTTATGACCGAAGCGGGAACCGCGCGAGCCGTGGATTCGGTCAGCTTCGAAATTTCGCGCGGGCAGGTGCTTGGAATTGTCGGAGAATCGGGATGCGGCAAAAGTGTGTGCGCCCTTTCCATCCTGAGGCTCGTGCCCCCGCCAGGGATAATTACGGGCGGACATATCCGGTTCGGGGGAAAAGAGCTGCTTGAGCTTACTGAAAGCGAGATGCAAGCGATCCGGGGAAACGAGATTTCGATGATTTTTCAGGAGCCGATGACTTCCTTAAATCCCGTGTTCCGGGTCGGGGACCAGGTGGCGGAAGTGCTGTTGCGCCACAACCGTGTCTCGAAAAAAGAGGCCGGCCTTCGGGTGATCGAGCTTCTGGGTATGGCCGGCATTCCATCTCCCGGGCTTAGGGTGAGGGACTATCCGCACCAGATGAGCGGAGGCATGCGTCAGCGCGTGATGATCGCCATGGCGATCGCCTGTAGTCCTCGCCTTATCATAGCCGATGAGCCTACGACCGCGCTCGATGTCACCATCCAGGCGCAGATACTCGCGCTTCTTGACGGCCTGCGTGAAACGCACTCCATGGCGATTTTGCTCATCACCCACGACCTGGGTGTAATAGCGGAGGCGGCCGACGAGGTCATCGTCATGTATACGGGCAGGGTCGTCGAGAGGGCGGTGGTAAGCGATCTCTTTGCAAATCCGCTCCATCCCTACACCCAGGGGCTCATGCGCTCGGCGCCGGGCCGCGGGGCGGGAGGGGCCGGAAAAAGGCTTGAAGCCATTCCCGGGGTCGTCCCCAGCCTGCTCGCCATGCCGACCGGGTGTAAATTCAACACGAGGTGCCCGTTTTCTTTCGACCGGTGTTTCGTCGAGGAACCTCGGCTGGAGGCGCCGGCCGGAGGCCACCCGGTGCGCTGCTGGCTCTATAGCGGCGAAGGCGGAAGTAAGACAAAGGAGTCGTTGCTTGCTTGATAGAGCTGAGCTCGTAAAAGTTGGCGGGGTGAAAAAATACTATCCCGTAACGAGTGGGGGTTTCCGCCGCGAAATCGGGGTGGTAAAGGCCGTGGACGGCGTCGACCTGGAGATAGGCAGGGGAGAGACTCTGGGCCTTGTCGGGGAGAGCGGGTGCGGGAAGTCCACCCTGGGTAGGGTTGTCCTGGGTCTCGAACCCCCGACGGATGGAGTGGTCTTGTTCGACGGGCGGGACATCTCTTCGCTCGACGGCGAAGAGATGCATCGGCTGAGAAGGCGGATGCAGATCATATTCCAGGACCCGTATGCCTCCCTTAATCCCAGGCAGACCATCGGGCGCACGATCGGGGAGGGCCTTATCATTCACAAACTGGGCAGTCCTTCCGAGCAGAAGGAAAGGATTCGCCAAATCATGGAAAAGGTCGGCCTTCGCCCCGAGCACGCCGGCCGCTACCCGCACGAATTCAGCGGCGGGCAGCGCCAGAGGATCGGAATAGCCAGGGCGCTCGCCACGCACCCCGAACTGGTCGTCTGCGATGAACCGCTTTCGGCTCTCGACGTCTCCATTCAGGCGCAGGTAATAAATCTTCTCGTGGATTTGCAGGAGGATCTGAACCTCACCTATCTCTTTATCTCCCATGATCTTTCGGTCGTGCGTCACATCTGCGACCGCGTGGCGGTCATGTATCTCGGGCAGATCGTCGAGCTGGCAAAGACGGGCGAGCTTTTCGAAAACCCGCTTCATCCTTACACGCGGGCACTTCTCGAATCGATCCCGCTGCTCGAACCCGGGCGCCCGGAAAGGCGGCAGGGCGGGGCGGCCGAATCGGGCACGGAAGAACTTCCGGCTTTTTGTGCCTATAAGCCCCACTGTTCCATGGCGCAGCCCGACTGCGGGAAGATGTCCGCGGAACTCCACGAAATATCTCCGGGCCACTGGGTCAGATGCCTGGCTTACACCCCGACGCCCGCCTCCATTTCGCATTAGGCTGAAGCGGCAAAGCACGGGTTATTTCCTCGCCCGGGAAGAAAGCTCCTGAAAATGGCAAAAAAATACGACGTGATAATAATCGGGGCGGGCCATGCCGGCTGCGAGGCGGCGCTTGCCTCGGCGCGCCTTGGCTGCAAAACCCTGGTCATCTCCATCTACCTGGATACGGTGGCGCACATGCCCTGTTCGCCTTCGATCGGCGGGATAGGCAAGGGACATCTGGTCAAGGAAATCGACGCCCTCGGAGGCGAGATGGCCAAAATTTGCGATAAGACGGCCATCCAGTTCCGGTTGCTCAACACGAAAAAGGGGCCGGCGGTCCGAGGCACCAGGACCCAGAACGACAAGGCGCGCTATCGGATTGCAATGAAACACAGGTTGGAACTCGAGCCAAATCTCGAATTGATCCAGTCGACGGTCGAGTCCCTTGAGATCGAAGGCGGGAAAATAACGGGTGTGACAGACCAGGTGGGGAGTTGTTATGAAGCCTCCGCCGTGGTTATCGCCACGGGGACCTTTCTGCATGGGCTCGTGCATGTCGGGGAAAGCTCGATTGAATCGGGACGGGCCGGTGAATTTGCCTCGATCGGCCTTGCCGATCGGCTCCAGCGGATAGGGTTTTCTCTTGGCAGGATGAAAACAGGCACCCCGGCCAGGCTCCATCGCCGCAGTATCGATTTCGGCTCGTTTCGCGAACAGCCGGGGGACCCCGACCCCAGGCCCTTTTCGCTGTTTACCGAAAATCTTTCCCTGCCCCAGGTCTCATGCCATATCGGGCACACCACGGAGAGGACCCACGAGCTGGTGCGCCGGCATATAGGTCTTTCCCCGCTCTACAACGGAACCATCCGCGGGGTTTCGGCGAGGTACTGCCCGTCGCTCGAAGACAAGGTCATGAAGTTTCCGCAAAAGGACTCCCACCAGATAATCCTCGAGCCCGAGGGGTTGGACACCGAGGAGATATATGCCAGCGGGACGGGTAATTCGCTTCCGGTCGAGGTCCAGGCCGAACTGATCCATTCGGTCCCGGGGCTCGAATACGCCGAGATTATGCGGCCGGCCTACGCGATAGAATACGACTACATCCACCCCACCCAGCTTTATCCCACTCTCGAGACCAAGCTCGTTCGCGGGCTTTTTCTTGCCGGGCAGATAAACGGCACCTCCGGCTATGAGGAGGCAGCCGCGCAGGGAATGTGGGCCGGGTTGAACGCCGCCTTGAAAGTCCAGAAAAGGCCCGCGTTCGTGCTCGACCGCTCGGAAGCCTACATCGCGGTCATGATCGACGACCTGGTCACGAAGGGCACAAACGAACCCTACAGGATTTTCACGTCCCGTTCCGAATACCGGCTGCTGCTAAGAGAAGACAATGCCGATTTGCGCCTCCTGGAGAAGGGGTACGAACTCGGACTCCACGACCGCTCCGCATGGATGGAACTAAAGGAGCGGCGCGAGGAGGTGCTCTCGGAGATGGAAAGACTCCGCGGGACTTTCGTCCGCCCCTGCGGCCGGGTGAGTGAAATCCTTGCCCGGAAAGGCTCCGCCTCCATCGACGAGCCGGTGTCGCTCGAAAAGCTCCTAAAACGCCCCGAACTCGCTTATTCCGATGTCGAAGCCCTCAGCGGGACTGCTTCGGTGGTATCCCAAAGAACCAGGGAACAGGTGGAAATCGAGTGCAAATATGAAGGCTACCTGAGGAGGCAGGAAGCCGAGGTCAAAAGGTTCCGGCAAATGGAGGAGGTCGGGATTCCCCCGGATTTTCCCTACGATAAGGTGCCGGGGCTCTCTAACGAGGTCAGGCAGAAGCTCGAGTCGGTCAGGCCCGTTTCTGTGGGGCAGGCATCCAGAATTCCCGGGGTGACTCCCGCAGCGATCTCCATTTTAGTGGTTTTTCTCAAACGTGTCCGCGAGTTATGCCCTAAAGAGGAAAGCCTTGCCTGCAAATAGCATTATTAAGAGATTTTCCTTGCTTAAAGTGCGGTTTCTCGGTAAAAAAAACTGGGGTTTTTTGAGCTTTGCACGGACTGCTGTTCAAAAGACAAGGGGGAAAGCGGATCATGGAGGGAAAGAAAGACAAGGATTTCATAGCGACCCTTAGGGCCCATGGCCTTCAGGTAACCTACCAGCGCCTGGCGATTTATCAAACCTTGTATTACTCCAGGGCGCATCCCAGTGCCGAGGCTGTTTATCAGCAGGTAAAAAAGAAATTCGCCATGATTTCGCTTGGCACGGTCTATAAGACTCTAGAGAAATTCTACGAAGTAGATCTTATCGAAAAAGTCAGCCCGATAACCGAAGTTGCCAGGTACGAGGCCAAGACCGGTCCCCACCACCACATGGTCTGCCTGCAGTGTCAAACCATCCTGGATGCCGATTGCTCGACAGATGAGCCGAAGATACCGGTCTCGGGGCAAGACGGCTTCGAGGTGTTGCGCCGGCAAGTCGTCCTTCATGGCTACTGCACGGAGTGTAAAGCCCGTGCTGTAAATTCCGGCTCTTAGAGTTTTGCCCTGCGCTTGAGCACTCCCCTCCTTTTTTCAAAAGGTGGAAGAGCGCGGGGTTGTGTACATTTGCCGGCCATCACCCGGACTTCCTTCTTCTGGTCATTGTAAGAGGAAGAAAATATGCAAAAAAGACGTGTCGGAATTGTTGTCTTCGATGATGTCGAGATCCTTGATTTCTGTGGTCCTTTTGAAGTTTTCTCGACGACCCGCTTAGACGAGGACAAGCGATGGGAGCAGCCATCCCCCTTTGATGTGCTGCTGATAGCGCAGACGGCTGGTCACATAACGACATCGGGAAAAATGAAGGTCATTTCCGATCATACATTTCTTGACTGTCCGAAGCTGGATATCCTGTGCGTGCCGGGCGGGTGGGGGACTCGCAGGGAACTCGGAAACCATGTTGTGCTCGATTGGTTACGCTCCAGGGCGCCGGAGGTCGAACTGCTGACCGCTGTTTGCACCGGCTCGATGCTGCTTGGGTTTGCCGGTTTGCTCGACGGCCGCCGCGCGACGACCCACTGGCGTAGTCTCGACTGGATGCGCCGGTCATTCCCGAAGGTGACCGTGGAGTACGACCAGCATGTCGTGGAGGATGGCTCGCTTATCACCTCGGCCGGGATCTCCGCCGGAATCGACATGGCGCTCAAGGTTGTTGCCCGCCTGCACGGTGAGGCCGTCGCACGCGCAACGGCCAAACACATGGAATATATTTACCCGGAGAGCAACAACCGCCATATTTCCTTGCGCTGAGGCGTATAGGCCGGGTCCCTGACCCGCATGTTTTTACAAAGGCGGTTGTTCTTGTGGCCGCTGCACGCGCTTAACCTGTATCTTGTCTTCTCGCTGCCTCGCTTGTGCAAGATCATAATCGAGCTGCATCTTGAGCCAGGTTTCCGGGCTGCTGCCGAAGGCTTTAGAAAGCCTGATCGCCATTTCCGGCGAAATCCCGCTTTTGCCGTTAACAAGATTGTTCAGCGCCTGGCGCGTTACACCAAGCGCCTTAGCTCCTTCGGTTACAGTCAAACCTAAAGGGTCAAGGCAATCGTAGCGAACAGTCTCGCCCGGGTGCGGGGGGTTTTTCATTGTCATCATCTTTTCGTCCTCCGCTAGTGGTAGTCGATCAAATCAACGTCGGTCGCGTCGCCGTCCTCGAACCTGAAGATAATCCGCCAATTCGCCCTCACCGTGACGCTCCAAAATCCGGCCAGGTCCCATTTAAGGGGGTGAAGCTTAAAGCCTGGGACGTCCATATCTTCCGGTCGTGATGCGCTTTGCAATTGCGCCGGAATACGACGCACCTTCTCAATATGCTCGGCGTTGATGCCCCTTCGGTCGTCAGCTTCGTAAAGTCTTTCGAGGCCGCGATGTCGAAAGCGTTTTATCATGCGCTGATCGTAAACCGACAAGTGTCACTTGTCAAACGGCCTTTCTCCCGCGCTTCATTTTGTCGGATTTTGAAATGAAGGTTTGTATAGCGCAATTTCTTCAAGTCTTGCGCATCCGCCGAGGCGCCGGATCGGGTGGCGAGATTCCTCTTTTGGTCATTTCTTCAAGGACCGACCCGGGCACTGGTCGGCATCCACAGTGCTCGGCATGTTCCATGTGCCATTGCAACCTCTGTTCGAGGGTGGCGTTTTTAACCATTTTGTGCAACTCATGCCAAACTTTGTTCATTCTGAACCTCGCCTTTAATTTTAATCGCGGCATGGATTACTGTGTTCCCGCTCCCCTGCAGGCCTTGAATATATACCGTATCTATATGGATAAGCCAAAACAAGGATGGGCACGGTTTTATCGTGCCCATCAATTGATTGCAAGTATCGTTAAATCTTCGGGATACAACGCTGGCAGATTTAATCCCCTTTCATTGAAACTGGAAATCAAGAATAGAAAGAGGCTCTTGGAAACAACATCCAACTCCTGGATGGACCCGCTATTTTTCTACTATCGGATACCTGGCCGAATACCATTCGTTCCAGCCACCTTTGAGAACTTCAAGATGCTTGAATCCCGAGCTTGCGAACTGGCGCGCCACACGGGCGCTGGTAGCCTCGTCGGGTCAGGAGCAGTAGAAAACAATCGTCTTGTCCTTCGGGTATTTGGTCATCCATTGCCCGACTTCGGCAGGCAACTCCCGCCGCGCACCCTGTATTTTCCACTGAGACGAATCCCAGGCCTGCGGTTGCCGCACGTCAACCACGATGACATTCGGGTTCGCGAGTTCGGCTTTTAACTGATCCTTGCTGATAGAGGTAACCCCTTCAGCTCCCCGGGCCAAAGATGTGCTAACAATGAAGATAAGGCATGCCAGAATCCATAATGTGAATTTCGATCGGGTCATTCCAATCTCCTTTCTGAAAAGGTTTAGCCTGGATAATGCTTCAACTTACCCTTCGGCCGATGCCGACATTGAAAAGCTAATACACGTTTGAGCACAGGTTAAGAATTAGGATGGAAAAACTCCTTCAATTCGCGCAGAGTAGCTTCTTATCCGTGGCTGTACCGGCGCCGAGTCGAAGGCTGACTCAGTTGAGGCAGGGTTCTGTCAGGCGCAT
>CAWEZA010000085.1:0-13374 GCA_963813125.1 uncultured delta proteobacterium | reverse complement strand
GGCGAGCGGATTATGATCGGGTTAAAGAACCTGTCACGCTCTGAAATCCTCGATCCCCGCACGCTCAAGGCCGGAAAGGACAACGTTTTCTACTGCATGACGGCCGGGGGGAGATTCCCTGCCAGGTTTTCGCGTCCCGCCTACTATCAGATCGCCGACTTCATACGCGAGGATGAACCGGGGCGGGGCTTCTTTATCGAGCTTGGCGGACAAAGACACCCTATTCAAATGGACAGCGTCTATCAAGGGCAACCCGAGCCGGGAGCACAATCACTCGCAACCACTAGGAAACCGGGTTGACCGTATTTCCTCCCGCCTTCTTTGACTTGTACATGGCCTTGTCGGCCCGGTTGAAGACCGATTCGATGGTTTGGTCGGCATCAACGATCTGCGTCACCCCTATGCTTATGGTGAAACTGATTTCATTGCGGTGGTAGACAAAGCGCGTATTCTGGATCATCTTTCGCAGTCTTTCAGCCACGGCGGCCGCGTTCTCCAGGGGGGTGGCCGGAAAAATCAACAGGAATTCGTCACCTCCCCAGCGTCCGATAAGGTCCGTTTCACGGAGCATGGGTTTGATTCGCTTAACGAGCTCTTTCAGGCATCTGTCCCCGGCCCAATGTCCGAACTGGTCGTTTATGGACTTGAAGCGGTCGAGATCGAACACTACAAGCGAAAACAACTGGTTGTATCTCTGGAAGCGGTACATTTCGTTTTTTAGGCGTTCCTTCAAAGCCCTCCGGTTGGCCACCCCGGTCAGGGAGTCGACGAGCACTTCCTTTTCGAGCGCCTTACGCTTTTCATGGACCTGGTCGACTTCTTTTTTCATCCGGCTAAGGTTTAGATTGAGGGCTTCCATCTCCTCTGTCAGCCGCTCCTGGTGCAGGACCTCGGACCGGCGCCTTTCCTCGAGAGCGCTCCGTATCGATGCGAGCCTCGAAAGGACCAACTCACGGAATTCGGCAAGAGTTGAGCTGAGCTGTGCCGATTTTTTCATGTCCTCCATTTGATTTTCAACCAGGTTGTTGAATTTCTTATCTTCGCTCCGGCTCTGCCCTGTCTGGTTCATCGTATCCAGGTATTGCCGTTCGAGCTCGAGGAGGCCGAAGCCCATCTCGGCTATGAACTCGGTGACCAGGGTGCGCTCCTCGTTTATGGACTGGTTGTAGAGCTCGACCAGCAGGAGGATATCGTCTTTAAACCTTACGATCTCTTCGACCCGGGTGGATTTTTCGATTTTTCCCCGCAGAACGGCCACTCGCGCGGCATATTCTTCCCCCAGGTCCTGATCGAATTCGGCGATCAGGCGCAGAAAGATTGCCTGGAGTTCATCAATGACGACCTTGGCAACCGTGCGCGCGACTGGGCCCTGAGACCGGTCCTGGGCTCTTACGGGCTCCAGGGCGGGCTTGACATCGGAATCCTCGCTTTCGAATATCGCCTCCTTCAACGCCATGAGGCTTTTTTCTATTTCTTCGGCCGCGGATTCTTTTTGCGCGATCTTTTTGAAATGGTTAAGCCTCTCGCTTACCGTTCGATTGTCATTTTTTGCCAGAGCGCAGAGGGCGGTGATCGAGCGCCTCAGCAGATCGCGCATCACCATTGCCTCTTCATGGTCTTCAACCGCGCCTTTTAAGCTGGCCCCTTTCCCGTTGCCCCTGCCCGCTTCCTGGACCGCATTTTTTGCGATCGCGCTTTCTTTTTGCCTTCCGTCATCCAAGTCTTTCATGGCTATATAAACCTTTCTTTTTTGCCTTGCGGCTCGCTTCCCATCTCGCGCCCCATTTTTTTTCGTTTAGGGCTGAAAAGCTGGCATTGGACACCGGAGGCAGAGTAAACCGCCTCGTGCGGAGGTCTGGACGACTTGATGCCCCAGGCGTCGCAGCCGTAAGGCATTCCTGTGATCCAGGTGATCAAATAGTGGGTGCATCGGGTACAATCGACCTTTTCCACATAACTCTCCCGGTTTAGGAAACTGCATAGAGAAAGTTGACCCGCCGTTATGACAGCCAGAGGTCGTCCGGCCAAAATCGCGGCTACGCCTGAAACCAGTATCAATATTCATGCCACTTCCGACCGAACAGAACTTCCTCAAAGCAGAACGGGCAGACCGAAAAAAAAGGCGATTAAAATTGCTTTTCGGCCCATTTTTTCTTAAGTATTTAATCGCCAATTCCGATTCCTAGTCAGGAGGACAAGTGGCATGGTCATCACAGGCTATCAAGTACAGAGCGTTTTACGCACGTACACTCGGGAGTTGACGAAGTCGAAGCTTCTGGCCCAGGATGGCGGCGATTCGAGCGGCTCGGATAGTGGCGCGACCAAGGTGTCGATATCCAGCGAGGGAAAGCGCAAGCTCATAATGGACCGTCTGACCAGCCAGATTTTGGAAAATGTTTGCCCCAAACAGGATGACGAAGCCGGTCCGGCAGGAAGCCAACCCGCGAACAGCGACGGACCGGTGGCGGAAGGAAATTAATAAACGTTATGAAAATCCCGCCATATCAAACGAATGTAGCCGGGACTTCAGGTGCGGCGGACCCCACAATCAGGCGCCGCCACGAGTAAAACTACGACCACTAGCGGGGCCACTTCGGACACGGTCCAGCTTTCTCAAAATTACAAGGACCTTGCCAATGCGCAGAAGTCGATCTCGGGGACCGACGAGGTAAGGACCGACAAGGTCGAGCAGGTCCAAAACCAGTTGCAGAACGGAACCTATCAGGTAGATGCCGGAGCGATTGCTGGGCAGATGATGGGCGAGATAATGTAGGAAGACAGTTTATTGACACAGTCCGCGGCCGCCCGGCGTGAAGCTTTTGACAGCGGCTGCGGCGGCTGCGCCGCGGGCGGGTGTGCCACGCCCAGCCAGAGGTTGTCATGGATTCCCTGCCGGAATGTCGGAGTGGGGACAGGAAGATCACAGAGCCGTCAGGGGGGAAAAAATCCCCCCGCCCCCCTTTAGAAAAGGGGAAATTAGAGCCCGACCGTGGTCACTTCAGAAAATCCAGGATCTTGCTTGCGCACACTTCCGCGCCGTTGACCGGGATATCGGGGAATCTGCGAGGAAGGGACAAGATTTCCCTGATGTATGGCGCCCAGTTGCCCTCCTCAAAATTTTTCGAATCGATAAAAACCGAGGTAAGCTCGCTCCGAATGGTTTTAGCCAGCACCTCGTATTCGGCAAGCATTCCCCGTTCGGTATAGATGACGGGCTTCGCCTGGGCAAGGCAATCCGATACTATTCCATAGCCCGGCTTGGTCAGGACCGCATCCGCCGCTCCGATTCCTTCCGGAAACGATACCCGCGCCTCGTCCAGGCTGATTGCGCCAGGGACAGTGAATTCCATCGGGTTTTTATAGAGGAAAACGACCCCGTCACTATTTTTCAGGTTGCGCAGGGCCGCTTCACCCAGGTCGAGGCTTACGAAGCCAAGCGCAATAAGCTTGTCGGTCGAGTTAAGGCCCAAAATCGAGCGCACCTCCGAGCCGGACCTTTCAGCCTTGCGCGCCACCAGCGGCACATCCTCTATTTTCGGGCAAACTGAACAATCCCCGGACATGGGAAGCCGCAAAAAGAGCGAGCACTTTTCATAGCCGCGCCGGATACCCGCTATTACAGGGTCCCAGCGGGGGTCTTCAGCCGCATAGGCACTGTATATCCAATCCCAGGTAAAATTGCCGATTCCGATCGAAGGAATGCCACACCTGTAGGCGGCCTCGAACGGAAGCCAGGCGACATCGGAAACCACGACCCGGATACGTTCGCGCCTTAAAAACTCGACCTCACGGTCTATAAGCGGTTCGGAGGCCGAGTTGAGGCTGGATAACAAGCCCAGTGATTTTTCGAGATCGAACCTGACCGAATCAAGTTGATAGAGCCCCAGGTCGAGCCGGTGCCGCCTGATACGCGGAAGTCGCCCGAGGTTTTGCTCGACCAGCGCATCGGGTATATCTGAAGTAATTAGGAGCTCGATATCCGGCTCAAGAGCCGAGAGGACACGCAGGACCTCCAGCGAGCGGACAGCGTGCCCGAACCCGTGCGGGGTGATATAGTAGGCTACCTTCGGTTTTTCTTTGCTCATTTCCTCACTCCGTTTCATCGAACCAGCCGGTAAAGCGCCTTCCCCTCACTATGACCTCTTCGACGCCACTTTCATCGAGCCGCCGCACCAGCCGATAGGCGGTCCCGCGTCTTGCCCGGTCCGCCGAAGGCGCAGCCACGAGAAGCTGGAGGTCCATACGTTCGCAGAACTCCCCCAAGGTGTCGAAAGACTTGGGGCTAAGGCGGGCGGCCTCGTCCAGGAAAAGAAACCGCATACTCCCGACATCGCGCTTGCCTCTAAAGAGCACCGCCTGATGCTCCCAGGCATCCAGTATGACCATGAGCACGGCCGCGCCCACGCCGATGGATTCCCCGGTCGACAGGGTATTGGATGAAGCCCTCAGCCACTTGTCCGAGCCGAATCTTTTGACCTCGACGCTCATGCGGACATATTCTCGGTAGTCGAGAAGCTGGTCTCCTCGGATCTGACCGCCTCCGACCTGCATGTAGAGCTCGGACATGGCCTCTTCAAGAGAGATGTGGGAGTTGAAGAGCTCTTTTTGGACCTGCAACCCGGTCAGCAGTCTTTGCATGCTCTCCACCCGGTCGAGGTAGATGCGAATCCCGGCTATGGTCCCGAAGCTTACCGCCTCGAGCCTCCGGTTGAGCTGCTGGACCTGCCGCTCTTCGGTGCGTATGCGGTTGCGGATGCTGGTTGCCACGGCGTCGGAGCGCTGGCGCAACTGCCGCTGCTGGTCGTCGAGCTTTTCCTTGAGCCTTATGAGGTAGCCGCCGATCTGTTTTACGGCGATTTCCGGGTCATCGGCCTGGGCGATGTCGCGCGGGGTGCTTCGTTCCAGGAATTGCCGAATCATGAGCCATGCTTCGAGATTAAGGAATACCCTCTTTAGCTCGGTGTCCTTTGCTTCAAACAGCGTTTCCAAGCCCTGCCGGAGTTCCGCCGCCTCGGAAATGGTCTTTAAAATATTTTTCAACTCCCCCTGGCGCCGGGATGCATCCTCGAAGGCCTGGGCCACTGTTTTCTTCTCGCAGGAAGCCAGCACGGAGGGCTCCATGAGGCGGTCCCAGAGGCCTTCGCGCCTTATACCGCGCCTCAGGCTCATCCAGGCCCTCCAGTGGGGCAGCAGATCTCTTAAGCATCTTTTCCTTTTCCCCCTGGCTTCGGCAACCCTGCTCAAACCGAGTTCAATGTCCTTTTCCGCCCGGATCAGGTCGTTTCCGACTTCACGCTCGGCTGTTTGAGAGACCTTAAACTCCATGGCCGCCTCTTCCATGAAATTTTGGGCTTCGTCGAGACTTTGCCTGCTCCCGTCCTGCCCGCTGTTCAAAAGGTCTTCTTTCAAGCTTTCGAGCTTGTCGAAGAGCCCCTTGGATTTTGCATCAAAGGAGTTGAATTCTTCCCGGGCCTTTCGGTACTCGAGGTCGGACTGTCCGAGGGCGCGCCTTGCCACCTCGAGTTCAGCGTCGACCACTTTCTTTTGATTTTTCAACTCCTCGAAGACGCTCTGATGTTCATCCAGCACCTTTTCCTGGTCGTGGAACTTGAGGTGAGGCAGCCGGTCGATGAGGGTAACCAGCAGTTCGCGGCCCTTTGACCAGTATTGCAGCACACCGTCGGCCTCCGAGAGTTCCTCTTTTATGCCCGACAAAGCCTCCGGGCCCGGCGGGGGATTTTCAAGCTCATACATGCCGGCCCTTACACGAGCAATCGGCCGGCCAATCGATTCCATCCGTTTCCCGGCAGCTTCGGCCTCTTTTAGCCGAGTCTTCAATTCGCCCGATTTTTCGAGCCAATCTTCTTCATCGAGCAGTTCGGCGTCAGGGAGTATCTGGGCAAGATCATTGGTAAGCTCGCCGCGCTTCCGGCTAAGCGAGGCTATCTCTTCTTCGCGCTTTTTTGCCGGGAGCCACTCGACCTCGATTTCTCTTACCCTCTCCCGCAGCCGCGAGATGGATTCACCGGGGTCCGGGACGCCAAGAAAGCGATAATGCCTCTTCAAGAGCCCGATTTTTTCGATTCCTTCCAGCAACCGCGCCTCTTCGGAGCGAGAGGTGTCGATTTCGGCCGCAAGACTTTCAGCATAAGCCTTTAGCCTTTCGATTTCATGCTCCCGGGCGGCACGGCCCACAGCCGGCCTTTCCGGGTGCCGGGAAAGACGCCACGCATCCCCCATTTTGACCAGTTCGGCCGCCGGGTAGGGCTTTCCTTCCGGAATGTCCTTAAGCGTTCCGGCCTCCACCAGCCAGACGTGTTCCGGGCGGTCGGGCTCTCTTGAGATGAGCTCCGCGGCCTCCGGGATGTCCTCGACCAGGATGGCCCCGAACAGCGGTCCGAGCCGGGCCTCGAAGAGCCGGCGCCTCCTTTTGAGGCGTATCGTCGTATAGCTCCGCGGCCAGGGCGCCGTCGACCAGATCGCGCAGCCGCACCAGGGCTTCATCGAGGCGGCCGCCGCCAAATTCGAGTTCGGAGACTTTCGCCAGGGCGTCCGCCCGGTCTTTATGAAGGAGCCTGAGATGTCCGCGAACGGATTCCAGATCGGCCGTGGTGGTCTGCTCGAGGCTATCGAGCGAAGGCCCGTCGGTTATTTTTGCCGACAGCACCGCTTCCAGTTTGCCGGTGATAGCCCGGGCCTGTGTCCACTCCCCGACCTCCGGCCCCAACCGCTCGATTTGCTGCTCGAGCCGAACCTTTTCTTCCCTGAGTGCGGAAAGGTGCTCCTGAAGGCTGGAGCGTTCCTCGGCAAGCGAGGCCAGCTCTTTTTGAACCGAGGCGAAAAGCGAGCGCAGGTCCGCCGACCGCAGGTCTGCTGACCGCAGGTCCGCGCTGGGAACTTTTTCACCCATGTTTTCAAAAAACGAGGCTTTTTTTCGTATCGCCTGCTGGCGCTCGGCCCTTTTGGCCGCCCTGGCCACCTGCTCGGGAAGATTTGCGGCCTCCCGCACCAGGAGCTCCATTTTCCGGAAATCGTCCTCCAACTCCCTGGCCGTATCCAGTGCGTTTTCCCGCGACACATTTTTTCCCGAAGCTTTGCTTAGCGCCTGGATCGTTTCCTCGTAGCCCTTTATGCGAGCACTCAAGGATTCGAGCTCCCGCTGAATCCGGGTCTTGCTCTCGAGCGCCCCTCCCCACTCCGCGCCGCATTCTTCCAAAAGAGCCGGGGCTCTCTCACCCTCCAGGTCGCGACCCGGGAGCGCCTTTTGGCAATCGTCCAGGCTCTGCCGCGCAAGTCTAAAAAGGGCCACGTTACGGGAAATCTGCTCCCACGCCTTGGAAGCATCGGAGAGCCCTTCGGCCGCCTGATCCCTTTGGGCGGAAAGCTCGTCCACCCTTGCCTGCAAATCCCGGTACTTCTTTTCGAGATTTCGGACCTTGAGTTCGCTGTGGCCCAGCTCTTCCTTTGCCGCATCACAGGCGGTGGCAATCTTTTCGATTTCCAGGGCCGTTTTGAGCGCCTGCCCACGGTGGCGCACGATGTCCTCGGCCCTTGCCCGTGTCCGCTGCTTTTCGTCCAGTTCCAAAGTCAGCCTGGCGTGTTTTCGTTCGAGTTCGCGAGCGAGCGTCCTGAGTCTTTCCAGTTCGGCTTTGCAGCCCGAGTGTTCGGCCCGGGCGGCATCGGCGATCTGCCTGAGATTCAGGAGCCGGAGCCGCGCGCCGTGAAAGGCCGACTCCAGCATGGAGTAGCCGGATTTAAAGATCCCCTCGATTACCTGGTACTTGCTCTCAGCCGAGGCTATCTCACGGCGTGTGAGCCTGCACGAATCGAGGTTATCGCGCATTCGGGCCACATGGTTTCTAAGAGACTGGTCCTCGGCCATGAGGTAGTTTCGCAGCCCTTTTTGAATCGAGCCGGACAAGCCTCCGTACATGCTGGTCTGAAGCATGCGGTTAAACTTTTCGCGCTCGGCGTAGGATTCCATGCGCATGGGGGTGATCCCCAGATCGAAGAGGCTCGAGGTGTACTGCCCAACCGAGTCGCACACGCGAAAAGAAGCCCCGGATTGTCCAAGCATGCGGGAGAGTTCGTGAAGTTCCGGGACCCGTTCGGTGTCTCCTTCCCGGATAAGAAGCGACTGCTGAAGAGGCCCGTCGGCCGCGAGCCCCTCAACGATAAACGGAGTCAGCTCCAGGGTGGGGGGAGCTTTTTTTCTCAGCATGACTCCGGCCAGCACCCGTCCGCCATTCTGCACGCCAAGCTCGAGGAGCGTATAGGCGACCCCTCTCGGGCCGAGCCGCCCGAAAAGCCCCCGGTCGCCTTCCATGCCACCCGCGTCGGACACATTTCGAAACTGGAGCAGCCGCTGATCGGGCAGAAGCGCCACAAAAGCGGCGATCATGACCGTGGTCTTACCGGCCCCGTTTTCTCCCTCCAAAGCGGTGACGGTTCCATCCATCTCGAAGCGCTGGAAGAAAAAACCGTTCCAGTTTATCAGCACCAGGCTCTCAATTCTCGTTCTGTTGCTCTTCATCATCCAGTTCCACTTCTCCGAGCTTTATCAGTTCTTCAAGGGCCGCGGACATCTCCCGCGCATCCCGGACCGGTTCGGTAAAGCGCGCGATCGAACGCCCCGGAATGACCGATTCGGTTGCGCGCTCGATAGTGATAAACCCCAGGCGGGCGAGCCCGTTTATCGCCTTATCCACGGCCTCTCTTATTTTTTTATTGTCCATTTCCGCATCCCGGCCGCGGGTGCGGGGTGCGAGCAATTCCACGAGTCTTTGCCTGCCAAGCAGCATCTCGAGGTGGGAGAGGATTTGTTCGACAGGTATCTGGCCGGCTTTTTTGAGGTAAGCCGGGTCCATCCGAAGAAGCGCCAGGACCTGCCCGACGAGCATCTCCGCCCCGCTAAGACGCCTTCGCCCCAGCAGATCGCCCTCCGAGAGGAGATAAAAGTACCCCTCCTGCCCATTTGCCAACCGGCATGCATACCCTTCGTAAAACACCTGCAGAAGGGGTTCGGTCTGGAGGAGAAACTCGTAGGACCTTATATCGTCCATGTCGATGTGACCGCCGGTTCGGAGCCGGTGATCTATAGCCGGAAACAGGGGATCTAGGATGACCTGATCCAGGGAGTCGTACGTCCTGTCATTGTCGTTTCGCATTACGGATTCCTGTGGCGCACTGATAGTTTCTGGATGGCAATTCCCTTGCCCAGCCGGTGCCAGGATTGGTCGTCAAGAGGAAGCGGCACGCCCTGCCGGATGAGCCATTCGGCAAGCTCGCCGGCAAGGGTGTAAATTTCATGATGGGTATGGTCGGGAAGAATCCCGGTGAGAATATCCAGGAGTTCGACCTGCCCGCTGTTCCGAAGGGTTTCGGAGATTTGCTCCCCTATCCGCTCGAGCGGCAGCCGTGTAATCTCCGCATCTTCGAGCACGTCTTCCATCGGCTTTAGCTTCCGCTCGACCGCCTGGGACGGCCGCACATCGGAATCGGTCCTCAAGTGAATATAGGGCGCCTGGTCGGCGACATTTAAAAACCAGAACACGGGCTTGCCATAGGCCTTGATGGCGTCCCGAAGCCTCGTTCGCACTGCCCGGTCCGGGTCCACTGAGATTACCGAGCGTATGAACTCATGGACGTTCTGATAGTATTCCGACCAGGTGGCGAAACGGTTTTCTCCCCACGCGCCGATCCTTTCGATCTGCCTGCGGACGTGATCGACCGCATCAGTCGATTCAGCCCTGGAATCCTTCTCGCACAGGTCCTCTATTTCACTAAGAAGGGAAGACATCCCCTCGATTTCATGCATGAGGACCTTGTGCAGTTCCTGAAGGGCCTCACTCGTTGTCCCCAGCAGATTTTCGCAGGACGAAACCGCTTCGAACCAGTTTTCCTCGAGCATCGCCTCGATCCGCTCCCGGATTTGTTCCTGCTGAACATCCATGCCCTGCTGGCGGCGTTCGATGCCTTCTATCAACTGGGCAACGGTCAGTTTCAGGGGACCGCTCACCTGCGATTCCCAATGGTCGCCGTCTCCGCCCGCCTCGGCGGCGACTTTTATCTGGCCAAGCCCCGCCCGGATTTGAGTCATAATTATTTCGAGGCTCTTTCGGGTCAGCCCCTCCTGCTCTCCGAACCACTCGGCGATAGCGTTGCCCATCCGGGACAGGGAATACTCCCCTCCCCTGATTATCCCCGCAGTGTCGGTTCGGACCATCAACCGCTGCTCGCGAAGCCTCGCAATCGCGTTGGTTGCCCGCTGCGCGCCCGCTGCCTGGTCGCTGTGGGCAACTTCGCCGACGATGCGGTAAATACTTCGGAGTTGGTCCTCATCCAGTGTGGGATCGGGGTTTATGGTCAGCCAGGTGTGGATGCCCGCAAGAAACGCGGCGTCTTCCTGGTCCAACTGGAGGGTAAAATCCAGGGACCACGTTTTGGCGATAGAATCGGCTACACTGAGATGTTTCACTTTATAGTCAAACCTGTTCGAGGGATCTGAAACTGAAGGGACGACCGCGGAGACACCCGGCTGTCGAGACCTCCGGACCAATTTTTCCAGTGTTGCCGGGGGGCCGGCGCTTTAAGCGACAGACAAAAGCCCGCCTCCGCCATCGAACATTTCGAGGTCGAACTCAATACCATGAAGCCATGAGGAAGAACAGCCCTAAAGTTGCATCTTGGCGGGATCGTTAGGAAAACTAGACGTGAAGAGGGGGAGGATTAAAGCTGCCGGGGGGGGTTCGGGCGCCGCCCCGCGCGGCGCCCGAACCTGGCCGATCTCCTTCCCCGTCAGTGGTTCACACTATCCGGGTTGGGGGCTCCTGGTCCGCCATGAGTACGATGTCCCTTGGATTGCAAAGCTCGTTAGGAAGCTCCGCCACTCGTCCACAGCCAACGCATACGAAATTGATCTTTTCGAGTTTCGGTTTGCATATATGCCTCGGGTCCGTCGCGGGCTGTCCGCAGTGCTCACACACGTAGGTGCTCTCGAGCTCGATAGGGTCGCAAAGGTGTCCGCCCTTGCCCGCTGCTTTTCCACAGGATTTACAAATGTGCGCGTTTTTCTCCATCCCGTATTTCTCCTCTCTTAGATATTTCCAACCGGAAACTTCGTGGCGGGCAACGCTACGCTTTTGCCCACCCTACAACCAAACATAAAGTCAGGCATCATGCTATTCACTCCCAAAGTGAGTGTCAATCCGGCCGAGTCCGACTGAACAGGCTTTAATACTTACCGAGGAAGCGGAGAAAACCTCACACGTGGTTTCTCAGCTGCAGTTCCACGGGGTGGGGGTCCAGGTAGGACTGATCTTTGAGGTATGGCTGCTCGTATTTTCGAACGTAGTGTTTCAGAAGAGCCACCGGCACGATGAGCGGGAGATATCCCCCGTAGTATTGATCTATTACCTCGGTCAACTCCAGCTTTTCGTCAGGTGTGAGCCGCTTTTTGAAATACCCCATTATATGCTGAAGCACATTGGTGTTTTTCTTGATCGTGGATTTTAGTCTCAGTCCTTCCATTAGCATTTTTTCATATTTTTCGAACAGTTCGCCCGCCGGGATATCTTTGGCTCCTGCGACCAGTTTTCCGATCTCGCGCGCGCCCCCAAGGCTGTGGGCCATAATCTGCAGTTTGTGGCGGCTGTGGAATTCGATCAGCCGGGCAGTTTTTTCCCCCTGCGTAAAAGATTCCCGCCATCTTTTGAGGGCAAAAATCCGCTCGATAAAATTTTCTCGAAGCGCCGGGTCATGAAGCCTTCCTTCGTCTTCGACCGGGATAAGCGGGAAGTGCTCCATGAAAATGCGGGCAAAGATGCCGGCGCCAGTTTTTCGTGGAACCCCGTTTTGGTCAAGGACTTTTACACGCTCCATCCCGCTGCTGGGCGAATTGCTCTTGAAGATGAACCCGCACAGGTTCTCCGATTCGAGTTCGCTCACCTTTTGAAGGCACCAGGACACCATGCGGTCGGTCAAATCTGTTTTCGTTCGAGTGGTCACGAGGCGAATCGCCCCGGGTTCCCCTTCGAGGTGCATGGATTCGCGGGGCGTTCCCAAACCGCATTCGACCTCGGGGCACACCGGCACGTAATCGACATATTGCCCGAGGGTGTCTTTCAAAAACCGGTCGAGTTTGTGGCCGCCGTCATATCTTACGGGTTCCCCCAATAAACAGGTGCTGATGCCCAGCTTGATCTTTTCCATTATCGACCCGGCCTCACTATATTGTTAACGTCCCGAGTGCCTAAATTAAGACACGGTCTTTTCATTTTCAGGAGGCAATATCGTGAATCCTTTGCCGGCCGAGAGGGTGGCCGCCCTGAACCATGCCCCGGTTCACCCCCGACAATCCACTAAATATAGATACCATTTTCGGAATGCTCGCGGAAGGGGGTGTGATGCCCCAATTGGCTGCAAGCATTTCGTGGAAAGCGTAATCGAAGGGGGTGTAGAATACTCTGGGTCTTTTTGGCTTGTTTGAAATTACTATATGGGGGTGAAGTGCTCAGAAATCGTGAAGGTGACATATTGGCAAGAAATATTCAGGTCGTTCCGGTCCGTCTCGCCAAGCTATTAGTCTCGTTCGACAAGGCGGCTATTGCGGCTATTCTTGAGCCATCACCCATAATTTTCGGGCACTTAGAAATGGACGCAACTAACTTTTCCATTTATTATCAGCCTTGGACCTTAGCGACCCTGGACATTCCGTGCACTAAGTGAGGAAGTTGCCGTGGATTGGTTCTACAAAGCGTGGACGTTCCCTGAGGCCTCCAGGATGATTGAGACCCGTCAATTGACGTCGGCGGTTGATGTGTGTATTCTTTTATCTGCAACTGGGTGAGAGTGCCGGCCGGGCCCAAACCTGGGGGGCCGTTATTGCCTCCGAGAAGAACATTTCATGGATAATGGCGATGCACGTCGCTACACGAAAGAGACTCAACGATTTTGCCGAAGCACATCCTGAATCCAGCTCTGCTCTCCAGCGTTGGTACCATCTCCTCAAGTCACGACACTTCGAGTCTTTTGCCGAGTTGCGGGAAATCTTTCCAGAGGCTGATCAAGTGGGCAGGCTCACGGTTTTCAACGTGGGCGGCAATAAAGTAAGGCTGATTGCAGCCATTCATTATAACCGGAGAAAAGTGTATATCCGGGCTGTACTGACACATGAAGAATACGGCAAAAGTAAATGGAAGGAGTAGCCATGCTTGCCACGGAAATGCAAAAGGCCGCCAAGGTATGGCCTTCTATTTCAGATATCCTCTATGTTCCGCACACAGAGCGGGATTATAATGCTTTGGTCAGTTTTCTGGATAACCTGGTCGACGAAGTCGGCGAGGATGAGAGACATCCATTGGCGTCTCTAATGGA
>CAWEZA010000084.1:0-10278 GCA_963813125.1 uncultured delta proteobacterium | reverse complement strand
CTCTTTCGCGGCCAAGGAGCGGATAGCGCTTTATCTCCTGTTAATGTAGAGGCGAAATAGGTCAAGAGAAATAGGGTTAAGACGTCTCTGTTCCTCGTAGCTTTTTCCCGCGAGCCCTTCTTCTCCTTTCAAAACTGTCCGGAAATTTCATTTCATGTCTCCGAAAATTTTGAAATTTTGCAAGTGTTGGCATAATTTAGGTCTTCTCCTGTCGGTACCGTAGGGAAAGGGACCGATTATGAAATTTAGGCATTTATTTCACAGTAATCATCATCTTGCCGATGAAATAATGATGGGAGGGGCGGCTTAAAATACTCTGGCAGTGCAGTGCGGATTCAGTCGAAAACGACTTATAACTTTGCGTATTGCAACCTTAAATTATACACTTTCCCGGTTGCACGCGTATCCTGGAGTCTTTCCAGGTAAAGATCGGAAGGCTGGCACGAGGTCTAAAATTGAAGAATTCGACAGGAGTTTATCTCATCGGCGCCCTGGGATCGATCGCCACGACGGTCGCGGCCGGGGGATCGCGCTCGGTAAGGGGCTGACCGATACAACGGGGATGATCACATCCACTTCTCTTTTTGAAGAGGTCGATCTTGCGGACACGGCCGGGCTGGTTCTGGGAGGCTGTGACATACGCAAGAAGGCGCCTTCAAGGGGCGGCCGTCCAGCGCTTGACGAGGCGTGTGGAATCAGCCCCCGGATACTGGGGGCGATCAGGCGGGAACTGGCCCGGTACCGGGCGGGCATCGAGCAGGGGGTCGCCAGTAACTGCGGGGAGGCGATCGAGGCGTTGTGCGATAAGGATTCGCGGCGCAAGGGAACGCTTGAAAACGAAATAAGGCGATCCGAGACAGAATCCGCAAATTCCGTCAGTCCCGCGGGCTCGACACTGTTGTCGTGGTAAACCTTGCGTCCACCGAACCGCCACTCGAGCTGGAACCCTGCCACCATGACCCCGGTATGCTCGAAAAGACCCTGGGCGGCAACAGAAGCGAAAAGGTAAGGGCCAGCACTTTATACGCGTACGCCGCCATTCAGGAAGGCTGTCCGTACATAAATTTCACCCCCTCGAACGGGGCGCTTTTCCCGGCCATGGTGGAACTTGCCCGATCCGGCGGGGTCCCGGTCATGGGAGATGACGGCAAAACGGGGGAAACCCTTGTAAAGAGCGCTCTTGCGCCCATGTTTACGTATCGGAACATGGAGGTGATGAGTTGGATGGGGTTTAACATCCTGGGCAATATGGACGGGCAGGTGCTCGATAATCCCGGCAACATGGAGTCCAAGATCAGGACCAAGGACAGCGTACTTTCCAAAATCCTCGGATATAGCCCCCACTCGAAAGTAAAGATCGACTATGTGCCGTCGCTTGGCGACAGGAAGACCGCCTGGGACTTCATTCATTTCCGGGGCTTTCTGGGCGCGGAAATGTCGATGCAATTCGTCTGGCAGGGGCTCGATTCCATCCTGGCGGCCCCGCTCGTTTTGGACATGATAAGGCTCGCGGAGCTTTCGAAGAGGCGTGGCGAGGCTGGGCTCATGCCCCAGCTGGCATCTTTTTTCAAGGCTCCGATTGGCGTGGAGACACACAGCCTCCCGGAACAGTTTCGCATGCTGGCGGACTACGCCGGCAGTCTGCGAAACCCGGTTAAACCTTCACCTCGATAAGACCTGGGGTATTGAAAATGAAACTTGCCTTCAGCTCCAACGCCTTCGTGCGGTACACCCTTCTGGACACGATCCGCCTGCTGGCGGAGGCCGGCTACCGAGGGATCGAAATAATGGCGGATGTGCCCTCACGCCTATCCCCCGGATCTCGGGCCGGGAGATGAGAGAAATCCTTTCGGCCCTGGACCATTACCGGATGGAGATTTCGAACATAAGCTCCTTCATGCTCCGAGCGATAGGCGATATGTATCACCCGTCATGGATCGAAGCGGACCCTGTTATTCGGAGCAAACGGATCGAGCACACCATAAACAGTATCGAGCTGGCGTACAGGTTCGGGGCTCGAACGGTTTCCACGGGCCCGGAGGCCCCCTTGACGGAATGGATCGCGAGCAGGCGCTCGGTCTGTTTTTTAGATGGGCTGAGGCAGGTCGAGTCAATTGCCAGGAAAAGGAAAGTCAAGGTGATCATCGAGCCCGAGCCGACCTTATGATCGAATCGGGTGCTCAATTCAAGGAGTTCTGCAAGGAACTCGACCCGGAGGTCTTCGGGTTGAACTTCGATATCGGCCATTTTTACTGCGTCGGGGAAGACCCGGCTGCGCTGATAGTTGAGTTGAAGGACCACATTTACCATTTCCATCTCGAAGACATCGCGGCGACAAGAGTGCATAACCACCTCCTTTTGGGCGAGGGCGCTCTGGATTTTGACGGGATCTTCGATGCGATGGAAAAGATCGGTTACGACGGCTTTGTTACCGTCGAGCTCTATCCCTATGAAGACCGGCCTGTCGAGGCGGCAAACCACTCGATTGATTTTCTGAAAAAAGCCCCGTTCGGAAAGCGTAATTTTTTCCCGGGGGCGTGAATTCAGCCGCTTTTTCCAACTTCTCGCCAGGGCCAAATGAACCGGGTCCGCCGTGGCGGTCCGGTTCGTTGAAAGCGCCCTCCCGCCTTGGCCTGCCGCGAGTCCTTTAAACCCGCGGAGAGGCGGCCGGGTATTCGGCTTCATGTTCGCGAAACGGCGGCTCGGTCGGGATCGTCTCTGGTTTGGCGGTGAGCCGATGTTCGACCACCATCCCGTTTTTGTCCTCCGGCATCAAACCATAAAGAATCAGGCCGATAACACCCAGGCCTATCGGAATGAACAGGTAGGGGCGGCCCTTGACCTCATTTTTTATCCGGTAGACCAGTTTCTGCCGATCAACGGCTTTTAGCCGCAGGGACAGTTCTTCTTTGACGATAGCGATGACGTGGTCGGCTACGCGCTCCGGCTGCAATAACTCTAATAGAGTCTCGATATCTTCGACAATCCTGTTTTCAGTCTGAAGCATGCCGGTTCTCAGGTTCTCAATTTCCGAATTCGGCTCTATCCGCCGCATCCGGGTTCTTCTTTCCGGTTCTATGTCAGTTGGTTGCGCATCCATTTTGTATCTTCCCTGGCGGTATCTATGGTTTCGCTTGGAAGTATATCCGCGCTGAGCCTCTTTTTGCCCGTTATCGTCAGTATTGCGCCAACTATCAGGGCGGCCGCTCCGACGACGAGGAAAGCAAATACTGGAGCAATTACGAGTGAAAGCCCAAGTGCTGCGGCGAGAAGAAGGAAAAGGAACCCTGCGTAGAGGATAACCCCCCCTGCGGTCAACAGGGTCGAACTCTTGCCTGCTTCCACTACCTTTTGCGACATTTCGGCGCTAGCCATCCTGATTTCGTCCCGAACGAGGCTAAGAGCATTCCTGAAAAGATCCGAGGTAATATCTCCCAGCGCGGATGGTTTCCTCGGGCTCCCGGTTCCGGTGGCGCCATCCTGCTCAGTGAGGTCCATAAGGTTGCTCCCCGGTGTCGGACCCGCGCTTCTCAAAGGGTTTTATTACCGTTTCATCCGGTTTTTTTCTTATTGAAAGACCCCAGATCAGAGCCCCGGCGGCGAGCGCTCCGCCAAGCAAAAGCCAGGGCCGGTTTCGCACCAGGTTTTCAACCCTTGTCGCCGCTCTTTCGGCATACTTTTCCCGAAGCTCTCTCGAAATTCGAGCCGTTCCCTGAGAGCCGGCGTTGACCAGGTCGGCGAGAGCCTCTCTTTGCTTCTCGCGAAAATTCCTGGCGGTTCCCGCAAGCACTTCCGCCACTTCATCGAGTTTGCCGGACAAAGATTGTAATTGCCCGGCGGCAAACGAACGCGACTCCGTCTCTATTCCCCTGGACAGGCCTCGTGTGACTCTTCTGAAATATTTCCAGTGTTCCTTTGCACCGGGCTCCGAGGCTCCGGGCGGGGGGGCGGCTGGAGGAAAATTTTGAAACCACTGATTTTCTTCCATATCCATTTTGTGCTCATCCTTTCACTTCTAAACGTAAGTGTGCGATATATCGCTTAATCTAAACACGGCTCATAAGCGGGTCAAACACCGCTTCCAACCTGAAACAGGCGGTGGCGCCGGGCGATCGCAAAAATCCGGGTTATCTTAAATGCCAGCAAGGCCTCACAGCGGAGCAACGCTATGTTTGGATTATCGGTAACGAGGTTCGCGAGAGATTTGTATAACGAAGTTTCGGATCACAATGTCTATAATGGCGCCGCCGCTTTGGCCTTTTACATGATACTGTCGATATTTCCCGCCGCCATTATTTTGCTCAGCCTGTTGCCCTACCTTCCTGTTCCCAACCTGGACCAGGCTATTCTGGGTTTAATAGGGCAGGTTCTGCCCAGGCAATCGGACACACTCTTTACCGGAGTTGTCAGGCAGGTCACTTCGCAAAGGCATGGCGGACTGCTTTCCTTCGGATTGTTATTCCTGCTGTGGTCGGCTTCGAGCGGGCTTTACGCCATTATGCGGCAGCTGAACATCACCCATGAAGTAAAAGAGGGCCGTCCGTTCTGGAAAGTTCGAGGCACGGCCCTGATGCTGATGGCCCTTTTCTTCCTTCTCGTAGTGGGCGGGTTTGGGCTGATAGTATCTGGAGGGCTCATTCAGGGCTTGCTCGAGGGCTTCATTGGATGGAGCAAGTTTTTGCTCATTTCTTTCGATGTATTCCGCTGGGCGATCGTAGCACTGATTCTCCTTCTGGCGTTTGCAACAATCTACTACTTTGGACCGGACGTGGAGCAGGAGTTTAAATTTTTCACCCCCGGGAGCTTGTTCGGAGTCATCTGCCTGGTGCTCGCCTCACTGGGCTTTCGATTCTACGTTGCCAATTTTTCGAATTACGGCGCCACCTATGGAAGCATCGGGGCTGTCATAATCTTGCTGTTGTGGCTCTATATCGTGGGGCTCGTCATTCTGGTTGGTTCGGAAGTAAATGTCCTGGCAGAAACGCGCCACCCCAAAGGACAAGAGCAAAGGGCAGAAGGAAAAACCCTATGAGAGGCGGACTTCCGTTCAATTGAGGCATTGAACGCTTTGCCTCATTGATACTCCTCTGCCCGCACGCGGGCGGAGGAGTATCCGGCTGGATTGCCGGGGCCGGAAAAAGGCGCCGCCTGTCGCCATTATGTGCAATATTTCCCACCATCTGCAATGACATGGTTTTCAGAAAAACGCTTGACACAATGGCCGGTACGATGGTTGGCTGTTTTTTTGGCGCCTCCCGGGTGGATACGACGAGCCCGGGCGGGGCCTGGCCGGTCGACGCTCGATTAATTGTGAGCCCAAAAAGGGGACAGGACAAGATGAGTAAAGTCTACGAAAAGCTAAGAGAACATCTGGATAGCCTGCCGGGAGGGTTTCCGGCCACGGAAAGCGGCGTGGAGATCAGGATACTAAAACGCCTTTTCACTCCCGAAGAGGCCGAAATTGCGCCATTTCTCGGGATGAGGCTGGAACCCGCGGACGTTGTCGCCAAAAAGGCGGGGATGGACAAGGACAAGGTCGAACCGCTGCTGCACCTCATGGCAAAAAGGGGCCTGATCTTTAGCATCGAAACCCCGGACCGCCCCCACATGTTCATGGCCGCGCAGTTTGTCGTAGGTATATGGGAATACCACATAAACGACCTCGACGAAGGATTTATCAGGGACATGGCGGAATATTCCCCCGCTTTGTTCAAGGAGGCATTCGACTCCTTGCCCCAGCTAAGGACCATACCGGTGGGGAAGAGCATCGAGGCAGGCATGGAGGTCCTTCCCCACGAGCAGGCGGGGGAACTGGTGAGAAAGCAGAAAAAACTCCTGGTCGCACCCTGCATCTGCCGCCGAGAACAGGAATTGATCGGGGGCGGGTGCGGAAAACTCATGGAGGCATGCCTGATATTTGGCTGGGGCGCCGACTATTACGAAAGAAACGGCCTTGGCCGGATGATTACCGTCGAGGAAGCCCTCGACATCCTGCGGAAGACCGATGAAGAGGGACTTGTGCTCCAGCCCGGTAATTCAAAGGATATTGTCAACATCTGCTGTTGCTGCGGGGATTGCTGCCAGGTCCTCAAAAATTTGAATCGCCATCCAGCCCCCGGCGAAATTTCGTCGTCCCCCTTCCGGGTCGAACTCGACGAAGAGGCGTGTATCGGCTGCGGGACTTGCCCCGACCGCTGCCAGATGCGGGCGCTCGAAATGAGCGGGGATAAAGCGGCCCTGAAGCCGGAAAGGTGCATCGGTTGCGGGCTGTGCGTGTCAACCTGCCCTTCGGATGCGCTCAAGCTGGTTAGAAAGCCTCAAAGCATGCAGCCCGAAGTGCCCAAAAACCAGATGGAGGCCTTTGTCCTCCGGTCGAAATTGAGGCGGCTGCGCCGCGGCGAGTGTGCCACGCCCACCCCACGGGGTCTGAATGGGAGCGGGTAGCCCGTATACTTACTATCCGGGTGCTGGAACCAGCGGCCGGGAAACCAGACGCAAAACAGAGAAGATTGAACTTAATGAAAAGAGCGGGTGGATTCGATCCGCAGGCGAAGGGTGGGCACGGTCTTATCCGTGCCCACCGCTCCTATTCAAATATCTTTGAATTTCCGGGAAGCGAGCACTAGGCCTTCCAGAGGCCGTGAAGATTGCAGTATTCCCTGGCAACGGCCGGTCCGTCATCGTTTACACAGAACAAAGCCTCAGGGGCTTCGCCGGGGTTGAGGAATTGCCGGTAAACTTTTCCAGCTACATTCAACTCGACCCACTCAATAAAATGCTTTTCTTCCATCGGGTGGGCAACGCTGCCAACCTTTACCTTGATGCCTTCGGCTGTCTTTTCAACCACCGGAACATGCTTTTCCTTCGCGGCGTCTACCGTATTTTCAACAAACAGCTTCATCGGCTGTCCACAGCAAACCAGTTCCCCCATCCCGCCGTGCATGACTTCGATAATATTTCCACAAACTTCACACTTGTAGACTTGCAGCCTTTCAGCCATAACCCTTTGCTCCTCTCAGATGATTAACCCCCAAACCCAGACCTTACGCCTCTTCTTCAACCGTCGCCTTGTGCTTCGTACCGCATGCCGGGCACAGAATTTCGATCTCTTTTTCGTCCCCTATGAACTTTTCCTTAAGAGCCTCAGGCCCGAGAAAGCTTACATCCCCACATGCGCATTGGGGGCATTCCCCTTTAACATTGTAGCGTTTCTTCTTCATGATTTTCTCCCTTGTTGTCATTGGTCTAATTGAAACAGTCCGGAAGCCTGCGGGTCAGGAGCCTGACGTGGGCCTTCTCCTGTTCGGAGAGGAAGAACATGGCCTTCTTGTGGTCGGCCTCCGGTGCTCTTTCCGCTAAGTTGCGGTATAGGTCGTAGGCCCGGTACTCCAGCTCCAGGGCGAGTTCGGACATGAAAAGACATGAGTTTTCGGCATTCTTCCGCAGTTGCCCGACGACGGACCTGAGGTCCCAGCCGCCCTCGACAAGGCTCCCGCTTGCCTCTTCGAATACTTCTTCAAATGGTTTTACCTGTTTTATCCTGCTCAAGAAGGCGTATATGGTCCGGGCATGTCCAACTTCCATTCGCAGAAGCTTCCGCAGGGTTTTTTCCTGGGGAAGCCCTGAGCTTAGCTCGACCATGGTATTATAGAGAAGGAAAGTCCCCTTCTCCATATTTATAGCCTGCTCGAGAGTTTGGGCTAAATCCCCGCTCTCTTTGATGGCTTCAAACCTCGGAAACCCTTCCAGGGTTTTGCCTTCCCAGGCCGAAATCCCCCCGATCAGATTGTAGATGGCCCCGTTCACCAAACCGGAGTCCCTGGCAAACACGGCGCCCACGTTGGACCGGTGCCCGCTGTGGCAGTAAAAAACGAGTTCACGGTCCTCGGGAAGCTCGTCCAGGCGGCCCTCCAGTTCAGACAGTGGCAAAAGCTTCGCCCCCGGGATGTGCTCGCTTTCGTATTCCCCAACTTCTCTCACGTCGACGAGGAGGTAGTCGGTCTCTTTTTTCTGAGACATGTACTGCTTAAGCTCATCAGGGTATAGTCCCTGAATATCCATGCTGCCCTCCGTTGAGGCGGATTGAAAACACCCCGGTCAAGATAGGGTCGACCTTAAAGAAATGCAACCCGCAACCGTTAAAGGCTTTCGGGAGCCATAATCGAGCAGCCTGTAAAACCATTAAAACCCGGAGTCTTACGCTATTGATGCCCGCCAGTGTTTTTTTCTACCAATTCTCGCCCAGCAACTCGAAATGCGCCTTGGGATGGAGACAGGCCGGACACGTTTCGGGTGCTTCTTTGCCCGTGTACAGATAGCCACAGTTACGGCAGTGCCAGACTACCTCTTCTTCACGCTTGAAAACCCTTCCGTTCTCGAGATTGGACAATAGAGCCCGGTAGCGTTTTTCGTGTTGTTTTTCAGCCACTGAAATAAAGCCCCAGACCGATGCAATCGCGGGAAACCCTTCCTCTTTGGCCACTTCGGCAAAGGCGGGGTAGAGTTTCGTGTATTCCTCCAGCTCTCCATCGGCGGCAGCGAGAAGGTTTTCAGCCGTCGTGCCGATTTTGCCTCCGGGATAAGCTGCCATGATCTCCAGTTCGCCTCCCTCGAGGAACTTGAAGAACCTCTTCGCGTGTTCCTTCTCCTGGTTGGCGGTCTCTTCGAAGGCGCCGGCTATCTGTACGTACCCTTCCTTTTTGGCCACGCCGGCAAAGTAGCTGTAGCGATTGCGCGCCTGGCTTTCACCGGCAAACGATTTCAACAGGTTCAGTTCGGTTTTCGTTCCTTTGATGCTCCGCATAAAGACTTTCTCCTTTTTCAAGCGTTGCCCGGGGCATCGCCTCTTTGCTTTTGCCCCGCCGCGCATATTCCCTTGGAAAAACAGCGCCATTGTCGAAGGTTACTTGATCGATGAGGCTAGTTTAGAATGATTCTAAATTAATTTCAACGATGAAAAGATGGATTGAGGCAAATCGATTAATGAAGAGGAAACGGCGACCTCACTAAAAAGATGAATCTCCATCGGCATGCCCTGAGCTTTTGAAAAAAGATTCACTTCTCTTGACTTCTTTGTTAATTTCTCCAACCAGAGTATCCAAATCGTATTCCACGTCCGGAATTTGGATTGCCCCGCTTGTGTCTCTGTCAACTCTGGTGATGCCGGGATTTTGCCTTTCGAGGTTTTCGAGAATGGAACTCTGGCGCCTCACAGTAGCCAAAAGACTGCGGCTCTCCCTCGATAGTTCCCTTTGCTGCAGGGCTTGTTTGATCGTGACGCGAAGTTGCACCGCGCTGCACGGTTTGATCAGAAAACGGTAAATGTGGCCCTGGTTGATCGCGCGCAGAGCCGTATCAAGATCAGGATGGGTGCGTTTAAACAAACGAAACAAAAGTCCCATAGGATTTTTCATAAATCCGCCACCGACAAGGTTTTTATCCAATTTTTCACCTCCCAATTTTAGACCAGTTTCAGACCCGGATTTTTGGGAGGTGTCAAACCTATCGAATCGACCATCCGCTCAGCTGAGAAATCAAACTCTCCGTGCAGGTTGAAATGCGCCCAGGTGGCAACCGAGCCATTACGAATGGCTTCGATCAGCGCAGCCCGGCGCTCCTCACTCTTCTCCTTGGCAAGTACATGTGAGAGATAGAGGTAGTTCCAGCATACGATGGCGTTTTTGATCAGCCGACGACAGGCCTCGGCGATCTCCTGGTCCTCCTTCTCACCCTGTATGAACTCGTGGCTGTGGCCGAAAGAGACGGCCTTGGAAAACTTGTTCGAGCCCTCTCCTTTGTTGAGCTGCTTCTCGATGGCCTGCCTGAGCTGGAGATCGTCGCAGTACTTTAAGATAAAGAGAGTCTTCGTAATCTTTCCGAATTCCTTCAGTGCCCGGTATAGCGGATGCTGCCTGGAGTAAGAGTTCAAGCGTTTGAAGAGCTGAGAGGCTGTTGAGATTTTCAGCCGGATGGTTGCGATAAAGCGCAGGATCTCATCCCATTGGTCCTCGATCAAGGCTTAGGCCGGATACGGTGAGATTCGGCTTCAATTCGTGCCCTTGTTCTTGGTAATGACGACGGTGCTTGAAAGCGTAGAGTTTCTGGCGGCCAAGGCCCTTGATGAGGAGCGCGAACCCAAATGCAGAAGGTGGGTCGCCCCGGAGAGTACTTCAGAGTATCCGTGCATATCAGTTCAAATGAATGAGACTACTTTATCACATCGTTATGCATCAGCCCATCAATGACGTAGGCTGCCTCTTTTTCGGAGGAACTGATCAC
>CAWEZA010000083.1:0-41957 GCA_963813125.1 uncultured delta proteobacterium | reverse complement strand
AGGCAGGCCAAGATGATCAACTTCGGCATAGCTTACGGCATGAGCGCCTTTGGCCTTGCGCAAAGGCTTCGAATAAGCACCCGGACCGCAAAGGCGGCGATCGACCGCTATTTCGAGCGCTACAGCGGCGTTCAGCGCTTCATCGGCGAGGCGGTTCTAAAAGCGAGGGACCTCGGGTATGCCGAGACCCTCCTTGGCCGCAGGCGGGCCATCCCCGAGTTGCGGAGCAAAAACTTCTCGATCCGGCAGTTGGGAGAGCGCCTTGCCATAAACACTCCCATCCAGGGCACCGCCGCCGACCTGATAAAGAAGGCGATGGTGGACATCGACGCCGTCCTGGAAAAGGAAACCTCGGGGGTTCGTATGCTTCTCCAGGTCCATGACGAACTGCTCTTCGAGGTTTTGCTCGATAAACGAGCGGTTGCCGAAGGACTTGTCCGTCGGGCGATGGAAGATGTTTATACTCTCGATGTGCCGCTTAAGGTCGAAATCGGTTGGGGGGCAAACTGGACGCAAGCTCACGCCTGATGCCGATTAGATGGTATTCCGAGAAGCCAGGGGTGGGGGGAGCTGACGGGCTGCAACCCGTTCGAGCCAATCCAGAGCGCGAGCCGGTAAAAAAACAAAGGCCGTCGGAGTTGAGATCCGGGCGGCCTTATTTATTCTTTAAAGCAGGACGCCGCTCTAGGCGCTCTTGTTTTTTTCCAGCTCGTTTTTGAGCCTTTCGACTTCCTGCTTGTATTTTTCAGCTTCTTCTTTCAGCCTGGACTCGCTGCCGCCTTCGGGGGCATCGGCGCATTTTCTGAATGGGAGCTTTTCTTTGACTTCATCGTAGCCAAGATATGCGGCCATGGCGCCGCCAAGCAGCAGGATGAGCGGGATTGCGCCTGCGATAAAACCCATTACATGCTGAAACCCGATGATGACGCCCAAAAAGCCAAGGAACGCCGCAACTACACCGCCCACAAAAACCTTCATGTCCTACCTCCTTCGAATTGTCCGCATCCAAGTATAAAAATTTTCCTGCAATTTTTCGGAAATCAAGTTTTCACCAAGTCCACATTACTGTCGAAACTGCTGGAAAATAGCAATCTAACTTTAATAATGCAAGCACAAATTGCCATTGAATCGCTCCAATCAATCCCGGCAGACTCGAAGGGGCGGCAATTCGAACTCGATACCGGCAAGGGGCACGGGAAATTGGTTCTGCCGGGAATCCCTCGTTTGTAGGTTGAGGTATAGGTTTCCAGCCCAGACTTGTCTTGATCGCGGCTGGAAGCCGCTCCTACTATCGATCGATCTTCGTCATTGACCGATTTGCCGATTCCAGCTTTTTTGTTGACACGGGATACTACCCATAAGTATAAGTAAAGATTTAAAATAATTGTCTTGCGCATGGTGCCGGCCGCTTGGCCCTGGAGGGTCCCGCCGCAGCGTGGACGCATTCTTCTCACAGCCCATGGCCTGGCCCCGTTTGGACATGAAAGGCATATTAGGCGGATAAATGTTCGATCGCGATTTGACGTGTGTTGAAAGACCCGGCCGATACGTTGGCCTGGAACTTAATGCTTACCGCAAAAGTTTCGAAAACGCTTCGGTCCGTTTTGTTCTCGCATTTCCCGATGTCTACGAAATAGGCATGAGTCATCTGGGACTTCAGTTGCTCTATCGGCAGTTAAACGAGGCCGAGGGGGTGATGGCTGACAGGGTCTACGCTCCATGGCCCGATTACGAAGAGGTGCTGCGAAAAGCTTCCGAGCCCCTGAGGGGGATAGAGAGCGAGCGGCCCCTTTGTGATTTTGATTTTTTGGGGGTGAGCCTCCAGTATGAACTCAGCTATACTAACATTTTGACCATGCTCGACCTTGGCCGGGTTCCGCTTTACAGCCGCGAGCGAACCGCCGCGCACCCGTTTGTGATCGGGGGCGGTCCGTGCGCCTACAATCCCGAACCGCTGGCCGATTTTTTCGATTTTTTCGTAATCGGTGAGGCCGAAGAGGTCCTGCCCGAAATAATTGATGCTTACAGGGACTGGAAGCGTGGGGGAGCAGGCTCGTCGAGGGAGGCTTTCCTCTCGGCGCTCCGCGCCGTTGCCGGTGTCTATGTGCCTTCCTTTTTCGATGTCTCGTACTCGGAAGCGGGGTCCATAGGCAGTGTGACGCCCAAGTTTTCCGATTACACCCGGGTCGTAAAGCGGGTCGTTTCCGAGCTTGACCGGGTCTGCCCGGTTCCCGACAAGCCTTTGGTGCCGGTAATCGACATAGTTCACAACCGCCTCGGGATAGAGATCGCGCGGGGCTGCACCAGGGGGTGCCGTTTTTGCCAGGCCGGTTTTGTTTATCGGCCCGTGCGGGAACGTGAGCCGCGCTACGTTCTCGATGCCGCAAAAAAGGCCCTGGCCGCGAGCGGCTTTGAAGATGTCGCGCTGCTGTCTTTGAGCACCGGTGATTACTGCCGGATACAGGAATTGCTGGGGGAGTTGGTGGGGGAACTCTCCCCCCGAAAGATTTCCGTGTCGTTTCCTTCGATGCGCGTTGGAACGTTGACCCCGGCGCTTATGGAGCACGTTAAGAAGGTCCGCAAAAGCGGCTTTACCATGGCCCCGGAGGCCGGGAGCGAGCGTTTGAGGGCAGTCATAAACAAGGGAATATGCGACACCGACCTGCTCGATGCCGCGGAGGCCGCTTTCGGCATGGGGTGGCGGCTGATAAAGCTCTACTTCATGATGGGGCTTCCCGGGGAAACCGAGGCCGACCGTGATGCCATCATCGATTTGTGCATGAGGGTCTGGGAAAAGGGCAAGAAATCGAGGGCGTCGGTGAATGTGTCGATATCCACCTTCGTTCCCAAGCCGCATACTCCTTTTCAGTGGTCGGCGCAGATGGACGGGGAACAGATAGAGGAATGCCTCCGAAGTTTTAAGGAGCGGCTGAGAAAACCCGGGATGAGATTCAAGTGGAACATGGCGGCCAGCAGTGTTATGGAGGCGGTGTTTGCGCGCGGTGACCGCAGGTTGGGCGCAGCCCTTAAGCGGGCGTGGGATTTGGGGGCAAGGTTTGACGGCTGGACCGACCACTTTAGCGAAGCCCTCTGGCGCCAGGCCCTGGAAGAAACCGGGCTTAGCATCGGCTTTTACGCGGAGCGCACGAGGGAGCGAGACGAAATTCTGCCGTGGGACCACCTGTCGGCGGGTGTCTCGCGCGAGTTCCTGTGGTCCGAATATGAAAAGGCCCTGGGGGAAGAGTTTACCCCCGACTGCCGGCAGGGGCGGTGCACAGGTTGCGGGGTATGCAATGGCGAGGGGCTTTCGCCCCTTGTCCACGAGGAGTTTGAGCCAAAGCCGGCGGATGAAAAGTCTCCTGGCCAGGTCTTCTCCGGAGAAGCCGAAAGGGAATTTTTCTACAGGCTGATTTATTCAAAGCTTGGGAAAGCGCGCTTTTTCGGGCAGCTCGAGGTGGCCGCCGCTCTCGAAAGGGCGCTAAGACGCGCGGATCTCCCCGCGGCATTCAGCAAGGGCTTTAATCCGCATCCCAGAATTTCTTTTGGAGAAGCACTGCCGCTCGGAATGGAAACCATAGTGGCCGAGGCTTGGGTCTCGTTGACCGAAAGGGTCGATACGGCGCTAATGCGCGAGCGGTTGAACGCTCAGTTAAACGGCCTGATAAAGATCAGCATCGTCGAGCGGGTCGAAAAAAAACCTCCGGTGCCTCCCTCGACCCGGGGGGTATATCTCGTGTCCGGGTTGGAGCCCTCGATCGCGCGCGCTCTTCTGGATATATGGCCCGGGAGCGCGGACAATGTGCTGATAAAGAAGACGAAAAAAGGGCAGGCCACGGCAAGCCTTGGAAGAGTCCTTCTCGATATGCGTAAATCCGGGGAAAGCTCCCTGGAAATGGATGTCTACGAGACGCCCGGCTTATGCTTCAGGCCCCTTGCAATTCTTGAAAGCCTGGCCGGCGAGCGGGCCGGGGAACTCAAAGACTGCCTGATTTGCAAAATCGGATCATACCGGGACTCGCTCCGGTGTCCGTCCGGAAACTGAAAACCCGCGGGGGATGGAAAATGTCGGCTGAACTGATCATTAACAGCAATGCATTTGAAACTCGCGTAGCGCTGGTCGAAAACGCGCAGGTTGCCGAACTGTTTATCGAAAGAAGCTCGGACAAGGGGATTTCCGGAAACATCTACAAGGGGCGGGTAGTACGGGTCCTGCCCGGCATGCAGGCGGCCTTTGTGGACATCGGTCTCGATAAGGCCGCCTTTCTTTATGTCGCGGATGTTTGCCGACCCATGGGCGAAAGCGATGAACTCCTTGCCTCACCGCCTGCCGACGATAACGTGGGAAATAGCCCGTGCGAGGCTGAAGGGGAGGGTGGGGACCAATGCGGCGAAGCCGAATTTCAGCGCCAATCCTACGCCATCCCGATAGAGGACAGGCTTCAGGAGGGGCAGGAGATCCTTGTGCAGGTGGCCAAGGAGCCCATTGGGAGCAAAGGCGCCAGGATAACGACCCATATAACGCTGCCCGGGAGGAACCTGGTTTTCATGCCCACCATGGATCGGGTGGGAGTCTCGCGCAGGATCGAGGACGAAGAAGAACGTAAACGCCTTCGCGACATAATGTGTGAGATAAAACCCCCCGATTGCGGGTTTATCGTGCGCACGGCAGCCGAAGCCGCGGAAAGTGAAAAGCTAAGGGCCGAGTCGGATTTTGTGGCAAAGCTCTGGCAAACCATCCAGGGAAGGGCCGAAAACGCTTCGGCCCCCTGCCTGATCTACCGGGAACTCGACATTACGCTCCGCGCGGTCCGGGACCTTTTCACCAAGGAAGTCGACAAGCTCGTGGTGGACTCGGAGGTCGAGTATCGAAAAATTATCAATTTCACTGAGACCTTCATGCCCTCTTTGGGCAGCGAGGTGGAACTCTACGATGGAGAAGACCCGATATTTGACGCCTACGGGATCGAAATGGAGATCCAGAGGGCGCTTAGCAAGAAAATTTGGCTAAAGTCCGGGGGCTATATTGTCATCGAATCGACCGAAGCCCTCACGGCGATAGACGTAAACACCGGCAGGTACGTCGGAAAGCGCAGCCTGGAGGAGACGATCCTCAAGACCAACCTCGAAGCGGTCAAGGAGATCGCCTACCAGTTGAGGCTGAGAAATCTTGGCGGGATCATCGTCATCGATTTTATAGACATGGAAAAGGAGGCCAACCGCGAAAGGGTCTGGAACGGTCTTTGCGCCGCCACTTACAAGGACAAGAGCAAATCCAACATCCTGCGCATGTCGGAACTGGGCCTCATCGAGATGACCAGAAAGCGCACCAAGGAAAGCATCGGCCACATTCTGTGTGAGCCTTGCTTTTACTGCGACGGCGAGGGGCACCTCAAATCCAAACAGACCGTTTGCTACGAGATTCTAAGAGAACTCGAACGGCAAAGGGAGGATTCTTACGGGAGGAAGGTGCTTGTGATGGCTCATCCCGAGGTTGCCGCCATGTTTTGTGATGAAGAGCGGGCGGCCCTGGAACGGGTGGAGGAGAGAATGCACTCGCTCATCTCGGTCAAGGCGGACCCTGAGCTCCATCTGGAAAACTATGACATTGTTTTGATGGAGGCCGAATGAACCGGAGTGTTTCCAAAGGGCTCTATGAGGAAGCCTGCAAATTGATCCCCGGGGGTGTGAACAGCCCGGTCCGCTCGGGCAGGGCCGTGGGCTTTGATCCCCTTTTCATAAAAACGGCCCGCGGCTGCCGCATTACCGACGAAGACGGCAACGTCTATGTCGATTACGTCGGGTCGTGGGGGCCGCTCATCCTGGGCCACTCGAACCCCGAGGTCGTAGCGGCGATAGCCGCCGTTTTGGACCGCGGCACTTCCTACGGCATTCCGACCCGGATCGAGGTCGAAATGGCGAAAAAGGTCGTCGAGATGGTCCCCTCCATAGAGATGGTCAGGATGGTCAATTCGGGGACCGAGGCCGCCATGAGTGCAATCAGGCTCGCTCGCGGGTACACGGGGCGAAAGAAGATCATAAAGTTTAACGGCTGCTATCACGGGCATGCGGATTCGCTGCTGGTAAAATCCGGCTCGGGTGTTGTGACCCTGGGAATTCCAGGGACTCCGGGGGTTCCCCATGAGATCGTAATGCACACCATTTCGCTGCCTTATAATGACCTGCAGGCGGTCGACCGGGCAATGAGCGAGGTTGGCGAAGATGTCGCCGGGATAATCGTTGAGCCCGTGGCCGCCAATATGGGGGTCGTGCTGCCCGGCGAAGGCTATCTCGAAGGTCTCAGGCGGATATGTACCCGGTACGGGGCTCTGCTCATCTTTGACGAGGTGATAACCGGCTTCAGGTTGGGCCCTGGCGGGGCGCAGGAGTATTTCGGGATAACGCCCGATCTCACCTGTCTTGGAAAAATCATTGGCGGGGGGCTCCCCGTTGGCGCATACGGGGGCAAAAGAGATATAATGGAGCACGTGGCCCCCCGCGGCAACGTCTACCAGGCGGGAACCCTTTCGGGAAACCCGCTGGCGATGAGCGCCGGGCTGGCGATGCTGAGCGTGCTTGCCCGGGGCGGGGTTTACGAGGAAATCGCGCAAAAAAATGACTACCTTTGCGAAGGCCTCGAAAAAGCCGCCGTCGCGGCCTCGGTTCCCGTGACTCTAAACCGGATAGGCTCGCTTGGGTGCGCGTTTTTTACCCCCGGGCCGGTGACGGACCTGGAGAGCGCCTCCCGGTCGGATGCAGGGGCCTATGCGATCTTTTTCCGGGAGATGGTGGATAGAGGCGTCTATTTTGCCCCCTCGCAGTTCGAGGCCTTCTTCGTGGGGGCGGCCCACGGGAAAGATGACCTCGATCTTACCATCCAGGCCGCATACCAAGCGCTGAAGGCCGTTCGCCGGAAATGGACGCCCGATTCATGAAAAAGGTTTGACTGTAAAGGGCTTTGTATGGTAGTACGCCCCAAACTGATCATGTGAAAATTAGAATGAAGAATGAAAAAAGAAGATAAAAAAAATTTGATGCAGGCCGTAATGGCCAGTACTATCGGACTCCAGGTGGCCTTCGCGCCGTTTGTCGGAATTGCCATCGGGTATTTCCTTGACTGGGAGTTCGGGACCTATCCCTATATGACGGTGATATTCCTGTTGTTCGGGGTCGCCGCGGCCGGTGTCAACTATTATCGTTTTGCAATGCGGCAGCGGGATGAGGACGAGGGTAAAAAGAAGCGGTGACTCAGATTGACGAGAGCGAAAGGCTCCTGCAGCGAATCGAGCTGGCTTCGGCAATTCTGTTGATTTCACTTACCCTGGGCGCTGGGGTTTTGTTTTCATGGAATGCGGCCTGGGGGGTCTTGCTCGGTGGTGGAATAGTCGTCGTAAGTTTTCAGGTCTTGAAGTGGCAGCTCAGACGCTCCCTCCAAAGACCCGGGAGGCTCCCCACGAGGGCTGCGGTTTTTCTCAGCTACTATGTCCGGTTTTTGGCAACGCTTTTTGTGATTTTTCTTGTGCTGTATCTCGGATTGGCCAAGCCTTTTCCGATTCTAATAGGTCTTTCCGTGATGGTTTTGAGTATCGTGTTGGTTGGGGCGTTCGAATTTATCATGATGAAAAAGGAAGAGAGTTAAACTTATGGAAGAGCATGTGCTTCTGATTAACCTTATCCTCGAAAAACTGGGTGTCCACATTTCCCAAAACCCGCATACTTTTTCCGACTTCCTGCTGCAGCCGCACGTCACCTACACATGGGTGGTCATGGCGTTTCTACTGACGGTTAGCGCCCTTGCCGTCCGCAGTCTCAAGATGGTCCCCGAAGGCGGACAGAATTTCTTCGAGCTGGTAATTACGGGCATCGAAGACTTCATGATCGACATTACCGGCGAAGAAGGCCGGTTCATGTTCCCGCTGATCGCAAGCCTTGGATTTTTCATCCTGTGCTGCAATTACCTGGGGGTGATTCCCGGGTTTGTTTCGCCTACGGCCAATCTGAACACGACGCTTGCTTGCGCGCTGATCGTTGTGGTCATGACCCACGTGATCGGGGTCAAATTCCACGGGGCCAAGTACATCAAGCATTTTCTCGGGCCTGTGTGGTGGCTTAGCTGGCTCATTCTGCCCATCGAACTGGTCGGGCACATCTCCAGAGCCCTTAGCCTGTCGATCCGTCTTTTCGGAAACGTATTCGGCGAAGAACTGGTCCTAAGCATCCTCTTTCTGCTGGCAGGCCTTTATATGGCCCCGGTTCCGATGATGCTGCTCGGGCTCTTTACCGGCTTTATCCAGGCGTTCATCTTCGTGCTGCTGTCCATGATGTACTTTGCCGGCGCGATAGAGCACGCTCATTAATATTGGCGTAAACTTGGTGGGGAAGGCCATGTTCGCATATTCCGATTAACTAATTCAAAGTGACAAGGAGGGTTTTTTTCATGAAGACGAAAGTTGGGTTTTTGACTACGCTGATGGTTCTCGGTTCTTCCTGTGCTGCTTTCGCTCAGGGCGCTGGTGGTGATGTTAAGTCCTCGGCAGTTGCTTTCTTCCTGTACTCCGCCATTGCGGCAGGCCTTGCGGTCGCCATCGCCGCTCACGGTTGCGGTATCGGCCAGGGCATGGCGGTAAAGGGCGCTGTTGAAGGTATCGCGCGCAATCCCGAGTCCTCAGGCAAGGTAACGGTCACCATGCTGATCGGTTTGGCCATGATCGAGTCTCTGACGATTTACGCTCTGGTTGTTTCGCTGATCCTCATCTACGCTAACCCGGTATCCAAGCTTATCCAGACTTTTGTTGGTCTGTCCAAGTAGGCCCCACGTATCGGATTTACGCAAGGGGCAAGCGGCGTTCGCGCCGTTTTGCCCCTTGCTTGTTTGATGGGTGGTGCAGGCCTTTTTCCCTTCGAATTTGTTTGAATAAAAGCACGCTCTTGGAAGTCGGTCTAATCCTAGTCCCGGCTCGAGGATATGAAATGAAGTTCGCCAAAATCCCCATGGCCACCATCGTCAGGCTGTCGATCTACATGCGCGCCCTTGAAGAATTGCTCGACGGCGATGTCGAAGTGATATCTTCGGAGCGTCTTGCGAGGCAGTGCGGGGTCAATCCTGCCCAGATCCGAAAGGACCTTGCCTATTTCGGTGAATTTGGAGTAAGAGGGGTAGGGTACCGGGTAAGCGAGCTCGTCGCTGAAATCAAGGACATCCTCGGGTTAAACCGCCCATGGAACCTGGCGATGGTCGGGCTTGGCAATCTGGGGTCCGCGCTCGTGCGACACGAAAATTTCATAAAGCACGGGTATACCTTCACTGCCGCTTTAGACTCGGACCCCGAAAAAGTCGGGCAGATACTGCCAAACGGACTTACTATAAATCACGTGAGCGAACTGGAAGACATCGTGAGGGAGCGGGAAGTTCACGTGGGTATTATCGCCACGCCTCCGGCCGCTGCTCAAAGCGTTGCCAATCAGCTCGTTCTTGCCGGGATAAACGGGATTCTTAATTTTGCGCCGGTCCAGATACAGGTTCCCGATTGCTGTCGTGTTGAAAATGTGGACTTTACGATAAAGCTCGACTCGATAGCCTACCATCTTTCCGTTGCCGATTAACATTAAGGGGGAGATATCGACTGTGGACAGGTTTGACTCTACTTGCGCACAAATGATCAAAAAACCCGGAAGGTGGCTTGTAACCGGTGCGGCCGGGTTTATCGGCTCAAACCTTGTCGAGTCGCTTCTCGAACTCGATCAATCCGTGGTGGGTCTGGATAATTTCATTACCGGGCATGAGCATAATATCGAAGACGTAAAGGGCAGGGTGGGCCACAAGTGGGACAGGTTCGAATTTGTCCGTGGAGACATCAGAAACCTTGAGGACTGCCGGAGGGCATGCTCGGGCGTCGATTTTGTTTTGCACCAGGCGGCTCTTGGAAGTGTCCCGCGGTCCATAGACGATCCGGTGACCACCAACACGTGCAATGTGGACGGGTTTCTGAATATGCTCGTTGCCGCAAATGAGTCGCGCGTAAAAAGGTTCGTATTCGCAAGTTCGTCCTCGGTTTACGGGGACAGTGAAAAGTTGCCCAAGATTGAGGACGAAATCGGGGCGGCTCTTTCCCCTTACGCGGCTTCAAAGCTGATAGACGAGATCTACGCGGCTGTTTTTGCCAGAGTCTACGATCTTAGCTGGATAGGGCTAAGGTATTTCAATGTGTTCGGGAAAAGGCAGGACCCCAACGGGGCCTACGCCGCCGTTATCCCGCGCTGGATCGATGCGCTGCTAAAAGGCGAGAGGCCGGTCATAAACGGCGACGGGGAGACCAGCCGCGATTTCAGCTATATAAAAGACGTGGTTCAGGCAAATATCCTTGCCGCCACCGGCGACACTCCCGAAGCCCCGGGTAAGGCCTACAACGTTGCCTGCGGCCATCGGACGACTCTAAACCAGCTGTTGGGCATCATAAAGAGTGGACTGCGTTCCAGCCACCCGGAGACGTCTGCTGTCGAAGCGGTCTTCGGCCCGTTTCGCAATGGAGATGTCCGCCATTCTCTGGCCGATATTTCGCGTGCAAAAGATCTGCTGGGCTTCCGGCCGGCCTATAATGTCGAGGCGGGAATGGAAGAATCCATCGAGTGGTACGTTCAAAACGCGAAGGCATGATCCTTTCGCGTTACTCCCGTGACCCAAATTCCCTCGCCCCGGCATCGAAAGCATTGCTTCGTTTACTTGAAATTGCTATTTTTTCTCGTCGGCCAATATTGCTCAATTCTAAACATAGCGACCAGCGGAGTGAAATCGAATGAAATTCGAAGGCACCGAGAATTATTACCTTGGCCCTGAACTTGGAGAGATTGTAAATATTTCGATCGCCATGGAAAAGCCGCTGCTTCTCATGGGGGAGGCGGGAACCGGAAAGACCCAGCTGGCCTTTGAAATTACCAGGGCTTTCGGGGTGAAAATGGAGGAGGCGCGCTGCAAGTCCACCTTCAAGGGGGAAGAGCTCTGCTATATCTACGATGCGGTGCTGCGGTTGAACGATTCGCGGTTTGGAGCCGGGGAGTCCGGCCGTGACGTGAACGACATATGGGACTATCTTCGGTTCGGCCCCATAGGCAGGGCATTTCTTTCCGAGGATAAAAGGGTCCTGCTGCTGGACGAGATCGACAAGACCGATTCCGACACCCAGGACAACCTCCTCGACGTTTTAGAAGACGGCTCCTTCATAATAAGGGAGATAAATCACAAGGTTTCGGCCAAACAGAAGCCCTTGATCATAATTACGAGCAATGCCAAACGGGAGCTCTCCGATCCGTTTTTGCGCCGCTGCTTTTGCCACTACATCCCCTTTCCGGGCCCCGAGGAGATTTCGATTATCGTGCGGCTTCATTACCCTGATATCTCCGGGAAGCTTCTCGACGCCTGTCTAACCGAGTTTTACCGGCTGCGCGACGGGGGATTCGAAAAGCCGCCCGCTACCGCCGAACTGCTCGACTGGGTTGGCGCCGTACGCTCGGGAGGAGATGACTCCGGGCCGGGTTCAGGCAAAGCCCTTCGGCATGTCGGAACACTTCTCAAGAGGTCCCAGGATTTGCTGAAATTTAAAGGGATCGGACAAAAGAATCAATGGCGCTAAACCGTCACTGTTTACCGGCCTTCCTATTGAAGCGGTCCCGGAGGTATGACTGGTGCTCTCGTTCATTCAGCAGTTGCGCAAGGCGGAAATACCTGTAAGCGTTCGATATGTTCTGGAGTTCTATGACGGTATCAGGAAGGGGCTGGCTCCTGATCTGGACAGTCTCTTTCTGCTGGGCCGTCTTGTTTTTGTCAAAAAAGTCGAACACTACGACGCGTTCGAGAGGGTCTTTGCCGCCTTTTTCATGGGCAAGGATGCCTGGCAGATGGATGACTGGGAAAATGCGTTTGGCGGAAAACCCTTCGAGGAGTGGCTGCGCGAGCAGGTTGAAAAAGGGGCCATCACTCTGGACGAACTTAGAACCTTTGAGCTCGAAGAGTTGCTGAAGCGTTTCTGGGAAACCCTTTTAAAACAGGATAGCGCGCACCACGGCGGCAGCACGTGGGTCGGGACCGGGGGCAGGTCCCCTTTTGGTCACTCGGGGTCTGCGGGCGGCGGGGTGCGTGTATACGGGAAGGGGCTGCACGGCACCGCCCAGAAGGTTATCGGTCAAAGAAACTATGTCAATTTCAGCGGAAAAGCCCGCCTGGCTGGAAACAATGTCAGCCAGGTTCTGGCTTCTCTTAAGAACCTGAAGCGGGCCGGACCCGAGACGGAGCTCGAAATCGATGAGACAATTCATCGGACGGCAAAAAACGGCGGGGAAATCGAGCTGGTGTTCGCCAGGGAATTCAGGGACAAGTTGAAGCTGGTGGTGCTGCTCGATAACGGGGGCTATTCGATGGAGCCCTACGTCCAGCTCGTAAAGAGCGTCTTTGTCAAAATCAGGGACAAGTTTAAGGACCTCAAGTACTATTATTTCCACAACTGCCTGTATGGGACCGTGTACGAAGACATGCAGCGCACGAAGGCTGTTCCGTGGGAAACGCTTGTTGCGCGGGGCGCCGATACGCACCTGATTGTGATCGGCGACGCGAACATGGCGCCCTCCGAACTCATGGCCGCAAACGGCGCCATATACTTCTATACAGCCACCTCCGACCGCAGGCCGGGTCTGGAGTGGCTAAAACAGCTTAGGGCGGCATTTCCCGCAAGCGTCTGGCTAAATCCCATCCCAAAGCAATACTGGTCGGCTGAAAGCATTACCATCAATCACATCGGACGAATTTTCCCGATGGAAGACCTTACCCTGGCCGGCATCAAGAATGCGGTTCAAATACTTGGCAGGGAGCGCGACTGATACATCATTCCGCTTAATACTGCTTAAGTCGATATTATTATCCGGGTCAAGAAATATGTCGAGGCGAACCTGTTTTGTCATTCTTGCAGTCACAACCCTGATCGTCCGATTTCCATTCTTTTTTCCGGAAGCAGATCTGGACGAGAGTACTTTTATTTTACTAGGGCATGAAATTCTCAAGGGGCATCTGCCTTACGTGACTCTATGGGACCTGAAACCGCCCCTTCTGTATGCTTTTTTTGCGGTTGTCCTGCTCGTGGCGAAATCGATTCCGTTGGTTCGCCTGGCCGGATCGTTATGCGTTACAGGCACCGCCTGGTTTGTATGTCTCATAGGAGAAAAGGTCCGGAACCTGAGAACGGGGCTAATGGCCGCCCTGCTTCTTATCGTTCTTGCCACCCTTACGGGTGATGGGGCGACCACCAGTTCTGAAGTCATTGCCATCTTTCCCCTTTCGGCGGCAGTATTCATCAGCCTCGGAGAAGATCTTGGGAAAAGGGGCTTTTTCCTGATAGGCATTCTCATTTCCACCGCCTGCATGTTCCGGCTTAATTTAGCATATCTCGCTCTATTGGGGTGTGCTTTCCTGCTGCATCCGAAATTAGTAAAGTCGTCGCTCTCACTGGTCGGTCGGCTCGCGGCGTATGCGCTGGGAGGATCGGTTCCGGTGGTTTTATCCATTCTGCCCTACCTGATGACGGATAAGTCCGACATCCTTTATGCAACCTGCATCCGCGCCGCACTCGCGTATTCCAATTCTCAGCAAACAATTGTGGAAGTTCTGCTCGAACATCTGCGGCGTTTCGCCGATGGTTCTTATTTTCTTTTGAATTTCTTCATGCTTTGCAACTTCTTGGGCGGCTTGATGTTTATTGGCCATAGCTGGAAAGATCTTCCGCGGGAAAAGCGAAGGAGGTTATCCATCCTACTTCTCTTTATTCTCGCAAATGGGGTCTCAATCCTCAAAAGCGGCACCGCCTACGAACAGTACCTGATTCAACTACTTCCGTTTGCAGCAGTGATAGCTGCCTGCTCAATGGACTGGCTCCTTGAGGGACGGACCGCACCGGTTTTTGCTTTGGCCTGCGCCGTATGGCTGCTTGTGCCGGCATGCAGGATTATAGACGCTTACCGACCGGTCATCTCCAGGGCTGTCGCCCACAAACCGCTTAGCTACGGAATGGGTTACAGGCTTGCCGCATATCTGAAGAAGGCGAATCCCAAGAACCGGCCGGTATTCATGATGGAGGAGGCCATCGTTTACTGGCTGAACGGGGGCGAGCCTTTATCCAGGATATCCGCCCATCCTTACAATATTGGCAGAGAATATCTGCTCAAGGCCTTGAACGGACCGTCCGACACCCCTGAGGCCGAGCTGGTCAAAGTGTTTTCGAAGGAACCTGCTTTTGTCGTTAAACCGCTGTACGTTCGATATCTCAGCAGTCATCCGAATGCCTTGAGGTTTCTTTCCGACACCCTTTTCGACAAGTATGTGCTCACGCAAACGATAGGTGATTACCAGGTATACGAGCGATTCTCTGATGTTGAGACAGGAAAATCTCCTCTAAAATAACGTAACGTCATTCCGGCAGAGCCCCCACTTCGTCATTGCGGCAAGGGTGGGGGAGCGAAGCGGGGTAGCCTCACCGCACCCCCACAGGCTCCGGGTGTCTTCCCGCTCTCATTGCTGGCCCCATTTGAGCTTGGATCTCAGGATATTGAAGTGGTTTACGCCCGGTGCCCTTATAATGCGCAGCGGAGTGGAGGCGGCCGTAACCGCTATCTGGTCGAAATCCCGGATCGGGCACCCTATCTGTCCGTCGCAGGTGAGGGTAACGTCTGTTGCGGGCTCAGCGACTTCGACCATTACTGTAACGTCCGCGGGAAGGACTATGGGGCGAATGGTGAGTGTAAACGGGCAAATAGGCGTAAGTATCACGACCCGGGCGGTCGGGAAGACGATCGGTCCCCCGGCGGAGATATTGTAGGCGGTAGATCCGGTGGGGGTGCAGATGATGAGGCCGTCGCCCCGGTAGTGAGTGAGAAGTTGGCCGTTGATGGTGGCATGAAGATCGATTATGCGGGCAAGCGCCCCCTTGTTGATGACTGCGTCGTTTAGGACGCGGTGGCTGAAAATCTCCTTGCCCTCGCGTCTTACGGATACCCGCAGGGCCATTCGCTCCTCTATCTCGAAATTGCCGGCCACTATCTTTTTAAATTCGGCAAAACAGGATTCGGCGTTGATTTCGGTAAGAAAGCCAAGTCCTCCCAGGTTTACGCCTATGATCGGAATCGAGCTGTCTTCGATAAACCGGGCAACGCTCAGGAATGTCCCATCGCCCCCAAGCACCACAACCGCTTCGGTCTGCCCGGGGATATCGATTTTATCGTAGGTGCAGCTCACTCCCGAGTTGTCGATGTTTTCCCTGATAAAGACGCCAATATTCCGGATCAGGAACCATTCCTCGAGTTCGTGGGCCAGACGGGCGGCTTCAGGCCGCATGCGTTTATATATTATCGCCACATGGCGCATCGAAATCCTCCAAAAACAGAAATCCCGCGGACAGGTAAACCGGATTGTGCAAAACTATTTGTCAAAACTCTCCAGTTGCTTTAATTTACATGGATATGACCTGATTAGTTGCCTATAGGCCGTTATTGTGGACGAGTCAAGAGATTTGCCGCGCTGTTTTCCCGTTGGAGCGCCCAAGAGGTGGCCGATGAATTCGCTGCAACAATGCGCACTACCTTCCCAGAAGATACTCGTGGTCGATGACGAGCCGCAGGCCTGCGATATAATCTCCGACGCCCTGACTTCCTGGGGGCACAAGGTCGAGGTCGCCTACGACGGCTCCGAGGCGGTCGACAAAATCGCGAGCATGGACTTCAATATCGTCATCACTGATATGGATATGCCTCGAATGGATGGGATGGAGCTCGTCGAGCATATTGTCAGAAATTATGCTCATATCGATGTCATTGCCATTACCGGGCATATAATGCGGTATAAATATACCGAGGTGGTTGAAGCTGGTGCTGCGGATTTCATTACCAAGCCATTTTCGCTAAATGAACTCGAGGCCAAGCTAAACAGGCTCATAAGGGAGAGGTGTCTTAGGGAGCAGCTCGAAAGGCTGGCTGTCCATGACCCTTTGACCTCGCTTTGCAACCGCCGCTCATTCGAGGAAAATGCGCGCAGGGAGGCCATGCGCGCAGTGCGCTACCACCACACCCTGTTCCTGTTTTTCATGGATATCGATAATTTCAAAAATTTTAATGATCTCTACGGCCATCAGGCGGGTGACAGGCTGCTGATCCGTGTGGCCGCGCTGCTCACAAATTCAATCAGGGAAAATGTCGACCTCGTCTACCGCTATGGCGGCGATGAGTTCATAATGCTGCTGCCGCACCTGCCTGTCGATCAGGCGCAAAGAGTTGCCGAACGTATCTGCTGGAAATATAACCTTCTGGAGCTAAAGCCTACAACCCTTTCGATCGGTATTGCCAGGTTCATCGAGAAGTCGGGTTCGATCGATCAGGACATCGAGGATATGATTCAGCGGGCAGACAACGCGCTTTATACGGCCAAAAAAGACTTGGGCAAAAATTGCGTACATGTCGATAACCACTCGCATTGATTTGTCCGGAAACCCAAAAAAATCGTCGGTTGGAATTAATCACTTGACACCCCTTGGTCCGTACTTTATATAGGGCTACTGCAATGGTAATGGCGCCCTTGCAATAAGTGGTGAGAATTGCTGGATTAGTCAGGAGTTCCATGCCTGGCTTGGGATGGAGATCGGCTGGCACTGCCTTTTAAGCTGCGGCCTGAGGCAGTGTAAGGTTCCAGGCGGCCTCCGTTTTGGCGTTAACTCGTGTGCGAGACCACTTTATGATGTGGCATTAAGTCCGCTCTAACCTCTGGCAGAGCTGAGTCCATCCAAGGATGGCTGAAAACGCCGACACCCGAAAGCGTTTTCAGAAGCGCTCAAGGTGGCATCTCCGGCAACGGGCGGCAAATAGTCTTTAATATTTGTAACGGGAACCGCTGGTTCTCACAAGGGGAGGTGACTGCCATGGGCAAACCTGAATTCGGTTTCGGGGTCCATTTGATTTTGGATGGGTACGGCTGCGACCGCGCGGCGCTGCAAGACATTAGCCTGATCTACAATTTTCTCGATAACTACCCCACGCAAATGGATATGACCAAGATCATGCCGCCCTATGTTTTTCGGTATAATGGGCTGGTTCCGGAAGACTGGGGCGTATCCGGCTTTGTGCTGATCGCGGAAAGCCATATCAGCATTCATACATTTCCGGACAAGCAGTATCTGAGCATCGATATGTTCTCCTGCAAGCCTTTTGATACCGATGTGGCCGTCAGGACCATAAAGGGACACTTCAACATTCAGAAGTATGAGGCAAAGGTTCTGGACAGGGGGCAGGAGTTCCCGAACACCATTCGCGAGTCCGCCCAGGTGGTACGAATGGACAGGATGCTCAAACAGCGCCACTAGTGGAGGCGCCGGTTCCGCGAAAAATTTGGGAAAAAAGGGGGCAAAGGTCTTCCGGCCGTTTGCCCCGTTTTTTATTTTCCCTAATCCCGGTACAGACGCAGCAGGTCTTTATAGGCGTCGATGCGGCGGTCTCTAAGGAAGGGCCAGTTGCGCCGGACGGCCTTAGTCCTGGACATATCGATTTGTGCCGTCAGCACCTCGGCCTCACCCTCGCCCGCTTTGGCCAGGAATTCGCCCTGGGGGCCGGCAATAAAGCTGTTGCCCCAAAAAATGAGCCCATGGTCCGCGCCCTCGCCTGACGGCTCGAACCCGACCCTGTTTGCACAAATCACCGGGATGGAGTTGGCGATCGCATGAGACCTCTGGATGGTTGTCCAGGCATCCAGCATCAGCCTGCGCTCCGAATCGGGCTCGTTTGTGGACCAACCGATGGCCGTGGGATAGAGCAGCAGCTCGGCCCCGGCCAGCGCCATCAGTCTTGCGGCTTCCGGGAACCACTGGTCCCAGCAGACAAGCACTCCGAGTTTTCCAACAGAAGTGGAAATGGGGCCAAAACCCAGGTCGCCGGGGGTGAAGTAGTACTTTTCATAATAGCCCGGATCGTCGGGGATGTGCATCTTGCGGTATTTTCCGGCTATGGAGCCGTCTTTTTCGAGGACCACCGCCGTATTGTGGTATAGACCGGCCGAGCGCTGTTCGAAAATGGAGGCTACGATCACTATGTTCAACTCCCGGGCCAGGGAGGCGAAGGCTTCACTGGACGGTCCGGGGATCGGTTCGGCGAGATCGAAGTGGGCGGGGTTTTCCGTCTGGCAAAAATAGGGGCCAAGGTGCAACTCCTGCAACAGGACCAGTTCGGCCCCATTGGATGCCGCTTTCTTAATCGACGCCGCGCTCTTTTCGAAGTTTTCGGCCGGGTCTGCCGTGCAGCTCTGTTGCACGAGCCCCGCGACGAGTTTTTTCATCCCAGCACTCCTTTGGGCAGCTGCATGGTAATGCAATGGAGCGAGCCGTGGCCGGTAAGGAGCGGCAGGCATTGCACGCCGGTTGCCCTGTGGTCGGGGAAAGCCCGCCCTATGATCTCGAGGGCGGCCGTGTCCTTTGGGGTCCCGTACATGGGCACGAGTACCGCTCCATTTATTACGAGAAAGTTTGCATAGGTCGCCGGAAGCCTGCGGCCGTCTTCGTCGTCGTAGACGGCTTCGGGCCATGGAAGCTCAAAAAGGTGGTAGGGTCTTCCCTCGGTTGTGCGAAGTGCCCGGATTTCCTCGGTCATCGCCCCGAGCGGGCCGTAATGTTCGTCCGAGGGGTCGTCGCATGTTGTGTAGATAACGGCGTCATTGGGGCAGAGCCTTGCGAGCGTGTCTATGTGCGAATCGGTGTCATCGCCCGCGATGCGGCCGTTTTCAATCCACAGCACGCGTTTTGCGCCAAACTCCCGAAAGATCAGCTCTTCGACACCGCTCCTGGCAAGCTGGGGGTTGCGGTTCGGGCTGAGCAGGCACGCCGAGGTGGTAAGAATTGTCCCTTTGCCGTCGGATTCGATGCTTCCGCCTTCGAGGACGATTCCTTTCGTGTCTATTGCGGTTTTTCCAAAAGCGCCCAGCGCGGCAAGCCCGCGGGTTATCTGATTGTCGAGGTCTGATCTGAATTTTAGGCCCCAGCCGTTGAAGCCGAAATCGAGCAAAACGGGTCTACCGTCTTCAAACACGGTGACCGGGCCAAAATCTCTTGCCCATGTGTCGTTTGTCTCGATTTTAAAGAGTGCGACGCGGGAAAGACCCACTCCCGCATCCGTCAGGCGGCGCCTGACTTCTTCCACATCGGGGGCCGCCATGAGCAGCCGTTCGGAACGGACGATCTCCCGAACGATTTCCACTGTGACATTTTGCACCGCCGGGAGATTGACCCACTCGGTGTCTTCGTGGGGCCAAGCCATGAGCACGCCGTCCTGCTCTTCCCATTCGGCGGGTAGCCTGCGTGTTTTTTCCATCGCCAAAATATGTCCTGTGGCCGACCGGGTTGTCCGGAAGACCGGAGAAGATTTCCATAGGCTTGTGTAACATAAAATATTTATAAAACCATAACTGTCTGTTATTATCAATAGCAGGGTAATTGCCCATCCAAATTTTCATGGACAACAAGTGACCTGCTTGTTAGACTTGTGGCAATCCGAAAGTGCGTTTTTTCCGCGGGCAGGTGGGCTGTTTTCTCGCTCGGCCGTGAGGAAACCCTGCGGCTTCCCGGATGCGGTCCGTAAGGCAAGGCATCAATTTGCCTTTTGTTTTTTCATGTGAAGGAAAGTGAATCAAAATTGGAAGAGCCCACAGCCAAGGGAATTCAGAATTGGCTCAGAATGTGCTTCCGGCGTCTTGCCGGTGTTGAAAACGCCGACGATGTCGAAAAACAGATACAGCAGTTGATTGACGAAGGGGAACAGCGGGGGCTGATCTCCGAAGATGAAGGGGAGATGATCCAGGGGATTTTCTCCTTTCGCGACACGATAGCCAGGGAAATAATGGTCCCGCGCACCGATACGGTATATGCCGAGGTCGGTACCAAACTCTCCGAAATGATCAAGACAATAATCGAGAGCGGACATTCCAGGATCCCGATCTTTCAGGACAATATCGATAATATCATCGGGACCCTGCACGCCAAGGACCTCCTGAGTTTCTGGCATAGCGAGGATATACTGATCCGCGAGATAGTGAGGCCCCCCCATTTTATCCCTGAGACGAAAAAAATAAGCGAGGTCCTCAAGGATTTCAGAGACAACAAGTCTCACATGGCCATCGTGATCGACGAATATGGCGGCACAGCCGGCATTCTTACGCTCGAAGACATCATTGAGGAAATAATCGGCGAGGTGATGGACGAATACGACGCCGAACAAAAACTCATCGTCGAGCACGATGACGGTTCGATCTCCGTCAATGCACGACTCGATGTCGAAAAACTCGAGGACTTCCTCGGGGTCGATTTGCCTGAGGGGGACTTCGAATCGGTTGGCGGCTTCATTATAAGCCTCATTGGAAAAGTGCCCGAGGTGAACGAAAAGGTTATCTACGAGGGCATGGAGATCGTGATAGAAGCCGCTACGAGCAGAAAGATCGACCGGGTGCGCATCCGAAAGCCGGGTGCGGGAATTGCCGAACTCTCTCAAGGCAATTAACCGCGGAAGTTTTCTGCTTTTTCCATTCGTTCGGCGGATTGGATATTGTCTAATGCCTCCATTACATACGTAAGAGCATGTTAGCTATATTTCTTTCGGTCCTGGGCGGACTGCTGCTTTCGGCGGCCTTCCCAAAGCCGGCCTTGTTCTATCTGGCTTGGGCGGCCTTGGTGCCTCTTTTGCTCGCTATTCGCGAAAAGACCGGAAAACAGGCCTTTGCGCTAGGTTATGTCTTCGGGTTTGTCCATTCTCTGACTTGCCTCTACTGGATCGATTACGCCGTCTATCACTTCGGCGGTTTTTCGCTCGCGCTCTCGGGTCTCATTCTCGTTTTGCTTTGCGCGATGATGGCCCTCTATCCCGCGCTTTTCGCCCTTGCCGCGCAAAAATTCGATTCTTTTCCCGTTCTCTACGTCTTCGGGCTGCCGTTCCTATGGGTTTCGCTCGAATGGCTAAGAGCCCACGCGGTCACAGGGTTTCCCTGGTCAAACCTTGGATATACCCAGACGCCCTTTAACCACCTCATACAGGTTGCCGACATAACCGGGGTCTATGGGCTGAGCTTTCTCGTTGTGCTGGGTAGTACCGTGATTTCGGGCTTTATCAGAAAGTTCTGCCGGCGGACAGGTCCGGTGGTGCTGGCGGGGCTGATCGGCTGCGTTCTGGTCTACGGGTTTTTTCGCTGCGATCAGATCGAACGGTTGGAGCACTTGCAGGCCCCGGTAAACGTTGCGGTAGTTCAGGGAAATATCTCCCAGGACAAAAAATGGGACGGCGCATCCCTTGATGATACGATCCAAACCTATGGCCGCCTGAGCCTCCAGGCAGCAAAGAGCGCGCCTGCCCCCGACATTTTGGTGTGGCCCGAATCCGCCATGCCTTTTTATTACGGTCTAAACCGGAAGCTCAGCCTCAAGGTGGACGAGGTCGTAAAGAGCACCGGGAAGCCGCTTCTTTTAGGAAGCCTCGGTGTTGCGCCCTCCGGGGGCAAGGTGCATTTACTTAACAGCGCCTATCTTCTCGACTCCAAAGCAGAGTTGCTCGGCTCCTACGCAAAACAGCACCTTGTGCCCTTCGGGGAATATGTGCCCTGGATGGGGTTATTCAGCTTCGCTCAAAACGCATCTGTTGGGCCGGTTGATTTCGTTTCGGGAAAAAATCCCGGGCCGCTTATTTTTAAAGGGCTCCCCCTGGGGGTTCTGATCTGCTACGAGGCGATATTTCCCAATATTGCCCGCCAAACGGTCGGAAGAGGGGCCGAACTCCTTTTGAACATCACAAACGACGCCTGGTACGGGGACACTTCAGGTCCCTATCAGCATCTTGAAATCTCCCGCTGGCGGGCCATCGAGTGCAGGGTCCCGCTGGCCCGGGCCGCGAACACGGGAATGAGTGCCATCTTCGACGCCACGGGGCGGGAATGCGGAAGACTGCCGCTTGACACAGGCGGTTTTCTTACCCGCACCGTTTATCCAATGTCTTATCTTTCTTTTTATGTTAAATACGGTGATCTTTTTGCCTGGCTGTGCGTTTTTGTGTCTTTGGGCTCGATAATATTCCGGTTGCGGCGTGGTAAACTGCGCTCCAGAAAAGAAAAATTAAAAGATCGTTTAAAATAGCCGAAAAATGATCGGCAGCAGGAGGATACCTCATGAATATTGATACTTCCGAACTAAAAAGCGCCTTAAAGGATCTTTCTCAAAAGTTTCAAACCTTGGGAGGCTATCTTTGACATCTCCGGCAAACAGGCCCGTACCGCCGAGCTTGAAAAGCTTATGGCAAGGCAGGGCTTCTGGGATGATCCGGAGTCGGGCCGCGATGTCTTGAAGGAACGCTCGGAGCTAAACGACGTTATTCTTTCATGGCGAAATCTCACTGCTGAGATCGAGGACAACGAACTGCTTTTCGAAATGGCCGTCGAGGAGGATGACGAGGTAAATCTCAAGGAAGTTCAGCGCAAGCTCACGGAGCTTCAGAATAAATTCAGGGCGATGGAACTGCTTCAGATGCTAAGCGATGAAAACGACGACAAAAACGCCATCGTTAGCATCAACGCCGGGGCGGGCGGCACCGAAGCGCAGGACTGGACCGAGATGCTGCTCAGAATGTACATGCGCTGGTGCGAGAGAAAGCACTTGAAGGTCGAAATGATTGACCTTCTGGAAGGCGAAGAGGCAGGCGTCAAAAACGTTACGTTCACGGTTTCGGGTTCTTATCCATACGGGATGTTGAAGGCCGAATCCGGCGTCCACCGGCTGGTTAGAATCTCTCCTTTCGATGCCAGCGGCAGGAGGCATACCTCATTTGCCGCGGTGCTGGTATTCCCGGAGATAGACGACACGATAGAGATCGACGTAAAACAATCCGACCTGCGTGTCGACACGTTCCGGGCCAGCGGGGCCGGGGGGCAGCATGTCAACAAGACCAGTTCGGCGGTTCGGATAACCCACCTGCCAACGGGCATCGTCGTTCAGTGCCAGAACGAAAAGTCCCAGCACCGCAATCGCGAGATAGCCTTGAAAATTCTCAAGGCAAGGCTCTACGAGCGTGAAAAGCGGGCGCAGCAGGCAAAGGTTCAGCAAACCCACGACAACCTCGATGATATCGCGTGGGGAAACCAGATCAGGTCCTATGTAATGCAGCCCTACAGGCTGGTGAAGGACCACCGGACAAACGTTGAAAAGGGAAACGTGGAAAGCGTTCTGGACGGCGACCTCGACGAGTTCATAGAGGCCTACCTGCACAGTTCGATGGCGGCTGCGCCGCAGGCGAGTGTGCCACGCCCACCCCACGGGGTCTGAAATATACGAGGGGGAGGCTTTTCTTGCGTCGCAACCGTGGTTTATCCCCGCCCGCGGCACAAGACTTTCCTCGCCATAAAAAAAGGCGCCGGGGGAGAACCCCCGGCGCCATCTTTCCAGGATTTATGACAGCGCTACCTGGCGAGCTTTTAATACCATCGATCAAATCGGATCACAAGAGAAAAGATCTAAAATTTAAAGTTGGTGCAAATCAGATACTGTACCCCACTTCGCCGTGAAGCTCCTCATCGAGCCCCGAGACCTCTTCGTCGGCGCTAACTCTTAAGCCGATCGTCTTTTCGAGAACCTGTGCTATCACGTAGGTCGCCATGAGGCAGTAAAGCCCCACGGCAAAGACCCCAATTGCTTGTATCTCAAGCTGCTTCGGGTTTCCGGCTATAAGGCCCGTAGCGCCCGCGGTGGCAAAAAGCCCCGTTGCCAGCGTCCCCCACACTCCGCCCACGCCGTGGACCCCAACCACGTCCAGCGCGTCATCATATTGGAATTTGAATTTCAGCCGGACCGCATAAAAGCACAGTGCCCCGGAAACAATTCCTATGATCATCGCATATCCCGGGGTTATAAAGCCGGAAGCCGGAGTTACCGCACCCAGGCCGGCCACGATCCCTGAGGCAAATCCGAGGGCGCTCGGTTTTTTTATGATCATCCACTCCATAAACATCCAGGAGCATGCACCGGCGGAGGCGGCGGCCATCGAAGCGGTAAAAGCCAGGGCAGCGGTCGCGTTGGCCGCAAGGGCGCTTCCGGCATTGAAGCCAAACCAGCCAAACCACAGAAGACCTACGCCCAAAAGGGTCATCGTGAGGTTGTGCGGAACGAACATTTCGCTTGGAAAACCCGTGCGCCTGCCTATTACGCAAGCGATGGCAAGAGCTGAAACCCCGGCCGAAAGATGCACGACCAACCCTCCGGCGAAGTCCAGCCCCCCCATGGTCTGAAACCATCCTCCGCCCCACACCCAGTGGGTGAGAGGGTAGTAGACCAGAAGCGACCAGATCACCAGAAAGGCGAGGTAGGATTTAAACGTCATGCGCTCGGCCACCGCCCCGCTGATCAATGCCGGCGTGATTATGGCGAACATTCCCTGAAACATGACGAAGGCGTATGTCGGGATCGTGCCCCGGACCGAATTTACGCCGGTTTTAAAGAGCATGAACTGGCTAAGTCCCCCGATAAACCAGTTCCCGTCGGTAAAGGAAAGCGAGTATCCCACGATGATCCAAAGCAGCCCGAGAACGCCGAGCGCCACATAGGAGTTCATGAGCGAGCTTAGTACATTTTTGCGCTGGACCATGCCGCCGTAAAAAAGAGCCAGCCCGGGGAGCATGAGCAGAACGAGCGCCGCCGAAATCAGCACCCATGCTGTGTCTGCGGGGTTTATAACACTCGCCTGGGCCGCCATCGCCGGGCGCGTGCACATGAGAAGTGACAAAAATGTCAAAACGATGGTTGATGACCTGAAACCGGCCTTCCCAAACCTCAAAGCCATAGCGAACGCACCTTTCGTATTTTTGTTGAATTGTTGGAATGATAGAAGAAAACATTCATAAACGCAGAGCAAGCCGCATACCGAAAAGACATCGGTAAATCAAATAGTTGAATTAAAAGACAAAATTGTCTTACTTCTTCCGATGGCCATGGAAAAAGTGAACAAATATGTATATTCTACCCTTTATAGCCTTTCTGATGCTACAGATTGGTTCCTAATGGGTCGCGGCCGCCTCTTTGTTTGAATCAAAAAAGTCCAAAAATGAATTTTCTCGCTGCGCAAGGCACGTAAACGGTGCCGGCAGTAGCGGTTTCGTAACCTTTGTGGTATTATCTCGAACCACTTCTTATAAAAACGAATTTGAGGCATTCATCCAAAAGAAAAGGCGAGGGCGGACATGACAAGAATCGAAGCTATCATAAAACCTTTCCGGCTTACCGAGGTGCAGGAAGCTCTTACGGCCCTCGGCATCCAGGGGATGACCGTAACCGAGGTGAAGGGGTTCGGTCGCCAGAAGGGGCATGTGGAACTCTACAGGGGAGCTGAGTACACTGTCAATTTTGTGCCGAAATTGTATGTTATGACCATTGTCGCCGACGATCTTGCCCAAAAGGCGGTGGATGCGATACAAAAAGCGGCCTACACCGGCAAGATCGGAGACGGGAAGATCTTTCTTTCAAAAATCGACGAGGCGGTGAGAATTCGTACGAAAGAAACCGGGAGCGAAGCCCTATAGCGTCCTCGGCGCCGGATAAGTCATTCCGGCAATGCCTCCCACCCCGTCTTCCGGCAGGCTCTCAGGTCGAATCCACGCCCCCCCCCGGTCCAACAGACCCTGCGTGGGGGGGGGGCAATGCTGTTGCTTTAAGAAAAATCACTCAGGATCGGGGAACCCGTTCCCCATACTTTTACTCTTCCTTCGTGCTCTTCGTGCACTTCGTGGTTGACTACCGACCCGCAGCCCTGAACGGACCGCAGGATTAAGATTCAACCACGAAGTGCACGAAGAGCACGAAGGAAAAAATGGGACTACGTGGTGGACGCTTCCCCTAAAGCAACAGCATTGGGGGGGGGCGGGGGGGCACTCTCCCGCGGCGCAGTCGTATCCTCTGGTATCCTTCCCCCTGATCTTTCATCGGCTTCTAATCCAAATGGTCTGTTTACATAATTGTTCTTGTAAGGTTTCTTTTCTGTGTTTTTTTTGGGGCGCCTGTTTTGCTCTATCCTCTAAATCCTCACAAATATGTTCCATTTATGTGGTCGTTATCGAAGTAAGCACAATTGTGTATTGATTGCCTGGTCAAAAAGTGTTGCCACGGTGTGCTTCCCTGCGGATAAAACCGTTCTATATCGACTACTTAACCTTAATGTTCAATATTGTGATAAGCTTCTGGCATGTGCTTTGGACTTAGTGTGCAAATTCGTCAGACCGCCGGCTGATGCGGTCGGCTCAAAGGGCAAATGGCTAAAATCCAAGTAGATAAAGAGGGAGAGATTGGGAAATGACCAAAATTGAGGCAATAATAAAACCTTTCCGGCTTACCGAAGTCCAGGAAGCCCTCACCGAACTCGGCATTCAGGGACTGACGGTCACCGAGGTAAAGGGGTTCGGTCGGCAGAAGGGCCATGTCGAACTCTACAGGGGGGCTGAGTACAAGGTCAATTTTGTTCCAAAGCTCATGATCTTGACTGTTGTTCCGGACGAACTGGCGGAAAAGGCCATGGAGGCGATACAAAAAGCGGCCTGCACGGGGAAAATCGGCGACGGGAAGATATTTTTGTCGCCGGTAAGCGATGTCATGCGAATCCGGACCAGGGAAACCGGTCCCGAGGCTCTTTAATTTTTAGGCGATTCTTTTGAAAATTTGAACGTTTATCATGTTCGTCGAGCAGAGAGGGAATAGAATGAAGAGGTTGGCGGGGATTTTTTCACTTGTTTTTCTTGCAACACTTGCGAGTACCGCTTCGGCCATGGCTGCTGAAGCGGCAAAAATCGACACCGGGGATACTGCCTGGCTGCTTACTTCCGCGGCACTCGTTCTTTTGATGACTCCAGGTCTTGCCCTGTTTTACGGGGGTATGGTCCGGCGCAAAAATGTGCTTGGAACGATTATGCACAGTTTTGTCGCAATGGGCATAATATCGGTTCAGTGGGTGCTTATCGGCTACAGCCTCTCCTTTGGGCCAGACGTTGGCCATTTCATCGGAAACCTCCATTGGCTTGGGCTAAACCATGTGGGGCTCACCCCCGACGCCGACTACGGCGCCACCGTTCCGCACCAGGCGTACATGGTCTTCCAGATGATGTTCGCGATAATTACTCCCGCGCTGATTTCGGGGGCGATCGCCGAGAGGATGAAGTTTAGCGCTTACCTGGTGTTCATGGTGCTGTGGGCCTTCCTGGTCTATGATCCGCTTGCCCACTGGGTGTGGGGAACGGGCGGCTGGCTAAGAGAACTTGGCGCGCTGGACTTTGCCGGAGGCCTCGTGGTCCATATCAGCTCGGGGGTTTCGGCGCTCGCCTGTATCCTGGTACTTGGAAAAAGGAAGGGTTATAAAGTCGAAATCATGGCCCCGCATAACCTGACGATGACGTTGATCGGGGCGGCGCTCCTCTGGTTTGGCTGGTTCGGGTTTAACGCGGGAAGCGCGGTTGCCTCCGGGGCGCTTGCGACTTCGGCCTTTGTGGTTACCCACATTGCCACAGCCGCCGCCGCGCTCTCCTGGATGCTGACCGAATGGATTCACAGGGGAAAGCCAACGGCCCTTGGCTTTGCATCGGGCGCGGTTGCCGGCCTTGTCGCCATCACTCCGGCTTCGGGTTTTATCGGTCCCATGCCGGCCCTTCTTTTGGGGCTTCTGGCCGGAATGGTCTGCTACACGGCGGTCAGCCTCAAACCAAGGTTTAACTACGATGACGCGCTCGACGTAATCGGCGTGCACGGCGTTGGCGGGACCTTGGGCGCGCTTTTTACCGGGCTATTTGCCTCGACTGTCATAAATTCCGCCGGCGCCAACGGCCTTTTTTTCGGAAATCCGAAGCAACTCGGCATTCAGGCGTTGTCGGTTTTGTCTGCCTGGGTTTACTCTTTTGTGGTCAGCTTCATTATCCTCAAGGTGCTCGACGCCGTCATGGGCCTGAGGTTGAGCGAAGAAGACGAGTCGACGGGCCTCGATCTCAGCCAGCATGGCGAAGTCGGCTACGAGTAGTAAATACGTTAATTAACGCGGCGCCGGCCGCCGCGGCAGTGTTATAAGAAGCGAGGGCGTTTTCCGGCGGTCCCATATTTGGGATTGACTTCCGGAAAGCGCCTGTCGCATTTTATACCTTGCCGGACCTAAAGATTATTGCTCCCCGGCTATACTTCTTACCAGGAGCTCAGGTGTGAATGCGACCAGGGAGAACATGGGCAGCGGCTCGAAAAAAACCGTAAGGATTGCCGCGATAAGCGACGTCCATTGCAAGAGGGATTCCAAGCCCTGGCTTCGACCGATATTTGAGCAAATTGCCGATCAGGCCGACGTCTTGCTCGTTTGCGGGGATCTCACCCATTTGGGGCTGGCCGAGGAGTGCGGGGTTTTTGTCGAGCAAGCCGCGCCCGTCTTGTCTGGAATCCCTGTCCTTGCTGTGCTGGGAAACCATGATTTCGAGTCCGGAAAAGAGGTCGAGCTTTGTAAGCTGCTTTCCGAGGCCGGTGTGATCGTTCTGGATGGAAACAGCGTTACTTTCTTCGGAGTGGGCTTTACCGGGGTAAAGGGCTTTGGGGGCGGTTTTGGCAAGACGGCCCTGCAGCCCTGGGGGGAGCCGGTGGTAAAGAGCTTCTTTAATGAATCCGTCCGCGAGGCCGCAAAGCTTGACGCGGGCCTTGCGGCGCTAGACCCTGAGTCGCCTCGCATCGTTCTCATGCATTATGCGCCGATCCCCGAAACCGTGGCCGGGGAACCCCTGGAGTTATTCCCCTTTCTTGGGTCGAGCAGCCTGGAGGAGCCTGTCAACCGGTTTGGTGCGACCGCCGTTTTCCACGGTCACGTGCACGGGGGAACCCTGGAGGGGAAAACCAGCTCGAACGTCCCCGTATATAACGTTTGTGTTGCCGTTTTGAAAAAGCGCTTTCCCGGCCGCCCCCCGTTTTTTTTTCTCGATGTCCCGGTGGGGGCGTAAGAGCCCCCTCTTGTCACGTTAATGTTCCTTTTGCCGCAGGAACTCCTTTATGATTCTTTGAGCCAGCAGCGGGGCATTTCCCGCGGCCCGGTTGTTTATTATGACGTTTAGCCCGACGTTTTTTGCGATCGCCTCACACATGAGCCTTGCGGTCTGCTGAACCATTTCGGGCTGAATCATCTCCTCGACTATCCTGTCGAAAGGAAAGGCCCTGGCATAAGCGTCTTCGTAGCGGACTCCCATCGGGGTCATGAGTCTTATCACCGCTTCGCCCCCGGAAGTGATGAAGCGGTTGCCGGCCTTTGAAAACTGGGCTTTAAGACTCGGCAGCCAGGTCCAGTGCGAGAGCACCTGTCCCGCTCCATGCTTTTCTAAAACGTCCCTTACCGCCCCGCAGGAATAGGCCTCGGTCCTGAGTTCGACATGGCGCCCGCAGTCGGGCGGAATGGCGCCAAAAAAAATGTCGAGCTGCGCCGCGAGTTCCTCGGGGCAAACCCGTTCGGACTGCCTCTGGTATTCCTGCTCGAAAATTATGCCCCTGAGGTTTGAGCCGAGAAGCTCCAGGGCGGGTTTGTAGAATTGGCTGACAAAGGGTCCCGAGGCGAGATAGTTTTCGTTTGGACCGTAGCCGGTTCCACGCCTTAGCTTCCGGGCGAAAAACATCTGTGGCGCCTTGATAAATACCTTGTCTTCAGGCTCGAGGTGCATCGAATATTTTAGCAGGGTATTGTAGCAGGCCGTGGGATTGGACTTTTCGATAAGAGGGGCATAAAAGGTGTAGTCTATTTCGAGCGACCTGAAGTGGTGGAAGTACTCGCGAACCGAATCGACGGGCAGAACCTCCTCGCGGAAACCGGTTTTCCCGACCCTTTTCGTACGACCGGTTATCCGGTCCCTGTAGAGTTCTTCGGTATAGATCTGGCCGAGCCAGCCGCTGTAGCGGTCGCTCGCCGTTCCGATGGAGATAAGCGGGTGAATGCGGCGAAAAAGGAACTTTTTCGCCGATTCCAGGGATTGCGTATCCGAGAGTTTGCACCCGTCCATAACCATCAACCGGCCGGAAGTCTAAGTCGAAAGGTCGTGCCGCACGGAGTGTTCAGGATTTCGACGCCTCCTTTGTGCGCTTCGATGAGCTTTTTTACGATCGGAAGCCCCAGGCCCGTGCCTCCTTTTCTGGTGGTAAAAAACGGCAAAAAGATATCTTTTCGGATTTCGCAGGGAATGCCCGGGCCGTTGTCGCTGACATCGACAACCAGGTCTTTGCCCAGCCTGCGATGGACTATCCTTACCGGTTGCCCCTCGGGTGAAGCCTCGATGGCATTGGTCAGCAGATTGATCAAAACCCGCTTGATTCGCATGGGGTCAAGCTGCAGTCCAACGACCGGATCAATTGCCTCGAGACTCAGTTCGATGTCTTTGGCATCGGCCAGGGGTTTTGTCACCTCAACGCTTTCCGCCAGCAGGGGACCGATCTGCTCGAAGGATTTCCGCAGTTCGACCGGTTTTGAGAAGTCTAGCATATCTTCGACCATTTTTTCGAGCCTTTCGGTCTCCTTCAAAATGATCTCCGTTTTCACCCGGTAGGGGTCCTGGGGGCCGAGGTGGCGCTGGACCTGTTTTGTAAAACCTCCTATGGCTACCAGAGGGGTCTTCATGTCATGGGCGACACTGGAGAGTGCCCTGCCTATTGCCGCCAGGTTTTCGGCATCTTTTAACGCCTTCATGGACCGTTCGCGCTCTACCAGTTTCCACATGCCCTCCATTAGCAGCGTAAGCTGCATGAGGTCCGGCTGGTCATAGCTGCCGCCTTTGTCGGCAACGATTGCGACCGCGGCAGTCCGCTCCCCGTCGCAGACCGGAATGGACATAAACCTTCGAAAAGGAGCGGGCGAAAACGGCAGTCCCCTGCCTGCGGCCTCGGGGTCCGGAATTTCATTTGCCACCACCGGCTGGCGGGTCTTTATCGCATCGCCCCAGGTGCCGGCTTCCTCGGTTCTGGTGTAGGCCGTGGCCCCACGGGTCGAGATCCCCGCACACCACTTGATGACTTTTTCCTCTTCGTCGAGAAAACCTATCGCCCCTGTCTCGCTTCGAGTGAGCTTCAATTCCTGCTCGAGCACGTAGCGGGCGATTTCCTTATCGGAGGTCCATTGGACCTGGTTGAGGTTCAGCAGGGCCTCGAGCCTTCTTTCGTTTAATCGCAGCGCCTCCTCGGCCTGCTTTCGTTCGGCGATCTCGACCATGAGGGAGAGGTTTGCGTTGGCCAGTTCCGCGGTTCTTTCCCCGACCCTGATTTCCAGTTCGTCATGCGCCTTGCGCAGCTTATCCTCGATCTCTTTCCTGTCGGATATATCGAGGCAGTACTCGATGATCTGGGACACCTCGCCTGTCTCGTCGAGGATCGGGTAGCCGTGGACTTCCACGTGTCTGGTCCTGCCGGCGCTGTCGTGGTGGATGTGTTTGGCTATCATCGGCTTGCGCGTTTTGCAAATTTCCAAAAGAGGACAGGAATGCTCGGCGCCCGAGCAGGGCTGATCCGACCCGTGAAACATGGAATGGCATTTCACATTGCGCGGAAGCTCCTCGGGCAGAGCCGAGTTATTTGCGAGCAAGATGCCGTAGTCTCTGGCGTCGACTACGTAAAAAGGGTGGGGAAGCGAATCGAGAACGGTCTTCAAAAAGGAGTTCCGCTTTATATCCCGCAGCTCCTCTTCCCTGCGTTTGAGCAGTTCTGCCTGGCGCTCCCCGCATCTTGCAAGTTCCATCTCGACTCTTTTCCTTTGAACCGCGTACCAGATAGACCTTCGAAGCGCCTTTGCGCTCAACTCGGCCTTGACAAGGTAGTCGGCGGCGAATCCCTCGAGGCCGGAATCCCGTTCCTTCATCGGGCGTAAGAAGGATCATCGCCGCTCGAATGTCTTTGCTTACTGCCTCGGACAGCAGATCGAGGCCGGTTCGCCCGGCCGGGGTGCAGTCGAGAAGGCATGCGTCATAGCCCGGGTCTCTTAGCGCGGCCAACCCCGACTCGTGGGACCTCTGCCAGTCAAGTGTCGATCCTTCCGGGGCCGATTCGGCCAAAAGCGACCTTATAGCGGCGAAGTCTTCCTCATTATCGCCGATAAGCAGTACCCTGAGTTTCTTGGTTGGGTCCATTTGACTTACCTTAAAAAAAGATCGGGACCGGGTCCCTGCGTCGAAAAAAAAGCGACTGTCTCTACTCTATATATATCCGCGACCGGCCGAGATGACAAGGCTCGAGGTCCGGCTGCTCCGCGGAAGAGTGTCCCCCTCCCACCCCAATGCTGTTGCTTTAAGAAAAATCACTCAGGATCGGGGAACCCGTTCCCCATACTTTTACTCTTCCTTCGTGCTCTTCGTGCACTTCGTGGTTGACTACCGACCCGCAGCCCTGAACGGACCGCAGGATTAAGATTCAACCACGAAGTGCACGAAGAGCACGAAGGAAAAAAAGGGACTACGTGGTGGACGCTTCCCCTAAAGCAACAGCATTGCCCTCCCACCCCCAGGTGGTCTTAACCGAGAAAGAATTAATGGGGTAATGGAAAAAATCCGATAATTATTCGAAAGGGAGAACCGTTCCTCCTGATGGTCGCCGGCCCTTTTGTCTGAATACCCCAACGGAGGGGGGAAAACGTTAATTGAATCAAAACAATGTAAGTAAAGTAGAGTATGTAAACCTTTTAAGGGCAGATTAACTTAAATCGGGAGGGCCCCAAATGCGTATACGTAAAAATACTAAGATACAAGACAAAATGCTTATAGTAAATCTTCTCAAGATAGCTACGCTTGGAGTTATTGTATACTTCGGTGTAACTTCAAGCGCCATGATTAAAACAATGTCACAACAACAAAAAGCGTCAGATAAAGCTATAAGCGCATTGCAGGCTACAAGTCAAAGTATCGAAACATACATGGATCATGGTGTATCGTACTCTGAGCTTAGTCGCAAATATCATGACATGATGCAAAATGTCAATGATAAGGCGCTATCTGCCAGCCTGGGCAAGGTTTTTCATGATATCGAACAAATTGACCAGCTTCGCATTAAAAACAGTAATATCGGAAATGCGATTTACAAACTTGCGGATAATTCTATATTGCAATCAAATGCATATATTAATAGTGTCGTTCCAAAACTGGCCGATGATAAAACCAGATCTGGCGTAAGCCAACTTGAAACGTTGGTAATAGCTGGTGCAAATAATAATACTTCGTATAATTATCAATTAAAAGTGCTGTTTGCCAGAATGCAAGGGGATATAAGTCAAAATAAATCGCTTTTGGCTTTGATAACAAAGGTGCTCGAAAACGTATCTCAGGACATCAAACATTTGGCCGGGACACCGTTCGAATCCATGGCGTTGGAGTCAAAAAATGACCTTCTGAAGATCAGAGAGCAGACCAACAGTTACATCAAAAACGCCAATTCGGAACATGCCTTGGAAGAAGCTATCGCAGGCGAAATGCAAGCGGGCTCCAAGGCCATCGAAACCGTAAAGCGCCAGAACCGCGAGGAGTTCTTCAGTAAGCTGAAGAGCTATTTCCGCAGCATGCTCATCATAATCATGGCTGTGTCCCTCGTGGGGATCCTTCTGAGCTTTTTCGCGCTGAGGTCTGTTTCCAACTCACTCAAGGAAATTATAAACGGGCTGACGGGGGCCTCTCGCGAAGTCAACTCGGCCGCGGGCCAGTTGTCGGAAGCCAGCCATTCTCTTGCCGAAGGCGCAACCGAGCAGGCGGCTTCGATAGAGCAAATCTCCGCTTCGCTGGAGGAAATCTCCGCGATGACCAAAGGAAATGCGAAGCATGCCGGCAATGCGGACAATCTCATGCGTGAAGCCAGGCAGACTTTTGAGTCGGCCAACGCTTCCATGGCTCGTTTGACTTCCTCTATGGAGGAAATCAGCATGGCGAGCGAGGAGACCTCAAAAATCATCAAGACTATTGACGAGATTGCCTTCCAGACCAATTTGCTCGCACTAAACGCCGCCGTGGAAGCCGCAAGAGCCGGTGAGGCCGGGGCAGGATTTGCCGTTGTCGCCGATGAAGTCCGAAACCTTGCCATGCGGGCTGCTGAAGCGGCAAAGAATACGACTGTGCTGATCGAAGGCACCATGAAAAAGGTAAAAGACGGCTCCGGGTTTGTGACCATAACAAGCGAAGCCTTTGGCGGCCTGGGAAATTCAACCGACAAGGTAGCCACCCTGATCGTTGAAATCGCCACTGCCTCAAAAGAGCAGTCGGTGGGTATAGATCAGGTCAGTGCGGCAATGAGCAGCACCGAGCAGGTTATCCAGAAAAACTCGGCCAATGCGGAGGAAACGGCCGCGGCTTCCCAGGAAATGAGAGGCCAGGCGGAGCGGCTGAAACTCCTGATTTTAAAGCTTGTCGAGTTGGCTGGAGCCGATAAAAAATCTGCAGGCGTTGGCTCTTTCGTGGACGAGAAGAGTTCCCCGGCGCCAAGACGTGGTCACGCAAATGGCAGGAATGGGGCAACTGTTGCCAAGGCTCCCGCAAATCGCATTTCAAATGGGAATGGCAATGGCAATGGGAAAGGGATCAAACACACTTTTGATTTTCCCCTCGACTCCGATGAGCAGGAGGGCTTGTCAGAGTTTTGATAAAAATAGCGGGGGAGGAGCCTCTCCCCCGCGCCCCCCTCTGCTACAATATTTCAACCTGGTCGTTATAAATCAATGTTGCTTCCCCCGGCTTTGGATGCTCTCCAGGTGCGGGCTGCTTACAGCTCCTGGCGCGTGGGTCGGAACAGGATTTCGTTTACGTCCACATCCTCCGGCTGGCTCATGGCAAAGGCGACTGCACGCGCGAACGACTCGGCAGGAATCGCTATCTCCTCATAGAACTTGCGGATGCTCTCGGCGATATCCGGCTCGGACACGCTGTTCGGCAGCTCCGTCGCTACCGCGCCCGGTGAGATCACCGTCGTACGGATGTTGTAGGGCTTTACTTCCTGTCGCAACCCTTCGGAGATGACTCGCACGGCATGCTTTGCCGCCGCATAGACCACGCTGCCGGGGCGAACCTTATGGCCGGCCACAGAGGAGACATTGATTATATGCCCGGCTTTCTGCTGCTTCATATGCGGCAGCGCCGCGGCAATGCCGTACAGTACGCCCTTGATGTTGACGTCGATTGTCCGATCCCAGTCGTCGATTTTGAGGCGTTCGAGGGGCGAGTGCGGCATTACCCCGGCGTTGTTGATCATAACGTCGATGCGTCTGTACGTTTGCACGGTTGCGTCGACCAATTGCTTAACCTGGTCGTAGTGGGTGACGTCCGTCTGTATGGCTAGTGCATTGCCGCCGCTGCCAATCAACTCGTTTGCTATTGACTGGATGCGTTCGACACGCCGCGCACCCAGCACGACGGTTGCGCCCTGAGCGGAGAGAAGCCGGGCGGTGGCCTCGCCCAGCCCGCTGCTCGCGCCCGTGATGACGACGACTTTCCCTTTGATGTTATTGTTCATAATCCTGACCCTTTCTAGTCATTCGGTTTGCAAAAGCTGATCAGACGAGCTTCCGGTCTTATTATGAAATTAAAACATCACGCCCTTCCCAGTATTTCTTCCGCAGAACCTTTTTTAACATTTTGCCTACCGGGCTTCTGGGAATTGATTCTGCATAGTCAACGGATTTAGGCGCCTTAAGCCCTGCCAAATGCTCTTTGCAAAAGCCTATGATCTCATCTTCGCGAACGGAATGGCCCTGTTTGAGAACAACAACGGCTTTGACTTGCTCGCCCCACTTTTCATCGGGAATACCGATGACTCCGACATCGGCTATTCCTTCCATCTGAAGAATAACGTCCTCGACTTCCGCGGGGTAGATGTTTGTGCCGCCACTCACGATCATATCCCTGGCCCGATCCAAAAGGTAGTAATACCCGTCATTATCCATGCGAGCCATGTCGCCGGCGGTTGCCCATTCATGATCAAGGAATGCCTCTTGAGTCCCCGCTTCATTGTACCAGTATCCATCAAAAATTGCGGAACTGCGGCAATAGAGCAAGCCTGCTTCACCTGGTTCAACTTCCTTCCCGTCTTTTGACGCAATTTTGAGCTCCATATCAAAAATCGCTTTCCCGATACTGTTTTCCTTCCCTTCGTTTAGCCATTCATCGGCAGAAATGCGGGTAATAAATCCCAGTTCCGATGCTCCAAGCATATTGTAGATTTCGGGTGTTTTAAAATGATCAACCATTTTCTGAAAAATGGAAGTGAGGCCGTTGCAGAACTCCCTGCGACAAAAAAACGCAGCCTCCCCGATTTGGCCGGTGTGATTTCGAGCCGAGAGGTATGACAGTCGATGAGTCGGGAGAATTTTACCTGATGTCGGCTATCTGTGCACGTGAGAACGCTGTTGTCCCGCCGTTTCCTACCCTGCGGTGACAACTCCGTAGGCCCTGAAGAGTTTCATGAGATTATGGCAGGCACAAATCAGTTTCCATTCACTCCGTACCGCGCTCAGTCCACGGCGAAGAAAGCCGAAGATACCCATGCCGGCTTTGATTTGCCCAAAGACCGGCTCCACGCTCTGGCTCCTCAGTTTGTACTTTGCCTTGCCTCGCTTGGTGCCGAGTCTTCGCGCCATGCGGTCCCTGGCGCTCACATTCGAAGAGATTTTCCCCTGAGAAGGATTATTGTACTCTTCCTGGCATTGTTTGCGCTGCTTAAAGTCCTTCTGAACCGCGATAAAAAGCTCCGGGCCGTTGGCCTCAATGCTTTTCACGGGCAAATCATCTCGCCAGTACCCCTTATCGGCGGTGCATGTGCCGATGTGTTTGTCGATGCCCGATTCCTTGAGACTTTTTTGGGTTTCCTGGATCATCGGCTCAAGTTGGTGGAGATCATTTTCCTCCTGGGTGACCTCGGCGCCCAAAATGATCTGATCCTTGGACACAACCGCCTGGCCATTATATCCCTGAACGTGTCCCTGCCTTGTTTTCATTATTCGGCTGTCGGGATCGGTGGCGTTTGCTTTACGGTCCTGCCGGACGGCATCGTCCGGGTCCTTGGGCTTAGGGCCGGGTTTTTTCCGGCCGGTTGCTTTCTCTTCTTCCTCGCGGTCCCGGATTTTGTTTTCCTGTTCTTCGCGTTCGGCTTTCGCTTTGGCTTCAAGCCTGGCCTTGGCCTTGTTAAGCCTGGCAAGACGACTTCCAGGGTCCTCCAGTTCCTCGGGAAGCTCATCGTCTCTGCGATTCGGTCCAAGACGTCTGTCCTCTTCCGCGTCCGCGACCTTGGCTTCTTCGAGCATCTGTTCAATTTCTTTGTTCAACTGGTCGATAGTACGGTTGGCCGAAAGCGATGCGTTCCCCTTTATCTTTGTCCCGTCCAAGTAGACATCCCCAACGCGGACCAATCCGACTTCGGCACAAAGGGAGAGTATCTCGCAGAAGACGGTTTTCATCAGTTTTTCATGGCGGGCTCTGAAGCGAGCTATGGCGCAGTGATCGGGAACCGTATTGGCGGTCAGCCATCGATACGGCAATTCTTCCTCGCAAGCCTTGGCAATCTTGCGCGAGGAGCGCCGTCCCTGGCAGTAGGCATAGATCAGAACGCAGAGCATCATAGCCGGATCGTAAGGGGGCCTGCCCTCACTTGCGTAGGCTTTGTAGAAAGAGGTAAGCTTCATCTGCTTAACGATATCGTAGATGAACCGGACTACATGCTTTTCGGGGACCCACTTGTCCACCGATGGGGGAAGGAGCAGCAGTTGCTTTCGATCTCCCGAGACGAATCCGCGACTCATGCAGCACCTCCAAATCATGCGTAAGAGTTGGATCTTACTACCATAAACCGCTATTTTATGCAAGACTTATATGCATGGTTTTGCAACAGGCTCAAGTATGCATGGGAGCACCGCATGCAACAACAAGCCTGATGGACGAAAGGTCATATTTAGCCAGTGTTTCCTTGGGAAGTGACAGCATCCAGTCATACATGATCGGTACCATAAAAATAAACGTCGGGCGATATGCGTCTATGAGTTTTAATGTCTCTTCGGGCACAAAATTGGGCGCAATATACAGCGTCCCCCCGGCCATCAGTGTGCTGATTGCATAGCCGGTTGTAGCCGCCGCATACATCGGCGCGACAACCAGGAGCATGTCGTTATTATTAATTCCAAGTTCAAGGCAGGTAGAAACAGCCATGTTGTAATCGCAGTACATGGTTCGTGCAGCACCTTTTGGTTTTCCGGTTGTGCTTGACGTATAGAACATAAGATGCAGATCCTCAGGCGAAATTTCAACGGATGGTTCTAAACTACTTCCATGATTTAAAAAATCATCGTAGTTTTCTATGCCGACCGCAGATGAATCACCAATCACAACAATGCGTCGAACACTTTTGATTTTATCCTCTATGTTGGATTTCAAATTAAATGGACTGATTTTTTCTGATTAAATGGAACAACCGCATTATTTGGACGGATGCCTCGTTTTGTCTATGGTTGCCTTTGCATTCCTGACTGATCTGTCCAGATAAAGATCGATCCTTCTGTGCCCGGCATGATTACCCCAGCTTATTCTCTCCGATAGCAGGCGACTGCGGATTTCATTTTCTTCATGCCCCCTGCGGGCCAGCGCCAAAGCATAAGCGAAGTCGGTCTCGGACTCACCTCCTCGGTCATAGTCTGAGCGGCAGATTTTCTTCATGCGACACACAGCCCCCCTTGGGGGTGGATGGGAAAGGATCTCATCAGAGGTCGGCACCTCTACGATTAAGTGAGGGACTTGAGCCTGCGAGGTCCAATCTATCCAGATTAGCCTGGCCAAGGGATATCTGCCGCTTTCGCTGCCATACTTGTCCTTGCGGTTGCGGAAGCCGGGGCAACGACCCCAGCGGTCGTTCGGGTCCGCTCCGGGATCGCTGCCCATCCTTTTTAACCAGTAGCGCTTTTCGTCAAGCGATAATGGTCTTTGGCTTCGAATCCAAACCTGGTAGTTTCGCGGCGAGGTCTCTACCACCATTCGCCCCGGCTTCCATGACCTGTCGGCGTGTCGGTGTTGACGACAGATGCGCTCCCAACAAAGATCATCTGCAAGCAGATATCTGGACTCATCGACCGGTTGCATCAGGATATGCCGGCCGTTGGCGTTTTCTGCCTTGAGGTAGCCAATCCTGGATGGGGCGGGATCGACGATCCAGCGCCCCTTGGCCATGTCCAGGACGGCCAGACGCCAAGCCGAGCCAAAGTAATCGGCGAGCTTGACAAAAATTTTTCTCATCAGAAAAGCTCGCTGGAGGCTGTTCTCACGTGCTCGGCGCTAACACTCAAGCATTGGTCTTGAGCGGCGGCGACAAGAGAGCCTCTGGCCAGGTGATTGGCTTTCCTGAACAGGCCTGCCGATCCCTGATAGATGGCCGTAACCGCAGCCTCCTCGAAAAGATCGCGCTTTATGCCTGCAAGCTTCAGATGATGCGCAAGATAGACTTCCATTTGCCTGCGATCGGCACCCTCAAGATGGGACCTGGCAACGATTCTTGAGGCCAGGGGCGCGAGCCGGGATACATCAGCTTATCGATAAGGTGTGACTGACCCGCCAGGACGACGGGCGGCCACGGCTTGGAATCCAGTTCGAACTGACACAGGGTGTGGAGTTCGGAAAAGCTTCGAGCCTTAAAAGCGAGGCTTCATCGACTATGAGCACGATTTTCATCTTCTTTTTCGCACACCAGGGCGCATATCTCGTGTCTTATGCGTCCCAAAAGAAAAGCCCGTGACGAAGTTGAGGTCTCCACGCCCAGTTGTCCCAAAAGCATCCTGTACATCTCAAGGATCGATCCGCAGGCCGCTGTAATCGATATGGTTCGATACTCGGAGTGGTGCAGGCGACTTGCCGCGTATCTGAGGGCGGTGGATTTGCCGCTTCCGATCTCACCGGTTAAAAGAGCTATGGCCCCGAGGCCCACCGCATAGTCAAACCGGCTGCAAACCCCCTTGATCTCTTCGGTCTCCAGGATGTCCTTCAACCCCGGATCAGAGGGGAAAGGCTCCCGCTGGAATGCGAAAAAGCTACGGTAGCCAGGATTCATGACTTGCCCTCCGGACCTTTTGCGCCCGACCAAAGATTGCCTCCTCTATAGCGACTTGGGACAGCAGGCTCGGCCATCTGGGGATTGTTGTTGCTGTCACGCTTCACCCGGCAGTTGACATGGATGTCCACAGCGGGCGGAAGCCGATAAGAGCGCCCGCCCGCGCGGACTTCGACACGGCTATCGTCCTTTTGATGGTAGAGCAGTTCAACCTGCTTTCCGATCAGGCAGACCGGCCCCTCGAAGATTTTGCCGTTCAGTGTGATCGTCCTGTCTTTGGCTACCCTCCGTCTTGCAAGCTGTCTGAAGTGATCCCTGAGGTCCGGGGGGGCGTTTCTCGGCACTCCAGCCTGGAGGTGAAGCGAGCATGGGGCGTTTGCGCCGTAGATGTATGCTTTCTTTGGTGATAGGCATTCTCAAGCCACAGACCGAAAGCTTCGTTGAGACCGCACAGGCTATCCCCCTTAAAACCCGAAAGGAATCCCTCACGGACCGTTCTGAAAAACCTTTCAATTTTTCCCTTTCCCTGAGGCTTGTAAGGCCGGGCATGAATCAAGGCTATGCCAAGGGATGCGCAGACCTGCTCAAGATGATGGCTCCTGAATGCCGCGCCATTGTCGGTATAAAGTTTTCTTGGCAAGCCCCGCTTCATAAGGGCCTTCTTGAGTGCGTCCATGAAGCATTCGACTCCCTCCGATAAATAGAACTCCCCGTGAGGCACAAGCCGGGAATGGTCATCGAGAAAGGCTATGAGGTAAGCCTTCCTCATTTTTTCCCCTGCCATCACCATCGGGCCGTGAAGTACATCCGACTGCCAGATCTCGTTTGCAAGCTCGGCCTCGTACCTGCGCCGGTCTTCGCACTTTTGTCCCTCCTGCTTCATCATCCCTTCCCGCCTGATTAACCTGTAAACGCCGGAGTGATTTAGCACCGCCTCCGGGTTTGCCTCCCTCATCTTGGAGATCAAGTCCTTGATCGTCACCCGTGGAAACTCGCGCCTTAAAGCGAGCAGGGATAGACAGGTCTCTTCATCCATGGCCCTGGTTGCCCCACGGTCCGAACGATCCGTGGTCAAAAGAGATTCAAGCCTGCCGCCTGCGGCCGTATAGAGCCGAGCCCATCTCAAAATGGTGGTGCGTCCGATCCGGGTCCTGCCGGAGAAAGGAATATTCCACCTCCGCTCGCATTTTTCCCGGATCAGGCGCTCCCGCTCCCCGCGTGAAAGCTCCTTCGTGTTTACCAGTTCATGAATCACCCCGAACCTGAACGTAGCCACCTCTTTTTTCTGCTCTTCTGTCATAAAACGCCTCCTTTTATGGTTATTTGAGGCTTTCTAGGACATTGGCGGCTCTTATTCCATGACACCCTTCGGTGGGGTGGGTAAAAGGTCGTTGGCCATCAAAATTGGATGGACCTGCTAACCGGTATTTTGCCCATCTCGATCAGCCGGTCAAAGGCCGCAAGAAAATGATCCCGGAAAGGATCGCCAAAATAAGCCAGGACCTTTCGTTTAAGTGCTCTTAACCAGTGGGCCTTACGTGCGCGCGAGACATCGGAATAGGAAGGTTTTTTCTCAGCCGGCCCGCAGATAACGGCGCGGATCGTTTCGATGGGAGACTGGAATCGGTCGAAGTAGCCCACAGGCTTGAAGCGAATAACGCAACCACAATTAGGACAGCGATAGCGGCGTAGTAAAAGGCCGGATGCGAATCCATCAAAATGGCCATGACAAATCCGTGTCCCCAAGGCCTCCGCGCCTTGCATCGTGGACAAACCTCCGGCCTGGGCCACAGATAATCGCGGCCTTTCTCGTAAATCTCCTTGAGACCGACGACGACAGACAGTATCATC
>CAWEZA010000082.1:0-10358 GCA_963813125.1 uncultured delta proteobacterium | reverse complement strand
CGGCATTCCTGTCGTGCCTGCCCACCTTTTCAAAAAAGGAGAGGACTTCAATTCGAGCCCCATCGGGAGGCTTCCGGTGGGCACCGGGCCTTACAGATTGCTTTCCTGGAAGACGGGCAGCGAAATCGTTCTGGTGCGAAATGATAACTACTGGGGAGAAAAGCCGGCAATCGACCGGATAATCTATAAAATCATCACCGATTCCACAGTCGCCCTCCAGGTTCTAAAACAGGGCGGGCTCGACATGATGGGCCTTGACCCCGTTCAATGGGCGCGCGAGACTCAAAACAACCGATTTACCGCGAACTTCCGTAAGCTTTCCTACTATCAACCGCAGTTCAATTTTATCGGATGGAACTGCAGGCGTGCGATTTTCTCCGATAAAAGGGTCCGGCGGGCAATGACGATGCTTGTGCCCCGTGAGCTCATTCTCCAGAAGATCCTCTTCGGGCTCGGCGCCGTAGTTTCCGCTCCTTTTTATATCAATAGCCCCGATTACGACAAAAACATCCAGCCCTTCCCCTACGATCCGAAGGCCGCCCTGGCGCTGCTAAAATCCGCCGGGTGGAACTACCCGCGAGGGGGCTTCGTTCTGGAAAAAAACGGCAAACCCTTCCAATTCGAGTTTTTGATCCCGGCGGGGGCCAAACTCCCCTTGCAGATCGCCACCATTCTCAAGGAGGACCTGCACGAGATTGGCATAGAGATGTCCATCCAAAGACTCGAATGGGCCGTTTTCCTGCAAAAAATCAATGACGACGATTTCGATGCCTGCACGCTCGGCTGGGCTCTGGGCTGGGAAAACGATCCCTACCAGATTTGGCATTCCACGCAGGCCGTAAAGGGCGGATCGAACTTTGTGGGTTTCAGCAGCGCGGAGGCCGATAAACTGATCATGGAAGCCAGGCAGGAGTTCGACCCGGGAAAAAGACGTAAAATGTATTATCGTCTCGAGGAAATCATCCACGACGAGCAACCCTACACCTTTCTTTTTACGACCAGGGCGCTGGTTACGGTTTCCAAAAGATTTCAAAACGTGGTTGTTTACCCGATGGGGCTTGCTCCGCTATATTGGTGGGTCCCGAAAGCGGCCCAAAAGTACTAGGTCGATACGCAGGTGTGTTAATGACTGAAATTTTTGAAAAATCGCTAAACAATACATTCGTGGCCATGGCTCTTGAGAGGGAGCACCACCGCCGCAAGGACCCCGACTGGCTCGCGCGGAAAATCAAGGACCCCGAATCGGTTTTTATTCCGGTACTCCAGTCGAAGGTGCTGGTTGAAGGTGGCGAGGCCCCGGTGCCCGTCCTGTTTAGCCCCGTTCAGTTGGCGCGCTACAAGCAAACGGACTCGGCCTTCTTTCTTGGCGAGCGGAAGGGGCGCGCCTATTTTGCCGTCGAGTTGGATATAAAAGATTTGGGGGCCTTTGAGCAGGCCGGCAGGTTTCGAGACCTTCGAGGCGTGGCGCCTCTGCTTTCGCAAGATGAGGGGGCCATTCTCGCCTATGCCCAGGCCCTTGCCTACTGGCACAGGCGCAATCGTTTCTGCGGCTCCTGCGGGGCCAGAAACGAAATAAGGGAAGGAGGCCACTTCCTGGCATGTGTTAATCCGCAATGCGGTGCGGCACATTTCCCGCGAACGGACCCTGCCATAATCGTGCTCATTAGATCTCGCGACAAATGTCTGCTCGGCAGGCAGCAAACCTGGATGCCCGGGATGTATTCCGTTTTGGCCGGTTTTGTCGAACCGGGCGAGAGCACCGAGGGGGCTGTCGCCCGGGAGATTTTCGAGGAGGCCGGGGTTCGCGTGAGAAATATCAGGTATCATTCGTCGCAGCCGTGGCCTTTCCCCTGCTCTCTCATGCTGGGCTTTACCGCCGACGCCGAAGATGATCGCATAACTCTTGGCGATAGCGAACTGGAGGACGCGCGCTGGTTTGGGCGCGCCGAACTGCGCGAATCTGTGGAAAACGGGGCCCTTAAGCTGCCGACTCCGGTTTCGATCTCCTATCGGCTCATCGAAGAGTGGTTCGACGCCGAAGGCTCCGCCCGACTGCGGGATGTGGTAAAGCGGTGAATTGCTGTAAATAGTGGCTGGTGACTGGATATCCTGATGCAAGCCTACATAATAAAAAGACTTTTACAGATGATCCCGACCCTTTTGGGAATTACCCTCATTACCTTTGTCATCATTCAAATGGCTCCGGGAAACCCAGCCATGCTCAAACTCCAGATGATGAAGGGGCAGGGGACCCTGGGGGGGCGCATGACTTCGTCTGCGGAGATAATCAAGCAGACCGAAAAACTCTACGGGTTGGACAAGCCCCTTTATGTCCAATACTATCGCTGGGTCAAACGTATTTTCACCCTCGATTTCGGCTTTTCCTACACCGATCACCGTAAAGTCTGGGACAAGATCGCCGAAAGGCTCCCCATAACCCTTGAACTAAATATTATCTCGATTTTCCTCGTTTACCTGATCTCGGTTCCATGTGGCGTCTATTCATCGACTCACGAGGGGTCTTTGACCGACAAGTTTTTGACCCTTGGGTTTTTCTTCCTCTATTCGCTTCCCAATTTCTGGGTCGCCATGCTGCTGATAATGTTTTTAGGTGGAGGAAGTTTTCTTGACCTGTTCCCGGTCTACGGCATATCGTCGATTGGAAGCCAGTCGATGGGGATGTTGCCTTGGCTGCTCGACAGGCTCTGGCACATGGTGCTTCCTGTCGCGTGTCTTAGCTACGGCGGGCTTGCCTACCTTTCGAGACTGACTCGGGCGAGCATGCTCGAAGTCATCCGGGAAGACTATGTGAGGACCGCCCGGGCAAAAGGGCTTGCCGAACGGACTGTTATCTTCAAACACGCGTTCAGAAACGCTTTGCTTCCTCTCGTAACGATCATGGCGCTCCTTTTGCCGGCCATGTTCGGGGGAAGCGTTATCATAGAATCCATTTTCTCGATCCCCGGGATGGGGCAGCTGGGGTTCCAGGCGGTGCTTGGCCGGGACTTTCCGGTAATTATGGCGATTACTACGATCTCGGGTTTTCTCACCTTGATCGGTCTTCTGATTTCAGACATCTTGTACGCGGTTCTCGACCCGCGAATAAAGCTGGAGTAGACCGGGGTGGAAATTTCACGATCCGGGGTAAAAGACGAGGCCCCCAATACCTACTGGAAAATGGTCGGCCATCATTTCAGGAAGAGGAAGCTGGCCGTCGTGGGGCTGTGGGTGACGATATTCATGATTCTTATCGCCCTCTTCGCACCTCTTCTTGCCAATAATAGGCCCGTCTTCTTCTACCAGGGCGGCAGGGCCTATTTTCCGCTCTTTTCCGGGCAGGAAAGAGTGGGTCCTTTCGTATGGAAAGAACTGAGGAAAAAGAACCCGTTCATTTTTCAGCACATAACCGCGAGCGGGGGGGCGATAGCCGTCTGGCCTCTCGATAAGTACTCACCCGATGAATACAACCTGCTCGATTATCTTTCCGGCCCGGACGCAAGACACTGGTTCGGGACCGACGACAACGGGCGCGATGTCCTGGCGAGGATGATCTACGGCGCACGGATTTCTCTTTCGGTGGGTTTTGTCGCAGTCGGGATAGCGATGGTCCTGGGCATCCTTTTGGGGGCGCTTGCGGGCTATTTCGGAGGATGGATTGACGTGACGATAAGCCGCCTGATCGAGATCCTGCTGACCATCCCGACGTTTTTCCTGATAATTGCCATCATTGCGGTAAAAGGCTCCGGCATCTACAACATAATGGTCGTAATAGGGCTGACCGGGTGGATGGGGATAGCGCGGTTTGTGCGCGCCGAGTTCCTCAAGCTTAAACAGCTCGATTTCATAACGGCGCTGCGGGCGCTTGGCGCTTCGCACAAACGAATTATTTTTCTGCACATGCTGCCAAACGCCATGGCGCCGGTGCTCGTGTCGGCGGTCTTCGGGATCGCGGGGGCGATACTTACCGAGTCGAGCTTGAGCTTCCTCGGCTTTGGCGTGCAGCCCCCTACCCCCAGTTGGGGAGAAATACTCTCCCAGAGCCGTGATTACATAGATTTTGCCTGGTGGCTTACGGTATTCCCCGGCCTTGCAATTTTTGCGAGCATCACCGCCTACAACCTAGTCGGTGAAGGCCTTCGTGACGCGATGGACCCGAAATTGTTCAGATAACGGAAAGATGCGCGAGTATGCTCCAGTTGCACGTGGGAGATGAGAGCGGAATACTTACGGTTAGCGGCCTCAACGAACAGATAAAGGCCCTGCTGGAAAAAAAGTTCCCGTTTGTCTGGGTTAAGGGCGAGATTTCAAATTTTCGGGTCCCGGCCTCCGGCCATTTTTATTTTACCCTAAAGGACGCGCACAGCCAGGTAAACGCCGTTTTTTTCCGCGCTCAGAACCGCTATCTGCGTTTTCTGCCCGAATCGGGCATGCAGGTCATCTGCCAGGCCCGCCTGAGCGTCTATGAGCCCAGGGGCGAGTACCAGCTGATCGTTGAGGTCATGGAGCCCGTGGGGGCCGGGCAGTTGCAGTTGGCCTTCGAGGCGCTTAAAAAAAGCTCGACGCCGAGGGGCTTTTCGACCCGGGCCGCAAGAAAACGCTTCCCTTCTGCCCCCAGAACGTGTGCCTGATAACTTCGAAAAGCGGCGCGGCGATAAGAGACATTCTCAAGGTGCTTCAGGGAAGTCCCTATCCGGTAACGGTCACCGTTTTCCCGGTAGCCGTGCAGGGGGCGCGAGGCCAAGTTCGAGATCTCCGAGGCTCTCGGGGCCGCGAGCATGCTCTCCTGGCGTCATGAGTGGGACGTTTTGATTGTTGCGCGCGGGGGGGAAGCATCGAAGACCTGTGGGCCTTTAACGAGGAAATCGTTGCCCGGGCGATCTCGGCGTGCTCGATTCCCACCATTTCCGCTGTCGGCCACGAGATCGATTTTACGATTTCCGATATGGCCGCCGATCTTCGCATGCCTACGCCTACCGCCGCCGCCGAGTGGGTGGTGAAAAAGCTCGAGCATTTCCATCGCGAACTGCACGGAAGCAGGGACCGTCTGGTCAAAGTCGCAAGGGGCAAACTTGAGCAGTTGGGTTTCAGGCTCAAATACATGGAGGGGCGAATCACCCATCCGAAAAGGCGGCTCGAAAATTTGAGGTTTACCATTGACGACCGCCTGGAACGGCTTAATGTCGGTATCAGGAACCGTCTTGAAAAAGATCGTTTGTCGCACGGACATCTGCTCGGAAGGCTCCTCTATCAGAACCCGGATTCGCGCATTAAGAAAAACCGGGCCGAAGTAAACCGGTTGGCAAAGGAGCTTACGCTCCATCATCGCCGCATTCTGGACGGGCACAGGCAAGGGCTTAAAAACTGCCTCTCGCGTCTTGAGGCGCTTAATCCGCTTTCAGTGCTTTTGCGTGGCTATTCGATTGCATATAGAATGGCTGATGGGAAAATTTTGAGAAACTCCGCCGACACCGCCCCGGGAGACCGGCTCCTGGTGCGGCTTGCCGAAGGCAGGCTGGAATGCCTGGTCGATAAGGCCGAAGACGGCCGGACCGAAAAAAAGGGGGGATCGCGTGACCAGAAAGAAGAGCGACCTTTTTGAAGATGCACTGAGAAAGCTTCAGGATATAGTCGAAAAGCTGGAAAAAGGGGACCTGCCGCTTGAAGAGGCCATGGAATGCTTCTCGGAAGGGATCAAAACCGCACAGTTTTGCCACGGCAAGCTCGAAGAGGCTGAAAATAAGGTGCAAATGCTTTTGAAAGACCAGCAGGGAGAATGGAAATCGGCGCCTTTCGAACCCGTTCGAAGCGGTTTGAACGATCAGGAATAACCCGCTCCCGTTGCGGGCCGATAGGTTCTTTTTGTAACTGGAAGTTGGTCCACTAAAGTGTTACTATTTTCTTTTCTGGTTTTGTAAATGCCAACTCGTGGTGAGCGTATATGGGCGAATTCGATCTGAAGACTTATTTGAGCCGGCGCAGGCAGGTTGTGGAAGAAGCGCTGGAAAAGATTTTCCCCACTGCCTCAGGGCTTGAGAAAAGGGTTGTTGAAGCTGCGCGCTACAGCCTTTTTGCCGGTGGCAAAAGGATTAGGCCGATACTGTGCCTGGCAGCCGCCGAAGTGGCCGGAGGCGATGTCAAGTCTGTCCTGCCGGCTGCCTGCGCTCTGGAGATGATTCATACCTACTCTCTTATCCATGACGATTTGCCCGCAATGGATAATGACGATTACAGGCGCGGGGTGCTGACCAATCACAAAGTATTCGGGGAAGCGGTTGCCATTCTTGCCGGCGATGCTCTTCTGACCGAGGCGTTCGAATGCTTCGCGTCGTGCGGTGGCGAGTCCATAAGTGCGGCCAGGGTGCTCGAAGTCATCCGGATCGCGGTCAAGGCTGCCGGCTACAGGGGGATGATTGGCGGGCAGGTGATAGACCTTGAATGCGAAAATCAACAGGTGAGCCTTGCCACGGTCGAGTACATGCACATTCACAAGACCGGGGCCTTGCTTTCGGCTTCACTCGAGATCGGGGCGATTCTTGGAGGCGGGGATGACGCGCAGACCAGGGCCATGAGAACCTGCGGCCACCATATGGGGCTCGCGTTCCAGATTACCGACGACCTCCTCGATGTCGAGGGGGACCAGGAACTCATGGGAAAAACACCCGGATCGGATGCAGCCAAAAATAAAATGACCTACCCGGCCCTGCTTGGTGTGATTCCATCCAGGGCTGCGGCCAAAGAGCATGTGGACAGTTCGCTTGAAGCCCTGTCGGTCTTCGGGGAAGCTGCTGAGCCTTTGCGCGCCATAGCGCGCTACCTGCTTGTTCGCAAGGGATAAATTGTCTTGACTTGTGCCGGACTTTTTCCGTTAATTGGCAGGTAACCGACCTTACAAGGCAACAATGAAAGGGATCAAATTGAAAAACAAGGTTGTCGGAAACGGTCACCTTTCCGGTATTGAAGTCCCCGGTCAGCTAAAGAACCTTTCCAGTCAGCAACTTCTCGAATTGGCGGAAGAAATCCGCGCCCGCATTATAAGCACGGTAGCCGAAACCGGCGGTCACCTCGCTTCAAGCCTGGGCGTTGTGGAGCTGACGATTGCTCTGCACTACGTATTCGATGCCGCCTACGACCGCATCATATGGGATGTCGGCCATCAGGCTTATGCGCACAAGCTTTTGACCGGCCGCCAGAAAGATTTCGGCACGCTGCGCCAGTACGAAGGCTTGAGCGGTTTTCCCAAGCGCTCGGAAAGTAAATACGACGCTTTTGGCACAGGACATTCGAGCACGAGCATTTCCGCGGGCCTGGGAATCTCCGTTGGTAATTACCTGAAGGGAAACCAAGCGCGAACCGTTGCCGTTATCGGCGACGGGAGCATGACCTCGGGGATGGCCTTCGAGGGGCTGAACAACGCCGGGGATCTGGCCAGAAATCTCATCGTGGTCCTAAATGACAATGAAATGTCTATTTCTCCCAATGTCGGTTCTCTCTCCTCATTTTTGAGCCGTAAGCTTTCCGGCAAAACCCTCATCTACCTGAAAAGGGAGATGGAGGACTTTCTCAATTCGATCCCGGGGATCGGCCCGAATATTCTGCAGATTCTAAAGCGCAGCGTTGATTCGCTGATCAGCTTTTTTACTCCGGGAATGTTATTTCAGGCCCTTCAGTTCAAATATATCGGACCCATAAACGGCCATCGTCTCGACAAATTGATGGAAGCCTTCCGGATGGCCGGCAATATCGAAGGCCCTGTTCTGGTTCATGTGCTGACAAAGAAGGGGAAGGGCTACGAGCTTGCTGAAAAGGACCCCACGAGGTTTCACGGGCTCGGGGCTTTCGACGTTACCTCGGGCAGGAGCCTCGAACAGCCGGTGAATGTTTCCTACACGAAGGTTTTCGGGCGGACGCTGAAGAAGATGGCCGACCTTGACCCCAAAGTGATCGGCATCACGGCGGCCATGCCCCAGGGCACGGGACTCGACTCCTTTGCCGATGCGTACCCCGACCGCTTTTTCGATGTCGGAATAGCCGAACAGCACGCCGTGACATTTGCCGCGGGCCTTGCCACCGAGGGGTTCAAGCCCGTGGTCGCGGTCTATTCGACTTTTCTCCAGCGCGCCTACGACCAGGTGCTTCACGACGTTTGCCTTCAGAACCTCCCGGTTGTTTTCTCCGTGGACCGTGGGGGGTTGGTGGGCGAAGACGGGCCGACGCACCATGGGGTTTTCGATCTTTCCTTTCTTCGTGCTATGCCCAACATGGTGCTCATGGCGCCCAAAGATGAAAATGAGCTTCAGCACATGCTCAAGACTGCCGTCGATCATGACGGTCCGATCGCTCTTCGCTACCCGAGGGGGGAGGGGGCCGGCGTGGAACTCGATGAGGAATTGAGAACACTTGAGATTGGCAAGGGCGAGTTGCTCCTGCCGGGAAAAGATCTCGTCATTGTGGCCATCGGCTCTACCGTGCAAAGCGCCCTGGAAGCCTCCGAGCGGCTTAAGTCCGAAGGGATCGAAGCGGCGGTGATAAACGCCAGGTTCGTAAAACCTCTGGATAACGAGCTGATCCTGACGTGGGCTGAAAAGACCGGACGGGTCATTACGGTGGAAGAAAACATGCTGCAGGGCGGCTTCGGCAGCGCCGTGCTCGAAATGTTCGAGGAAGAGTCGTTTTTCCCGCAGGCGTTCAAGCGTTTGGGTGTCTGTGATTTCTTCGTTCCTCATGGAAGCCAGGCGATACTTAGAAATATTTGCGGTATCGATACCGACGCTATCGAGAGGGCGGCCCTCAAATTGCTGAATTACAATCATGGCAAAGTCCTCCGAGCGATTAGATAAACTGGTTGTAGACAAAGGTCTTGCCCCCTCGCGGGAACGTGCCCAGGCGCTGGTCCTGGCCGCCAAAGTCATGGTCGACGGCCGGGTCTTGACCAAGGCCGGGCAAAGAGTCCCCGAAGATTCCGAAATCCGGGTGATAGAAGATGCGATCCCGTACGTGAGCAGGGGGGGCCTTAAGCTCGAGCACGCGATCAGGTCTTTTCCCATCGAGGTCTCGGGTCGAACTGCAATGGATGTTGGAGCCTCGACCGGCGGGTTTACCGATTGCCTGCTTTCGTTTGGGGCGCGCAGGGTCTATGCGGTCGACGTGGGATACGGGCAGTTGGCGTTAAAGCTCAGAAACGACCCCAGGGTCGTCGTGCTCGAGAGGCAAAACATCCGGTATCTGCCGGCCGATCTTGTGCCCGAGCCTATAGAGCTCGCGACCATAGACGCCTCTTTTATCTCCCTCAAGCTGGTCATCCCGGTTGTTGTGAATTTTTTAGAGGCCGGGGCCGTCCTGATTTCGCTCATAAAACCGCAGTTCGAGGCAGGCAGGGAGCTGGTCTCAAGGGGCGCGGGCGTCATTCGCGACCCGGCCGTTCATGAGCAAATTTGCCGGACCCTGGCTGAATTTGCGGCAGGGCTCGGATTCAGGATTATTGGCACGACAGCCTCCCCCATCCTGGGGCCTAAGGGAAACCGTGAATTCCTGATGGCCGCGGTCGCTCCCTGATTGGCCGCCGCGGCGGAAGACCCATGCGCATCCACCTCGTATTCGTCGGAAAGACAGCCTTTTCCGACATGGACTCGGCAATTGACCGGTACGTAAAAAGGCTCGTCCATTACTGCCGGGTGGAAATACATTATGTAAAGGGGGAGAAGATCTCCTCGGGCGCAGGCGATCAGCTGGTTCGCGACCGTGAGGGGGAGCGCATCCTCAAGTTGACTGGAAACGATGCGCATTTGATTGTCTTGGACCAGAAAGGGCGGGAACTGGACTCTTACGGCCTTTCGAAACTGTTGGAAAGGCTGAGTCTTTTAGCTGTGACCGACATCTGGATGGTTGTAGGCGGTCCTGTCGGCGTATCGGGCAAGTTGCTGGAAAACGCCAGGGAAGTTCTGTCTTTATCGAAGATGACCTTTCCCCACGACCTCGCCCGGCTGATGCTGGTCGAGCAACTCTACCGGGCTTTCACAATCATGAAAGGCGAACCGTACAACAGGTGAACTGGGGCTGGGTCGACCCCAGTTCATAAGGCTTGAGCTAAACGGCTACAACTTCGGTGACTTCCGGGACTTCCTGCCTGACGATCCGTTCGACTCCCGATTTCAAAGTCATCTGGCTCATGGGACAGCCCCGGCAGGCGCCGGTAAGACGCACCTTGACCACTGAACCTTCGATTTCTATCAGTTCAACGCTCCCGCCGTCCTTTTCCAGCATGGGTCTTATCTTGGCAAGCGCCTGCTCTACTTTCTCACGCATAGGTTTCCTCCCGTCGAAATAATTCGCATGACCAACTGCATTTGTCGCAAAATAGT
>CAWEZA010000081.1:0-62277 GCA_963813125.1 uncultured delta proteobacterium | reverse complement strand
GAAAACGAGCCGCTGGTCCCCGACGTTGCCGTAAAGCCAGGCGATCTTTTTGCCATAATGTATACCTCGGGTACCACGGGTTATCCGAAGGGCGTCATGATAACCCATGACGCCGCATACCACGGGGCTGTGAACATGGCGCTCGACCTGAGTTATCAATATCCGGACAAGAGCCTGATGCTGGCCCCCTTTTTTCACACTGGGCGAGCACTCCCGTAATTGGCCACGTCATCAGGGGAATCGCCACCGTTATCCTGGAAAAGTTCGACCCGGTGGCGGTCCTTGAGCTGATCGAAAAGCATAAGATCGGGCTGCTCCAGGGTGTGACGGCCATGATGAGAATGATCTTGAATGCCCCAACGCGGACAAGTACGACCTTAGTTCCTGGCGTGTCGCCATACTGCCTGGTTCTCCTCTTCCTTACTCCCTTATCAGGGAAGTCTACGACCGCTTCGGCGTGCTTTGTCAAAACCTTTGGGGAATGACCGAGATCAGCGGCCCGGGGTCCCTCATGAACATCGAGGACATACTCGATAAACCCGAAAGCGCCGGTAAACATTACTTCGAGGTGGACATAAAGATAGCCGATGTGGACGGAAATACGCTTCCCCCCGGCGAGACGGGAGAAATCCTTGTGCGCGCTCCGAATATGATGGTCGGGTACTGGAACCTTCCCGAGGCCACTCGCAACACCATGGTCGACGGCTGGATACACTCCGGGGACCTGGGGTATATGGATAAAGACGGATACCTGTACGTCATCGACCGCTTAAAGGACATGATCGTCTCGGGGGGTGAAAATGTTTATCCCGCCGAAATAGAAAAAGTCATTCTTCTGATGGAAGGGGATCGTCGAGACCTCGGTTATCGGAATTGTTGACGAAAAATGGGGAGAAGTTCCCAAGGCGTTCATCGTGTCAAAAGACGCCGCCGCTCCCTCGGATGAGGAAATCATCCAGTTTTGCCGAAAGAAGCTCGCCGGCTTCAAAATCCCGCGGCATATCGAGCGCATTGCCGAACTGCCCAAAAACCCTTCCGGCAAGGTGTTAAAAAAGAGACTAAGAGAACTGCCGCACACTCCCCATACGACTGGAATGCCGTAGGGGAAGCCGGTACAGCAGGGTTGCCCCCGCCGCACGTCCCGGTAGGGTACTGGTGGCAGAACACCAGGTCACGACCTCTTATCAGTCGTGACAAACACCTTTGCGACTTCGTGTCGTACGGATACTCTATGGTTGAGACCAACGGGGATGCCACCGGCGCCTGGTCGACCGGGAAGCACACCGGATTTGCCTGGGGGATACTCTATGATCTGCGATCATGTGGGACGCATCAGGTTGGTGTCCGACCGCGAATCCGCACTCAGCGTACACCTTTGGTGGTATCCATAGAAGAACCCTCAGGAAAGCCACCTGGTCTTGGAGGCCAAGGTTGCGCATTGAAATCCTGCCTGGAAGTGTTACACTATTTTCGTGTAGCACAGGAGGGCATATGGGAAACCTAACCATTACGGTTGATGATGAGTCGTTGAGGAAGGCCCGAATACGAGCGCTTCAGGAAGGGACTTCTGTCAATGCGCTGTTAAAGGATTTTCTGGACTCATATTCAGGTGTTCGTCGGGAGCAACGGGAAGCGGCGTGCCGCATTGCCGATGTATCCCGCGCTTCCCGGACCCGGCGGGGACCCTTAAGGTGGACTCGTGACGAACTGCATGAGCGTGACTGATGCGCGTTTTTTTTGATACAAACATCCTTGTTTACCTGTTCGATGCTGACGATGCGGCCAAACAGGATATGGCTCGCACCCGTTTCGAAGCGGAAGCGGCGGGTGGCCGGGCACTACTGAGCACTCAAGTGCTTCAGGAATTCTACGTTTCTGTGACGAGAAAGCTTTCGGTTCCACTCGAACCCGAAACCGCCGAAGCCATTGTTCGGGATCTTTCTTTGCTGCCAACGGTTTCAATCGATGCAGACAGGATTCTGGCCGCTATCCACTGGAGTCGCAAGCTCAGGCTTTCTTTTTGGGATGCCCTCATTATAGAGGCTGCCCTGGCGGGCGGGGCGGAGCAGTTGCTCACTGAAGATATGCAGCACGGGCAGACCATAGACGGTCTGCGAATCGAGAATCCGTTTTACAAATAATAGGATGCCTCAGGTATGTGTCCGACCAGGAAGCACACCAGATTTGCCTGGGGGATGCCCCATGGTCCAGGACCATGTGGGGAGGGGGTAGATGGGATTTCGAAAGTGCGTCACTCGTTCGCCGCATGAGAGATGGGCTTGATCAACTCGTATTCGCTTCTGTGTATGAGGGATTTGTAATCGAGACGGAAGACCTTTCATAACCAAATCCTCGGAGCATTTTACCGCACCACGGATTCAAGCCCACACATCCCTTCGCACGAACTTTAACAACAACTGGCCAAATGGAGACATCCCCCCTTTTCACCTTGCCCTTCAACAAGCCTGCACATCAACACCTCCATCTCCTTCCAGTTTCCGGCGAAGCGCTCTTATTACGTTATGCGCCGTCTCGATGTCCTCAACCTCCAACCCTACCGAGAGCCTGTTGAACCAAGGGGTCTGCAGACGCATGGCAGCGTCGAACGCCTGTTTCCCTTTGTCCGTCAGCACGATAAGCGATGCGCGTCTATGGTGGATGTTGGCTGCAAAATCGACAAGCCCCTCCTTCGCCAGATCATTAACGATGCGCTGGACGTTCTGGCGATTGGCTCCCATGTCTCGAGCCAGCCAGGCGACAGGTTGCGGCCGGTCTGCCGCGATGATCGTGCCCAGAACCTGCCAGCGGGCGCTCGTCAGGCTAAGGTCGGTGACCAGCCTGTCTCCTGCGGCAAGCATCCGGTTGTTGAGCCTGAACAGGTCGAGGATGAGATCGGTCAAGGCGGCTCCGGCCGGGGTTCTCTTCGTTTCAAGCATTTGTCACCACGCATCTCTCCTGAACGCAGCATGTCCTATTGACATTACGTTATCATAATGGTATCTTGATGTCAAGATTTGGAATGCCATTACCTCAAAAACTATATCAAAAGGAGTGAGCCATGTCACTCATTCGCCCGCTGGACCCTATTTTTTCCATCGAACGTCAGCTGGCTGTCGATGCAAGCCCGGTCGTCCTGGTAAACGTCTTCACGGTCGATAAGGCTGAAGAGCAGGCCTTCCTTCGAGCCTGGCAGGCCGATGCGGATTTCATGAAGCGGCAGCCGGGTTTCATCTCGACCCAGCTTCACCGCGCGATTGGCGATAGCCCGACTTATCTGAACTATGCCGTCTGGGAATCTACGGCTGACTTTCGGGCCGCGTTCACGCATCCGGAGTTTTTGGCTCATTTGTCGGCCTATCCGTCCTCGGCCGTTGCAGCCCCGCACCTGTTCCAGAAGGTCGCGGTGCCTGGCATCTGCGTCGCGTAACCGAAAGGAGGGCGGCTTGAAACAATGCTCAAAATCGTCGATCTGGTCGACCGCTACCGCAGTCAATGCAGGCATACCGTGATGGCAAAGAATTTCCGAGCAGGTCTGAAACTTGCGGGGAAACCGCGTTTCGCATCCCGGCAGGAGAGAATGTTCCAGCAGGAGAGCATATAAACAGCTCGGAAAATGAGGCCCGGCGACTTCATCGTGATCGGCGCCCGGGCAGCCGCAATAAAAGCCGCTGCCAGACCGGGACATGGGGTCCCCACATATGGTATTAGCTTGATTCCAGCATATTAAAAATGCACTCCTCGGCGCACACTTTAAAGAAGTATGAACCTGTCCCGAGAAGGAGATTTTATGAACGACCGACTGACCGCATTTTTGGAAGCTCTTGGATACTCGGAGCAGCCTTTCGGCATGTATTATACCGAAACGGAACCCGAGAGCGGGTTTGTGCCGAAAGAAGGTGAGCCCTTCTCTTATGAAATGGAACAGCGGGGCGAGGTTGATTTCTCCGCACTCTTCCGGAATTTTTCCTGTGTAATGGGACAAATCCGGCTCGCCCGAAAGAAGAAAACCGTCGCCTATTTTGAAGCCAGTCGTTTCGGGTGCATTGGCGGATCGTTCTATCTCGGGTTTCACAAACCTTAGCTCGAATTTATCGCCCTCTACGTTTCCACTGGGATTCCGGGGAAAATGCATGGAGAGCGATATCTTCCGTCGCCGGAGGTTTGCAGGCAATTTTTCAGCACGATTGACCCCCGACCGGCCCCCGCCAGGTTTTGCGTCTTTAAACCTCTCGGTATGTTCAAAGAGAATGAAACACCCGAGGTGGTCACCTTCTTTGCCAGAAGCGAGGTCATCTCCGGCCTGTGCACACTCGCTACCTTTGTCACCGAAGACTTCGAGGCTGTCATGTCGCCGTTTGGAGCGGGGTGCAGCTACATGGTAACATGGCCCATCCGCTACCTGCGGCAGGGCAAAATGAAGGCCGTGATCGGAGGCTGGGACCCTTCTGATAGAAAATTCTTAAAAACCGATGAGATGACTTTCTCTATCCCCCATGAAATGTATGTTCTTTTTCTGGAAAGATGGGAGGAGTCCTTTTTATTAACCGAAACCTGGTCAGGAGTGAAGAAAAAGATCGAGAAGAGTCGCGAAGCATGGGGTGAAAACTCCAAAGTGTAGCTATTGAATATCTTCGGAGGACTTTAGATCTCCAGGCTCAAAATGGCGCGCCCAGGTCCGTGGAAGGCGGCCGGGGCCCTTGGCCACGCGGTCAGGATGTCTGATACCGGGTGTGGATCAGGAAGCACACCAGATTTGTCCACGGCGTATTCCATGACTTGAGATCATCGAATATTGGTCAGGGTGGGAATTTCCACACATGCGAATCCAAACGGATTGCGCCTGCTCCGATAAGGTCTCGGAAACGGTTTGCATCTGTCGACCCCCCAAACCTTCTCCCCATTGAGGAGCGGCTTTACCGATAACAGCTTCGGAGTAGCCTAGTGCAAGTAGGCTTTGGGGTCGGGCCGCGCCAGATTGGCTCTGGTCAACGAAAGAGCTAACTAAAAAGGCCTTTTTCCGGCCTTCGAGGTCCGGGGTCAGGTCTTGTAATATTATATTTTCTGGTGTAGGTTGCCTTATGGCCAGACCGTTGCGTGTCGAATACCCAGGGGCCGTTTATCATGTGACGGCACGGGGAAACGCCCGGATGCCGATTTTCGAGGATGATCGTGACCGGACGGATTTCCTGAAGCTGATCAAGGAGGCGCTGGAACGCTTCAAGTGGCATTGCCACGCCTACTGTCTGATGACCAACCACTACCACCTGCTTGTGGAAACCATTCAGGGAAATCTGTCCCTGGGCATGCGGCACATTAACGGAGTCTACACGCAACGGTACAATCGAACTTATAGTCGAGTGGGCCACCTCTTCCAGGGGAGATTCAAATCGGTTGTGGTCGATCGAGACGCCTATTTGCTTGAGCTTTGCAGGTACGTTGTTTTGAATCCCGTGAGGGCTGGGATGGTCGAGCGCCCGGAAGAATACACCTGGAGCAGCTATCGTGCGACTGCCGGCGTATCGCCGAGGCCGGTTTTTCTCTCTGTGGACTGGATTTTATCCCAGTTCGGAAGGGAAAATGGCGAGGCTCGTAGACGATATGTCGAGTTCGTTATGTCCGGGATGGAAGCAGACAGAATTTGGGACAAACTCGAATCGCAATGTGTTCTTGGTTCCCGTGAATTCCTGCAAGGAATCAGGCCTGCGCTCAAGAATAAAACCCCGTGCAAGGAAATCCCTAAATGTCAACGGTTGGTTTCACGTCCCACGCTCGACGAATTGCTCTCCGGCAGCGGAATCATGGAGAAAAAGGAGCGCAACGCAATGTTGAAGAAAGCGCACACGGAGTACGGCTATACATTTTCCGAACTCGGAAGGCGCCTCGGCCTGCATTACGCCACGGTGAGCAGAATTGTCAGAGGTGAATAAGGACGGAATATGATAATACAAAGCCTGACCCCGCACCCACCGAAAGGGTTCTAACATGGGGACCGCGACCGAAGAGATAAAGGTTTGTAAAGGGGACGTAGATTACCGGGGTATTGTGAAGCATATCAATGACGGGGTGGTCATCATCGTCGAAGACAAAATCGTTTTCGCCAACGACGCATTTTGCTCGATGTCCCAAAAGGATCCGGCGTCTGTCCTCAAATCGGATTTTTCGAACTACGTCGGGCAGGCGGACCGTGAAAAGGTTATCCCGTATCTGAGGGAGCGCCTTTTCGCCCACACACTGCCTGACTCTATTGAGTTCGTCATGCCCAGAGCATATGATGACCCGGCGATCATTGAAATGAAGGTCAGCGTGATTTCCTGCGACGGCAGCCCCGCAATATTGGCCGCTCTAACGGACATAACCGAACGGCGAAAAATTCGACTTGATCTAAATAGAGTTAAAGAGCGGCTTGAGAGCATTCTTCATTCCATGAACGAGGTGGTTGTCTCGTTTTCGGTGGAGGCCGATTATGCCATCACTTCCATCAATCCTGCCGCCGAAGCCCTCTACGGGGTCCCCCTCAGGGAATTTACGAGCGGGGAAAAGCATACCGTAGATTTTGTTTATCCGGACGATGTCGACAAGGTAAACCGCTTTTATCTCGGTCTTCCGGATGCGGAATTCGACCAGGCCGAATACAGGATTATCAGCAGCGACGGCCAGGTCAAATGGGTCCTGGACGAAGGACATGTCGTTTTCTCCAAGACCGGAGACATCCGCCGGATCGATCATGTCATCCGTGATATCACTGAAGGGAAAAAAGCCGCCGACGCTCTCAGGCAAAGCGAAGAGAGGTATCGGGAATTTTTCAGTTCAACCAGCGACATGGCCTTTATATTGACCGCCGGGGGCGACTTCATCGACATCAACCAGGCCGGCGTCAAGCTTCTGGGCTTTCAAGACAAAGAGGAAGCCCTCGAAAGCAACGTGGAAAATTTTTACCCGGATGTTTCCGAAAGGGCCGCCTTGATCGAAGAGCTCTACAGACAAGGTCGCGTGGTCGGGAAACATGTAAAATTCCGCGATCTTTCCGGCGAAACCATCGAAGTCGCCGTGACGGCCCGGGTAAAAACCGATGAATCGGGGAAACTGCTCTATCACGAAGGCATTATTCACAACATCACCAAGGCCCTCGAGAATCAACGAAACAAGGTGCTTCGAAACGCCGCGGCTGGTCTGTGCCATTACCTGAATACACATCTCATGCAGTTGCAGGGGTGCCAGGAGGACTTGAGCGAAGAAATCGACTCATTGGCCGATCTTGTCGCCAAGTTGGTCGACGGAGAATCCCCCCAAGACACGGCGGCCTTGATGAACAAAAAGATGGTTGATGCCCGACACTTCGCCATGGCCGCGCAAAAAGCTTATGAGAGGATTTCCGAAGTGACCAGGGCTTTTAACAAGGCCTTTCATTATCATGAGGAAGCTTACGTGAGCGGCACCATCCTGGACATCTTCAAGACCTACGGCTACGAAGGAAGCGAATGAGACCGACGCATCTAAAACGGGTACGGCGTGGAAGGGTGCGGGGTCAGGTCTTGTATTACAGGGGTGCGGGGTCAGGTCTTGTATTATCACAAGCAGGTGGTAGTGGTTGGTCATCAGACAGTAGGCGTGGCAATGCCACTTGAAGCGTTCCAGCGCCTCCTTGATCAGCTTCAGGAAATCCGTGCGGTCACGATCATCCTCGAAAATCGGCATCCGGGCGTTTCCCCGTGCCGTCACATGATAAACGGCCCCTGGGTATTCGACACGCGACGATCTGGCCACAAGGCAACTTGCACCATTACAGAAAATATAATATTACAAGACCTGACCCCGGACCCATGGGAACGACAGTCGATTTCTGGATGGGACTTCAGGCGGATGTCGACATGTGGGACACGTTGAGCACACACGGAAACGAATACGAGCGGATCAAGCCTATCTCTCATACGGCGAACGAGTAATGCACCTTTTAAATTCCCTGCCCGACCCCTCCCGCATGGTCCCGGATCATGGAGTATCTCCCAGGGGATTTAGTGTGGAAACATGCCCTGGGCATCCCCGGCGGTCTCATGGAGTATCCCTCTGGATTGCGAGCCTCAGATGGTGGAGGTTGGGTTCGCTTCCTTTAGCACTCCTATTGCTTTTTTCCTTTTGCGTTTTTACCTTTGCCTTCCATTCAACAGGGAGGGGCATATGAAGGAAAAAATGCGCATTATGAGTGAAAGGCCGCTTAACGCAGAGACGCCGGGCGTGTTTCTCAGATCGTGGATAACTCCCAATTCCATCTTTTTCGACCGGAACCAGGGGGCTGTGCCCGGGCGGATTTCTCCAGGGAAATGGAAGCTCACAGTAGAGGGTGAGGTCGAACGACCAGGTGTTTTCGGCTTCGAACAGATCCTGCGTATGCCGAGGAGTGTGGTTGGGAACACTCTTGAATGCTCGGGGAACGGCCGTTCTCTCCTGGCAACAAGCGCATCCGGAAACCCATGGACCATAGGAGGCGTCGGCAATGCCATCTGGGGTGGCGTATGGCTGAAGGACATCCTTACCCTGACCGGCCTTGGTGCCAATGCGCGTCACGTGGCGTTCGAGGGGTTCGAAAAGCCGCTTGGGACGTCCGGGGTCAAATTCATCCGAAGCATTCCTGTCGAAAAGGCGCTGTCATCGACCCTTTTAGCCTACGAAATGAATGGAGAACCGCTGCCCCTAAAGCATGGATTTCCCCTTCGAGGTTTGGTCCTGGGTTGGACCGGCGCCAACTCCGTAAAATGGCTTACCAGGATAATGGTACTGGACCGTCCCTGGGAGGGCCATTACATGGATAGTGCCTACCGTGCATATCAAAAAGGCCAGGACCCCAAAACAGGCCAAGTGGTAAAGAGTCTTAAGCTAAAAGCTATTATCACCAGCCCGCTTCCGGGTGAAACAGTTACAGCCGGACCCGTGGTGATTTCGGGGGCGGCATATGGAGGTGAAATCGAGGTGGACCGGGTGGAGATTTCAACCGACGGCGGCAAGTCCTGGGCCCAGGCTGAATTCATCGGCCCCCGCGAACGCTGGTCCTGGAGGCTTTGGCAGTATGTCTTGGATGCCAATATCGAAGGGGAAGTCACGCTCATGGCCTTGGCAGTCGGCAGCGACGGAAGCCGCCAGCCGATGCGTGCCGAATGGAATGTCCTGGGATACGGCAATAATGGCGTACATGAGCATGCGGTAAAAGTTAAAATACTGAGCCTCTTGCAAAAATCGGCCTGAGAAGGTCAAATATTACGCCCCTTCAGGGCTTGGATCTACAGGGTTTGTCAAGGTCCCGGGGCGATGCCGTCCCGAGCCGATGCCCCGGGCGAGTGGTATTCTGCCCTTTCAGGGCAGAATACCACTCGCCTTTGGCTATTTGACAGCATAACAAACCGCCGCTGGTAAAGACTTTTCAAAAAAAACGCGGTTCGTTCTCTCTTTTGCGCAATTGGCGAAGTGGTCTAAATTCACCCCCATTGCCTTTCCCCAAAGCTCCGATCGAAACATGCCGATCAATTGAGAAGTTGAAGTCCTCGGAGCCGGGGCGGAGTTCCTCCATTTTGGTTGCGGTAAGGCTGGCAGGCCCTCCCGGTCACCTGCCAGCAGCAGAAAGGCATAAGCAGCGATAATTAAGGCCGGCACCATTTCAACCGCCGCAGGGGTGCGTACCTGCGCCTCTCCCGCACCCAAGACCGTCTTTTCTTCCCTGAAGTTCAATTCAATTTCCCAGCGCCAAAGATAGGATTGGATGAGCCGATGCAGAGGCAGATCAGGATCGGTGCGGATGAGATAAGCGGGATCACGGTAGAGAAGGTTGGAACCTTTTCGGGGCCGGTAGGCCAGTGGCCGGATCACAACCAGGCGCACGTCCTGCTGCCCCGTTACCGCCCAACGGACTGAGGCAAGGGTTTTAATTTGAAACGAATGAGTCTTGCCGGCCGCAAACGCCTCGACGCTCACCCAAGGAATTAACTCATCCTGTCTAATTTTCTCGGGTGTTGGCAGGGCTGCTCCGTACCACCGGCGACGGCCCCGCGTGGTCTCTGTCTTATTCTGTGGAAGATGGAAAAGCCGGGCATCCTTTCGGATCCGGCCGATCGCCACCGTATCGTGTGGAAGATTGCGAAGGACGGCTCGATTCGTAAAACCTCCGTCCACAGCGACGATAAGGCGGATTTTTCCCTTATTTTCTTTATCCATTATTGCTCTTAATTCAGCTATCCGCCTTGCCCCGACACAGCTTATTTTCATGATCTTTTGCTTCTCCCGGTAGTCAGCCAATTGTTCATCGGAGGCTTTTTTCCCGGGTCTTACAGGGGATGGGGCATGCGTCAAATCTATAGGCACCGCCCTCGCTCTTCCTATTCCCCCCGTCTCCGGCAATGCAGCCGAGAGTTGGAGGAATCGCCGGCCCCACACGAGGTTTGTGCAAAATGCCGGCCCTAACGGATCCCTTCGCCATCCAGCGCCGCTAACCTTGCGCCCCCGTTTCCTGATGAGAGTATCGTCCATTATCACCACAAGCGGCTCTCCTGGTTTAAGGCGTCCGACCACCTCACGACGAATCGGGTCGAACAGAACGTCAATGTTAAACCGCTCCCGCTCGAAAAGCCGATAAGCAGCGGACCAGTCGGCAAACTGCTGCCCGCTGGCGCACAGCATCCCGCTCACAGTCTTACGCCCCAACCCGACCAAGGAACTTATTGCCAGAGTGCGAGCGCGCTCAAAGGTGCGTTCTTGAGCAAAAGCACAACGGGTGAGCTCGAAGAGGCGGTCGAACTCCTCTGCTATTCCAGGAGTTTTTTTTTCAATGCCGATGGTGGTGTCTTCGCCCTGCGCAGGACAAGGCTCGATTTATCCTCAATGATCCATTCAACCATCTCGCCTCGTTCAAACTCCATAGCCTGTGCCACAGCGGCTGGAAAGTTGATGTACCACTGCTCGCTTTGCTGTCGTTTGATCAGCTGCACTTTGGTCGGATAACCCATTGGACGCCTCCTTTGTGAGAGCCGGGCCTGAGCTTGGTCCTATCTAGTCAAATAACTAGATCATACTAGAATAAAAAATCGAGAGTTGCAAGCTCTCGATTCGATTTACTTATCAATTATCTAGTAAAGGGTCAAAGGCGAGGCCCCCCTTTAGAAAAGGGGGGGAATTAAATCCCGCCTCTCGCGCTCTCCTTTAGAAAAGGAGGGGAATTTGAATCCCCCTTGCCCGCCATGAAGTTTCCGGATGGAAACTAAATATTAACTTCTGAAAGTCATGAAGGCCAATCGTCGGCATGCTGTAATATCATTGTAACACTTTGAGATATATTAATATTCCCTACAGGGCCGTGAGGTGATCTTAGCCGCATTATGTCACCAATTCCAGAGAATCAAAATCGAGGTCCCACAGGTATACGTTTGTGGTACCACTCCATCCTGTTCTGAGTGGCAAGAGGGAACTTATCCGAAGAAAACATTGGAAATAATTCCCGGTTGCCTGGCCGATGTTGGAAATTACTCATAATCTTATTGGAGATTATATGAAAGACTCAGGTAGCGTTCGGCGCTCGGAAATTTCCGTTTCCAAAGAGGCTGAACATATGGTCAACGAAACCTGCAATCCCGACGCAAATGAGCCTGAACAGGCCAAGGTCGACCTCGAGGCGAGGGAGGCGACCGCACCCGGGATCGGCGACAATGGAGGTGGGGATTCCGCCGCGGTCCGGGTCAGTGAGACGGCTGTGCCGGGGTATGTTCTTCCCATCGTTTTTGAATCGACAGCCGCCCCGGAAGCCGTTGCAGCCATCGCCGGCGGTTTCCACAGCAGTCCTTTCGATATTCTCGGTCCGCAAGTGATGGGGGAGCGGGAGCTGGTGATCCGCACCTTTCAGCCAGAGGCGCTAAGCGTTTGCGTGTTGCGCTCCGGTTGCGAACATTTGATGCGGTGCGTGCATGCCGGGGGGGTGTTCGAAACCGTTTTGCCGGGTGAGACCGAATCTTTCCCTTACGAGCTTCTGATCACATTGCGTGACGGGCGGACCTATGTGACCGAGGACCCCTACCGGTTCTCGCCGATTCTTACCGACTACGATTTACATCTATTTTCAGAGGGCAATCATTTTCGGCTCTACGACAAGCTCGGTGCGCACCCCATCAAACACCGCGGCGTGGACGGCGTCCATTTCAGCGTGTGGGCGCCCGGCGCCGAGCGGGTGAGCGTGGTTGGAGACTTCAATCAGTGGGACGGACGGCGCCACCCCATGAACCCGCGAGGGACGAGCGGCCTGTGGGAGATTTTTATCCCGCATTTGGCTCATGGCGATTTGTACAAGTATGAAATCAAGACTCGCTATAAAGGGTTCATGACCGTAAAGGCCGATCCTTTCGGGTTCTGGGCCGAGATGCGTCCAAAATCGGCGTCCGTCGTGTGGGACCTCAACCATCACGAATGGGCCGATGCCGAATGGATGCGCACCCGCAAAGAGCGTCAGAAATTAGAAGCCCCCATATCCATTTACGAAGTGCATCTTGGCGCCTGGAGGGTTGCACCACACAAGGAGCTTGGACATCGCTGGCTCACCTACCGCGAACTTGCAAATGAATTGGTGCCCTACGCCAAGGAGATGGGCTACACCCATCTTCAACTGCTGCCTGTTACCGAACATCCCTTCGACGGTTCGTGGGGATACCAGACCGTCGGTTACTACGCACCAACTTCGCGCTATGGAACCCCGGATGATTTTCGTTATTTCGTCGATACCGCACACCAGGCCGGGTTGGGCGTGATCATCGACTGGGTGCCGGCGCACTTCCCCAAAGACGGCCACGGGTTGTCTTTTTTCGACGGCACCCATCTCTACGAGCACGCCGATCCCAGGCAGGGCGAGCACCAGGACTGGGACACGCTGATCTACAACTACGGGCGAAACGAGGTGCGGGCATTTCTTCTTTCCAACGCCCTTTTCTGGCTGGACAAGTATCATATTGACGGCATCCGGGTCGATGCGGTGGCCTCGATGTTATATCTCGACTATTCGAGGAAGCAAGGCCAATGGATCGCCAACCGACACGGCGGCAGAGAAAACCTGGAAGCCATCGCGTTCATACGGCGATTCAACGAGGTGGTTCACCTGGAGTTTCCGGACGTGCTTACATTCGCGGAGGAATCCACCGACTGGCCGATGGTATCCCGCCCGACCTACATGGGAGGGCTGGGATTCGACATGAAGTGGAACATGGGATGGATGCACGACATGCTCGAGTACATGCAAAAAGAGGCTGTCCACCGCAAATATCACCATAACCACCTGACCTTTTCTCTGCTCTATGCTTTCACGGAAAATTTCACGCTGCCTTTTTCGCACGACGAAGTGGTGCACGGCAAGGGGGCCATGTTGTCCAAAATGCCAGGCGACCACTGGCAGAAGTTTGCCAATTTGCGCGCTCTATATGGCTATATGTATGGACACCCGGGCAAGAAACTTCTGTTTATGGGCTGTGAGTTCGGACAATGGAGCGAATGGAATCACGGCTACGAATTGGACTGGAAGCTGCTCGATTTTGAATCACATCGGAGCCTGCAGCAGTATGTAAAGGACCTGAACCGGCTGTATGTCCGCGAACCCGCGCTGCATGAGGTGGATTTCAGCTGGGAAGGGTTTGAATGGATCGACTTCCACGATATAGACCAAAGCATTGTTTCGTTTATTCGCAGGGGCCGGAATCCGAGTGATTTCGTCATCGTGGTGTCGAACTTCACACCCGTGGTCCGGCACGGCTACCGTGTGGGAGTGCCGGAGCCGGGCGTCTACCGGGAGCTTCTCAACAGCGACTCGCAAGGCTACGGCGGCAGCAATACGGTCAATGCTCCAGTCATGTCCGAACCCGAAGCATGTCAGGGGCGGCCTCACTCGATCAGGCTCACCCTGCCGCCCTTAGGGGTGATCTTTTTGAAGCGCGAGTAAGCACAGCATCACGCGGCTGCGCCGCGGGCGAGTGTGGCGGCTGCGCCGCGGGCGGGTGTGCCACGCCTTCTCCACGGGTTCCCGGATTGGGGGGCGGCTGGTGGGAGACTGCGAATCCGGTTTTCAGGGTAAGGTTATCAGGAAGATCCGCGTCAGGCCAGGAGGCAGGAATGTACATCGTACAAGTAGCTTCGGAGTGTGCCCCGGTTGCCAAAGTGGGCGGGCTTGGCGACGTGGTGTATGGCTTGAGCCGCGAATTGCAGGTTCGCGGAAACAGGGTTGAAGTGATATTGCCCATGTACGACTGCATGCGCTATGACCAGATCCTGGGCATGCATAAGGTTTACGAGGATTTGCGGGTGCCCTGGTATAGCGGTTGGATTCATTGCTCGGTATGGAATGGAGAGGTGCATGGCATACGCAGTTATTTTATCGATGCGCACTCGCAGGATAATTTCTTTAAGCGCGGCGTTTTTTACGGGTGCGACGATGAGGCCATGCGCTTTAGCTTTTTCAGCAAGGCCGCACTCGAGTTCCTGCTAAAAAGCGGCCGCCGCCCGGAGATCATCCACTGCCATGACTGGCAAACCGGAATAGTCCCGCCCCTGCTCTACGAGATCTACAATCGATCGGGCATGCACAATCAGCGTGCCTGCTACACAATCCACAACTTCAAGCACCAGGGCGTTACCACGGAAGATGTGTTGTGGGCTGCCGGTTTATGCCGTCCACACCACTTCATGCACCCCGACCGTATGCTCGATAACTTTAATACACGCGCAGTGAACCTCATGAAGGGCGGCATTGTCTATTCGAACTTCGTTACGACCGTTTCTCCGCAACATACATGGGAGGCGTGCCACACCGACCAGGGCTTCGGCCTGCAGGCAACGCTGCAAACCCATCGGGTTAAATTCGACGGGATACTCAATGGCGTAGACTATGACTTCTGGAACCCCGAGATGGATCGCCACATCCCCGTTAACTACACCATGGACAGCCTAGAGGATAAATATCGGAACAAAGAGGCTCTCCGGGACAGGTTATGGCTTCGGAAAAACCTCAAACCGATCGTTGCCTTCATTGGCAGGTTGGACCAGCAGAAGGGGTTGGACCTGATTCGGCATGCGTTGTTCTACTGCCTGCGGAACGGCGCTCAATTCGTGCTGTTGGGCAGCAGTCCGGACAGGGGCATCAACGATTATTTCCTGCACCTCAAAAGTTATCTCAACGATAATTCGGACTGCCACCTGGAGATCGGCTACAACGAGGAACTCTCCCACATGATTTACGCCGGGGCGGATATGATGGTCATGCCAAGTATGTTCGAACCATGCGGCCTGCCCCAGATGATCTGCCTTAAATATGGCACCATCCCCATAGTACGCGCTGTCGGCGGGTTGGTAAACACCGTGTTCGACCGCGACTTTTGCGGCGACAGGCCGCGGGACATGTGCAACGGTTATGTCTTTCACCAAACCGATTATCAGGCTATCGAATCCGCGCTGCACCGCGCGATAGGCCTCTGGAGGTCCTATCCGGAGGAGTTTCGAGGGCTTGTTCTCAATGCGATGCGTTTCGACTTCTCCTGGAAAAACCCAGGGGCGAAGTATCTGCAAATTTACGAACACATCCGGCATAAGTAGACAGAACTCCAACAAAGCAAGGCTCGACCCCGGAAGCGGTCGAGCCCCAATGTGACCAATGGAAAGGAACGGGTATTTACCTATGAACGCTTTGCCAGAGTATCTCGAAGGTCTGCCCAATATTTCCGGAGAAGAGCAGTTATGCGCCCGGGCCATGTCCGCAAACAATGGGAAGGCAATCTATCTAAACGAGAGCCGAATTGATTTTGGTCGTATCCGAAGCGCGGCCGCTGTTGCGCTGCACATGCACCAGCCGCTCATCCCGGCCAGGGGAAGCAACTTGAAAGAGGCGGAAATCATCAGTAATCTCCAATATATGATGGATAACCAGGGTATCGGGGACAACCATAACGCTCATGTTTTTCTGTGGTGCTATAAGCGCATGGGTGAGTTTATCCCCCAGTTGATCAATGAGGGCAAGCGTCCGCGCGTGATGCTCGAATACTCGGGCACTCTGCTGCACGGTCTTCGCAAGATGGGAGCAAATGAGGTTTTAGACAGTTTGAAAGCCATCACACTCGACCCCAATTACAGAAATAGCGTGGAATGGCTTGGGGCTCCCTGGGGACACGCCGTGGCGCCCTCCACCCCGGTCCAGGACTACCGGCTGCACGTCAAGGCCTGGCAGAACCACTTCGCGGCAATATTCGGACTGGAGGCTCTTGGCCGCGTGCGAGGTTTTTCTCCCTCGGAGATGGCTCTTCCAAATCATCCGGACGTGGCCTTCGACTTTGTAAAGACGTTGAACGATTGCGGCTACCAGTGGGTGCTCGTCCAGGAGCATTCCGTCGAACAGCCGGAAAACGGGTGGAGCCCGCAGCGCAAGCATATCCCTCATCGCCTGGTCTGCCGCAACAGCAGAGGTGAAACCGCAAGCATCATAGCCATAATCAAAACGCAAGGCAGTGACACCAAACTTATCGGCCAGATGCAGCCGTATTACGAGGCAAAGGGGCTCAGCCGCCAGGATTTGGGGGGAAGACAGATCCCGCAGCTCGTTACGCAAATCTCCGACGGCGAAAACGGAGGCGTGATGATGAACGAGTTTCCACCCAAGTACATGGAGGTCATTCGCGAGTCCTCGGGTTCGGAGACGCCAATGGTCAACGTAACCGAATACCTGGAGTACCTTTTCTCGATGGGTCTAAAGGAGGAGGATTTCCCGGCGCTTCAGCCCGCTTTCCAACACCGCATATGGGAGCGCTTCAGATCTCAAGCCGGCCCGGATAGGATGGCGCAGGTAATCGAAGCACTCAGGAAAGAGGACGGCCGTTTTAATATGGAAGGCGGCAGCTGGACGAACAATCTTTCCTGGGTGCGCGGCTACGAAAACGTGCTGGACCCGATGCAAAAGGTCAGTGCGCTTTTCTTCGAAAAAGCCATCGAACAAAACGTCTCTCCCGGTGACCACCGTTACCGCAACGCGCTGTTTCATCTTCTGACCTCTCAGACAAGCTGCTACAGGTACTGGGGCCAGGGAGTGTGGACCGACTATGGACTGGAAATCTGCAGGCGAGCCAGGGAGATCCTCTTAAACGACTTTTAGATCCGGCTGGAAGATGGAATCGCGCGGGTCACGGCCAACCTGGCGGTCGCAGCCTCGCCTGCAACCGCCACATCGAAAAACGATGTCCATGCTTCCGTCATCACTTTGCGAACGAGCGTAGAATCGGGCTTTCTTCGCCCCGGAGCTTCCTTGGTCTTTGGCAAGCCTGCATCTTTACACTATAAATACCCGCATGGGAAATCCGGCGGGCGGGCGAAAAGAATTACTGCCCGGATCTTATTTTTACCCGTTGATTTTATTTGCTGTTATATTTAAAATTGCAAGGTGAAAAGTGAGACCGGATTAAATTGCCGAAGGCAATTTTATTTGCCGTCGTTATTTCACGCCAATTTACGTCTTATGAAATGCTTCATTGAGGCGACTCCGGTGGTCTTCCTATTACTTTTGTGGTCGATTAGAAGCGATCGGATCTAGTTTAAAGGGCATAATTCGAAGAGGACAAGCATGAACATCTTTGTAGGAAGCCTCTCATTCGGGATGAGGGAAGAGGAGTTGCGGAAAGAGTTTGAGGCCTTTGGCGAGGTGGATTCCGTTAAAATCGTCCTGGACCATGAAACTCTCAAATCGCGCGGATTCGGTTTTGTGACAATGTCCAATCAGGATCAGGCATTGGCGGCGATCGCCGGGTTGAACGGCAGACAAATAAACGGCTTCGCTATAAAAGTGAACGAAGCAAGGCCCAAGGAGTCTCGTGGGGCGCCAAGCCGTGAGGGTGGCGGATCCGGCTACTCCAGCAATTACCGGGGCGGGTCAGGTCCTGGTTCAAGTTCCCGGCCTGCCGGCGACAGCTATAGTTCGAGCCGGTCACGTGGTGTAACCGATGCCACTGATCTCGGTATCTACGACACGAAAAGCGGTCGAAGCGGCGGTGGATACGGCCAGAAGGAAAGAGGCGGTGTTCGCCGCGGTTCAGGTGGCCGTTCTGGTGGAGGCAAGCGTTCCTACTAGACTTCGCAATATCTTCCCGATAGACGAGTGACAAAAGCCGGAGATTTTCTCCGGCTTTTGTCACGGTCCATTTCTGACACTCGAATAGTTGCGGGCGGACGAAAGGGCAGAAAAAGCATCCCTTAAGCTCCGGGAGATCGCTGATGTGCCGGGTGCTGTCGTTCGTATCGAGATTGCTATCAGGCTATCAGAGGTCAACACTCCTCTCCGCTAGAGGTATAACGCGCCTTGATGTCGATGCGCGAAGATGCCGTTTTCGAGTTTTCATTTTCCATATCCGAATCATTCTCGTTGTGCTTCCTCGAGTCGGGGGGACTCTACGGGATGGCAGAAGGGCGTGCTTGGCGTCTGCCATGTTCTTGTGAAGCGCTCTGGCAAAGGGTTTGGGGTTTCTGTTAAATGGGAGCGCCAATAAAATCCCCCCTGCCCCCCTTTAGAAAAGGGGGGGGAATTGAATTGGTATCCGATACCCCGGGTGAACGGTGGGCACGAAGAGACTGTGCCCACCCTACCTGGCCCCAAACGTTCCCGGCTCTCTCGGAGAGCCTCGTCGGCTCTTCTCCTCTCGGTGATGTTTTGAAAAACACAGTGGGTTTGCCTAAACTGTCCCTGTGGGTTTCGTCCGATTTTGCCGTTAAAAGACACCAGAATAGTCGATCCGTCCTCCCTTACCATCTCGAACTCGACGCCCGAAACCTCCCCCACAGCCTTGAACCTGGGGAAGGTCTCTTTGAAATGGCTCTTCCAGTCCGGGTGCAGGAAGTCGGCGAAGTTTCTGCCGATGACCTCCTGTTTGTTGTAGCCGAGTGAATCCAGCCACGCCCGGTTTATATCGATGAAATTGCCGTTCTCGTCCAGTTACTGGTAGGGCAGGGGAGCTTCTTCGTAGAGGAGTCTGAAACGATCGGAGTTCCGCTTTTCGTCGGGGCCGACCGGTTTGGCAGCTGAACCGATCATCTCAAAGGCGGCAACCTTGCGGCTCAAGTCACGCAGTTCGACTATGAGCTGCTCTTTTGTCTTGTCTTCATCCCTCATTTCAAGCTCCTGAAAGGGGACCCGGTTGCCGGATCCCTTACGTTTCCGCAGGGTTTCCTAAAGTCTTTTCATGCTGATTGTGCTATATGTAAATGCTTTTCGGGAACCGGGTTGGGATCGGCTGATTTGCCCGGCTGTCGTGCCCATGCCCGCACCGCCCGCCCCCTCTTCCAAGATGGATATATAGCTGTTAAACGCTTGCCCGACGGGAAGCTCATCATGCATTTTCAGAAAACCTTGGCCCCCTGGTCCATCAAGAGAAAGCTGACCCTGCTCATACTGGCTGTTTTCCTTCCCGCAGCCGGGATCATCGTTTATCAAAGCGTGGGAGAGAGAAAGCAGGCATTGAGTAATGGAGCGCATTATGCGACCACGATGGTCGAGAGCCTGGCGGCGCAGCAGGGAAGAATTGAATCCGGGACAAGACAACTACTGAGCACCCTGGCTACGTTGCCGGAAGTTCAATCTCTTAAGGTCGGAGCATGCAATGATGTTTTCCTCAAGATAATCTCCCACTCTAAATACTATTCAAATATTGCATTGGACACCCCCGATGGAAATATGGCGGCAGGTGCGCAACCTTTCAAGCCAGGAAGTGTCAACTTGTCGGACCGCAAGCACTTTAAGGAGGCAGTCAAAGGGCTCGATTTTGCCGCCGGTGAATATGTTGTTGGAATAACAAGTAAAATTCCATCGATCCACTATGCCTATCCCGTACTCGGTGCAAATAACAGGCTTATTGCCGTCATTACCGCCGGGTTCAAACTGACCGAATATGATAATTTCATAAGGAAGGTCAATCTTCCACCTGACTCGGAAGTAGCAATTCTTGATTATAAAGGACTACGTCTGTATCGCTTTCCTGAAACTTCAACTTCACCCGTAGGCAAACTCTTGACGGTTGAAAGTGAACAGATGAAGGTTTTAAATGAGGGAGTTTTTGAGCGGATGTGCGATGACGGCATATACCGCATCTTTGCTTTTAAACGGTTGAGCCTCTCTGCCGGTTTGCCTCCGTACATGCTGATAATGGTGGGTGTTTCTAAAAACAGGATCGTGCAAAGAGCAAATTCCGCGATGATCTTTAATTTGTCGATTCTTGTTCTGGCAGCCGGGATTTTGCTGTCCTTCGCATGGTTTCTGGGTAACGTCGCCTTTACATTGCCAATCAACATGCTTGTAAATGCGGCAAACAAGTTCGCCGACGGCAATATGAGTGCGCGGACCGGGCTCCCGCACACTCCCGATGAGTTGGGCAAACTGGCCCAATCCTTCGACAACATGGCGGAGTTACTCCAGCAAAAGGCATTGGAAAAAGATCAGGCGGAGGAAGAACTCCTGAGGGCCCATCGGCATATTCAGCTGATTCTTAACACGGCGCAGGAAGGCATCGTAGGTCTGGACAAAAAAGGGAGCGTTACTTTTGCCAATGCCGCGGCCCTCAAGATGCTGGGATACGAGGAACGGGAACTGATCGGCAGGGCTTTTCACCCCGCGGTCCACCATTCTTTCCCGGATGGGACCCACTATCCGGAGGCGGAATGTCCCATGAGCAACTGCCTTGCTGGTGGTCCAAGCTGCCAGGTACGGGATGAATTCCTTTGGAAAAAAGATGGGACCGGTTTCCCGGCGGCATATACGACCGCGCCTATTATGGGAAATGGGCAAATTGTTGGCGCGGTCGGTAGTTTTCGAGACATATCGGTTCGTAAAAGGGCTGAGCAGACCCTGCGCGAATCTGAACACAAGTTCAAGAGCTTTTCGGAACATGCGATTTCGGGCGTCTATCTCATACAGGACGGAGTCTTTAAATATGTAAATCCCCGGTTCGCCGAAATGTTTGGCTACACTGTCGAGGAATTACAAGACGTCATGGAGTTCAAACATTTGGTCTATGCGAAGGATTTAGCGAAGGTCGAAGAACAGGTAGGAAGGCGCATATCGGGCCAAGCCGAGTCGGTTCAATACACTTTCAGGGGGTTAAGGAAAAACGGACAGGTCTTCCATGTGGAGATTTACGGTTCAGGGACCTTTCATAAGGGAAAGCCGGCGGCTCTCGGGAATATTCTCGACATCACCGAGCGAAAGCGGGCGGAGGAGGCGCTCCGTGAGAGTGAGGAACGGTACAGGATTATTTCAAAATCGATCTCCGATTTTGCGTTTTCCTGTGTCAATTCCGCCGGAGGAACATTCGTTATCGATTGGCTTGCGGGCGCAGTGGAGAATATAACGGGGTATTCTATCGAAGAAGTTCTGAGTCATGGGTGCTGGAGGTTTTTCGTATACCCTCCGGATCTTCCGATTTTCGAGAAGGAGGTCGTTGGGCTCAGGCCGGGGGAAACGAGTTATTGCGAACTGAGGATCGTTTGCAGGGATGGCTCGACGCTATGGATAGGTGTCTCGACAAGGGCCACTGCAGATAGCGAGAATCCTTTTTCCCATCGCCTTTTTGGCAGTTGCAAGGACATTACCGAGCGCAAGCAGGCCGAAGAAGCGGTTCGAAGATCCGAACGGGAGAAGACAATGCTTAACCGGATCTTCGATGTCTTTTTGACGATCTCCGATGAAAAGATATACAAAGAGGTACTCAAAGTCATTCTCGATGCTTTCAAATGCCGTTACGGATTATTCGGCTACATAGGAGACGAGGGGGAACTGATAGTCCCATCCCTGACCACGGGGGTATGGAGTGAGTGCCGGGTTGAAGAAAAGTCGACCGTTTTTCCTCATCATCTCTGGGGAAACAGTATGTGGGGCAAATCGATCACGGAAAAGAAATCCTTTCTTTCCGAAGGGCCGTTCCACACTCCGAAGGGGCACATGGTTGTTCATAATTTTCTGTCCGTGCCCATACTTTTTAATAACATGACCATAGGGCTTGCCGCGCTAGCCAATAAAGACGGCGGTTTTACCGGGGAAGACAAGGCGGTTCTGGAACTAATCGCCGAGCGGATCTCGCCAATACTCCATACCAGGATGCAGCGAGACAAACATGAACTGGAACGTGAGAAGGCCGAGGAGGAACGGGAGAAGCTGCAGGCTCAGTTGAATCAGGCGCAAAAAATGGAATCAATCGGAAGGCTTGCGGGAGGAGTGGCCCACGACTTCAACAACAAGTTGAGTGTGATTCTCGGCCATGTTGAATTGGCAATACCGCAGGTTGACCAGGCTCACGAACTATTCGAGAGCTTGAAAGTAATCGAGACCGCCGCGCTCCAATCCTCGGACCTGACCAGACAGCTGCTGGCCTTCGCCCGCAAGCAGACCATCTCCCCAAAGATTCTCGATTTGAACGAAACAGTGGAAGGGATGCTCAAAATGCTGCGAAGGCTGATTGGCGAGAACATCGAACTCGCCTGGCTTCCAGCCAAAAGTCTTTATCCGGTCAAGATCGATCCCAGCCAGATCGACCAGATCCTGGCCAATCTGTGCGTCAATGCCCGCGACGCCATTGCCGGGGTAGGCAAGATCAGCATCGAATCCGCCAACACCGTCTTTGAAGAAGAATACTGCGCTCTGCACCTCGGGTTTGAGCCGGGGGAGTTCATAATGCTTGCCGTAAGTGACAACGGCTGCGGCATGGACAAGGAGACTCGGGCAAGATATTCGAACCGTTTTTCACCACCAAGGTTTTGGGTAAGGGGACCGGGCTTGGATTGGCCACGGTATACGGCATCGTCAGGCAGAACAATGGTTTTATAAATGTTTACAGTGAACCGGGTCAAGGCACAACGTTCAAAATGTACTTACCCCGAGCCGAGGAGCAACCTGCAGAGAAGCCTCCGGTGCATTTAAAAAGAAACCTTCGCGGAAAGGAAACAGTGCTTCTGGTGGAAGACGAAGAGTCGATACTGGCTCTGGGTAAAACTATTCTAGAGCGGCACGGCTATGAGGTCCTCGCAAGCAAAAATCCTAACGAAGCTTTGGGAATGGTTAAAAGTTACCCTGGTCCAATCCATCTACTCATCACCGATGTGGTAATGCCCGAAATGAACGGCAAAGACCTTAGATGCAGGCTCGTCGAAGTAATGCCCGGCTTGAAGATCATCTTCATGTCCGGGTACACGGCAAATGTCATCGCCCATCACGGTATTCTGGATGAAGGCATCAACTTCCTGCAGAAACCCTTTTCCGTGCAAACCCTGCTTGAGAAGGTTCGCGATGTGCTTGACGGATGACAAAGGTTTCGGGAAGCAGGAAAATCACTACAAGAGAAAGGACAAAAGATTGTGGCGGCAAATCCCAATTTGAATTCTCCTTGCGGTCTCTATTGCGGCGTTTGTGCTATTTACATAGCGGCGCGTGACAACAACGTGAAGCTCAAGGAGCGACTGGTAAATCTGTACAAGGGAGGAACTCCGGGCAAGGGTATGCTCCCGAACTGCGATAAGCTTTCGATAGAAGATATTCATTGTGGCGGGTGCTTGTCGGATGATCTTTTCATGCATTGCCGGCAATGTGAAATCAGATCATGCTCCAAAGAAAAAGGTTACACAGGTTGTCACGAGTGCGATGATTTTCCTTGCGGGCGTATTGATAATTTTTCCATGACCGTCGGGAAGAAAGTTATTTTACGGAGTGTGCCGTATCGACGAGAATTTGGAACTCAAAAGTGGGTTCAAGACGAAGAGGCCCGCTATATATGTCCTGAATGCGGCAATAAGGTTTTTCGTGGCGCGATGAAATGCAATCAATGTAAGGCGCAATTGGAGCTTGATTGACGGTCTGACTCAAGGACGGATGACCCAACGCCCCAACTGCACGGCAAACAGGGTACACCTCAGTTTGGACCCCTTCTCGGCGGCCCTTCGCTTAGGTCGTTGTGTAGTGAAGTTCTTGAAAAACACAAGCCTTTTATCACCTCCTCAATATACGAGGGGGGGGTTAGGAAAGCCCCCTGTCCCCAGATTTTTACCCCGGGTGCATGTGTGGGTAATAGTCAGGAAGAGACTGTGCTCACTCTGCCTGGCTGCGAGCCGGCCCTACGGCCTTAGCCCGGCCCCGGACGCCGCGCCCGGGAGACCCGATGCCCGGGGATGCCCTGGCGGACAGGCCTGATGCGAGGGTTGAAAGTCCGCAGCAAAGGAACTGGATATGCAGGACACGGCCAAAACGAAACAACAACTCTCCGCCGAACTGAGCGAGATGCACGAGAGAGTCTGTCAACTGGAGCAGGAAAAGGCTGAGATGAGCCTGGCTCTGCAAATGGAACGTCGGAAGCGCGAAGAGCTTTCGAGCTGTGAGGCCAGGTATCAGGCTTTCTTTAATACAATGGTGCGGGGAGTCGTCTACCAGAACTCCGATGGCAGGATCATCGCCGTCAACCCCTCCGCGCAGAAAATTCTGGGTCTCAGCCTGGAACAGATGCAGAGGAGCACTTCGGTTGACCCTCGATGGAGGGCGATTCACGAGGACGGGACCGATTTCCCCGGCGAGACACACCCGGCAATGGTGGCTTTAAAAACCGGCGAACCAGAGCGCGATGTAGTGATGGGAGTCCATCACGCCGAGAGGGATGAATACCGTTGGATCAATATCAACGCGATACCCTGTTTTCATCCCGGACAGAGCACTCCCTACCAGGTCTATACCGTCTTTGAAGACATCACCGAGCGAAAACAGGCAGAAACGGCGTTGCGCGCGAGCGAAAAGAAATATCGAGAGTTGTTTGGAAGCATGACCGAAGGCTTCGGGATGCACGAGATCCTCCTCGATGCGGACGGAAAGCCCTGCGATTGGCGCTTCCTCGAACTGAACGGTGCCTGGGAACACCAGACGGGGATTCCGTGTAAAGACGTGCTCGGCAAAACGATGCGCCAGGTCTGGCCAGATCTCGATGGTTGCTGGTTGGAGATGTATTCCCAAGTCGCGCTGACGGGCAAACCCGTCCACTCTGAGAACTTCCATTCGCCTTTACAGCGCTGGTATGAAACCTTCGCCTACTCGCCAAAACCCAATCACTTTGCGTTGCTGTTCTTTGATATTACCGCCCGCAAACAGGTCGAAGAAGGGCTCCAAAAGACCGTACGGCGCTTCAATAATATTCTTTCCAATGTTTTATACGGAGTTCTGCTCGTTAGCCAGGAAGGGCGAGTCGAGTTCGCAAATCAATGTTTTTGTGATCAATTTGGACTCGAGTGCCCCCCCACGGCGCTGGTCGGATTGACGGCCGAGCAGGTGTTTGAAAAAATCCTGCCCGCTTATGCCGACCCGGAGGAAAATCGTGCACGCATCCGGCAAATTCTAGGACAGGGGAATCGGATAAGTGACGAAGAGATTTCGATGAGCGGCGGGAGGGTCTTCTTGCGGGATTTTTTACCAATCACTGTTGATGATGAGCCAAAAGGTAGAATGTGGGCTCATCGTGACATCAGCGAACGCAAGCGTATGGAGGAGGAACTTCGCAAGTCCAGGGATGAACTTGATATGCGTGTGCAGGAGCGAACCGGGGAAATCGAGGAAAAAAACCGGTTCATGGAGGAAGCAAATGCAGCGCTCAAGGCGCTCTTGAGGCACATAGCGGAAGATAAAAGAGTTTTCGAAGCTTCCGTCATGACCAATTTCAACAAGCTTGTTCTTCCTTACATCAAAAAGTTGAAAAATAGCAGTTTAAGCGTCAATCAGGCGGTTTGGGTGGAGATTTTGGAATCCCATTTCCATCAAATCACTTCCTCCTTCACCCAAAGGCTTTCAGAGCAATTTACCAATCTGACTCCCACCGAAATGCAGGTTGCGGTTTTCATCCGGGAAGGGCACACGACAAAAGAAATAGCCGAGCTCTTAAACAGTGCGGAAAAAACAATCGCTTGCCACAGGGAGAATATAAGGAAAAAGTCCGGTTTGAGGGGCCGCAGTGCAAATCTAAGATCCTTCCTTTTATCATTGAGTTAGCCATTAAATACCTAGATTGGCTAGGTGAAATATAGGTGAATTTTGGGATTTCACTCCTGCGTTAAATTTCCGATTCTATTTCATATCCAGCTCACTTTCGGTGACGTTGCCCCTTGCTGCCGGAAGGGGTTCCGCTTATGGCCCAATTTGAGAAAGCAGGCGCAGTAGTTGATGATCATACTGAAGGCACTCTAAATTTGAACGAACCTGAACGAATTTCTTTTCCCGGCATGGAGATTGGGACCGATATTTCGATGGAGCTGCCCGGGTCCTCTGCCAGGATCAAAAGCGGACTAATCGGTATCGAACCCGACCAGTTCTTGATCCTTAGGCTGCCTCCGACTAATGGAATCATGCATAAATGTGAACCTGGTTCGAAGGTTATCCTCCGGTACTTGTTCAATGGGGCGGTGATAGGATTCACCAGTTCGATCATTCAGGTGTTTTCAAATCCGATTAGCGTCTGCTTTCTTGAATTCCCCAAATCTGCCGAACGGATCAACCTTCGGAAGGACAAACGCGTTAAGTGCTTCTTCCCTGGCATTGCCAATTATGAGGGGATTGAATTGCCGGGCGCAATTTTAGATCTCAGTGCGAGCGGATGCCGATTTTTTATCGAAGAATCTCCCCTGTCCAAAAGAGCTGAAATCAGAAGAGCCAAAAAATTACGCCTTCACACCGAAGCCTTCGGGTCTTTGGAGGGGCAGATCGCCAATGTTACAACTTCCCCAGGAATATTGGGCCTTGGAATAGCCTTTGCCAACGTCTCTCCTGAATTCGGGAAAAGAGTAAGGGACATGCAGGAAATGGCTTCAAAGCTGCAATTTTTTCAGATTTAAAAAGAGGTAAAACCATGCAAGCAGGGTCATGTCCGAAATCATTTTCGGACATCGTCAAGGAGTAAACCTCCCGCCCCCAGGGTCTCGTCGTCGGGATGGGGCGAAAAGACCATAAGACGTGTCGCGTGCGAGACAGGCGGCTCGATGGCCGGTGCCTCTTTTGACATGGCGCCGGAGGGCAAAAGCGCTGTCAGCGCGAAGAAAAGCATCAACAAAAACTGCACCATGTTTACCAATTCCGATTCCAGGATGTTTTCCAGATACGACATCAGATTTTTATGAATATCCGTTTGCGCCACATAACCCATGCCACCAGGAAGATGGACAGGACAATCCAGAACGCCCAGAGCAAAGAATCCGCTTCAGGGCCGAGGTGGGTGCAGATGTTTCTAAACAGATAGGAGTGGCAGTTAAGCGTTTCTCCCGCGGAGGTTTTCACGTCCAGGGCCCAGAGGGAATGAACGTAGACTATCGACAGTATATAGAGCGCTATCGCGTTCATGCCCAAAATGACCAGGGGTTTTGACCAGCGAACAAACCCGGCGATGTCGATGAACCCGTAAAGGAACCCGAGGCTGACGACAGCCAGTCCGGCCATGAACATGCTGAAAGTGCTCGTCCAGATGCTCTTGTTTATCGGGAGCCAGTGGCCCAGGATGAGGCCTGCCGCCATGAGAAGCGAGCCGGCCAGCAGCATTGCCGCCAATTTTCGGCCTGCGGAAAAGGAAGAGTTGAGCCATTGCGCCGTCAGCACCCCAAAGAGGGTTGTGGCAATAGCGGGAAGCGTGCTGACGATGCCTTCCGGGTCCCATTTGCCCCCATAGTATGACCACATGTAACCGCTTAGCAGATGCGAGTCGACCCAGGCCGCGAAATTGTTTCCCGGCTCGAGGACTCCGGCGCCCACACCGGGCACGGGAATGAAGCGCATCATCAGCCAGTAGGAGGCGAGCAGGCCGGTAAGCCACAGGATGCGGCCTTTCAGGCCGGTTTTTAGCACGATCAGGGAAACGAAAAGATAACAGACGGCTATTCTTTGTAAAACTCCCGGTATTCGCACTGTGGACAGGTCGAACCTCGGGAAAATATTAACAAAAATGCCAAGGGCAAAAAGAATTGCGGTCCTTTTTAGAATCCGGCCAATGAGTGGAGTGTTTGAGAGCTTTTTTTCTTTCCGCCTGTCGAGTGAAAAAACGATTGAAACGCCAACCATGAAAAGGAAGGAGGGAAAAATCGTGTCCGCAAGGGTCCACCCGTTCCATTCGGCGTGCCTCAAGATGGAATAAACATTGCCCGGGTCTCCGGGGCTGTTTACAAGTATCATCAGGGCAATTGCAATACCGCGAAAGGCGTCCAGGGAGGTAAGGCGCCCCTCCGGGACGGCGGCGCCGGATTGTGAGGCGGCCGGTGCGTTATCATTTTCTGCGCTGCCATTCAAATCGGGCATGAATTTCCCTGTGGTGAGTTCTGCTTCAACGATTCTTCGACAACCCTCCTATCAGGCTTGTGTCATGCTACAACATCGCCCCGGCCATCTCAAAGGAAATCTTGGGAAGAAACGGCCGGCAAATCCCTGCGGGAAACGTAGAGCAGACGGCCCCAAAAAAAAGGACCGCCCGCGGTTTCGGTGATTTGAACCGATTGCGGGCGGTTTGTGCGATGTAAAGATGGTCGAAAGCGGTAACCCTTTTATTGGGTCCCGCACTATTGCCGGTCCCCTTAAAACGAAATGCGCAGTTCGCCTATTACTCCGTTACTCTGGGCCTTGTTGCCGGTAAGCCCGATGTATTCAAGCGAGGTGGTGATGCCGCCTTTGGCTTTGAAGGTTAAGCCGGCCCTGATAACGGCCATGTCCTGGCTCATATCGGGAAGGGGAACGGTCATGCCCAGAGGCGTGTTGACAAAAGAGACGGGCAGGCTGTTCGGGGACAACCCGAAGCCATGCTGCCAACCTGCCTTGAGCATCGGCACGAGGACGCCCTTCGAAGTATAAAAGGGCCGCTCCACCTCGACCCCCACTTCGGAGACCACCTCATCGGTTGTCCGGCTGTTGATTTCCATGGCTGCATACTGCCCCGTTTCATCGATCGCGCCTTCGCCGAGATTGTAATAGCCGATGGAGGCAAAAGGCTGCACGTTCCATTGATATACTGGAAAACTGTGTCCGGCTTCGGTCAATACCGAAAAAGCGTTTCCCCTGTGGTTGCTGGAATTGTCGGATTGCAGTGAACCGATGTCCACCAGGCGTTCAATAGAATACTGATGGTTGCCGTAGGTCAGGATGCTCTCCACGTAGGAGCGCTCGCTAAACCATGTCCCGTAGACAGACCCGTAAAGGCTGTTGATGTCGCTGTTGCCGGGCATGCCGTACATGTTCAGCGTGGTGTAGGAATAGCCGAAATTGGCGCCCAATATGAGATTGTCGGTAAAGGCGTGATCGAGGCCCAAGGCGTAGCCGCTCGAGCCGACATTATAGCCGCTACTGCCGTCGGTCGAGGTTTGACTGCCCCATTGGCCAAAACCCTGCATCCAGAACCCGAGTTCCTGAGGGGCCTGCTGAGCGCCGGCCAGTCCCTGGCCGCCCTCGGATGCCAGGAGAGGAAAGGAACTTTCCGAAAGCGGGCCGCCCGCTGTTTGCGCCCTCTCGACTGAGCGCAGGGCCTCCATACGCTGCTGCAGCGTGCGCTCGTATTCCCTGGTGATGTCGAATGTGGCGTTGGTGGCCGCCCAATAGACACTCGGAGTCAGGCTGTCAAAGGCGGTATGGAATTCGGAGGGGTCAAGCCTCTGAAATTCAGCGAGGAGCAGGGCGAAACGGCCGGATGAATTTTGTGCCAGCAGTTTATCCATGAAACCGGCCACCGCCGAGCTTGTCGGGTTGTACGCAACGGAGGAAAAGCTGCTTACCTGGGGCGCTATCTGGACCTCATCGCCACCGGCGTATTTTACGCTGAAGTCCAATAAGGGCGTGTTGGCGCTCGTGTTTGAGAAACTTCCCGTTATGTTTCCCGTAAGCACGGTGTAGGTTGCGCCGTTTTGCAGGGGCTGTGTGTTATTCAGTGCTATTTGCAGCACTCCGCCCAAGTTGGCTCCGCCGGAGACATTCAAAATGGAGCAACTGCCGTTATTGCCAAGCGCGACCTGTAATGTCCCCGTGCCGGTCTGGGTGAAATTGCCGGTGAGGGCCGTAGCCGTGGAGCCAATGGAAAGAAGGCCGTAGTTGGTCAGTGTGCCGTTGCCAAGGTTGATTACGGGGCCGGCATTATAAGTGGCGCCCTGGTAGTTGGTGACTGTGATGGTGCTTTCGCCTTTGGGCGGGCTGAGACCGGTGTTCAAGGACGAAGACGCCTGAACTCCCTGGGTGATCGAGCCGGTGATTGTGCCGTAATTATAAACGGTCAGATTCCCACAGACAGGCGCGCCGTAGGAGGCTTGCTGCATAACGGCCGTCCCGGTAGTTCCGTCCAGGGTGGTGATTGTGCCCTTGTTTACCAGTCCATTGTTGGAGCCGTCGAGGAAGAGGACGCCATAACCATTGTTGCCGCCCTGTACGAGGCCGGAGTTTCCCGGTGCATTGATGGTGATGTCGATATTGCCGTCGCCCTTCGCGCCGAGGCTTTGGGCCACGATGCCGGATGAGCCGAGACCGTTGACGATAATGTTGCCGGGGGGCGCAGGGGAAGGAGCGTTTAGCGTGACGCTCACATTGCCGGCTGTGTCTCCGCCGGCTGTGCTCTGGGCGACGATACCGTCTGCGGCCTGGCCGGATGTGGTGATGTTGCCGGTCTGGCGTGACAGTCACATTGCCGCCCGTGCCGGGTGCGCCGCTCCAAACGCTGCCGTTCCACAGCCAGGCCAGGGGGTAGTTCGATGACTGCGGGCCGCTGCCTCCACCGCCCCCGACGCTCTGGGCGAATATGCCGGTGGAGTTGTTGCCCGAGGTTGTGATGTTGGCGGCGTTGGTAACCGTGACGTCCCCGCCCGAGCCGCCGCACCTCCGGTGCCTGCGGCCAAATTCAACGACATGCCAAAGTATGGCGTATTGTTCATGAATTGGAAGGGGGCGCCGAAGACGGTGGCCGACCCTCCGCCCCCGCCTATGCTTTGGGCGTAGATCCCATAGGCCTGTTGGCCGTAGGTGATTATGTTCCCGCTGTTGGTGACTTGGACCGCGCCTCCGTTGCCGGCCGAGCCCCCCGCTCCGCCGACGTTAATCCCGAACAGGAAGCCACTGTCCACGTTGGCCCCGTTGTTGTTCGCGTTCTGGTCGATATCGCTCTGATCGTAGGATGCCACGCCTCCACCACCGCCGATGCTTTGGGCATAGATGCCGATCGCGCCGTCGCCCGCAGTGGTTATGGCGCCGGTATTGGCTACTGTGACCTGAGCGCCGTTGCCGCAACTGCCCCCGCTGCCGCCCACATGGACGTTGGTGTCTGAAGCACTGGGCAGGATCCAACTTTTCCAGTCGTTTAAATCCTCGGGCGGGATGTCCATCCCCGCGAGAGATTCGCCGCCCGCGCCGCCGCCTCCGCCGACGCTTTGAGCGAAGATGCCGTAGCCGCTCTGCCCGGAGGTGCTGACGGCGCCGCTATTGTTCACGGTGACGGCCCCGCCGTTGCTGGCCCCTCCGCCGCTGCCGCCCACGCCGACCGTTATTCTCACATTAGACCCGGAGGCATCGTTGTTTTTGTTGCCGGCCGCGGAAAGGGCCGTGACCAGGTTGAAGTTATTACTGTCGCCGCCTGTGCCGCCGCCTCCGCCAACGCTCTGCGCAAAGATGCCGTAGGCTTGCATTCCCTCGGTGGCGACATTGCCGGCATTGGTTAAAGAGACAGTGCCCCCGTTGTTGCCGTTGCCGCCGCCGCCTCCGACCGAGACGGAAGCCTGGAGGTTTACGCCTGGCGAGTCCATATTTTCTACCTGGGCTTTTGTGCCGCCGGGGCTTATGTTATCGCTGGAACTTGTGCCGCCGTTTCCCCCTCCGCCTCCGACACTCTGTGCCTCGATGCCGTAAGAGGAATTACCATTGGTCGACACGTCGGCATAGTTAGTCACAGTAACCTGAGATCCCGATCCGCCAACACCTCCGCTGCCGCCGACCGCTACGTTGGCCGTGATGTTGAACGTAGTGTTGAAGCCGATTCCGAGCTGAAGACTGAGCGCGGTCGCCGCCCCGCCGTTTCCGCCGCCTCCGCCGATGCTTTGGGCAAGGATGCCCTGGGCATTATCTCCCAAAGTGGTGATGGCGCCGACGAAGGCCACATTGGCGGATACACCGTTATTCACGGTGACGGCGCCGCCGGAGCCGCCTGCGCCCCCTGTTCCTCCGACGCTAACGCCGCAGCTCAGGTTGTTGGCTTTGCCCAGGAGTACGTTGGCGGTCGTGCTCGATCCGCCGTCTCCGCCTCCTCCGCCCACGCTCTGGGCCTCGATGCCGATGGCCGATTGCCCGCTGGTGGAGATTGCGCCGGTGTTGGCGACCTCCACGGCTGCCGCCTGCGCCGCCGGAGCCGCCCGAGCCTCCCACTGACACCGAGCCCCCGATGTTGCTGGAAGATGTGGCTGCGAGTTGCCCACTGCCGGCGACGCTCCAACCGCCGTTTCCGCCGCCTCCGCCCACACTTTGAGCGAAGATGCCGAGGGCCGATTGCCCGCCGGTCGAGATTTGGCCGCTGTTGGTGATCTCCACGCCGCCGCCGGAGCCGCCGTAGCCGCCCGAGCCTCCCACTGACACCTGCCCCCCGATGGTGGCCGAATCCGTAGTTGTCAGCGCCCCGGTGGCGGCGACGCTCCAACCCGCGTCCCCACCGCCTCCGCCGACACTTTCGGCCATGATGCCCATGGAGTTTTCACCAAGGGTTGTAATCGCGTCCTGATTTACGACAGTCACTGTGCCGCCATTGCCGCCGTTTCCGCCTGCGCCCCCGACGGACACCGAGCCCGAGACACCATAAGAGTCTGGAATGGAACCATTCAGGGCTACGGACGCACTGCCTCCGCCGCTGCCGCCTCCGCCCCCGAGGCTTTGCGCGAAAATCCCGTCGGCTTCGTCGCCGATAGTGCTGATAGCGCTGTTGCCGTTAGCGGGTGCGAGATTATTGACGGTGACGCCGGCGCCGCTGCCGCCCGCGCCGCCCGAACCGCCCACAGACACCCCAAGACTGATGGAAACGGGGAAGTCGGGGGTGACGCTGAAGCTGGTTGTGCCCGACCCGGACCAACCGGCATTGCCGCCGCCGCCGCCCACGCTTTGGGCGAAAATTCCGTCGGCCTTGCTGCCCAGGACAGTCTGCGAGCCGTCGGCGTTGGTGACGAACGAGCCCGTGGAGATCGAACCCGTGTTGTTGACTGTTACCGCCGCGCCGTTGCCCCCGATACCGCCGCCGCCCGATACGGAAACACTCGCGGAGAATACCGGGGTAATGTTGCCGGAAACGCTGAAACCGCCGTTGCCGCCTCCGCCTCCCACACTCTGGGCCTCGATGCCCTGGGAGGTGTCATTTTTAGTGGTGATGGCGCCGGCGTTGTAAACATTGACTACTCCGCCGTTACCGCCCGCGGCTCCGCTGCCGCCGACACTCACGGGGACGCCTACGCCCGCGGCCACGTCCCAACCGCCGTCGCCGCCACCCCCGCCCACGCTTTGGGCCAGGATGCCCTGCGCACCGACGCCCGTGGTGTTGATGTTGCCGGCGGAATAGGCGGTGCTGCTTCCGATATCGACTTGACCGCCGTTGCCGGCTGCGCCTCCGGTGCCTCCGACACCCACGATGGCGCCGAAGCCCGCGGTCACGTTCCATCCGGCCGCGCCTCCGCCGCCCCCGACGCTTTGAACCATCATTCCTGCAGCATCGTTTCCGGAGGTGGAAATGGTATTATTGCTCGAAACAGTGACAGTGCCGCCGTTACCGCCTCCGCCGCCGCTGCCGCCGATGCCGACGCCGATGCCGGTAAGCTGTGCAGTGACGTCGTAGTAGCCTGCGCCGCCGCCGCCCCCCACACTTTGGGCAAAAAGGCCGTAAGCGGAATCGCCGGAGGTGGAAATAACGCCGCTGTTTGTCGCGGTGACATTGCTCCCGTAGCCGCCGCCGCCGCCGGTGCCTCCCATGCCGAACTGAATTCCTACACCGCCGTTGACCGAGTAGTTGCCGTCTCCGCCGCCGCCCCCCAAACTTTGGGCCAAAAGGCCGTAAGCGGAAGCTCCGGAGGTGGAAATAGCGCCGCTGTTCGAGGCGGTGACCTGTCCTCCATTGCCGCCCAAGCCGCCCGAACCGCCGATGGAAACCCCCACGCCCGTAGCGACCGAAACCGCGCCTCCGCCATTTCCGCCGCCTCCACCCAAGCTCTGGGCCTCGATGCCATAAGCGGAACCACCTTGAGTCGTCAGAGCGAGGTAGTTTGCGACAGCGACCTGTCCCGCGTTGCCGCCGGCCGCGCCGGCGCCTCCCAGGGTGACTATGCTTACGCTCGAACCGCCATCGCCGCCGCCTCCCCCTATGCTTTGGGCCAGGATCGCAACTGCGCCGTTGCCCTGGGTGGCGATGGAGGTTGAGTTATTGGAGGCAGAGCCTGTGTTGACTGTGACCGCGCCCCCGTTAGCCCCACCGCTCGCGGCGGCCCCCCAGGCAATCAGGCCGTAGCCGCCGCCTCCGCCCCCGCCCACTCCTCCCAGGCTTTGGGCCAGGATGCCGTAGGAATCCGCGCCGCTGGTCGAAATTGCGCCGCTCCAGGTAACTGTCACCGCACCGGCGCCTCCGCTGGCCCCCGGCCCGCCGGGAACGCCTGCCGCGCCATAGCCGGTCCCGCCCGCGCCGCCCGAGCCTCCCAGGCTCTGGGCAAGGATCCCATAGACATTGTTGCCGGAAACACTGATGGAGCCGGTACCTGAGACATCAACCGCGCCGCCCGCGCCGCCAGCGCCCCCGGTTCCCGCGATGGCCACGGCCGCTCCAGCGGAGCCCCCGGTCCCTCCAATGCCTCCGATACTTTGGGCCTGGATCCCGTTGATACCGTTGGTGGTGACGCTGCCGTCGCACTCGACCTGCACCAGGCCGGCGTTGCCGCCCGCGCCGGCGTTGCCGCCCTCGGCGCCCGCTCCGGAGGTGTACGGGCCCGCGCCGCCCGTGCCGCCGGTTGCGGAGACAAGGATACCGCCCTGGAGCGCGGCCCCGGAATCGACCGTGACGCTCACGATAGCCGAACCGTTATTGGTGGTGCTCGAGCCGCCTGCGCCCGCGTTGCCGCCCTGTCCGTTCACACCGCCCGCCGCGCCGCCTCCACCGGCATTGCCGCCGGCGCTGACCGCCTGGATGGCGTAATCGTTCAGGCTGGTGGTGATGTCACCCGTGTCGTTCACCGTCACCGCGGAGGAGGCCCCGCCGGCGCCGCCGGCGCCGCCAATGCCGGAAGCGCCGTAACCGGCCCCGCCGCTTGCGCCCGCGCCACCGATCGCTTCGGCTAAGATGGCCGTCGCACCCGAGGTGGAAACAGTGCCGCTGTTGGTGACCGAAACTCCGCCCGCGGCGCCGCCTGCGCTGCCCGCGCCTCCAATGCCGCTGACCCCGTTGCCTTGAGTACCGCTCGCGCCCGCGCCACCGCTCGATTCGGCGAAGATGGCCGTGGCGCCGGAGGTGGAAACAGCGCCGCCGGCGGCATTGTCTACCGATACGTTTCCTCCGTAGCCGCCTGCGCCGGCGGCGCCTCCAATGGCGCTGACCCCGCCGGCTTGACCGCCGGTCCCGCTTGAGCCGCCGCTCGATTCGGCGAAGATGGCCGTGGCGCCGGTGGTGGAAACCGCGCCGCTGTTGGTGACCGAAACTCCGCCTCCGCCGCCGCCCGCGCCGCCCGCGCCTCCAATGCCGCTGGCCCCGTTGCCTGCACCGCCGGGTGCGCCCCAGCCGGCGATCGATTCGGCGAGAATGGTCTCATCGCCGTTAGATGCAGTGATCTTGCCGCCGGCGGTATTGTCTACGGATACGCTTCCGCCTGCGCCGCCCGAGCCGCCCGAGCCGCCGTTGCCGCTGAACCCGGTGTTGCAGTCGGCGCCGTAGCCGCCGTCACCCCCGAGGGATTGAGCCACAATGCCATAGCTGCTCACCCCGGTGACATTCATAGTCCCATTTTCGGTGACCGATACGCTTCCGGCGGCGCCGCCCGCGCCGCCCGCGCCGCCTGCGCCTCCGGCAGCGGATGAGCTGCCGCCCGCGCCCCCCGCGCCCCCTTTGGAACTCGCAGAGATTCCGATGGAGTACGACCCGGAGATTGAAATGGCGCCGGCAGTGACCGTTGTGCCGCCTCCCGTACCGCCTGCGCCGCCATTGCCGCTAACGCCGCTTGCACCGGAGGCCTCGCCGCCCGTACCGCCCGCGCCGCCGATCGTCTGAGCAAAAATCCCGTAAGAATTAGCCCCGGAGGTGGTGATCGCGCCGCTGCTGGACACAATGACGGTCCCGGCCGCTCCGCCTGCGCCGCCCGCGCCGCCGTTAGCGGCCCACAAAGCGTTCCCTTCCGTCCCGACGCCGCCATTGCCGCCGAGCGACCCAGCGCCAATCCCGTTACTATTCGCCCCTGACATGGCAATTGTACCTGAGGAGAAATCGACCGTGACGGTGCCGCCCGCGCCGCCGTTGCCGCCGTTGCCGCCGTCGCCTATGGTGTCGCCGGAACTATAGCCGGCCGCGCCGGCCGCGCCGCCCACGCTTTGGGCATAAATGCCGTTGTCCCCACTACCGCCGATGGTGATGGAAGCGGTATCGGTTACACTTACGGCGCCGGCATTTCCACCGTTGCCGCCGTTTCCCCCCGAGCCGTCAAAGAAGGCGGATTCCCCGCCGCCGCCGCCCCCCCCCGCGCCTCCAGTGCTAATGGCCACAACTCCTGTTCCATCATATCCAGTCAGGTCGGTGGTCGTTATCGGCCCCGAATTGGTGATTGTTATCGCCCCCGCATTGCCTCCGGCGCCGCCGGCGCCGCCCAAGCCATCAAGGATGCCGCCGGTGACTCCGGCGCCGGCGCCTCCAGCGCCTCCGTTGCTGAGGGCATCAATTCCCAGCTGATAAGCTTCAATTTCCGCGATCCCGCTCATGTTGACGGTCACCGTACTTCCGTTCCCTCCGTTAGCCCCGGCGTAGCCTGTCTGGTTCGACGAGCCGTTGCCATTAGCGCCGGCGCCGCCGCTGGAGCTCAGATAGGCGCCGTCCACGGAGCCGCCAATCAGATCGTAGCCGCCTCCCGTATAGTTCAGGTTCAGGTTCATGGTTACACAGCCAGCCCCATTGTTTCCGCACGAAGTGAGCAAGGAAATGGCCGTGCCTATGCTCGACGAGCCTACGTTCGTCGTCAGGTTCTGGATAATGATGTTGCCAATGCTGGTATAGTTTTGAGCAATGCCGCCCAGCTGGTTGCCGGAGTAAGTGGCCGTGTTGCCGCTAATGACCGGAGAATCGTTGGCCGCCGCCGGACGGGGTCCGGTCGGACCAGGGAGGAAAGTGGCGAGGATCGCCAGGCTGAAGATCAGGGTTAATCCACCTGTATGAAAGCCGATAGCGCGCGCCTTTACCTGTTGGTGCTTCTTGGACATGCTCATCCCTCCCCGGATGCATCGCCGGACGCGAATCCACCAATGCTAACAAGCCGAAATGTCGTGTGAATCAAGTCACATTAGACTATGGACCCGCCCCGATCCGTCATCGTTCAAACGATAATCGCGGTCAACCGTCTCTTCGCGGAAGGCGCCGATTCGGGACGGAGCGGTAGTTGAATACATCGGATTTGGTGTTAAGAAACTTTAAGATTATTTTGGTCCAGAAACTTCATGGTGGGCAACGCTTGCGCTTTTGCCCACCCTACACCGGGTGCTGATCCGAGTAGGGTGGGGGAGCGAAGCGGGGTAAGCTTTACCGCAGAATCACTTACCTCTCCAAATCAGTTCTTCATTTTCTCGATTACCTCCGGCCAGGCAGTCTTTAGAGAATTTGTCCCCATGAAAAGCCCGATATGTCCCGAATCGACCAGGAACCGCCGCGCCCGCTCGGGTTTTGTGGAAACGTATTTGGCGGCGTTAAACACCTGGCCGGGCGTGGTAATGTCGTCTTTTGTCCCGGCAATCATGAACAGGGGACAATCGATATTGTTTAAATCGATCTTTTTATCGAAGAGCGTTATTTTGCCCTTGATCAAATTGTTCCGGATAAACAGCTGGTCGACTATCTGGAGATACCATTTCCCCGGCACGTGGCTGATGGTCTCATACCAGTTTCTAAAGCGGTGATGCCTTTCCAGGAAGGCCTCGTCGTCAATATTTTTATAGAGGTTGTAATAGTCCAGGAAGAACCGGTCGTACGGGTTCATGAGCTTAAATGCCAGGAGCTGGAACTCTCCTCTGTATATGCCGCCTCCAGCCATGACAAGGGACTGGAAATAATTAAACGGCAAATAATCGCAGGCGAATTTGATTTTTCCCCACTCCGCATGGGCATCTATCGGCGAGCCGGCAAGCACGAGGGAATTTACCCTGTGGTTATGCAGCGCCGTATACATCGTCCCCTGCCAGCCGCCTTGGCACAGGCCGACAAGGTTGACTTTGCGGCCGATGTGCGAAACGCACCGGTCGGTATGGGTAATCAGGCCTTCAAGGGTTTCGCCGGCCCGCCCGGATGAAGCGCTTTTCCACTCCACCGCATAGACGCTCTTCATACCGTGATCGATAAAAGTTCGAACCAGGGAATTATCGGGGGAAAAATCACAAATACTGCTGTGGTGGCCGGCCTGCGGGGGAAGAATGAGGACAGGGTCATTGTCGCCCCCTTCTGAAAATTGCCTCAGTCTGTACGCATCCGTTTCCAGAACTACCTGGTTTTGCGTTGCGAAGGTTGGAGGAGTTACAGGTTTGTTGGCTTCAACTACGAATTTCATCCATCTATTGTACATTTCGAACATTTTAGTCCCCCTCCCAAGGGATATTGCAGCCACCATCTCACCAAAGGTTTGAAAATACTTGTAAATCATCCTTTATGGATAGGATTGGCCCCTCCCTCAAGACTTGCGGCAATCGCTCCGGGTTTTTGTGCGCAGTTATAGTGAATTGGCGAGATGCATGGATCGATAGCGTTTCGGCCGCACAAGCCCGCCCCGGAAAGCACATCGACTGGTCTGAAGTTTGGGATTTGAGGCGGACCTTATGACAGAGTCGGAAGGAATGCAACGAAAAACATTACGATCTAAGAAAAATTCTTAAATGAGTCTATTTGTGGGATTAGGGACAAGGGGCGGGATTATGGCAATTTGATCGGGCGGGGATAAACCCCGCCCCTACGCAAGAGAAAGGTTCATGCCCTGGCATTGGTTTCCGGGGAGAGGACCAGACCCGGCCGGGTTCAATTACCGGCGAGGCTCTTTCGGATCATCGCCGCAAGGTGTTCCAGATCGACTGGTTTCATGACGAGCGCGTTTATTCCCAGCTGCTTTATCCCTTCCTCGGTCAGCCGCTCGGAGTAGCCGGTGCAAAGGATAACCGGAAAATGCGGCCTGATTTGGTGAATTTCCCTTGCGAGGTCGACACCGGTCAGGTTGGGCATGGTTTGATCGGAGATGAGCAGGTCGAACATGTCCGGGGCGGCGCGGAAAAGTTCGAGGGCCTTGAGGCTGCTCGTGGCGACTGTCACCTGGTATCCGAGGCGGGCGAGCATCAGTTCGGCGAGTTCGGCTATGGCCTGCTCGTCGTCGACAAACAATATCCTTTCTTTATTGCCCTGTTGGAGTTCGGTGCGGGATATATTTTCGGTCTGCTCCGGTTCTAGTGTAATCAAAGGAAAAAAGACCCGGAAGGTTGCGCCTCGTCCATCCCGGCTGAAGACTTCCACCGTCCCGCCCAGACTTTTCGCTATCCCGTGGACTATGGCCAACCCCATGCCGGTTCCATCTCCCGGCCCCTTGGTTGTGAAGTAGGGTTCGAAGATGCGCTCGATCAGCCGAGGCTCTATTCCAGGGCCCGTATCGCTCACGCTCAGGCGCAAATGAGGACCGGGCTGAAGCCCGGGGTGCTCCGGGAGTTGATCCGCCCCGATAGAGACCTTGTCCAGACTGACCCTTAGAACTCCGCCTTCCTCCCGCATTGCATGGCTCGCGTTTGCGCAAAGGTTCATTACGACCTGCTGGATTTCCGAGGGGTCGGCCATCATTACCCCTTCGCAATCGAGGTCCTCATGAATCCTGACAGTGGCGGGGATCGATGCCCTGAGAAGTTTCAACGCTTCCCTGACAATGAGCACGATCTCGACGGGTTTTCGTTCCTGCGCGCTTTTTCGGCTGAAGGCAAGGATCTGTCTGACGAGGTCTTTTGCGCGGGATGAGGCTTTCAGTACATTTTGCAAAGCTGTGTGCACCGAGGATTGTTCCGGAAGGTCCCTCAATGCCATGTCGGCATAGCCCATGATAATGGCCAGGATATTATTGAAATCATGGGCAATACCGCCTGCCAGGGCGCCAAGGGCTTCCATCTTTTGTGTTTGCCTGCTCTGCTTTTCGAGGGCAATTTGCGCGGTCACGTCGCGGGCTATGTGCACTGCGCCGACCAGCACCCCATTGTCATCGAGAAGGGGAGTGACGCGTATCTCCAAATCGGCGCCGATTCGCTCGTCGTGCACTTCGGCAGAGTGCTCACGGCTGTCGGCGAGCAGCGAAGCGAGCGGGCGAAACTCCGGGTGGAGGTCGCCGTCACGAATCATCTGGCGGCATTCCATGCCTGCCAGCTGTTCGGGAGTCAGGCCAAACCTTTTAGCCATCGCCTTGTTGGCGCGGACAATCCGGTAGCTGGTATCGATGATACAGACCATGTCCGGCACGGAGTCAAAAGTTCTCTCCCACTCTGTTTTTGCCCGGAGCAGCTCCATTTCGGCCTGCTTACGTTCGGTAATGTCGGTGACCATCGCAAACGAGCCGGTCCCGCCCCCCGCCCCCTCGGAAATCGGTGTGGCACTGAACCGGCAAAAGACATGCGAGCCGTCGGGGCGGGAGAGGGCGATCTCGTAGACGCTCGGCACCCCTGCGGCTCTCAATTCCATATGCCGCCTAAAAACGGCCCTGTTTTCCTCGTCCACAAAATCGTAGATTTGCCTGCCCAGGATCTCTTCGCGTTCTCTGCCCAGGATGGAGCACATTCTCGGGTTGACATCCAGGGTTTTGGCGGAGTTATCGATCAGCCAGAAGCCTTCGCTGGTCGTGTACAAAATGGTTCTAAAGCGCGTTTCGCTGTCGCGGAGGGCCTCCTCCATTCGCTTGCGTTCAGTAATATCGAGCCAGACGCCGACCCCGTACCTGCGCCCGCGAATATCGATGACGCGGTTGCTGATGATCACGTCACGCAGGCTGCCATCTTTTCTTTTCTGCCGGTTTTCGAACCGTCCATGGCCTGCGTCCTTGACCTGGCGGATCCGCTCCGCGAATTCCTCCCGCGTCATGCTTCCCTGGACATCAAAAAGAGTAAGACCGGCAAATTCTTCCCGTGAATAGCCCAGGTTGGAGCAGGCCTCGTCGTTGAATTCGGCAAAGCGCAGGGTTTCCGAATCTACCAGCACAATCCCTTCGGTTGCCTGGTTTATGACAGCATTGTTGATTTCATCCCCCTCGCGCCGGGCTTCCTCGGCCCGCTTGCGTTCGACGATTTCCCACATCGAGTCGGCAAGGGAGGCGAGGTTTTCAGCGTCTTTTTCCGTGTAGTCCACCGGCTTGTTGCCAATGGACAGGACCGCTACTATTATTCCTTCCCTCATCACGGGGACCGACAGTTCGCGAACGACCTCCGCATGACCTTCGGGCATTCCCTTTTTATGTTCGAGGGAGTTGTAGTGGAAAAACCCAATGGGGCTGTCGAGAAAAGTTCCGATTTCATCCAGGGCTTTTCTTAAGAATTCGTCGAGCGTGTTTACGGCGGCATGCTCGATTAGCCGCATGCGCAGGAGGGCCAACCTCTGGGCCGCGCGTTCATCGGTCTGGTCTCGGAAGACCAGCACCACCCCGAGGAGGTCGCCCTGCTCATTGCGGATAGGCGCCCCGCTGTCGGCTATGGGGATTCTCTCGACCGTCGCGCGCAAGAAGGAGGGTGTGATTGGCAAGACCCACCACCACGCCCTCGCGCAGGACGTTGTGAACGGGGGATTCGACGGCGTTGCGGGTTTCCTCGTTTACGATGTGGAAAATATCTTCAAGGGGGTGTCCGATCGCTTCGGCAGGCTTCCAGCGGGTCAAGGCGGCGGCCACCCGGTTCATGCCCGTAACCAGGCCTTCTTTGTCCGTGGATATGACGGCGTCGCCTATGGAATCAATGGTGATGCGGTAATCTTCCCGGCTCGCCCATAAAGACTGTTCCAGAAGAACCCGCTGCTCTTCGTTCCTTAAGAGGAGCCCGCAGATTAAGGTCGCCGCGGGGAAAACCAGCAGAACCGGAAACCAGACTCTGTGGATTATCTCGTAGGCCTCCGGATGCGGGAGAATCAGCTGGCAGGCGAGCATGGCCACGTGAGTTATCAAGCCAAGCCCATAAAGGGAAAAAGACCCGATGGCTTCGGGCCGGCTGCCGCAAATGCGGCGGAAAGTCAACCCGATTACGGGGCAGACGGCTATAACCGCCAGGCCCGCCCATACCCCCGTACCACCCACGCAGGCCCTGTATATGCCTACGAGCACGGCGGAAACAGCTGCGACGGTGGTTCCGCCGAAAAGCCCGGCCAGGGTCAGCACGATCGATCTGCCGTCAAAGATGATGCCCGGGGCGGGGCGAAAAGGCATCATCATGCCGACAATGGCCGCACAGCCAAAAAGCAGTCCTGTCCAACCCTTGAAGAGAAACTCGCTTTTTTTACGAAACCTGGCCAATAGAGAATAAAGCGCACAAAGAGCTATCAGGATGGCTGAATTACAAATGAGGTCCGCTAACGCGTGATAATGCATCGACACTCCGCACCCTTCGCCCAAACAGGATGTTTAGATCGGATAGTTGCACGGGGAAATCTCTTCCAACACGGATGACACTATCACGTTACAGTTTATCCGGCTGGAACGCAAATGAAATGTGCCGGGGATGAGCGCGGGTTGTATGCCGGCCGCCCATAGCGCCATAGAGTTCAACGATGAGGGAGCGTCATTAAAATCCCCCCTAGCCCCCCTTTAGAAAAGGGGGGAAATTGGATCCCCCTGCCCAGAGGAGCGGCTGCGCCGCGGCGGGTGTGGTTCGCCTCCTCCACGGGGTCCGGAATATACGAGGGGTAAGATTTGAATTGGTATCCGACACCCCGGGTGTACATGTGGGGGTATTAGTCAGGATTGGCCCAGACCCGCCCCGTAAGACACTGAGTTTACCGGGGCGGGTTGGGGTGGGGGATGGGATTAGACCCGATTCAGATCAGGCGTGCACTCCGCATTGACAGCCCAGGGAAGATTTAACCCAGTTGGCGTCTCCGCCAAACGTCAGAGTCTCCGAGTGCCAGGCTACCAGGGTCCCGCGGTGTCCCACGCTAATCACCGCGGAGCAGGGCAGACTGTTTTGAAGCTCTTTGTAGAGGGAGGCTTCGGATTCTTCATCCACGGAGGCCGTGGCTTCATCGAGGAATATGAAGTCGGGTTTTACCAGCAGTATCCTCGAAAACGCCAGCCGCTGCTGTTCTCCAAGAGAGAGCATATGGGTCCAGTCTTCGTCTTTGTCCAGGTGTTGGACAAGGTGCTCAAGGCCGCACTGTTCGAGTACTCTTTGGAAGTCCTCCTGCCGGTATCCGTTGGCATGCGGGTAGCTGAGCGCGTTGCTCAAAGTCCCGAGGGGCAGATAGGGTCTTTGGGGCAAAAACATGATCCTGGAGGATTCGGGCAGGAGGGCGGTGCCGTTGCAAAAAGGCCATATACCCGCCAGCGCCCGGATCAGGGTGCTTTTCCCGCAGCCCGACGGGCCGGTGATAAGAAGGTGGGAGCCGGCTTCTATACAGAGTTGGAGGTCCCTCACCAACCGTCTTCCATCGGGGAGCGACACGTTGAACGCTTCGATTCGTATTGCCTTGTCGGGAGCGCACTCGCACGTGGCGCCCGGCAGCAGTTCACTGGTCTGCAGCCTGTCCATGGTCCTGGAAAAGCCTATGAGACGGTCTATTACGGCATGCCAGGCGGCTATCGCGGTATAACTGGTCACCAGGAAAGAAAGCGCCCCCTGGACCTGCCCGAATGCGTCCACTGTCTGCATCAGCCCGCCCAGGTCCATTTGACGGGAAAAAAAACGGGGGGCAGCCATCAGGAGAGGAAAGATGACCGCTGCCTGGCTGTAGGAATTCGTAACCCAGGAAAGCCGCTTTTGCCGTTTCATGATTTTCCAGAAATTGTCGAGAAGACTCTTGAATCGGCCCATCAGGTGGGTCGTTTCCCGGTCTTCGCCGCCGTAGAGCGCAATCGACTCGCTGTTTTCACGCACCCTGACCATGCTGAAGCGGAAATCGGCTTCAAAGCGCTGCTGATCGAAGTTTAGCCTCACGAGGGGATTTCCGACCCTAATAGTCAGCCAGGTGCCGAAAATTGCATAAACCAGCGAAGCCCAGACCATGTATCCCGGAAGCTTGAACGAGTGAGCGCCAAGGGGAATGGGCAGCGACCCGGAGAGCACCCAGAGAATGCCGAGAAAGGAGAAAAGGGAAGCCACGGAACTGAGCAGGCTCGTGCCGAGGTTGATCGTCTGTTCTATGTAGGAATTGATGTCTTCGCTTATTCGCTGATCGGGGTTATCGGTTGCCGCGCCGTCGAAATTGATCCGGTAGTAGGACTTGTGGTCGAGCCACTCTTTGAGGTATTTGTCCGTAAGCCAGTTTCGCCAGCGAATCTGCAGCATCTGGCTAAGATAGAGCATGTAGACGGCCAGGAGTATATATGCCCCGGCCAGGAGACAAAACCGGATGATTGCAGGGATGAAGGCGACCTTGTTCAGGGTCTGGAGGACATTGTAGAACTGCCTGTACCAAAGGTTGATCTGGACGAGAAAGTATACCATGCCAAGGTTAAAGGCGACTATGGCCGCGAGCAGCATATAGGCTCGCCATTTGTCTTCCGATTTCCAGTATGGCATGGCAAGTTTTCGGAAGGCCTCGATAAATTCGGACATGACGCTGAAATCCCATATAGTAAGGTTGTCGTTTGGACCCTGTGTGTCTGTTTGGGCCGACTTCCGGCCGATATAGTAAATGATATACTTCGAGGCCGTCCCAATTCAAGTGGCACACATCGGATTTGGGGCCTTCAGAAGATCGGGTGTAAGGAAGCAGGGATGAAAAAGCCCCGGAGAGGAACAAAACCTCGGCGGAGCGGGCCAGGGCGGGATGGGCGAAGATCAGGGAGCGCATAACCACCGTTTCAACCTCCCGGCCCGGGCTGCGGGTTCACTATGTACTTTTCCCGTGGGCTCAGCACCAGAATGGTTCTGCCTGACGCATCGACTATCTCCATGGAGGATTGAATAACCCACGGCAGTCCGGCCAAGGGCAATACGACGCCGCGAACGATAACCGGACCTGTTCCCGAGCTGTCAGCGTGGGCGCGGTCCCGGGCCGATCGGGCGGAGCTTGCGGAGTAACTCAGGCTTGCGGCATGTCCCGCCTCGATTACGAGCGTCTGGCCGCGTCCGTTCCCATTGAGAATGACGCCGTTTTGGTTTACGAACATCACGAGGACCTTGCCGGGGTCGTGAGGTGCGACCGAGGAGTAACTTCCGAAAACGGCCACGTTGATTCGAACCAATTCGCCCCGCGGCAGCGTTACGGGGGCAAAATAATCGCCGGGCATGAAGGGCTCAAGATTCAATGCCGAGGCAGGTTTTCCCGGAAAGCCAATCAATAGGCCCGCGAAAAGAACCGTCAGCACCGAAAATCGCTTTAAATCATTTCCAATCATGGAAAAAACCTCAGCTCCACAGCCTCTCAATAATGAATGCTAGGAGCGCAAAGCTAAATGGTCAAGGACTCCAGCGGAAAGACAAAAAGCGAGGGGATGGCGGGGCAAAGGCAAAAAGGGCAGGGCAAAGGGCAAAGGCACAAAGCGCGGGGAGCTGTGCCCCCCGCACCCCCACAGGGTTCGGATCGCGGGGCAACCGCGCCACAGGCGCGGTTGCCCCGCGATCCGAAGCGCTTGCCGAGGCCGATTGACTCTGGTCAGGCCTCCTTCGGGCTGTCCTTGTTTTTGCTGTCGGAAAAGATGGTTGCCAGCAAAACGGCGACTATCCCCGTAAGAAATATGCCGTCAAAGGTGCCGGCCCCCCCGATCGAGACAACCGGCGCGCCCAGTCCCCGAAGCTTGTCCAGGTTCAAGAGGTCGGCTCCTATGAGTGTTCCGAGGGTTCCCGAGATATAGGCCAGCGCGGGAGCCGCCGGCCGGGCGAACAGGATGCCGGCGGCAGAGGCGATAATCGGGGGCACGAAAAGCGGTTCGGCTATCCCGATGCCTTTAACCGGATGAGCAACCGCGTGGACCACCAGGGTGACCAGCGCCACGGCAGGCAGTGAGCTGTAAAAGAGTTTATTTTTCAGCATGAGGTGAAGTGAGAGGAGCGTGGGGATAAGAGCTCCCCCGACATTTACCGCAAGGGTAGGTCCCCGCGATGTGGATGCCGGCGGGATGAGGTATTGCATCCCGAAAAAATCCATATGGGCTCCGGAAAGCACTCTTCCGGGCGGGAAATGATAGATGGGGATGTTGAAATAAGTGCTGAGAAGTGAGAGGAGCAGGAGCAGGAAGACATAATGCCTGTTTATTCCCATCCGTTCGTAAGCGTAGGTGAGGACCTTCACCTCGATCATCACGATCAGGAAAACGAAAAGGAAAAAGAAAAAGATATAAAAGGGAAAGGCAAGCGGAAAATATTGCACGTTTTTCCTTTCCAGACTGGGGCGGGCCAAAGCTTGTCAAGGCAGAGCCGGCGGCTCGGGCAGTTCGCCACAATAACGGCTACATCGACCTGATAACTACTCGTTTAGAGTTGGCAAGGGGTATTCAGGCTACCTTTTTGCCTATCGGGCTCCGGGCCGGTTCCAATTCATGTACGTTTTTATCCCCGATAAGGTAACAACTCAATCGGGAGCCGATTGAAAAAGCGCGCGCTGTTTATATCTTATTCAGTGCAAAACGAAAGGAGCACGCCGATGCGCTCAAGATTGCAATCATTTGCCCGACTTTTCGCCGCCGTTTTGCAAAGGATGGAACCAGCGAGGCCCAAACGTGGATGATCCCGATACAAGACCGCAGTGGCGCAGAAAAAGAGTTCTTCGAGCTCTGCGTCTTCCTGCTGCTGATCGTGCCCTCGATGATAATTTCCTTTCTCACTCTGGGGGCAGGGAAGGAAACACCGGGCTTTCCCGTCCTGGCGGTTTCCGTTATTTTTCGAGATATCGCGCTTACCTGCCTGATCGTCTATTTTCTGTGGCGAGACGGGGAACCGCTTGCCGGGCTTGGTTGGAAGGGCGCCCGGCTGACGGGGGAAGCCGCTTTGGGGGCAGCCCTGTTTTTGCCGATCCTCTACGGCGAATCGATAATCGAGAAGGTTTTCGAGTGGTTTGGACTCCCGTCCAACATGAGCCGTGTGCCGCAGTTTCTGAGTGCGAGGGGGCCGTTCGAGATCTTTTTGGCCTGCATTTTCGTGGCCGTCGTAGCCGTGGCCGAGGAGACCATGTTTCGGGGATACATGATGCTGCGCTTAAACGATCTCACCGGCAGCATGACAGCCGCAGTGATCATTTCGTCCGGAGTTTTTGCCCTCGGCCACGGCTATGAGGGGGCTGCCAGCGTGGGGGCGGTCTTCGTTTTGGGGGTACTGCTGGCCCTCATTTACATTTGGAGAAAGAGCCTTGTCGCGCCGGTCGTGCTTCATTTTCTGATAGATTTTTTGCCGCTCGTCCTTTTGCCCCTGTTTGGAATCAAATGAGAAGCGCGCGAAGATGCCGAGCTAAGCGCAAGTTTGTCTTACCTGCCCGCCAGGGAGACCTGTTCTTCGAGCATGGCGCACCACAGGTGCAAAATGAAGATGTGAGCCTCCTGGACGTGAGCGGTTATCTCGCAAGGCACAGTGACCGGCAGATCGCAAACCGGTCCAATGCGCCCGCCGTCTTTTCCAAGGAGGGCAACGCTTTTGATGCCAAGGCCCGGGGTTTGCAAGATGGCGCTCAAGACATTTTCCGAATTGCCCGAGGTGGATATGCCAAGGAGCAGATCCCCGGGCCGTCCAAGGGCTTCGACCTGGCGGGAAAATATGGCGTCGAAGGAGTAATCGTTTGCGATGGCGGTGATCGCGGAGGTGTCGGTGGTAAGGGCTACCGCCGGCCAGGGGCGCCTTTCCTTCTGGAACCTGCCAACCAGTTCGGCTGCGAAATGCTGGGCATCGGCCGCGCTGCCGCCATTTCCACAAACGAGGATTTTTGCTCCCCTGGAAATCGTGTCGGTCATCCACTCCCCGGCCTGAAGGATCGAAGGCAAAAGGTCATGAAGGGTGGCGAAAGCTTTGGAATGCGCCTCCAAATGCTTGTGGAAAAGCTGTTGCGACATTGCTCGACTCCTCATCATCCTTATCATATGAACGATAAAAACCGGACTCACGGGCTTTTTCCCGCAGGGTCCGATTCTACAACATGTCGGACTTTGAACAAATATGGAATAAAGACGAAACAAGGCTTGATCGGAGCTTTGACAGGTGAGAAAATAGAAATGCGGACCTGGAACGATCCGCGATGGCCGGGCAGCAAAAAGTTGCTTGGATTTTTGAGGGGGATGTGCTAGAAAGAACTTTTAGCCCATCAGCAAGGCAAGTAAACGGTATATGTAGGCACGTAGCTCAGTGGGAGAGCGCTACCTTGACGCGGTAGAGGCCGACGGTTCGAAACCGTCCGTGCCTACCAGGGCTTGAGTTGTCGTGAGGATTTGGAGGCTCTTGACATCGACCATTGCGAATTATAGCAAATGTCGTTACCACGCGTTGGCGTGGATAGAAGTAAGCAATGATTGGATTTTCCATTCGAGGCATCTTTCCGGACTGGTGGGGTGCCTTTTTTAGTTGCGGTTACATATACTTCCGGGTGGAACATGCCTAAAGAAATCGAAGTTACACTCCTGCCTGGCGGGGAAAAAATAATGGCGGCCGAAGGGGCGAGCGTTTCCGAAGTCCTGGGGAAGGCCGGTGCGAAGGATTTTTGGGTCGCGGCAAAACTTGACGGTCAGCTCGTCGATCTTGCCCGAAAGGTGGACCGTGACGGTTCGGTGGAGGGGATAGGCAAAGACTCCCCCGAGGCGACCGAAATACTGAGGCACAGCGCCGCGCATATCATGGCCCAGGCGGTAAAGTCGATTTTTCCCGAAGCCCGCCTGGCTATCGGTCCATCGATCGAAAACGGCTTCTACTATGATTTCGACGTGGCGCGGCCCTTTACGCAGGAAGATCTCCAAAAGATCGAAGAGGGGATGCGAAAGATCGTTTCGCAAAAGCTCGCCTTCAGCCGCAGGGAAGTGTCCCGTGAAGAGGCCCGAACCGTCTTTTCCGACCTTGGGGAAAAGTACAAGCTCGAGATGCTCGAACAATTTCCCGACTCGACATTTTCCATTTATCAGCAGGGCGATTTTGTCGATCTTTGCCGAGGCCCACACATCCCCAACAGCGGTTTTTTAAGAGCGTTCAAGCTGACCAGCGTTGCGGGAGCCTACTGGCGCGGGGACGAGCACAACCCGATGCTCCAGCGTATATACGGGACCGCTTTTTTCGATGTCGAATCGCTAAAGAAGTATCTCGCCTTTCTGGAAGAGGCCCAGAAGCGCGACCATCGCCGCCTGGGAAAGGAGCTCGATCTTTTCAGTTTTTCCGACGAGGTCGGCGCCGGCATGGTTATTTACCACCCCAAGGGCGCTCTCATTCGCTATATACTGGAAAACTTCGAAAAGCGGGAGCACTTGCTTCGGGGCTATCAGCTGGTGATCGGCCCGACCCTGCTAAAGACCGAGCTTTGGAAAAGATCCGGCCATTTCGACCATTACCGGGAAAACATGTATTTCACGGAAATCGATGAGCAGTCCTACGGCGTAAAGCCCATGAACTGCCTTTCGCACATGCTGATCTATAAGTCGAAAATGCGCAGCTACCGGGATTTGCCGCTGCGCTACTTCGAGCTGGGGACGGTGCACCGGCACGAGAAATCGGGCGTTTTGCACGGTCTTCTCCGGGTGAGGCAGTTTACCCAGGACGATGCCCACATTTTGTGCACGCCCGACCAGTTGAATGATGAGATCAAGAGTATTATTGATTTTGTTAGCGAGGTGATGGGGATTTTTGGTTTCGACTTCGAGATCGAAATCAGCACGCGCCCGGAGAAATCGATCGGAGCCGATGAGGATTGGGAACGGGCGACGGGGGCACTGACCAAGGCGCTCGAAGAGAAGGGTTTTCAATATCACGTGTGCGAAGGGGAAGGCGCCTTCTATGGTCCCAAGATAGACATCAAGCTAAAAGACGCCCTCGACCGCCGCTGGCAGTGCGCGACGATACAGTGCGATTTCACGCTGCCGGAAAGATTCGATCTGGCCTATATCGGGGCCGACGGGGCCAAGCACCGGCCGGTGATGGTGCACCGGGTGATTCTCGGGGCATTGGAGCGCTTCCTGGGGGTGCTCATAGAACATTATGCGGGGGCTTTCCCAGTGTGGCTCGCGCCGGTGCAGGCGATGATCGTAACTGTTACCGACTCCCAGCTCGATTTTGCCGGGACTGTTTACCGCGAGCTTGTCTCTCGCGGGGTCCGCGCCGAAGTCGATTCGCGGAGCGAAAAACTGGGCTACAAGATACGCGAGGCCCAGAAGCAGAAGGTGCCCTACATGCTCGTGATCGGGGACAAGGAAGTCGAGGGCGGGGCCGTGGCGCCCAGGAAAAGAGACGGAACGCAACTTGGCCTAATGACTTCCAGCGAGTTTGCCGATCTGGTTCAAAGAGAGTGTCTCGAGTCGAGCAAGGGGCGAGTTGGATTAAACATCATTTGAAAAAGGAGATACGACCCTGGAGAAACAGGCCAATGTGAACGATAAAATTCGAGCGTCCGAAGTCAGGCTGATCGGCCACGAGGGCCAGCAGCTCGGGATCGTTGAGATCAGAAGGGCGTTGGAGATGGCTGCGCTGGTGCATCTGGACCTTGTCGAGGTGGCGCCGAACGCCGAGCCCCCTGTTTGCAAGATCATGGATTACGGCAAGTTCAAATATCAGCAGAACAAAAGGTCCCAGGAAGCCAAGAAGAAGCAGACCGTGATCCAGGTAAAGGAGGTCAAGATCCGACCGAAGACCGACGAACACGATCTGCAGGTGAAAATCCGCCACATCAAACGCTTCCTTGCCCAGAAGGACAAGGCGAAGGTTACCATTTTATTTCGTGGCCGGGAAATCGCCTACTCCGATCAGGGCTTCAAAGTCCTGGAGCGCATAAGGGAAGAGTTGAAAGAAGAGATTTCGATCGAGCAACAACCCAAGATGGAAGGGCGAAACCTGATAATGATTCTGGCGCCCAAATCTTGAAAATTTCGAAAAATCCAGCTTAATTTGTTGACTCTTGATCATGTCCCAAATAAACTAGCTGTTTTGTGCCATGGCGATTTTTCGGCCTTCCCAGCATTTTGCGATCGGGGCGAGGCCGCCGGCGCCAATATATCGATTGCCCGCCCGGGACGCTCCCGGAGGCAAAACTCAAGTGACGGAGGATATCCTCAATGCCTAAAATCAGGACTAATCGTGCCGCCGCCAAGCGATTCAAAACAACGGGGACCGGCAAGATCGTCAGGGCCAGGGCGAACAAGAGCCACATCCTGACCAAGAAGAGCCGAAAAAGAAAACGTGAATTGCGTCAGGGTACGGTGGTGGACGCCGTAAGCGTAAGCTCGATAAGACGGATGATGCCCTATCTGTAGAAGACACGGCGGGTGCGTTTTCCATAAGAGCACCCGAGAAACCAAGGGAAGTCCAAAGCAGGACGGGGCGAGCGGAAAGCGCGACCCGTCAGGGACTTCTCGAACCAGGAGTTTTCGATGCCCAGAGTAAAAAAAGCGGTCAAGTCGCGCGCGAGGCGCAAGAAGGTCCTTGTTGCGGCCAAGGGATATCGCGGGGGGCGAAAAGCCCTGATTCGTACGGCCACCGAAACGGTCGATCGCGCCCTGAAGTTTGCCTACCGCGACAGAAAGGTCAGAAAGCGGGAGTTCAGAAGCCTGTGGATCATGCGGATCAACGCGGGCGCCCGCGTGCACGATTTGAGCTATTCCAGGTTCATGAACGGCCTGAAGAAGGCCAATATAACCCTTGACAGGAAAGCACTGGCAAATCTTGCCGGTACGAACCCCGAGGCTTTTGCCGAACTGGCGAGAATCGCAAAAGAAGCTGCATAGGAAATGAAAAAGGCTGTTGAGAATCTTCTTGAGACGGCCTGCCGCGCACTTTCCGGGCTGGAGGTCGACCCGAAGGCCCTCGAGAGGGCACGGGTTCGTTTTCTGGGGCGAAAGGGCGAGCTTGCCCAGCTCTTCAGGGAGTTGGGGCATGTGGACGAGCAGGAGCGCCGCGAAGCCGGACGAGTCTTAAACGAGGCGAAGACCCGGCTTGAGGCCATGTTTTCAGAGGCCATGGACAAAAGGCGTGAACTCGAGGCCGCGGGACGCGAAACAATCGATGTGACCGTTCCGGGGAGGCGCCCGCCGCTTGGCCGGCTGCACCCGATCACCCAGACGGCCGCCGAAATCTGCCGCATTTTCAACTGGCTGGGCTTTGAGACGGTCGAAGGGCCCGAAATCGAGCTGGATTATTACAATTTCGAGGCCTTAAACATTCCGCGAAGACCATCCTGCGAGGGACATGCAGGATACCTTCTATATCTCCGAAGACGTCGTGCTAAGAACCCACACTTCCCCGCTCCAGGTCCGCACGATGGAGAAAAGAAAACCCCCCGTGCGGATCATCGCTCCCGGAAGGACTTACCGGCGCGATTCCGACGTCACCCACACGCCGATGTTTCACCAGGTCGAGGGGCTGATGGTGGGAAAAGGCATCTCCTTTGGCGATTTGAAAGGCATCCTCACCACCTTCGTCCACCAGATGTTCGGGAAAACGGTTGGCTTAAGGTTTCGGCCGAGTTTTTTCCCCTTCACCGAGCCGAGCGCCGAGGTGGATATCGAGTGCGTGATGTGCCGGGGCAAAGGTTGCCGTGTTTGCAAGTGCACCGGGTGGCTGGAGATCCTGGGATCGGGCATGGTCGATCCGGCGGTCTATAAATATGTCGGCTATGATCCGGAGGAGATTACGGGCTTTGCCTTCGGCATGGGGATCGAGCGGATCGCGATGCTAAAGTTCGGAATAGACGACCTGCGCCTGTTTTTTGAAAACGACCTGCGTTTTCTCCAGCAGTTTTAGAGCACATATCCTATAAACCCGCGGCCCGCATTTAGAGTGACCTATGCTGATTAGTCTTAAATGGCTTTCCGACTATGTTGACTGCCCGCTTTCCACCGAGCGGATCGCAGAAGGGTTGACAATGGCGGGCCTCGAGGTCGAATCGATCTCGCTTCGCCACCCGCAGCTAAAAAACGTTGTGACCGCGCTGATCGAAGCGGTCGAACCTCACCCGAATGCCGACAGGCTAAAGATTTGCCTGGTTCGCGCGGGAGGGCCGGAAATGCTCAGGATCGTTTGCGGGGCGCCAAACGCGCGCGCCGGGGCGATAGCACCCTTGGCCCTTGCGGGGGCTGAGCTTGCGGGCGGGGTTGTCCGGGAAGCCAAGGTTCGCGGCGAATTGTCGAAGGGAATGCTCTGCTCGCAAAAAGAACTCGGGCTAAGCGAGGATCACAGCGGCATCTGGATACTTTCCGAACAAACGCCGGTGGGGGTTCCGTTAGATGAGGCTCTCGGGATAAAAGACATTCTCATGGAGGTCGCCATTACGCCCAACCGGGGCGACTGCCTCTCCTTGATGGGAATCGCCAGGGAAGTCGCGGCCCTTTGCGGGACTTCCGCCAAATACCCATCGATAGGCGTAGCGGAAACCGGTCCCCGGGTGGATTCTCTTACCTCCGTCACCATAGACGACCCGCAAGGGTGCCCCCGCTATGCGGCGAGGGTCATCCGGGGTGTAAAGATCGGGCCTTCCCCCGACTGGCTCAAAAACAGGGTCGAGGCGTTGGGCATCCGGTCGATAAGCAATATCGTCGATGTCACCAACCACGTCATGATGGAACTCGGCCAGCCGCTTCACGCCTTTGACTTCAACCGGCTGCGGGAGCGCAGGATAGTGGTTCGAAAATCCGGGTCGGGCGAGCGGTTTACGACCCTTGACGGCGTCGAGCGCGAACTTGGCGAGGGGACCGTTCTGATTTGCGACGGAGTCGGTCCGGTTGCGATAGGGGGCGTCATGGGCGGGCTCAACTCGGAAATCGGGGCCGATACCTGCGACGTTCTGATCGAGTCGGCTTACTTCGACCCGATTTCGATCCGGCGGGCCAGCAGGATGCTCGGGTTAAAAACCGAGGCCAGCTACCGGTTTGAGCGCGGAACGGACCCGGAAGGTGTGCTGAGGGCCCTTGACCGGGCCGCGGCGCTCATGGTCGAGGTGGGAGGCGGCGAGTTGGCGGCGGGGGTGATCGACATTTGCCCCAACCCGATCGAGCCCTCGCGAATCGATCTTCGGGTCGACAAGGTCAATGGATTCCTCGGGACTGAGCTTATCCTGCGATGAGATGAAGGCCCTTTTCGAGCGGATCGAAATGGGTGTCGAAAAACTCCGAGGCGGATCTTCTCCGTGTGAGGGTGCCGGGGTTTCGGAGCGACATTACAAGGGAAGTGGATCTCGCCGAAGAAGTGGCGAGGCTTTCGGGCTACGATGGAATACCGGTAACGAGCCCCGCCGCCTCGGTCAATGCGGCGGACAGCGACCCTCACCAGATGGTTCGCGCGCGGCTAAAGGATCTCATGGCCGGCGCGGGGTTTTTCGAGGTAATAAATTACTCCTTCATTTCCCCGGACGCTTTGGGAATGCTCAGGTACGCGGAGGGCGAGGCCGCGCCAGGACCTATCCGTGTCAAAAACCCTATCAGCGACGAGCAGGCGGTGATGCGGACAACCCTTCTGCCGGGGCTTCTCAACAACGCGCGTTATAATATCGATCACCGGAGCGAAAATTTCAGGATTTTCGAGCTGAGCAAGGTTTTTCTACCCCGAAAAGAGGGGCCGCAGGCGGAGGAAATTCATCACCTGGCGGGGATAATGGCCGGAAAGCGCGTGCACCTGGCCCTCTACAGCGATGACGATGTCGACTACGCCGACGTAAAAGGGGTTGTAGAGCATATTTGCGGGTCGTTAAGAATCGATGACCCGCGGTTTCGCGCGGAGTCTTTGCCCCCCTGGCTCGACCCATCGGCTTCGGCCTCCGTTTATGTAAAAGGCGAAATGGTCGGAGAACTGGGCAGGGTTCACCCGGAGGTGCGGGAAGCATTCGATTTGAAGCGGCCGGTATTTGCTTTCAGACTGGACTTTGACCGCCTTTTTGGACTCATGGGGCCGCTGCCGGTCTACAGGGGGCTTCCCAAGTTCCCGCCGGTTCCCCGTGACCTGGCCCTGATTGCCGACGAGAAGCTGCCCGTCGAGGAACCCCTCGATTTTATTCGCTCACTAAAAGAGCCGCTGATGGAAAGCATCGAGATATTTGATATATTCAAGAGCGATCAAATCGGGGAGGCAAAAAAGAGCATCGGTTACCGGATGACGTACCGGGCTGCCGACCGCAGTCTAACCGACGAGGAAGTAAACCGCCTTCACGGCCGGTTGATCGAAAAGGTGACGGCGAAGTTCGGGGTGTCCTTGAGATAGGGGGCCAGGGTGAGCGAGCAGGAAAGCGCAAAAGAAGTTGCACACGACACAAAACTGACCTGCCATGTGACTTTCGAGGTGGGCGAAAAGATATTTTCCGGCTCCTCCACTCATTTCAGCGAAAAGGGAATGCTTGTGATATGCAAGCACCCGGCTCCGCTAAGTGCCAAAGGAAAAGTGACTTTGCAGTTTTCCGGTTATAAAAACCCTGTCGAGCTGGTCGCAGAGGTTGTGTGGACAAACATATACGGCGCAGGTGATGCGCTCTCCCCCAGAGGAATGGGGATAAAGTTCTCCGGTGTCGACAGAGATACCGAGAGAACGCTCTCCGAGCTTTCCGCGCAGTACGAATCGCTTGGAAGCATTTACGCCTGTTATTATACGTAATCGAGTAGCCCCCTTTCCGCTTTCCGGTCCCGTTAATTTCACTAAAAAAGGTCTCCTTTGCAATTATTGGAAACAGTCCTTGTCGCGGTAGCCCTCGGATGTGACGCCTTTGCTGTCGGCATGGGCGTTGGCGCAAGGTTCTGCCAGCCGAGGCAGACCTTCAGACTCTCTTTTCATTTAGGCCTCTTTCAGTTTATGATGCCGATTCTTGGATGGTTTATAAGCCGGCGCGTCCCCGAGGCGGGGAGGGTCTGGGGCCCGTGGATCGCATTCGCGCTCCTTTTTTTCATCGGCGCGAGGATGATCGTTGAAAGTGTAAGGGGAGCAAAGGATGAGCGGCAGGAGTGCGGTGACCCTACCAGGGGGGTTAGCCTTGTGGCGCTGTCTGTTGCGGCAAGCCTTGACGCGCTGGGGGTCGGGTTTGGCATGGGGCTTATGGGGTCGGCCATGGTGGTCCCGGCCGTCTGCTTCGGGGTGACCGCGGGGGTAATGACCTGGGTGTCGATGAATCTTGGCAAACGGCTCTCGAATCGTTTCGGAAAGTGGGTCGAAGCTGCCGGGGGGGTCATACTGATCGTGCTGGCGTTGGAGTTTATACTATAGTGGAGCTGAGATGACAAAGAGACTGGAAACGGCTCTAAGACCGGACCTCTTCGACCCTGAGGGGGCCAGTCTTTGCAGGAGGGTTCGGGACTACTTCGGCTGGAAGATAGGGGAGGCACGTGTAATAAACATGCTGACCCTCGAGACCGGCCTCTCGGACGAGGAACTCGAAGGGGCGCGCGCAGGTATTTTCACAAATCCCGTGACCCAGGTATCCGGTTTCGCCGCGGGGGGAAGCGGGGGGGATTTTCCCGATTTTGACTGGGCGATCTGGGTGGGATATTTGCCCGGGGTCCGGGACACCGCCGGAAGCGTTGCGGTCGAGGCGATAGGGGATTTTCTGGGAAAGGTGCTTGCTTCGGGGGACGCCGCATACACTTCGCGGCTCTTCCTGCTAAGAGATGCCCCGCTATCCAGGACCCAGGCCGAAACGATAGCCCGCGAGCTTCTGGCAAACGAGATCATTCAGCAATGGAAAGTCTATGACCGGGCCGAGTGGACCCGGGGCGGGGGGGCGGACATCGTCGCCCCGAGGGTGCTTCTTGCCCGCGAGCCATCGGTTGGTGAAATCGCCCTCGAAAGCGACGAGCAGCTCGCACGGCTAAGCGACGAGAGAAACCTCGCGCTAAACCGAAACGACATCCCGATCATAAGGAATTATTTCCTTCGGCCGGAAGTGCTGGGAGAGCGTGCGAAGTTTGGCCTGAGCGCTCCCACAGACGTCGAACTCGAAGCGATTTCCCAGGCGCGAAGCGACCATTGCAACCACAATACCTTCCGCGGCAAATTCCGCTATTCAGACGCTCTCACCGGCGAGCGGTTCACGGTTGACAATCTTTTCAAGACCTGCATCCAGGCCCCAACGCTTAGAGGTTCGGGACCGCAAGGATTGGGTGGTTTCCGTTCTGTGGGACAACGCCGGCGTTGCCCGGTTCGATTCGCGCTTCAACTACTCGGTTACCGGCGAAACCCACAACAGCCCGTCCAATATGGAGGCTTACGGGGGATCTCTCACCGGGATTGTAGGGATCTACCGGGATATAATGGGTGTGGGAAAGGGGGCTCGCCTGATAGCGGGCCTCTACGGCTATTGCGTGGGGCCCCGCGACTACTCGGGGCCGCTAAAGCCCCACCTTCACCCCAGGCGGCTCCTGGACGGGATCGTTGAGGGGGTAAAGGACGGGGGCAACAAGCACGGCGTGCCGACGCCCTTTGGAAACCTTTTTTTCCACCCCTCCTACCTCGGCAAGTGTTTGGTGTTCGTGGCGGCGCTCGGAATCATGCCGCGGGAAATCGCGGGAAGGCCTTCGGAGCTTAAAACACCCGGGGAAGGCGACCTGATCATAATGAGCGGGGGGCGCGTCGGAAAAGACGGCATCCACGGGGTCACCGCTTCGAGCGAGAGCTACGGGGCCGGCACCCCCGCCGGGCATGTCCAGATAGGAGATCCGTACACCCAGAAGAAGATGCACGATTTCCTGCTCGAAGCGCGTGACGAGGATCTTATCAGCTTCATTACCGACAACGGCGGCGGGGGGCTTTCTTCCTCGATAGGCGAATCGGCCGGGGTGGCCGGCGGCGCTCATGTCGAACTCGACAGGGTGCCTCTCAAGTATGAAGGCCTCGATGTGTGGGAAATATGGGTGTCGGAGTCCCAGGAGCGGATGACCTCGGCGGTTAGCCCCGGTAACCTCGAGCGGTTCATGGAGCTTTCGAGAAAACATGACGTCGAGAGTACGGTAATCGGCAGGTATGAAAAAACGGGCAAGCTGCGGCTCGATTACGCGGGCAGGACCTGTGCGCTTCTCGATCTCAGCCTTTTTTCCGAAGATTTTCCGCAGTGGGAGTTCGATGCCGAGTGGCTTGCCCCGGAAGCCCGGGGTCTTACCGAACCGGTGCTGGGCGAGCCCGAAAATTACGGGCCGGTTCTCGACGCGCTTCTTTCGAGCCCCAACCTGTGCAGCCGCGAATGGATCCAGAGACAATACGATCACGAGGTGCAGGGCGGCAGTGGTGTAAAGTTCATGACCGGAAGAGACCGGGACGTCCCAAACGATGCGGCCGTCATCCGGCCCGTGCTGGGTTCCAGCACCGGGCTAGCCATGGCGCAGGCCCTTCTGCCGTCCTACTCGGTTATCGATACCTACCACATGGTCGCGGCGGTGATCGACGAGTCGGTGAGGCGCATCCTGGCGGTCGGGGGCAGGCTGGACGAAATCGGGGGCGTGGATAATTTCTGCTGGCCGTCCATTCAGTACGACCCGGTTAAAAACCCGGACGGGCGCTACAAGGCCGCGCAGCTGGTGCGCGCCAATCTTGCGCTTCGGGACCTGTGCCTGGCATGGTCCATACCGCTTCTTTCCGGAAAAGACAGCATGTATGTGGACGGGTCTTTGCCCGGCGCGTTCGGCGAACGGCACAAGGTGAGCGGGCTTCCCACGATGCTGTTCACGGCGACGGGAATAGTGGGAGATGTGCTGAAGTCGCAGACGCTCGAGGCAAAGCATCCGGGCGACCTGGTATATGTGCTTGGGGTTACGGAGGACGAGCTGGGAGGCTCGGCTTATTACGACCTTTTCGGCTATGTGGGGCTAAATGTGCCGAAGGTGCCCGGCTTTGCCGGTCCCGGTCTGCTCGATGAAGCCAAATCGGCTGCTCTTCAGGGTCTTTACCGCGCCGTCGAAAGGGTGGTATCCAACGGCCTTGTGGCCTCATGCCACGGCATATACCGTGGCGGGCTGGGGGTCCACGCGGCGATGGCCGCAATCGGCGGCCGTCTGGGTATGAGAATCGATCTGTCGAAAATTCCGGTTTTCGACCAGGGCTTAAGCGACGGCCGGCGCCTTTTCAGCGAATCCTGCGGGCGGTTTTTCGTAACGGTCCCCAAAGCGGGTGCGGCGGAGTTCGAGACGATTTTTGCAGGGCTTCCCTTCGGGCTGGTGGGAGAGGTGACCGAAGACCCGGAGCTTGTCGTTACCGGCAGGTCCGGCGGGCAAATCCTAAGAGAGAATATTTTTTCACTGCGTGAGTCATGGATGGGAGTAAAGTGATGCAAAACCCTCTTGTCAGCATCATCATGGGGAGCAAGTCGGACGTTCCGGTAATGGAGAGTGCGGCCATGATTTTGGACCGGTTCGAGATACCCTATGAGATGAAAATACTTTCGGCCCACAGGACTCCGGACCACGCAGCGGAATACGTGATGGGGCTCGAGGCGCGCGGCGTAAAGGTGTTGATAGCCGGGGCGGGCTGGGCCGCTCACCTTGCGGGCGTATCCGCCGCCCGGACCACGCTTCCGGTTATCGGGGTGCCGATCGATTCTTCCCCGCTAAAAGGAATGGATTCGCTTCTTTCAACCGTTCAGATGCCGCCGGGGGTCCCCGTTGCCACCATGTCCATCGGGAAAGGCGGAGCCTACAACGCGGCGGTCTTTGCCGTCCGCATACTTTGTCTTCTAGACCCCGCCATCGCGGAGAAGTATCGAGGCTTTATCGAAAATATGGCGCGGGAGGTAATCGCCAACTGTGATCTGTGAGTAAGAGCCGGAGTAAATTTTCCCACGCTAAATTGGTTCCGCCGGGAATTCCTCGCCTTTGCAGGGATGGTAGGAGCGGCTTCCAGCCGCGATCAAGACAGGTCGCGGCTGGAAGCCGCTCCTACATACAACACACGATCTGGAACGGGACGTAACTCGACGGTCTTACATCAAGATCGAGGCTGAACCAAATACCCCTGTGAATTTTCCCTATCATTCGGATATAATTCCAAGTAGATTGAAAAAGGACGCCTGAGGTGTGTCTAAAGGTGTTCGTGCTGGTTTCGAGCCGTGAGGCGTCTTAAGATCTAATCCAAGAGCGGATGAGATGGCCGAGATCGAACTTTGTGAAAATTATTGTTCAGTGTTTCCGGCGGTAGCCGACGCGACGCATTTCTTCAATGTCGCCGAGTTCCGGGCGCGTATGGAAAAAAGCCTCGGTCGGTCATCGGAGGGCAACGAACTTTTTTTTAAAGCCCTTGATTTCGCGTTGGCATTGCATGAAGGGCAGCGCAGAAAATCAGGGGCGCCCTACATAAGCCACCCTTGCGCCGTGGCGGAAATCCTGATCCGGGAGATGCGCTTTAAAGATCCGGTGCTTCTTGCCGCGGCCCTTTTGCACGACGTTGTCGAGGACGTTCCGTGGATTTCGACCGATGACATAGAATCGCACTTCGGCGTCGGGGTTGCCGAACTGGTGGATGGGTGCACGAAGCTGGCCCGGTTCCATTTGGACAAGGCTTTACTAAAGGATCTCACGCACAGCAAGATATTCATCAGCGCAAGCCGAAGGCTGGGGGTGCTGATCATAAAGCTTGCCGACCGGCTGCATAACCTGAGAACGCTCCATTATCTGCCCTTGACCAAGCGGCAGCGCATCGCCCAGGAGACGGTGGACGTCTACGCGCCGATAGCTGCCCGCCTCAACCTCTACCAGTTCAAAAGAGAACTCTACCACCACGCGCTGACCTTTCTCTACCCCAAAAAGAGCAAGAAAATCCTGCACCTGATGCAGGAGCTGCGCAACTCGCCGGCTGTTGCCAGCCTCAGAGGCTTCCCTTCAGAAAATTCTTTCCGACAGCGGGGTCCCGGCCGAGGTCCGCACGCGCGCCAAGGGCCTTGGGAGCTATTACAACCCCATTAAAAGGAGCCTCGACCCGGCTTTTCCCGAAAATTTCATCGACTTCGCCGTTCTCATTCACACCGATGAGCTATCCGACTGCTACAAAGTGCTCGGGTTGGTTAACAACAACCTTTCAGCCATTCCCAAGAGCCTGCGCGATTTCATAGCCAACCCCAAGGCTAACGGGTACCGGAGCCTGCACACCAGGGTCCACTTGAGCGGAAACAACTATCTTGTTAGATCCGGACTCTCGAGATGGAGAACTTGTCGAGCGGGGGCATCCTGAGAGCCTGGGAGTCGCAGGAGGGGCTTTCAAACGAGCACTGGCAGGATATAAGCGAACTGCTGCGAGATATTGGCGAATACGAGGGCGCCGCGGCACATCGAAAGGACCTGATCCGGCTTTCGGAATCCGAGGAAATCTACACCTACAGCCCGGCTGGAGACATTTACTACCTTCCAAAAGAGAGCACGGTGCTCGATTTTGCTTACCGCATCCATTCCGAGCTTGGCGACAACTGCGATGGGGCCATGGTAAACGGCGCATGGAAGCCGATCACGGGGCAGTTAAAAGACGGCGACACGGTTGAAATCATCACCTCCCCCGAACATATAGATGTGGACACCGATCTCGAGGCTCTGTGCAAGACCCCCAAGGCGCGAACGGCCATCAACAGGCGGCTTCATCAAAAGCGGCTGGTGTTTGCCCGGCAGGCGGGCATGGACATCTTGCTCCAGCAGATAGTGCGGCATAAGTTCTCCGTCTCCGTTTTGGAGGGAGACAACATGCGGCTGATCCTTCGAGATCCTGAACGTAAAAGACATTCAGGAGTTATATATCAAGATAGGCCAGGATCTCGTTTCTCCGCAGGCCGT
>CAWEZA010000080.1:0-55292 GCA_963813125.1 uncultured delta proteobacterium | reverse complement strand
AACAACTATTTTGATCTTGATCGCAAGTGCATCTGCGGCGATGGCGATCTGATTCTTTATGATGAGGGAGAAAGGGTCATTATCAGCGCAAAAGACAGTGTTCTACGGTTCCTGCTGGTTTCTGGCAGTCCCATTGGCGAGCCTGTTGCCTGGTACGGCCCCATCGTTATGAACACACAGGAAGAACTGCGTATTGCTTTCGATGAATACCGAGCTGGGACTTTCATCAAACACAAGAAGCCGTTGCGCGAATAGGAGATATACGGTCTTTTATTTCGAACGTATTCGAGCTTAGAACGCTCATGCTGCTCTTTCGGTGTCTGTTCTGCCCTTCGACGCTGAAGGTCATGCTCATCCTCGTAAGCAGAAATGAGGGCCATAGCTTCGCCGAGCGCATTAGAGGTATGACAGACAAAGAGGCAATCCACGGTGAAAGAAAAGTGGATGGAGCACAGTTTACTTCTTGTTGGTATGAGTTGATGTTGAAATCTGCCAGCACAGGTTGAATGCTGCCCTAAGGGATTCTATGGGGCTAAGCCGGCAAGCGGGAAGATGATGGCTCCCCGCTACCGCGATGTTAAGGCGGCGGACATCCCCGAAGTAACACTGGAAAGTGGTGTGCGGGTAAAAGTTATTGCGGGGAAAGTCGGGAATGTGCGGGGACCGGTGCAGGACATAGTCATCGATCCGGAAATGCTGGACGTAAGCATTCCGGCTGGAACCGTCTTCGTCCACCCGATTCCGGCGGGACACACGGCATTTGCCTACATTATCGACGGGGAAGGGTATTTCCACGAGGGCCCGGATGGTCATGGTCCTGAACACTCCGGCGTCTGCGGTCCGGAAGCAGCAGTATTGCTCGACCATGAGGGAGATGTCGTCCAGGCGGGCACGACCGAAATCTCCGTTCGCTTTCTTCTCGTATCAGGCAAGCCGATAGGCGAACCCGTCGCATGGTACGGACCCATTGTGATGAATACCCGGGAAGAACTGGAAATAGCTTTCGAGGAATTCCGGAATGGTACGTTTGTAAAGTAGTGGTTGCACGAAACTTCAAATCGAAAGGGCCGTGGACACCGGCTAAAAGCCCCGGGATAGAGGAGCGCGGAGCTATTTCCGGGGCATTGACCATACCTGCATACCTGCGAAAATATCTACCGCAGCTTGCCTCCTCGGACCGGAATGACTATCAAAGCAGGCAGTTTTTAACATTCCGCGTGCTGGAAGCCGGAAAGCCCGTTTCGGGTTCAAGTAAAAATTAGAGCAGACGACTGAAAGGGACATCCATGAATCCAGGTACTGACAAATCGTTCTGGACGGTATGGCGGAGCGCACTGCTTACGACCGTGTTGGTTCTGAGCTTGAGCCAGGCAACATCCCCTGTTTCAGCGAAAAAGAAACCGGTTGACGTCAACACCGCAAGCCAGGCCGAGCTTCAAGCCATAAAGGGCGTAGGCGCGGCCACGGCAAAAAAAATCATCGCCAACCGGCCATACAAATCTCTGGAGGATCTTAGCAAAGCAGGTCTTTCCGAAAAAAAAATCAAACACCTCGAATCCTCCCTAACGGTCGGGGCCGCCCCAACCGCGACTGAAACCACCAGGGGAAAAAGAAAAAAAGGCGTGCCTGAAGCGGCCTCCAAAACCAAAGAGCCAAAAGCCGCGGCGGTTCAAACGAGACAGCCGGTCGACTTGAACACTGCTTCTCTGGAAGCTTTGGAAGCCCTGCCGGGTGTCGGTCGGGCCACGGCCAAAAGAATCATCGCCGCCCGGCCGTTGAGGAGCATCGATGATTTGCGGAAAGTGAAGGGTATGAGCAAAGCCAGGGTGGAGGGCCTGAAAGGAAAGGTTACCGTGGCGGAAACACCCGAGGCGGGACCTGCCGAGTCAGCCCCGGCGCAGGAGTCGGCCCAGCCGGCAAAACCTTCGGCGGCCGCAAAAGAGAAGGCGCCCGCCGGCAAACTAGTCCCCGGGCAAAAGGTCGACATCAACACAGCCGGCAAGGAGGAACTGGACAAACTCCCCGAAATCGGTCCCGCCAAGGCGCAGGCAATCATCGACGGCCGGCCATATCACAAAATCGAGGATGTGATGAAGGTAAAGGGAATCAAACAGCACACTTTTGACCGGATCAAGGCCTACATCACGGTGAAATGACCGGAAACGGTTTGTCGCCAACACGAGGAGGAGGGCTTTCGGCCGTCCGGACGTTTATGGGAAACCGGGCGGTAAAAGCCCTTTGCTCTCAGTCTTTGGACAACAGTTCCCCCAGGAGTTCCCTGCCCTTATCCAGGTACCCCCCTTCGGGAATCCTGCCCTCGGGAGTGATCTTGTCGATTAAGCCGGGCAATATCTGTGACAGGCGAGATTTGGCCTCCTCCACCGAAATGTTGGCCTTTTCCGCCAGCTGTCCCACCACGTCGCTTCCCAGGACATCCTGGACCTGTTCGGGGGTGATGGAACCGTTTTCCCCCGTGCCCACCCAGGACGAGATAACATGTCCCAGGCCTTTTTCCTTGAAAGCCTGCACGAGTCCATCCAGACCGCCCGTCTCGCGGCTCGCAAGAAACCCCATCACTCCTTCCGCCAATCCTCCCTGTTCACTCTCCAGACCTTTGATCCCGCCGGCAAACTTTCGTCTCAGACCGTCAAGAAAACCCATTTGTTTTCCTCCTGTACAAATCGTTATCGCCAAAGGCAGTGGTTCTCCAAAGCAACCTAAGGCCCTTGAACGAATGGGGACATGAGGGGAATTACGTATTTGGCGGCGGAAGTGGATGAGTTATCCGAACCCATTCCCCGCAAACCTCGAATGCGGTTCCGCTTCAAAGCACGCGAAATATCAACAGCAAGATCAGGATAAGCAACAACAATCCGACTCCACCACTGGGGCCGTATCCCCACCCCGAGCTGTACGGCCACCTGGGCAGAGCCCCAAGAAGAACAATAATCAATACGATAAGAAGAATGGTGCCAAGGCTGAAGACTACCATTATACTTTTCTCCTATTTTCCGTCGCTCACGCGAAAGCAACTCCGCTATTCTCAGATCTCACGGCGTTTTTCCTAGTTCGAGCCGGTCTTCGCAGACCATCTCCCAAAGGAAAAGCGCCTTTCCAGCTGCCAGGCTAATTTCACACGACCGGTTTTACACTACCTTCCCGGACAACTTCGCAATCCTGAAGCGGTATGGAAAGCACCTCATCAAGAGGCGCCAGGTCCTTGTTCCCCCATTTTGGAACACTGCTGAGGGCCGAAGTAGCCGCAGATCCTTCCCCGTGAATTATCCACACTGAAATGCCTGGTTGAAAACGTTGGAGCCTTGTCAATCAGAGCCTTGCTAAGTTGGGTCCTGACATTTCTATCTTTTCGCAAATTATTCAGATTGATCGCATTGGAGATAAACAACTTGTAGGGAACGGGGGTATATTTGTCTTTACTAAAAATACCTCCACGCGCCAGAACCACGAAATCGGCCTTGCCGTCCTTTCCCAGCACCACGTCAGAAACCGTCCCGATGAATTTGCCTTTCTGGTTCACAATCTTCTTGCCGATTAGATCTCTTACATGAACATCGTTGAACATCATTGACGACTGGCTGTGGTTCATTTGCTGATCTGAATTCGCAGCCGCAGATTCATTGGGATCATTTGGCTGGTTTTGCGCAGCAAATACGGGTGATACCACGAAAAAACCCGCAGCAATAAGAAGCATCAATATAGTGTTAAACTTCATCATTGTCATATACCTCGCAAACGCTAAAGGTGTTTGTCTTTCAGAATCAAAGTCGCTCTATTCAACTTCTCAAGCCACGAGCGACTTTGGCCGAAGTTCTTGACTTTAGAGAATTTCCTATAAATTTACTGTAGTTACTGGAACGGGAAATACAAGGTGGCATCGGAATAATCTGAGGTTTTCCCGGCAGGAAGGCCAAGGGCCGATCGGGCCGCAGCGGCCCACGCGATCCGGACCCCGTGGGGGTGCGGATTGCGGGCGCCGCTTAAATCACCTACACAGGAGTTCAGTCATCGGCGTTAAAGGCCTCCTGAGCTCGCCGGCCAGATCCTTCAACCTGACAGGCTTAAGTGTGCGACACCCAGGGTCCCGCATTTCCGTTATCACACCTCTTTTCACCGGCGGCGAGCAGGCCCTCTTATAGATTTTGTTGGCCCATTTCGCCTTGTCTTTCCTTGGCCGGCTTTCGGAATCCACAGGATTGCCTTTGAAACCTTCTAGCGAAGTGTTATTTTTGAGTGCGAACAGCTCGGCAGTTCTTCGTTTGCCTGGTGGCCCTTCCTTAGGATTTTGATGAAAGCTGCCAGCTGCTTTACTCCCTTTCCAAGGAGAACTGATGCGCTCAAAATTGCGCATTACACTTTATGCGGTAATCCTCCTCATGGTGATGGAGATCGCAGGGCCTGGCCAGGAGGGTCGAGGCTTGTCCGAAGTCGTGCAATCTGCCCGGACCGAGCGGGGGAGTATCCTGGTTCTCGACAGCTTCCAGTATGGCTTACCGGTACCAGACAATATCAACAGGGGCATTCTGACCGCATTGACCGAAGGCGGCGTCAGTTTGAGCGACATATTCGTCGAGCACCTGGATCTCTCCAGAATGCCCAGCCGCGAGGACCGTGCGGGCGCGGTCGCTTTGTTGCATCATAAGCTGGCCGGCAAAAACATCGGGATCATCATCGTCGAGGGAACCCTGGCCTATGATGTATTGGGCAAAGAGGCAAAAGAATCTATTCCCCGACGCCGTCTTGCTCACATTGCTCACGCCCGCCATCGCCCCTTTGAACGGAGATCGCCGCAAGGTGATAAACATAGCCTGGAAGGTGGAACCCGCCGGCACACTCCGCGCCGCACTCGATCTGTTTCCCAAGACCAGGCGAGTTGTCGTGGTCTGCGGTGCGAATGAGGATGCTCTGCCGTTTCTTGACGTTGCGCGGAAGGCGTTCGCTCCGTGGAAAGACAAACTGGACTTCGAATACACTCAAGAGATGACCTACGAGCAGATGCTGCTGCGGATATCCAAGCTCCCCCCGGATGCGATCGTTATCTGCTCGTCTTATTTCACCGACACCACCGGGAGATCATTCGCGCCGATCGAAGTTATCACCAAGGTCAGCCAGATATCCACTGTTCCGGTATTTGGGGTTCTGGATGTTTTTCTCGGCCGAGGCATCGTAGGCGGGTTGTTGCTGAAAACGGAGGCAATCGGTATACAAGCCGGTAAGACCGCGCTCGACTATCTGAGCGGGCGCCTCAAATTGGTCGAGCCGGTGACGACCTTCCATACCCCTAGCCGCATGATGTTCGATTGGGATGAACTCATCCGCTGGAAAGCAGACGTCTCAGAGCGGCCCGAAGACAGCATCGTCATCAACCGCCCCCTGACTCTGTGGGGACAATATAAGGCCGAAGTCGTCGGCGTGACGGTCGCCTTTGCGACCCTGATAGTCCTGGCAGGTGTTCTGCTGATCATGAACCGCCGATTGAAATCGATGCAAGTTGCCGCAAGCCAAAGCGAGAACCGTTTCAGAGTTCTTGTGGAGAACCTGCCGGTAAGGGTATTCATAAAGGATCGAAATTCTGTCTATGTGAACTGCAATCCCGGTTATGCGAAGGACGTCCGGATCGATGTGGAAGAAATCCAGGGCAAGACGGACTTTGATTTCTATCCTGATGAGCTTGCCGAAAAATACCGTCTGGATGATCAAAGGGTCATGGATTCCAGACGTGGAGAAGAATTAGAAGAAAACTATATAAGAGATGGCCAACAGCGATGGGCACATACCCTCAAAACGCCCCTTGCGGATGAGGTGGGACACGTGACCGGCATACTGGGAGTTTACTGGGACATAACGGACCGGAAAGAAATGGAGGAGTCTATCGAGGAAAGGACACGCTTTTCTGAAATCCTGATCGAAAACTCTGCCGTTGCGACATTTGTCCTGGGTCCGGATCATCGAGTCCTTTTCTGGAATAAAGCTTGCGAAAACCTCACGGGAGTGTCCGCCATCCATATGGTCGGTACGGACGATCACTGGAAGCCGTTTTATGAGGACAAGCGTCCATGTCTGGCCGATCTTGTCATAGACGGCTCCTCTGACAAAATGGTGCAATTATATCAGATCGGATGGACCTCAACCCTGGTTCCCGAGGGGCTGCATGCCGAAGGCTGGTATCGGAATCTAGGGGGCAAGGACCGGTATATCGTTTTTGATGCATCCCCTATTCGCAACAACAAGGGGGAACTCGTAGCGGCAATCGAGATTCTTCAGGACATTTCCGAGGGCAGACTCGCTGAAGATGCTTTTCGCAAAAGCCAGGAAGAACAGCGCAGTATTATTGAGACGGCCATGGACGGTTTCCTGATGACCAACTTGGAGGGTCGTATTCTGGGAGCAAACGCGACCTACTCCAAGATGAGCGGATATAGCAAGCAAGAACTGCTGACCATGGGTATTTCTGACCTGGAAGCACAAGAAACAGTCGAGGAGATCGCCTCACACATCAGGAAGATTCGGCAGCTTGGCCAAGACCGTTTCGAGTCCAAGCATTGCAGGAAGGATGGAAGCGTTTTTGCCGTTGAAATTTCCGTTCAGCTTCGTTTGGATGATGGCGGGCGGCTTATCGTTTTTATAAGTGATATCTCCCTGCGCAAGGAGTCGGAAAGCGAGCGCGAGCGGTTGATGTCAGCTATCGAACAGGCCGGAGAAGCGATTATAATAACCGATAGCCGAGGGACCATCCAGTTCGTCAACCCTGCCTTCGAGCAGACGACCGGCTACTCGCGAGACGAGGCCGTCGGCAAGACTTCACGTATCATCAAAAGTGGCAATCACGACGAACAATTTTACCGCAATCTCTGGGATACAATCTCTGACGGCAGAATCTGGGAGGGCCGTATGGTCAACAAGCGCAAGGACGGAACTCTCTACACCGAGGAGTCGACAATTTCGCCCGTTCGCGATGCCGCGGGGCGGATCGTCAACTACGTGGCGGTCAAACGGGACATCACCGAGCAGCTCCAACTCTCGGCCCAATTGCAGCAAGCCCAGAGGTTGGAATCGGTTGGAAGACTGGCGGGCGGTGTTGCGCACGATTTCAACAACATGTTGGGCGTGATCCTTGGTCATGCGGAACTTGCCATGATGCAGTGCAACCCTTCGGAGAAGGTCCATGGCCATCTCAAGGTGATCCAGGATTCCGCTCACCGTTCGGCGGACCTCACCCGACAATTGCTGGCATTTGCCCGTAAACAGACAGTGGCTCCCAAAGTCCTGGATTTAAATGACAGCGTGTCGGGCATGCTCAAGATTCTGATGCGGTTGATTGGTGAGGACATCCATATTGCCTGGCTGCCGGGCAGGAACCTGTGGCCGGTAAAAATGGACCCCTCCCAGATCGATCAGATTTTGGCCAACTTGTGTGTCAACGCACGGGACGCCATCGAAGGAGTAGGCAAGGTCACTATCGAAACGAAAGACATCGCATTCGACGAAGAGTATTGCGCCATGCATCAGGGCTTTATTCAAGGAGACTATGTAATGCTCGCCGTTAGCGACGACGGCTGCGGTATAGACCAAGACAGCATCGGGCACCTTTTCGAGCCGTTTTTTACCACCAAGGCAGTGGGAAAGGGCACTGGGTTAGGGCTGGCGACAGTGTACGGAATTGTCAAGCAAAACGAGGGCTTCATCAACGTCTACAGCGAACCCGGCAAAGGCTCCACCTTCAAGATCTACCTGCCCAGGTTCGCGGAGGAAGCCGTGGAGTCCATTGGCCCAAGAACGACGGGAGTTGCAAAAGGTAACGGGGAAACGATACTCCTGGCGGAAGACGAGGCGGCCATTCTGAACATGACTCGAACGATGCTCGAAGACCTGGGCTACACGGTCCTGACCGCATCCACTCCAGGTGAGGCTCTACACCAGGCGGTGATTCACGCCGGCAAAATACAGCTACTGATAACCGACGTGGTCATGCCGGAGATGAGCGGTCGGGACTTGGAGAAACAAACCGGCGACATCACATCCGGGCTTAAATGCCTATTCATGTCGGGCTATACGGCCGATGTCATCGCCCACCACGGGGTGCTGGAAAAAGGCGTAAAATTCATCCAGAAACCATTCTCCATGCAGGAACTGGCCGCCAAAGTGCGGGAGGCGCTGCATGCATGACAAATGAGTAAAACGCATGGTCTTATTTCTCGGAAGACCTACTCCGCTTTGCCTCGGTGCTACCCATGGGACTGTCTATAAGGTTATGAATACAGACAAAAGGTGCGTAATTCCTGAGGAGATCCCGATGAGAACAACCCTGAACATAGATGATGCCCTACTCCAAAAGGCGGCGAAGTTAACCGGCATCGAGGAAAAAACGTCTCTGGTCCGGCTGGGTCTGGAAGCACTTATAGCGAGAGAAAGCGGCAGACGCCTTGCCAAGCTGGCAGGCACTGAAAAGGAACTGCAAACGATACCTCGCAGGCGCGCGGGAAGACTGGAATGATTCTCGTTGACACTTCGGTGTGGGTTTCGCATTTCCGCAATGGGGAAATCGGGCTTACTGCATTGCTAAATGAAGGCCATGTTGTCTGCCATTCTTTCATTATCGGGGAACTTGCATGTGGAAACCTCAAGAATCGCTCCGAGATACTCTCTCTTTTTCAGGCACTGCCGATGGCGGTCCAAGCAGGGCATGAGGAAGTGATGGAGTTTATCGAACGCCACCCTCTCATGGGGAAAGGCTTGGGCTATATTGACGTGCATTTGCTGGCATCGGCTGTTCTGAGCGATGTTTCACTATGGACTTTCGACAGGAGCCTCATCGAGGCTGCTTCAAAATTAAATAAACAGTATCCTCCCTCTCACCCTTGAAAGGTTTGGCGTCGGAGTGAAAATGGCGTCTTTCGGGCAAAGAATCCCAAGTATAATTGTCGACGGGTGAAGTGCCTCCAAACCGAACTTAGATATAAGATATCTAAGTTCCGTGAGCTTCCGGGATGGGTTTTGCGGCTTGCTTTTTACCTGGCTTTGAAGGCTTTTGGAAAGGCGGTTAAGCTCATTGCCCCCTCTTTTTCTTTTGGAGGTGATTTATTCCCCCGGGGAGGGGGGATACGCCGCCCTATTCATTGACGCCCTACAAAACTCTCGACGATGGCACGTGAGTATGATCTTCCACCTTGCTTGTGGAGAGGGGGTTGAATCAAGGTCAAATCACCGTCGCTCCAAGCCGGATCGTTTCTCGAATATCGAGTGTCTTTACCTGTTCCGGGTAAAATGACAATCTTCGCCAACAGATAGCAAGACTCACGCATGACAGGGGAGAGTGCACAATTTAAAAGACATGTTTTAAGATGGCTCCCGCCCGCAACTCGGCTGAGTGCTAAATGACCCCGCAGACAAAACGGGAGTACAACCTACTTGCCGTCCCGCTGCGGAGCCCATTGCCAGTCCTCGGAAAGAGGCTGTGGCCCAGGCTTGATTCCAGCGATATCCGGATCTTCGGCGGTATCCACCTGACCGCGCTCTGCCTTTGCCTTTTTGGCCTCTACGCGGCGAGCTTCCTTATCCCTTTGTTTCTGTACCTTTTCCTTTTGTCTTTCCAGCTTCTGAAAGGTATCTTTTGACTTTCGGGCCATCTTAACTCCACACTTGTAATTATTTGAAATCCAACCAGTTTAGTATCTTGGGCCTCGCAGCGGCTTTTTGGCGGGCGGTTTGGCCTGGCTAAGCTTTATGAACTGGTCCTTGAGTCGTGTACCATTCAGGGATTTCATCGCTTTGTCCGCTTCAGAGTTGTTCAGCATTTCGACGAATCCGAATCCCTTTGACCGACCCGACGCTCTATCTTTTAATACGTTTACCGATGACACTTCCCCAAAAGTTGCAAAAAGGCCCTTCAGATCGTCTTCAGTGACATTGTAAGCGAGATTTCCCACATGAATTTTCATATTTTGCTCTCCTCTTTTTCCACATCGAGCGACTTACTTGATCGATGGATCGCAATTTTACGGATGCGGCTCCTGCTAAAACAAAGAGCCGAAGATTTACTCCAGCTCTTGTTGGGTTGTGTCAATCTTTTTCGTGTGAACTCATTACAACTCCGGCCCCCTCCAAAGAGGTAGCTTCTTGCGCACTCTCCCCTCTCGGGTCTGCGTTTCAAAAACATTCCAATTTAATAGAATTGAGGGCGAGCACGGCTTGGCAGGACCTCTTCGCCGCCACGATCTCCATTGGCCTGCTCCTTAGCCTGAACGCCCCGTTAAGCCTTTCGAGGGTGTTGGTGGTTCTCACAGGGAGGCGCTTCCCGGTTGGCCCTGAGTGCGGAGAAAAACTCTCGCGCCTTCTCCCTTGAAAATGCATGGAAGAGGGAGCGCATCCCATCGGCAACGGCCTCCTCGAATTTCTGCGGGACCTTGGCCTTGGGAAACTCTTCGGAAATGACCTTCTCCAGGCCGGGCAGACCGTCCATCATCCCCCCGGTGACCCGCGCGCTGTCCAAACCTCTTCTTTTTAAATCCGTGAAGAACTCTCTCACCAACCAAACGCGGATTCCCGTCCCCCCCCGGCTTGCAGCCCAAAAACGTGCCGCCGGCCGGCCTCGTTGACTCCTCCCGGGTTTGTATCTCTTTGAAAATGGATACAACCCCAGGGACACTGACTGGCGCTTTTCCTGTCTTTGGTGGTTTCTTGGCCGAACGCACGTTTAGAGGAAAAGCGCCTTTTTTTCTACATTTTTTGAGCCTTCAGAAATTTACACACACACAAGATTCCACAACACCTTGCCGGATCGTAAATAAACGAAGATTTGACTGCCAGGACTAAATTTTCTTTACTTGAGTCGCCTGCGGACCTTTTAGTCCTTTTTCCTCGACGAAGCTCACCTTGTCGCCCTCGGTAAGTGACTTGAAGCCGCTGCCTTCAATGGCGGAGAAATGCACAAACACGTCGCCCCCGCTGTCTCTTTCGATGAATCCAAAGCCTTTGCCCTCGTTAAACCATTTAACTTTACCTTGTACCATTGCGTATCCTTTTTTTTCTAAAATTTACCGCCCACTTCGAGGCCACTTCCGAATCGTCCCTAAACAGACCGACTCACCAGACAACTCTTAACAGGACGGCCGTTGATAAATCGTAAAGCAGCTGCCGGTAGGCCCTGACAGCACGCCAGTAGTCAACTTACACGCTTGATCGATGACCGTCGCTCCCATACGTTCGCGACCTGATTCTCCAAATCGACCAGAAACATCTCCCCGGAGATTTCCAACACGGTCCCGACACCGCAGGGTGTTTGTACTCTGTCGCTGAGCTTGGGCGTCCAAGCATAAACGGGAACATTGCGGCTCAATGGATAAGCATCCACTTTCTTTACCGGGCTTCGGAATGAACCGAACACGCCACCTTTTCTTGCCATAGGTCACCGCTTTCTGGCTTTGCAGCTCGGACTCGAGTGGACAGTGGAAATATCCCTTGCGAGCGATCAGAAGCACCGATTACGCATGCTTCGGTGGATCCACGCTACTTTTTTGAAATAACTTAAATTTTCCTGACTTTCGTGGCGCTTGGTCCTTTAGCGCCTTTTTCCACCTCGAAACTTACTCGGTCACCCTCGGCCAGGGACTTGAAACCTTGACCTTCGATGGCTGAGTGGTGTACGAAAACATCATTGCCGCTCTCAGCTTCGATAAAGCCGAAGCCTTTTTGATCATTGAACCATTTTACTCGACCTTCCACCGTTTATTGCTCCCTCGTTGAATTGTTTGCTTCACTGCTATTCCCGCCCGGCAACTCGAAGCTGCTCGAAATTACACCAAAATCCCCTGGTGAAAAGTTATTTTCCGCACAACGGAGCTCGGACCAACTAATAACAACACTGCTCTAATGATAACCTGAAATAAACATAAAGCAACCACTTTTCAGAAAAAATATAATATGCTTTGGCAGTTTTGCATCCATATCAAAATACGCATATTTTATTACAGACACCTTTAAAAGATATAAATACAGCCAATAAATCCGACGAGATATGCAAATTCGGTTTACGGATCACGACACTTTGATCAATCCCGGTTAACGATAATTTAAACTACCTGATAAATATTCGCTCATCCCACTATATTTTTTTATCCATATGAATATTTGATAAACATTCGCGATAATATAATGCCATCGAGGTCTACTGACTCTTGGTGTGAAAGGTACTCTCGGAAGAAAAGACTTGCCCACCGGTTTCAGCGTCTCACCACTCAACAATATTGTCGTCGTAAGGACCGCGTTTTTATCTGTCTTTACCCATCAGCTTGTCTCCCCTCAGAAGTCCGGCAAAACAAGCGGTTGATGAGAAAAGAAAACGTAGACCGAGCAGCCTGTGTCAAAGCGGAAATTATACGGCCGGCGATATCGACAGTTCCCAATAGCTCTTTATCGAACCTTCGACGGAATCGACTTCTTCATCGGAATTATCACCTTTTTCGAAAATTGGCGCGAGCTTGAACATTTTCACAATGCTCGTAAGCAGTTTTCTAAGGAATTGCGCCGATTCCGATCTTTGGCGGCAGGATTGAGCCCTGGACGGCTGATCGGTTGTGCACATTTCCTTTTCGTTTACCCGCACCTCGGATTCAGCCACTTTTTTGAGCGCGAAAATGGTCTCCGCCAATTCACTCTCATTGGCATTGCTTAAGGATTCGACCGCCAGGGTAAGAATCCTTACCCTGTTAGCTTGCCCCACCCCCTTGTAAGATCCTGATTTTCTGACCAGGTAGGGCACCGCAAAATCCCTGCTGAATGAAACCAGGTCGATTTCTTTAGACTGGGTGGATTTTGTGTAATTCTTCAACTCTTCGTAAAAGTACCCAGTCGAGAGCAAATCTTTAACCGGGGCATTTGGTGTTTCCGACATCTCGGTCTCCAGTTCCCGCATAAGCGACGACGCCAAAGACGGTAAAGCCAACCGGGATCACAACGTCCCGACTTTATTTTTTATATTTTTTACCCATATTCTTCGCAACTTTATCAACAACCTTTTTGCCCCTGCTCGCTATTTTTACGATGCTTTCGCTTGCAGCAGGTCTGTCACCGATCTCCAGCATTATCTTATCCCTGCAGACGTCACAAAAACTCAGCTTTCCTTTTTTCCCATGACTGTAGCTCCTGAGGTGTTCCGAGGGGCATTTGCATAGTTCGCATACCGAACCGGGCGAATCACTTGGAGTGCATGCCACTCCACCATCAAGTTCGACGCTCATTAGCAGGTCGGTTGCAAGGTTATACTTAAATTCGCCGAGCTGCGTGTTCAGTGCGGCACGAGATGCATCGTCACTTTCGACCGGAACAAGTCCCGCATGTTCCCATGACATTTTTTTTTCGCCCGCCAGGAGGAAGAACACACGGCCCTTGCTGCCCCCCGTCAACTCCAAAATTTTTCCGTAGCCCCAGGCAGGCATCCTGGGATGGAATACCCAGTCGCCCTTCGATAACCGCAGTTCTGCTTCCTGCATAAGAGGGATCCCTTCCCGATGTTGGAATGAACCTTATTTTCAAGATTCTGAAATTGTTTGAGATATGATCAAATTACCGATGGCAGCGAGAGAGATCGGTAAGGCCTCAGGGTAGAAGGGTAAACTGACAAGGTCTGCCTTTGATTCAACTTCTATATTATAATCAGGAGGGTCGGGAAAAGCAAGAAATAAGCCGAATTGGCGATTTCATCAGGCCAAATGTCAGGAATTTTTGGTAAACCCAAAACCGCAGATTCGCAAACCTTGGGGCCGGGCGCGAGGCCCGGCCCCAAGGTTCAGCGCAAGTTGGCCGCGCCGCTGAACCATTGAGCCGGGCTCGGGATTTGCGGGGTGGATTTCGTCGGGGCACCCCGTCAAAGCGGGCAGAGGTCACAAAAAACACCGGGTGCCGGCCTGACCTCTAGTGCCACGAAAAATCGCATTTTCATATATTACCGCTTTGCGAAATGCTTCATGAAATCGACGAGGGTCTTCACCGACTCAAGGGTAGTCGCATTGTAAATCGAGGCCCTGAGGCCGCCCACCGAACGATGCCCTTTTAGCCCGTTGAGGCCGGCCTCGGCCGCTCCGGCGAGAAATTCCTTCTCCAGTTCGGGTTCGGGCAGCAGGAAAGTGACATTCATGCGGGACCGTGAATCGGGCCTCGCTGTCCCCCTATAAAAATCCTGGCCGTCGATATAGTCATAGAGAAGGGCGGCCTTTTCCTCGTTTATCTTCTCCATGCGGTCCAGGCCCCCGACAGTTTCCTCGATCCATTTGAGCACGAGCTCGCAAATGTAGATGGAAAAGCACGGCGGCGTATTGTAGAGCGACCTGTTGTCCGCGTAGGTGGTGTACTTGAACATCGTCGGAAGCTCTTTTGGCACTCTTTTCAACATATCGTCGCGAATGATGACCAGGGTCACCCCCGCCGGTCCGGCGTTTTTCTGGGCGCCGGCGTAAATCAGGCCGAAGGGGCGCGGATCGAACCTGCGGCTGAATATGTCGGAGGACATGTCGCTTACCAGCGGCACATCACCCGCATCGGGGAAGCTCCTCCACTGGGTGCCGCGGATCGTGTTGTTCGAGGTTATATGAAGATAGGCGGCATCGGAGTTTACGGCGACCTTCTCGGGAATATAGGTGAACTTCACATCTTCCGAGCTTGCCACCACCCGCGTCGGTTTGCCGCAAATACGGGCTTCCTTTATCGCCTTGGTCGCCCATGTGCCCGTATCGACGTAATCGACGGGCTTTGCCCCGGCGAGGTTCATCGGGACCATGGCAAACTGCATGCTCGCGCCCCCCTGGACAAACAATACATGGTAGCTTTCATCGAGCCCCAGGAGTCGCCTGGTCCTCTGGATAGCGCTGTCCAGAACGGCTTCGAACTGCTTCGCACGGTGGCTCGTCTCCAGAACGGACATACCCGAGCCTTGAAAATCGAGCATCTCACTCTTTGCCTGCTCCAGCACCGAAAGAGGAAGGGCGGATGGTCCCGGATTGAAATTGATTACTCTTTGTGCCATTAACTCTTCTCCTGTAACGCAAAGTCTTTTCACTTCAAAAGTTTATCTACAAATATTCGGGGTTTCCGGTTGACACTACCTATTCACCCATGCTTTTCTTTTGTCAATTGGTTTTTCCAACCTTATTTTAAGTGAAGTGACAAATTGCTAAAGCCGAGGACTAGAATGCAGATTGAATGGAAAACCGCTCCCCCTTCCGAGTGGCAGGTCGATGGTCTCATTTTCTTCGCCTTCGAAAAGCCGCGGGACTACCTTCCAGCGCTCAAGGCTTTCCTGGGAAACTCCGGGAAATGGCTGGCGGATTCCCCAGCGCTTGCCGACTTCAAGGGCAGGCCCTCCGAAGTGGCCGTATTTTATGCACCCGGAGGCTTTGGCCCAGCGCCCCGCATAATTCTTGCCGGCCTTGGCCCGGTCGAGCGCTTCGAAACCGAAAGGCTAAGAAACGCTTCGGCTTTTGCGCTGAGAAAGTGCCAGGAACTGTCCATTATCCGGCCGGGGCTTCCCCTCTCGGCACTCGAAGGATTTCCCTGCGAAGATAAAAATTCGGACCCGGGCACTCGCGAAACAGGCGCCCTTTTGCGCGAGACACTCGCGGGCGCCATGGCCGGACTCCATCAGTTCGATGAACTCAAAACCAAAAACCCGCCCGCAGCCGAAGGCCCCGAGTCCATCACACTGCTTTCCAGCGAGCCCCCCGGACCCCATATAAGCGAAATCGCAGCCGTTGCCCGGTCCGAAGTCGCCGGAATCTGCCTGGCAAGAGACCTCACGATATCTCCCGCCAACCGGGTGACACCGGCCTTCCTTGCCCGGACAGCATCCGAAATCGCCCGCAGGTACGGGTTCAAAGTCGAAACAATCGACCTCAATACCGCACGATCCATGGGCATGGGGGCCTTTGCCGCCGTTGCCGCGGGCAGCGCCGAACCACCGTGCTTTATCGTCCTCGAACATACACCGCCCGGTACGGAAAACGACTCTCCGCTGGTTTTCATCGGTAAGGGCATCACGTTTGACAGCGGGGGCATTTCGCTAAAACCCCGTGAGAAGATGGAAGAAATGAAACAGGACATGGCGGGGGCCGCGGCCGTTTTGGGCGCCTTTGAAGCCATCGGTGCGGCCGGTCTTTCGAAAAGGGTCGTGGGGCTTATGCCCTGTACCGAAAATATGCCCGGAGGACATGCCTACAAACCCGGAGACGTATTCCGCTCCTATTCGGGCCAGACAGTCGAGATCATAAGCACCGACGCCGAAGGAAGGCTCGTTCTCTGCGATGCGCTGGCCTATGCGGCACAACGATTCAAACCTGCGCTGATGGTCGATATCGCAACACTGACCGGGGCGAGCATCATCGCTCTTGGCAGGGAGGTGGCCGCCGTCATGGGCAACCGGGAGAGCCTGGTGGACTCCATCCGCAACACCGGCGCATCCCTCGGGGAAAGATTCTGGCCGCTACCCTCCTGGGACTTCTACTTCGACGCCCTCAAAAGCGAGGTGGCCGACATGAAAAACACCGCCGACCGCAGCGCCGGGGCCATTCACGCCGGGATGTTCCTAAAACAGTTCGTACCCGACCATATCCCCTGGGCTCACCTGGACATCGCCGGCACCGCATGGACCGACAAAGACACCGGGTTTTGCCGCAAAGGGGCAACCGGCTTCGGCGTAAGGACCCTTTTCGAACTGGTTAGAAAAACCGGTTAATAGCCAACCTCTCGCTTGAGGTTCCTCAATTTTTCGATCAGTTCGGCCGGGGCCTGGGTGCCGGCTCTTTCGACCATGTGCGGAGTAATGGCGATCAGGAGCTCAACCCGGTCCAGATTCGAAGTGGTGGCGGCAAAAAGGGGCGAAAGCAAAGGGATGTTTTCGAGCCAGGGGATCCCGCTTTTGCCCTGGGTTCCCTGCGAATCGATTATCCCCCCGATTATCACCGTGCGGCTGTTCTGAGCCAGGATCGAAGTTTTTATGTGTCTTTCGGTAAAAGTCGGGGCAACGGTACCGCTGCTCCCCACCGTCACGGTTTGATCGTTCAAGCGCCTGACCGTCGTATCCAGGTCGATCCTTATGAGCCCCCCCGCATTTATGTGGGGAGTCAAATCCAGGATGACCCCGGTTTCCGCATAGTCGATCGTGCTGATAACCGAAGACCCGGTTGTATAGCCCGTAACCGAACCCGTCGGCACAGGCTGCTCACCGCCCACCGTAAGGGTCGCTTCCTGGTTGTCGGTGGCCAGCAGCGTTGGGGTCGAAAGAACGGAGACCTTTGTCTTGGACGAAAGAGCGCTCAAAAGAACCGCCAGGTTCTGGGCGTTCGCGATCCAGTCCAGGGCTACCCCGGCGCCCGCCACCGAGCCAATGCTGATAGGGAATGCACCCGAGGCGGTCGTCGTCGTGGTGCTCGAGCTGGGCTGATTGGACAGGCCGCCGAAAGAGACGCCAAACCCGGTGTTGGTCGCCGGGTGGGTCTGAAAATAGTACTGCAGCCCGAATTGGAACTGCTTGGTCAATTCCACTTCGGCGATCATCACCTCGATGAGCACAGCGCGCGGGACAATGTCCAACCGCTTGATCGTCTGCATCAGTTTCGAATAATCAACCGGGTTTGCCCGGATGACTATGGCGTTGTTCACATTGTCGGCAATTATCGATATCTGGCCTGTAAATCCCGGGGGCTTTCCTTTCACCGCCGACCCGATCTCCTGCCCGGTGGCGCCTCCGGCAGCCCCGCCGCCGGCGGCGCCGGTGTTCGTGCTCCCCATGCTGCCCGTACCGCCCGAGGTATTCGATGAACCAAACGGGCTGGAGCCGCCGCCAAAAGGACTCCCCCCCCCGAAAGCACCGCCACCGAAGGCGGTTTTGGCCGCGGTGCCCGAGGGCACGACCTTCTGCCCCTTGGCCGCCCCGCCGCTTATGCCCAGCACCTCGCTCAAGATCTGCGAAATATCGCTCGCCATGCCGTTTTGGACAAAGTATACGTATATTTGTGCCTGGTTTCCCATGCCCTGCGCGTCCATCGCCTTTACCCATTGCTGCGCGGTCCGCAGCAATTCCGGGCTCCTGGCCATGATCAACACGCCGCCGAAATTTTCAAGAGGCAGAAGCGCAAGGCTGCTCGCGATCGCGCTCTGCTTGAACTTACCCAACTGCCCCATGAGGGTCTTCATCCCCTGGACCGCATCCTGGGGGGATATCGAATGAAGCGGCATGACCGCCATGCTCACTTCCTTCAAAACGTTTATGTCGATCGTCTTGAGAAGACTGATGAGCGTTCGGGCCCCACTTGCCCGGTCGACGAAAATGACGCTGTTGGTGCCCGGGTCGATTGTCACCCTCTCGCCGGGCGTGACAAAAGGGCCGATGAGGTCGCTCGCCTGCTTGGCGTCAATATAGCGAAGCCTGTAGATCACTATCAGCGGCCCCCCGTCTTTTTGCCCGAGCAGTCGCTCGTTGGCCACGGGAATGGAGGCGCTCGCTGCTTCCCTGGAGAGCCTTATGAAATAAAACCCTTTTCTGGGTATGATGCTGATGCCGTTCGCCTCATAGGCTCTCATTATCATATGAAGGAGTTCTTCATTGTCGAAGTCCCCCTCTATGTACATGCTGATCCGGCCCTGGAGCGTCTGGTCGAGCACGTAGCTGAGCTTTAACTGGTCGCTGAATATCTGGCTGGTCACCTCAGCGATGTCCGCCTTGTCGAAATTGAGAACAATATGTTGGCTTCCGCTCGATGCGGGCGCGGGGGCGCCGATTGCGCCGTTTTCCGCCGATGGGCTCAAAAGTCCGGTGAGAACAGGTGCGACAATCGGCTTAACGGAGCTTTCCGCCAGGGTTTGCGCCTTCCTGGATTCTTTTTGAAGATTTTGCTGCGCGGCGGTTTCAGGCGCTTCCTGCGGGGCGACAAATGGAGCAGGCGAGGCCATCTGAGGAGAAGACGGCTCACATACCCCGACAGGACTTCGCTCCGTGGACTGGCATGAAATGCATGTGATTGCCAGTAGTATCGCAAAAACAGACTGGCGCGTTCTCATGAAAAACCCCCTCCTTGGCCGAGAACTGCAGGCAGAAGCTGAAAAATTTGGCGCGACTATATCACATACGTGTACAAATGACGCAACAAGAAATCCCCAATTTTAAGATGAATGTAGTGAAGAGAAGCGAAATACATTTCCCGGTCAGGATTTTTTCCCTTTTTCCATCAGTGCCGCCAGGATCACGTTAACTATAAGATCCGGTCCTTTGACCCTTTGTATTTTTTGTATGTTTATTTCCTTAACCTGTATTGCGAACTCCGAGGTCTTTACCCGGGTGAGGAAATAATGCAGCCCATAGATGTCTGTCATGAGATTGAATCTCATGTGCACTTCCTCGTAGAGGCCATGTTCCTTGCTTGTGAGCACCTGGTAAGTTTTGATATCGAGCTTGGGCGCATCGGGCTTGCTCTTGGACGAAAGAAGGTCTCCGAGGGAAGCCGCGAGCTGGTACGGATTTGTCCCCCGAAACAGTTTCTTTTGCATTTGCCTTAACGCCCCTTCATGTTTTGCCAGGTTTTCCCTGATGACCTTGCTCTGGCCTAACTTCTGAGCGTACTGGGAAATGAGTTTTTGTTGATGGTAAATTTTTGTAACCAGCATGTGTCTGCGATCCGTTATCGGCGCTATGAGAGTCAAATATACTACCCCAATTACCACTACCACAATAACGGAAGCAACTATCGACCACTGGTATTTCTTTATATCTTCAATACTTATGTCAAAATTTGCAGACTTCATCGCCCGACCTCCCTGTGCGCATGATTGTGTAGAGCACCCGGCACCCCCGGCGATTGGAAGGCTCCGCGCCCGGGCAAAGCCGTGGCCCCAGCCTTGAGCGCTGGAGGCGGCGCATTCGGGAGCGGACTCTCTCCGAGACCCTCCGTCGAGGTTTCCGCAGGCAGGGCCTTGAAATTTTTCTGCAGCTTTTGCATATCCAGCCGCAACTCGATGTTGAACCGCTCCATGTCGTTTCCCGGGTCCCGGGTCACGGGGGAAGCAAACTTTACTTCCGCAAGGCCTGTGACCTTGGAAAGTTCGGAGAGATACTTAAGGGCCGATTTGCTCTCGCCCCTCAAAATGAGCTCTCCGTTGCTAAGCGAAAAATAGTCGAGCCACGTGTCCTCGGGGGTGCGAGCGCTAAGCAGGTCCAAAAGCTCGCGGAGCCTGTAGTCTTCGCGGTTGAATTCGGCCAGCGTCTTCTTGTCCTGCTCGAAATTCGTGATACGCCTCTGGAGTTCTTCGATCGGTTTCCACTTGTTTTCCAGCCGGTCTATCCGGACCTTGAGATGGCTGCTCTTAAGCGACAGGCTCCGGGTCGACCAGGACTGGTAGAAGCCGAAAAGGGCGAAAACCAGGACCAGCGCGGCAAGCGGCCACACTATGCGCGGCAGCTCCCATGGTTTTAGGAGCATCTCGGAATCGAACGTGTGAATGATGTCCTGCTTTAGCAGGCTGTCGAGCCAGGTGGATATGAAAGAGCCCTGGACTTCGCGCACTTCGACCCGGGCCCCGGTTTGCCCCAGCTCGCCGGCGGCCTGCTTTGCCGCCTGCCGCTCGCCCGGCAGGCAGACAAGATGAATCTGCGGCTCGCGCTCCCCGCCGCACATGCCCTTCAAGTTCTCGCCAAACAGGTTGAGGCTCCGGGAGAATTTCCCAACAATGGAGGAATCCAGGAAAGCCCCCCGGTAGAAGCGGTGCGCTTCGACAATACCCTCGCCAAGACCGCGGGCAAGGATCTCCCCCTCCTCTTCGCACTCGTCTGCTTCGGGCAGCAGCGCCGAAAACAAAAGCGCGCTCGGCGCCACGGCGAAGGTGTGGAACAGCGCGCCGTTAAGCGCCTGGCTCAACTTGTCGTAGACCTCGCTCTGGATGGTAAAAATAGGCACCGACACGTGGCGTTCCAGCGCAACCGGGGGCCCGGAAAAATGCAGCGTCCTCTCATGTTCCTGAAATATGTTTTCCTGCCAGTCGAAATTAAGGGCGCTGTCCAGCTGGTCCTTTATCGACAGCGGATAGCATTCGCTGTGGACCGAGTAGAAAACCGACGACACAATGGCCAGAAGAGCGCTTCCCTTCCTTGCGCCGGGTTTCATGTTCAGGTGCTGCAAATGGTCGAAAACCGACTCGCCCTTTGGAACGTGGAACTGCTCGGCGACCCCGCGCTCCCATGTTCTCCAGACCCTGTGGGCTCTGGAGACTTCAATCCTCCCGGGTTCGATGTAGACCGCATACAACTCGGTCGGACGGTACCGGATTATGCTTTCCAGCATAAATTCACCTCGCCAAATGTGTGCTTACAAAACTTTCCTGCTCAATATCTGGTAGGGGACATCACCGCCCCCCTGCAGGCGGACCGTTACCCAGATCCCCACGCTGGGAGACCCCATAGCGCTTTTTCCAAACGAAAGAATGCGGTAGGCGCCCCCGACCGTAAACGAATTCTGTGTCAAAGAGGCCCCCTGCTGACCCTGCGGACTCTGGAGCCCCACAACACCCTGCTGAAGGTTTGCGTTGCCGCCCGCCACGGTCAATTGGCTGAAAAGGGATTCGGCCGCGGGAATTGCAACGTGGTCAAAAATGTTGGACTCTTGCCTCAACTGCTCCATTCCCCGCTCATAGCCGTAAAAAAGCCGCTGGGTGACCCCCGGGACCAGCAGCAACTGGTCCAGGCTGGTAAGAGGCCCTCCAAAGCCGTTAGCGTGGTTAAGACTTTTGCCGTTGTCCGAATTCACCTGCCCCTGAAGCTGTGAACTGTTTTGGGAATTAACAAAATCGGCTATGCGCTGTGCGAGCGCCTGCGAGATCTGTTCGTCGGCGCCCGCGCTTTCGAGCACCTTGATCAGCTGCGGCGCGCCGGCAGTGTTGACGTTTACCTTCTGGTCTTCGGACTCCATGATCACCACGGCAATCCCGGTTCTATACACCACCACGCGGGGCTTCCCGTCGGGCTGCCAGTTCTGGTCGGCCGGAAGCTCCGATTGCAGAGGCCGGGTTTGCTCCATTCGCGCCAGGGCCTCGTAGCAGCCTCCAATCGCGAGATAGAGCGCACGAGACTCGATTATCGAGTGCAGCTGGTCTTCCCCGAGCAGGCGGGTTTGGGAGCTTATCTGCATGCCGGCCCACATGACGATCGCACAGCACCAGAGGACCGCTATCAGCACCACGCCCCTTCGGTCGGCGGCGGCGCGGAAGGCGTGCAGCGCGGATTTTGTCTCCCCGCCCCTTTTGCCCGTTTGCGCCGCCGATTTATTTGCGATCTCATCCATCAATTAAGGCCACCCGTAACGCCACCCGGCGCCGAAGAGTTCAGAAAGTTTCCCTGGATCGGAAAAGGTGCGTTCACCATGCACACAATCGCGTGGGCAGCCCGGTCGGCTCCTTCCCAGCTGAGCAGGATTTCAAGGGGCAGATCCCCCGCAGAATCCCACGATTCTGAAAAAGCACCGGCGTCTTTCCCCGCATAACTAAACGCTAACTTGGGGAAATCGACCTTGTACGAACGCACCTCGCCAAATTGGCCCGAGGGGTCTTTGCCCGCGGCAAATTCTTTCAGGGACTCCGGGCGATACGGGTTCAGCACCAGCTCCGAGTAGGAAAGCACCCCTGAGCCGGAGTCGTAAGTGTAGCGAACGGCCACCGGGACCCCCTTGGAAATCGCTTTTACGGAATGGGCCGTTATGAAACATATCGAGTTCGACGACCCGACAAAAAGGGGACGCGAGCCGTGTTCGAAGTTGATTGGCGTCGGGTCGCATTCGGCCAACTGGCGCTCGAGCAGTTCGACCATCCGGAACGTCTGGTCCGGCTTGCTATTGGCGGTTTTCTGCCACACGCGCAGCACAAATGAAAGACAAACCGAGACGATGCCTATCACCAGCGCCGAAATCGCCGTGGCAACGATCAGTTCGATGAGCGTAAAGCCGCCCGGGTCCGAAATTCTAAATCCGGTATCAGGTCTTCTCCTGCCGATAGGCCAATTCCGTAAATTTGGAGCTGCCGTTTTCGTCTTTTCGCCCTCCGTCACGAACCGTTTCCGGTCGGCACCATTACGCTGAATTCGAGGTCCGATGACTCGTAGTTGAGCATCACCCGGCACAGAGTGCCTTTCCGGCTTTTCCCGGCCGGGTTGTTGAGCGGCACGGGGGTAAGGCTTACCGCAACCGAGGGAGACCCCGGCAGTTCGGTCAACCGCACGACTCCGTGCGTCGCTTTTTCCGGGTCCGCCAGGATTATCTCCGCGGCCGATTCCAATATCGGCTGGGCAGAGGCCTTTTCCTTCAAGCTGGTCCTGTAGCGGAGCGCTTCGGAGATAAGCCCCGTGACCGAGCCGATGAGAAGAGCGGCAACAGCCAGGCTGACCATCACTTCCAGCAGGGTGAAGCCCCCACCGCCGGCCCGATGCCTAGCCAGGTTTTCCTTCTTCACTTTTGCGTCCCTTTCGAATAAGACTTCCTGATCCCGCTATTGCTTCACCTCACAAGGCAGGTCGCGGCTGGAAGCCGCTCCTACAATGCGATCCCGGCCTTCACCTTTGTCCCTGCGGTTCTTGCCTTTTTACTTTTTCTCCACACTCACCGTTCCAAAAAGCGGATCGATGATAACGTCGTAAGTGCGCGAGTTGTCGAAGACCACTTCGAGGTTGTCTCCAACCAGGCTCCCGTCGGGGTAGAAAGTTATAAGAAAATCGCCCGTCCCGGGGTCCGCCTCCAGGTTTTTGGCAAATATTTCGACGTTAAGGGGTATGGGGTGCGCCGGCGGATTTTCAGCCCCGTACACACGGCTTGTCCCGTTCAGCCTGAAGGAAACCGACAGGCCGGAGTTCATTGCGAACAACCTGCTCCTTTGTATCGATCCGGTGAATTGCTCCAGAAAATCGCTGTCCGTGATCTGCTTCCAGTTCGAGCCGACCCTGGGGATGACCATGGCCAGAACCACCGAGACGATAATCATGACCACGAGCAATTCGACGAGGGTAAAGCCGCCGGACCAACGACAGGCGGGAGTGCTGCGCCCCGAATCTACCTCCTGCCTCTCCCACCTCTTTGACTCCCTCGTTCCCATCATGGCGGCCTTATCTATTCTCCCCTTTAAAACCCGCGCGGGCGGCTCACAGCGGACCCGCCCCGCACGGCTCTAAAACTTTATATTGTTGATTCCGAATATGGCCGAAAACATGCTCATGACGATTGCGCCCACAAAGCCTCCGGTAAACAGGATCACCAGGGGCTCGGCCATCGTCATGATCCTTTGGAGCGTCCTTTGAAGCTCTTTTTCAAAGTACTCCGAAAGCCCGAGAAGCCCAGCGCCGAGGTTTCCCTGCTCCTCGGAGATGCGAAGCATCGTTCCCATCCTGGCGGGAAAGTTGGTCTGGGAGCGGAAAAAATTACTCATCGACCGCCCGGCCTTTATCTCCTGGTGCAGCGGGTTCATCGATTCCCTGAGACGCCCGTTCAGTATCAACCCCTGGCCGAGAGTGAGCGCCCGAAGAAGCGGCACCCCGGATTCGAGCATCGTTCCAAGGGTTCGGCAAAAGCGGGTCATTTCGCTAAACAGGATCAAATAACGGGAAAAAGGGACCCCGAACAGGAACTTGTCCAGTTTGGCGCGCCCACCGGGTCTTCTCAGCAGGTACCTTCCCCCAAGAGCCGCCACCGCTGCGACTAGCGGTATGGCCCAACCATATTCTCTCAGCCACAACCCCGTATCGATCATCATCTGCGTTAGCATGGGCACGGGCTGGTTCAATTCGTGGAAAATCTGCGCAAACCTCGGGATGACATAAACCAGGAGTATCACTATCGAAACCATCGAGGTGCCCAGAAGAATCGCCGGATAGATCATCGCGGATAGCATCGACTGGCGGAATGCGCGCCTCTGTTCGAGATACTGGGCGAGGCGCTTTAAAATTGGCCCAAGCGTTCCGCTCGCCTCACCGGCCCTTATCATGTGGGCCGAAAGGGCGCCGAATACGTCCTGGTATTGAGCCATGGCGCCAGAAAGATCGTTTCCGGCCTGGACGCTTTCAAACAACTCCTGCAATACCCGCTGGAACCGCTTGTGGGTCTGATTGGAGCTTATCAGGCTGAGCGCCCGGTCGAGCGGGAGCCCCGCAAGGATAAGGTCCGAGAGATCGAAAAAAAACCGTATGGTGTGCTCTTCGGGAATCCGCCGCTTCCTGTTGCCGCTTGCCGCCTTGATGTTGACCGGAAACAGTTTGCCCGCCTTGAGCTTTCTGGCGGCGTCGGATTCCGAAAGCGCCTCCATCACCCCCCGGTGAGTCGCCCCGCTGGAATCGCGCGCCTGGTACTGAAAAGAAGCCATAAAAAACCCCCACGGGATTTACGATTTTACTGGATCGAAAGACTTGTCACCCTGAGCACTTCGGACAGGCTCGTCGTTCCTTCGATAACCTTCCGGAAGCCATTGTGGGCGAGCGGCCGGTAGTCGAACTCGGAGCCTATCCGGGCAATGGTGCCGGCGTCTTTGCCCGCGACAATCGCCGATTTGACCGCCTCGTTTACCGGAAGTATCTCGAAAATACCCTGTCTGCCTTTATAGCCTGTATATCCGCACCTTTCACACCCCTTGTTCCGGAAAAGCGAAACGCTTGGCGGCAGCTCGGGAAACATTTCCCCAATCTTGACCATGTCCTCTTCCCTGGCTTTGTACTCCTCCTTGCAGTGGGGGCACAGCACCCGGATAAGACGCTGGGCCATGACGGTAAGAAGAGAATCGGCCATGAGGAAGGACTCGATCCCGATGTCCCGAAGCCGCGTTATCGCGCCCGGAGCGTCGTTTGTGTGAAGTGTCGAGAGAACCAGGTGCCCGGTGAGTGCCGACTCGATGGCTATATCGGCTGTCTCCTTGTCGCGGATTTCACCGATGAGAAGAACGTCCGGGTCCTGGCGGACCAGGGACCGGAGCGTGTTGCTGAAGTTTAACCCTATCTGTGGCTTGACCTGGACCTGGTTTATTCCGTTTATCTGGTATTCGACAGGATCTTCTACGGTTATGATCTTGCGGGTGACCGTGTTGAGCCTTTTTAACACCCCGTAGAGGGTCGTCGTCTTGCCCGACCCGGTCGGACCTGTTACGAGCACCATTCCGTAAGGACGCTCGATCAGTCCCCCGATATATTCGAGTGACTTATTGTCCATGCCAAGGTTTGCCAGGTCATACTCGACACTTTCCTGCGCAAGCAGCCTCAGCACCACGGACTCCCCGTAGATGGTGGGCACGGTGGACACGCGGATGTCCACTTCCCGGCTCCCGAACCGTATCTTGATCTTTCCGTCCTGGGGGAGGCGCCGCTCGGCTATGTTGAGGTTGCCCATGAGCTTTAGCCGGCTGATGATCGCCGACTGCATGGTCTTCTGGGGCTGGTCGAGATCGAAGAGCACCCCGTCGACCCTGCACCGGACGTGAAACTCCCGCTCGAAAGGCTCGAAGTGTATGTCCGAGGCCCGCATGTCGAGCGCCCGCGAGATCAGCACGTTTACCAGCCGAACGATGGGCGCCTCCTGGGCGAGCCCCCTCAGGTGCTCCAGGTCGTCTTCGAATCCACCGGTGTCGATCGACAGCACGGACTGCTCTTCGGCTTCCCGGGCCGCTGTCCCGTAGAGCCGGTCGATTGACGTGCGGATCTCCTCGCGCTGCCCCAGACAAAGGCCCAGTTCCATGCCGCCAAAATAATACGATACGGCGTTAAGGACCGGCAGGTTCAAGGGGTCGTTTACCACCACCCGCACCCTGTCGCTCTCCACCTGGATGGGCAAAACGGCGTGTTTTCGAAGGAAAAACATCGAAACGCCCTCGAGAAGCACCGGCTTGTCCGGATAGTCCTCGCGAAGCAGGATCGGGAGGTCGAGATGCTTGGCCATCACCCGGAGGATGCGGCTCTCATCGGTAATCGCGATCTCTTCGAACGCATCGGCCAAAGGGAGCCGTTCGATAAAAAAGGATTGCCTCAGGCGGCGTTTCTGCTCTTCGTCAAGGTTGAATTCCAGTTGAAACGCATCCAGCAGACAAATGTGCTCTTCCATGGCTTGCCCTTGTTAAACGGAGATCCGAAACGGATATTTGAAAAATTCTTGCCGGTCTGAAAAAGATTTGCCTATGTTACCAGCGTTCTAAAAGAAAGTAAACGATACCGGCAAAATAGACGCCGGCGTATCCTACCGCGGCGAAACGCGGCCCGGTCCCCACTTGGCGGCCGGCGCCGCGGGAAAAGTTTTTTTCGCCCGGAGCCGATTTTCGAGCTAAAAGGTTTGTTGGTACCTGCGTGTGGAGATTAAAATTAATGTGCGGGATTTTGATCCCGGAGTTGACTTGAATAAAGATAACTTCTAATCTGATTTTTTCATTCGAAATCATTTGCCCGGTAAGAGGCCAAAGGTCGGGTCGTCCGGACCCGCGGGGCCTTGTAGCCGGTAGGGGAGCGGGGTTGATATGGGTTGCGATCAGAAATCGTGTGCGAGCTGCAAGAGTTCGGGAGAAAAAAAATCAAGAGAGGATCTCGTTTGCTGCAAGCTTTTGCGCATCAGGCACAAGGTATTGGTGATGAGCGGCAAGGGGGGTGTGGGCAAGAGCAGCGTCGCAAGCTACCTGGCGCTTGGCCTCGCCCGAAGGAACGGATACCGGGTCGGGCTCCTGGACATCGACCTGCACGGACCTTCCATTCCAAAGATGTTCGGGATCCACGGAAAGCTCAACATCACCGCCGAACAGCAGATAGTTCCGTACGAGTACGGGCCCAACCTCAAGATCGTCTCGATAGAATCGATGCTCGACGACACCGATTCGGCCATAATCTGGCGAGGCCCCATAAAGCACGGCGTCATTCAGCAGTTTCTGGCCGACTGCGACTGGGGGGACCTCGACTTTTTGGTGATCGATTCGCCGCCTGGAACCGGTGATGAGGCGCTTAGCATCTCCAGGCTCGTTCCCGACGCGAAGGCGCTCATCGTCACCACGCCCCAGGAAGTGGCGCTTGCCGACGTGAGAAAATCCATAAATTTCTGTCACAAGGTCGAGATGGATATCGTGGGGCTTGTGGAAAACATGTCGGGCCTTTTTTGCCCCCACTGCAACGGGTTTATTCCCATTTTCAAAACCGGCGGAGGCCGCAGGACCTCCGAGGCTATGAAAGTGCGCTTTCTGGGCGAGTTGCCCTTCGATCCCGGCGTGGTCGATGGGGGGGACAATGGAATTCCGGTGCTAAACAGCGCCCCCGACTCTCCTTTCGTCAAGGCGGTGGGGAGCATGGTTGATTCGGTCCTGGCCAATCTTGGCGAAGGCAACAAGCAGTAACAAAGACTTATCGATTGCGGAGAATTAAATGTTTAGAATTTCCCTTGACCAGGCTTCTTTGAGCGAGGAGCAGAAAAAAACGCTCCATGAAATGTGGCTGCGCTGCATGCGGCGTGTAATAGTCAGCACAACGCTTGCCGGAAGCGGGCATCCGGGCGGATCGATGTCCTCGCTCCATCTGCTCTTGATGCTCTACTCCACCATGTCGCACTCAGCCGATGATCCGTGCTGGGAGGGACGCGACCGGCTGGTCGTCAGCATGGGACATGTCAGCCCGGGCGTCTACAGCGTGCTGAGCGAGTTCGGCTACCTCGAAGAAGAAGATTTCCTCGCAGGGTTCCGTCGCGGCGGCTCGGTCTTCGCCGGTCATGTCGAATCCTGCGTTCCCGGGGTCGAGTGGAACACCGGGGTGCTGGGCCAGGGACTTTCGGCCGGGTCGGGCATGGCGCTCGGGCTAAAGCTCGGGGGCAAAAAGAACAGGGTCTTCGTCCTCATGGGCGACGGCGAACAGCAAAAGGGCCAGATATCCGAAGCCCGCCGGTTTGCCGCAAAATACGGCTTGAATAACCTCGCCTGCCTGATCGACAGAAACCACCTCCAGATCGGCGGAAGCACAAACGCGGTCATGCCCCAGGATGTCAGGGCCGACTATGCCGCAGCACACTGGAACGTCATCTATGTCGAAGACGGCCACGATTTCGAGCAGATCTTTAACGCGATGCGCAAGGTTTATCTGCACGAAGCCGGGGACCCGCGCCTTCCGTGCGCCGTCATTGCCCGGACCATAATGGGCAAGGGCGTCTCGTTTATGGAAAATAAGGCGAAATACCACGGGTCGGTGCTCAGTGAACCGGACGCGGCGAAGGCGCTGGAAGAACTTGGGCTGGATAACCCCATAGCCGCCTTGAAGCCCGGGCGGACCGCAAGCCTCAAGATGTTAAAGTCTTTCTCCAGCCCCCACGTCTATCCGGCAATAGAGACCGGCGAGCCGAGAACTTACGGCCCGGAGAAGCCTACCGACAACAGGTCCGCCTACGGCTCGGCCCTCGAAGACCTGGCCCGTCTCAACAACTCGGGCACGGTTCCCAAAATCGTCGGCTTTACCTGCGACCTCGAAGGCTCGGTCAAGATGGACGGCCTCCACAAGGTTTCGGAAAACGGCTTTTTCGAATGCGGAATCCAGGAGCACCACACGGCTACCGCTTCCGGGGCTCTAAGCAAAGAGGGGTTTGCCGCCTTCTTCAGCACGTTCGGGGTCTTCGGGGTAACCGAAGTGTTTAACCAGATCAGGTTAAACGACATAAACGAAACCAACCTCAAGCTGGTCTGCACCCACCTGGGGCTAGACGTTGGCGAAGACGGGCAGACGCACCAGTGCATCGACTACATAGGGCTTCTAAGGAACCTGTTTGGCTTTTCCCTGTTCATGCCCGCAGACCCCAACCAGACCGACAGGATCATCAGGTACATAGCCGCGCGGCGCGGCAACTTTTTCGTCGGCATGGGAAGGTCCAAGCTCTCACCGATCCTCGATGAAGCGGGCAACCCGGCCTTTGCCGGCGACTACAGCTTTTCTCCCGGCAGGGCCGAATGGCTGAGGCGAGGCGCCGATGCGGCCATAATCGCCTGTGGAGCCCCTGTCCACGAGGCGGTCAAGGCGGCCGGCGATTTGGCCAAAAACCACTCGATCAACGCGGCGGTGCTAAATTTTGCCTCTCTTAGGCCCGTTGACTCGGAATCGATCGTAAAGGCCGCCGAAACCGGCCTCATCGTTACCGTCGAAGACCACCACGCCGATACGGGTCTTGGGGCAATAGTCGCCGAGGCCATCGTCGAAAACGCTCTGCAGTGCAGACTGGTGAGGCTCGGAGTAACAAAATACGGCTTTTCCGGAAAGCCCTCCGAACTCTACAGGGCTGAATCCATCGACTCCGAAGGGATAGTCCGATCCGTTTTGCAGGCAAAAACCGCGGCGCCGCTGCCGCGCAAGGCGTAAAAGCAAAAAGCAAAAAGAGCGGGGAGCTGTGCCCCCCGCACCCCCACAGGGTCCGGGGCGCGGCCTTACAGGCCGCGCCCCGGATCGGCTTAGCTTACTCGCGCACGAGCACATGGCGGGTGGCCCGGATACTTGCTATCCGGGCGCGAAGCGCAAGAGGCTTCCGATAAAACAACAATTTCAATTCCAACCGTCCGTTGCCCACCCTGGAAGTTTCCGAACGAAAACCAGTACTTTCGTAAAGCCGCTCTGCATATCACGACGGATTTGATCAGCGAGCGCTCTGGATCGCGGGGCGGCTGCGCCGAAGGCGCGGACGTCCCGCGATCCGGACCCCGTGGGGGTGCGGGGGGCACAGCTCCCCGCGCTCTTCTCGCTTTTCGTCCTTTGCTCTTCTCGCTTTTCGTCCTTTGCTCTTCTCGCTTTTCGTCCTTTGCTCTTCTCGCTTTTCGTCCTTTGCTCTTCTCTTCTTTAGCCGGTCACCTTGCGCACGAGCACCCGGCCGATGAAGCGGAAACGGTCGCCGGAAGGAAACTCTTTGAATACGGTTTTCGATACGCCCCGGGTAAACCGGGTCCTTTTGGAATAATCGATATTGACGTCTACGATCACCGGCTGCCCGCCTTCAGTCATCGCAAGGGCCGCCCGGATGCCTCCCGCAATCTGCGAGTTGTCCCCTATTGAAACATAGCCCGCCCCCATCGCCAGGGCCATTGCGTCCAGGCGCAGTTTTCCGAGCGTCGTGCACGTCTTGCGGTTATAGGTTATTTCCTGCCCCTGGGCGATCTGGGACAGTTCCCCGTCGGAGAAGACAAAACAGGCGATGCCGGCGCGCTCCCTGACCGCTGTGACCAGTTCGAGGCCGGTCATAAGAAAGGCGCCGTCCCCAACGATCCCGACCACCTGCCTTGCCGGGTTTACCAGCTTCGCTCCGATGGCCGCGGGAATGCAATAGCCCATGCTGTTGAAATCGGTCGGGGAAATAAAAGCGCGGCTCCCGCGGACTTCGTAGAGTTCCGCGGCAAGAAAGGTGTGATTGCCGTCATCGACCGCCAGGATCGCGTCATCGGCCAGCTGTTTTCGCAACTCGTCAAAAAATATGGCCGGATTGACCTTGTCGTTTCTGTGTTTATACCATTCTTCCCGGTAGGCCCCCTTGTCCTGGGCGATCTGCTTTACCACCCGCCGGAGCCGCTCCTCGTTTTGCAACTCGCGTCCTTCGAGTTTTTCCAAAAGCCTCGGGACAACCGTTCGCGCGTCCCCCGCAATCGCCACTTTCGCCGGGAAATTGCGGCTAAGGGCTGCCGGGTCGATGTCTATGTGAATGAGATCCGGCGGTACCGTGCAGCCAAAGCTGCCGGTTGGGATTTCACTGAAACGGGTGCCCACGGCCAGGAGGCAATCGCACCCATTGAAACCGTTTTCGGCCGCCGGCACGGCTGCCCGGCTAAATCCCATTCCGGCATGGAGGGGGTGGCTGCCGGGGAAACTGCTCATCCCCTGGAGTGTAGTCGAGACCGGAGCCCCGAGCAATTCGGCAATCCGCGCCGTTTCCCGGTCGACATCGACTGCGCCCCATCCGACGAAAATCCCGGGTTTTGCGGCCTTTACCAGCATATCGACAGCCTGCTCGACCGCCTCCTCGTCCACCTCCGTGGAAGGATAAAAGGGTCGAAATGGCGGCACCGACTCCACTTCGCCCTTGAACAGCTGAACATTGGCCGGAATCTCGACTACGACCGGCCCCGGCATGCCGCTCACCGCGAGACGATACGCCTCGAAAATGGCCGGCACTATGTCGCGGTGATCCCTCACCAGCCGGCTCCCCTTGCTGATGCCGGCAAGAATCCTGTGCTGGTCGATTTCGTGGAGTTTAAAGCCAAAATCGATATCCGTGCGTGTCCCGCCGGTAATCACCAGCATCGGAATCCCGTCCAGGAAGGCCTCGCCGATGCCGCTCATGGCATGGGTCAGCCCGGCCGCGGGCACGATGACCAAAACGCCGATCTCGCCGGCCGAACAGCGGCTGACACCATCGGCGATAAACGCGGCCCCCACCTCGTGGGTAACCAGAATCGGACGGATGGTGGCCGATTTGTTCAGTTCGTCATAGATTTCGGTATTGTGAACACCCGGAATGCCGAAGGTGTGCGACACCGGCAACTGCTCGAGGGCGTAGCGCACGAGCCATGCTCCGCTTCGTTTCCCACCCGCCCTGATCGAACCCTCGCCGCCAGGAATTTTTGTCATCTTTATTCTCCCGCAATAGCTCTGCCGGCAATCCTTCCAGTCAGAACGCAACTGCCAAGAAAGGTCCCCTCCAGGGAGCGGAGCCCGTGAATTCCTCCGCCGCCAAAACCCGCGGCCTCACCCACAGCATATAGGCCCTCGATCGCAATCCCGTCCTTGCTTAACACCCTGCACCGCAGGTCGGTCTGAATTCCGCCAAGACTCTTGCGCGAGAGGATGAATTCCCGGATGGCGATAAGCGGGCGCGCGCCCGGATCGAGGATTTTCTGGAATTTGCAGGTGCGCATCCGGTCGCCGCGGTAGGTCCTGTGGTCACCGATGCGCCTCAGCTGCTCGTCATTGAAAAATGGACGGCCCCGGTCGATCGCTTCGTCGTAGCGGGAAATGTCGCGCTCCATGCTCGACAAATCGACACGCAGCCCAAACAGGCTCCGCTCGTTCATCTTATCAACCAGTTCGGGAAGGCTTTCGGCTGCGACAAAATCTTGCGGACACTCCCGAAGCAGTCGCTCCACCAGTTCGCTGTTGCCAAACAATAATTGCTTGAACAACAGGGACCTGCTCTTTTCAGCAAAAGCGGTCATGTATTCGCACCCGGACACGGCAAGCTCTTTTGCGGCGATCTTCCGGTTGAGCACCTGCCAGGAATATCCCCCGGGCTGCCGGACAATTGTTTCCACAAGCCACCGGGTATCGGTATAGCCCATGAGCGGCAGCGGACCGATCCGTTCCCCGAGAGCGTTCATCCACAGTGCGGAACGCGGCGGCACAAGGCTCAAGCCGTCGGCGGCCTTCCTCCGGGCGGGGTGGTGAACCCCGGCGGCGTAATGCCACTGTTTGTCGAGATGGGTGATATTTCCCCCAAGCTCTTCGACCTTGTCATGGAGCAGGCCGTCCGCGTAGAGATGGGAGCCGTTTAGCATCAATTGTGGGGGCGATCCCCACTCGCCGCACCAGTTGGCCGTTACTTTACCAAGGTCTCCGCCGCAGATGCCCCCGGAGGCTATGACCACTTCACCCGCCGCCGAGAATTCTTCCCCGCTTCCAAGCTCTTTTCCTGCCACACCAACAACGCGGCCGCCGGAGGTCTTCGAGGGAGTTTACCTCGCAGTCGAACAAGAGCTCCAGGTTGCGGCTTTTCGGGTGCGTTTCCAGTCCATCTGTGAGACGCCGGATAATTTCGGCCCCGGTGCCCCAGGCGATGTGCCAGCGCGGCACGGAGTTCCCGGGCCCAAACAGCCCGCGTTCGGCCCAGTTTACGACCGGCAGGAATTTGACCTTTTTTTCCTGTAGAAAATTGAAGATGTATTCGATGGAGTTTTCGCAGTAAAACCTGGCCCAGGCCCGGGGCCAGCGGTCGTTTTCGCCAAAGTTGGCGTAGCTTTCCCAATCGCGGTAGGCAAGCTCGGGCGAGTCCTTTATCCCGCTTCTTCTCTGGTGCGGCGTCCCGATGAAATGCACCCCGCCGAAAGATTCCCGGGCAAGCCCCCCGAATCGCTCCCGCGTGTCCTTATCGATCAAAAGGACTTTCCTGCCGCGCCCGAGCAACTCGTAAGCGGTGACTATCCCCGCAAGCCCTCCACCGGCTATTATCACATCCGACTGGTAGCTTTTTTTCATCCCTCTCCCGCCGATCCCTGTCATGCCGTTCCATTGATCCTTGGCAGCCTTAATTCTGCCATTTCTTGACCTCGACCGCAATGTGGATTGTCACTGCGATACCAAACCGTATGGACGCAGGTCTCATGCATGTTAGTGTTGCGTAGTCTGTTTGGGTAGTTGTATGCTGAATCAGCTTCAGAGTGCATTTTCCCGACACTTTCAGATTATCCCGCTTCGAGCGGAGCTGGTTTGCCCACATGAAGAGTCTACAAAATCACATGACGGGGATCGTGTTATCGGTACTGCTTTTTGCAATGCCGGTTGGAATCATTTTCAAACATTACACGGCTGCAAGAAGTTTTCTCACGTTGATTTATTTCGGACAAAACTTCCAACACTCGGCGTTGCCGGAAGTAAAAAAAATATCTCCTGTTGCCATGACCCCTGTTGGCTATGACGGACAATTCTACGCGCAGCTGGCACTGCGTCCCGGCTTGAGAGGACCGGAACTGGCGAGGGCTTTGGACAATCCGCCATACCGCTCGATGCGTATAGGAATGCCCGTCCTTGCTTTTTGTCTCGGGTTGGGAAAGCCCGCCTGGATTCTCAATATATATGCGCTCCTCAACTTCTTTTTCTGGGTCGCTCTGCTGGCGGCAATCGCAAGGATTGTCGGGTTCAGCAGGCCCAAAGATGTGTTGCTGGCGTTCGCCCTTCTTTGGTCAACCGGAACGTTGACATCGGTCGCAAGATCCCTCACCGATCTGCCGGCTACCGTTTTGGGCGTCTTTGCGCTGTTTTCAGACGAACACTTCGTTATGGCGGCGCTGCTGCTCGGGGCCTCTGGCCTGATAAAGGAAACTTCCGCCCTGAGTTTTACCGCGATACCCCTGGGCGATGGAGAGAAAAGATTTGATATCAAACGTTTGCTCGTCTCCTCTTTGATCCTCTTTTTACCAGTCACTTCGTGGTTCATATATACTCATATCCGCTTTCAACCCGGCCCGGTGGCCGGCTGCGGGAATTTTGCCTCTCCTTTCTCCGGGCTTGCCTTAAAGCTTTGGGATGGACTACAAGGACTTTCGACCGGATTTCACAGCTCACCTTCCAAGCTCCTGGAGTCTATCTCCGAGCTTGTCGCTCCTCTTTCTTTGCTGGTTCAGGCGATATATCTGGTAACGAAACCCCGTTTCCAATCGAAAATCTGGAGATTCGGCATCGGATTTGCCTTGCTCATTTTCGTTCTTGGAAAAAGTGTATGGGCAGAGCAGTTTGCTTATTGTCGAGTTTTACTCCCTCTTACCTTTTCCTTTAACTTGCTGATACACGAGCACGAAGAAAACAGCCGATTCTTGGCCTGGTACCTCGCAGGCAATGTCGGTATGTATGCCGTCGCCCTTCAGACAGTTCTAAGACTGGTAATCCCGATTTGACTATTATTTACCGCCTCCAGTATCCTCCGGGCCATTTCATTTTATACCCGCAAACGGATGGTGCCGGATGGTTATCTTTCTTCTATTGGTCACATGTTTCTATTATTCAGGAGTAAACCGATGAACGCAACAGATCAACTAAGGGCCGAACATGAAGGTATCCTGACCATGCTCCAAATATTGGAGCGGATCTCCGAACAGATGAATTCCGGGAAGCGGGCCAACCTGGGTCACCTGGATCAAATCATCGAATTTCTAGGTGTCTTTGCGGACAAGTGCCACCACGGCAAAGAGGAGGATATCCTCTTTCCTGCCCTGGAAAAAGTTGGAATTCCCAGAGAGGGCGGTCCTATAGGAGTCATGTTGCACGATCATGACCAGGGCCGCAAATACATCCGGGAGATGCGCGAGGCGCTGGAAGAGTTAAGGAAAGGGCAGGATGGGGCCGACGGGTTTGTACGGGCCGCAAGGGGTTATATCGAACTTCTAAGGGGCCATATTATGAAGGAAAACAATGTGCTCTTCGTGATGGCCGAAAGAAATCTCTCAAAGGACGAACAGACACGACTGCTCGACGCTTTTGAACTAATGGAACAGGAAAAGATCGGTATTGGAAAGCACGAAGCTTTTCATCGGCTACTGGATGAGCTCAGTAGTGTGTACCTGTCCGGCTGAATTTACGCACTGTCGCAGGGGGGCTCCAGACTGCGGGCTCAAAGCGGGAAAACCCTTTCCATGTTCTATTCCGCATTTTTTTGCTCAACGCGTATTTCGAAATTCGAACCGCTCGATTATAATCTCCGTGCCTTAATAAGGAGAAGCAAATGGACACTCTGATACTTGCCTGCAACACGATTAAGGATGAACTGGAGCTTGCCGCCGCGGAATCGAAAAGCCCTCATCCTTTCCTCTGGATCGAATCGGGCCTGCACCTGGTTCCCGAATCGCTTCGCCGCAGATTGCAGGAGGAATTGGACAAGATTGACGGCGTGAAACGGGTCGTGCTGGGGTTTGGGTTTTGCGGCAACGCCGTCGTTGGAATAAAGACCGGAAACTTTGAACTGGTTTTGCCCAAAGCCGATGACTGCATTACGCTGCTTCTTGGTTCAAAAGAAGAACGGGAGCGTTGCAGCAGCGACGGCGGCGTCTATTTTCTGACGAAAGGCTGGCTCGAAGGAGAAGTAAATATCTGGAAGGAGTACCATTCCGTGGTGGCCCGTTTTGGGCCCGAAAGAGCGGACCGGATTTATAAAATCATGCTCGCCCATTATAAATATCTGGGCCTAATAGACACGGGCGCCTACGACCTGCCGGCGCTCATCCCTCACGTGCGCGAAATCTCATCGGTTCTAAAACTCGATCTGCTCGTGTTAAAAGGTGTCGATTCCTACTTAAAACGCCTCCTCACTGGTCCGTGGGACAATGAAGACTTCATTACCATCCCACCTCATTCCACAGTCGAATTGGATCACCTGGGCTTTTTTTCAGGTTCGGCGGCGAAGTCCTTCTCCAGCCAAATCACCACCATGAAAGGGCCTTGAAGTTTCATATAAGCCGGGCCGCACCGTCTCTGAACGGGGTTTTACAGAGGACGAAACTTCAGTTGGCACGTCACCCGGCATGCGGTGCGTACCACCGTCCGACCTGCCGCCGGCGCAGCCCGTCGGGCAGGTCGGGGCTTGGCAACCCGTCAGCGGCGACACGCCGCCCGGGAGCCCCCTATTTCTTTTTTATTTCCCCGGCGAGCCGACGACAGATCGTGATTCCCGAAAAGGCATCCTCCGCCCAATAATCCGCGCCGCTCATCCGAAATACTCTCTCGTCGACCTGGCCTCCTCCGATCAGGATGATCGGCCTTCGCTCGGGCCCTTGGCGCGAGGTTTTATCAAACATTTCGACAAGCTCCCGAAGGTGAGGAAAGCTGTCCGTAATGAGGGCTGAAGCGGCAACCAAGTGGGGCCGAAACGAGGCTTCCGCGGTAAGGAACTCGGCCGGCGGAACGTCCACGCCAAGGTCTTTTACCGAAAATCCGTGACACTCGAGCAGGTCTTTGAAAAGGTTTTTTCCTATATCGTGGATGTCGCCCTCGATAGTCCCGAGCAGCACCCGCCCGGAGGTCTTTCCGCAACTCGCCTGGATGATGACCGGTTTTAGCAGATCGAGCGCCTGGCGCATGATTTCGCCCCCCATGATAAGGCCGGCGATAAAATACTGGCCTCTTTCATGCCTCGCGCCAACCATTCGCATGCCCTTTTGACATGCGTGCAGGATATCCGTTGGATCTACCCCCGCCAAGAGATGCGCCTCGATCGCCAGCAAGGCTTCTTCTTCCTTGAGTGCGGCCACAAGATTTGAAAGCTCCGCCATCCGCCTGGCTGTGGATATCGTGGTTTTGTTCGGCACTGAGTCTCTCCGCGCTTTAAGTTTTATCCCAAAACCCCAGTTTCGCCTTTAGACACAGGGTTTCAGGAGCAGCCGTAAACCACCCCCAGCCAAAAGGTGAGTCGGAAGCATCATAGACCAGGTACTCGAGGTGGAAAACCGGAGTACCGGCCGGCCGGCCCAGAAGTGCGGCTTCTTCCCCGTTCAAGGTCGCGGGCAAAACGGTTAACTCACCCTTTTTCGCAACACAGCCGCTCTGTCCGCTGAATAAGTCCGAGAGGGGGCCCATGTTGAGTTCGGCTTCCACGACGGGACGAGTCGGATCGCAGCGTATGCGCCCCTCATGGAACATGACCGGCTGGTTTTCGCGCAGCAACAGCCGGCTGATGAGGATCAACCTGTCGCCTTCATGCAGGCGAAGCATTTCGGCTGATTTCGCATCGGCCCGCGCCAGGGCCATTCGCAGGACCTTCACTTTAGTATGCTCGGTATCCTGAAAAATCTCCCTTATGCTTCCCAGATCAAATCTTGAACCGGTCAAATCGACAGGTTTGACGAAGGTTCCTGAACCTTGAACCCGCTCGATAAATCCCTCTTTGGTGAGGACCCCGATCGCCTGCCGCACGGTCATGATCGAAAGTCCGTACTGTCTGCTGATCGAGGACTCTGAGGGAATTTTTCCGTGGGGCGGATAGACGCCTGCCGCGATCAACCGGCGGAGAATGTCCGCCAGTTGGGCATAAGCAGGTTCAAAGCTCTCTTTATCGATCCGGTTACAGGACATGGCAAGTTAATCTCTGCCTGAAGCCGAGCGATTTCGCATGGAGAAAGGCGCATGACCTCCACCGAAATCGCTCGATTCCCCAGGCTAATTGCGTCGCACTACTTAGATTCAACCCACTCGGAAACGCGCTTCACGCCCGCGACGGCGTCGGTCACCCAGGCGTCGGCCTGCACGTATTTGCACGCGTGGTCGTCCAACTGGCCCCCGCCAATGATGACCTTTACCTTGTCCCGCAACCCGGCTTCCTTGAGCGCCTCCACCACCTGTTTCATGGATTCGTAGGAAAGGGTGAGCAGGCCGCTCAAACCCACGACGTCAGGCTTGAACTCTTTGGCCGCTTCAATGAAAGTCTTCGCGGACACATCCACGCCAAGGTCTTTTACCTCGAATCCGTTGATGTCCATCAGCATGTGCACCATATCTTTTCCGATGTCGTGGATGTCCCCTTCCACGGTGCCCAGAAGCAGTCTGCCTTTTTTGCCCTTAGCCTCTTGCTCATCTCCCGAGACATAGGGTTTTATCAATTCCGAGGCCGATTTCATCATTTCGCCCGCAAGGATCAGTTCGGGCACAAAATACCGGCATTCCTCGAAACGCTTCCCGATCTCCGCGAGAGCCGACTTATAGACTTCGATGACCTCAAGGGCCGGCTTTCCGGCGTCCAGGTACTTTTTGGTGAGCGCCAGGGCGTCATCTTCCATCATTTCCACAACCGCGTTTAACAGGTCCTGCATTGTTTCTCCCCCTGATTGGAGCGCAAGATTTATAATCCAAATTTCGATTTCGATTCAAGAGCTTGAGCCCGCATTCGGCCGGCAGGGCTCTAGTATTTGCCGTACTTTTTCCCGGCCCGCATGAAGGCCTTCAAGGTATTTTCCCTGGCGTCGTCCATGGCGCATCCGATGCTGAGGATGAAGCCACCATCGCCGGCGGCGGTGTCCAGGAGTCTTTTGGTCTCCTCTTCCACTTCCTTCTCCTCTGCGGTAATGATCAGAGAAACCGGGAAACCTCCACCGATGCAGGATTTTCCGCCCAGTATTTTTCTGGCCTGGCCCATATCCGTTCTGTCAAAAATGAAAGCGCACTGTCCCTTGGGCAGTTCCGCCAGGACCTCCAGTCTCTGGTTGTAGCCGCCTTCCACGAAGCAGACCGGCATGCAGCCATTTTCAGCCAGACCTTCGATCACCTTCTTTAAGCTCGGCCAGTAGAATTTTTTGAACTGATCGTCGGACATGAAGCCGTCCGCGCCCTTATGAAGCGGAATGAAAACGAGCGGATTGTGATTGGACATCGCCCAGCCCACGCCAAGGGAGACCATGAGGGGTACGATTCTGTCCACTGCCTCGAGAACTTTGCCCGGCCTTCGGTAAAGATCCATCATCAATTCCTGGGTACCGCGGAAAGAGTCTCCCAGGGTGTCAAACGGCGCTTTGGTCGCCCCGCCGGCATACATCGGATAGCCCGCTCCCAATATCTGGCCAATATAGGGCATCAACGCCTGGATCCACTCAAAGCTCATCCTTCCGGCTTCCAGCAGCTTTTTGAACGCTTCCTGAATTGGAGGCGCGCCCAGCGTGCACAGCCACGGACTGGACATCGGCAACTCCATCGTGCCGTAGACGGGCGGAAGCTGGGCCAGGGGCGCAAGCGAGCCGCATACCCTCGGAAACCATACTCTTAACCAGTAGTCGGTGGGGTCCGCAATGAAATGGTCGTACTCATCGGCTTTCATGTAGGCTTTTTCAAGGAACTGATAGCCCTGCGTATCCTTCAGTCCATGGCCCGGCCATTTGTAGAGCAGGTAATCCAGCATCTCCAGGGGAGGACCGTGCATGATCATGGGCGCAATGAACGTTGCGTCCACATCGTAGTCCCGCGTGTAATCGAGCCAGACTTTTCCGACAACCTGCGGGTCGTACATCGCCTCTTTTGGCGTATACCCGTAAAGAGTAACGGGCGCAAAAGTCACAAGCGGGACAATGGGGACCCTGTCCGGAGTTTTCTTTAGCAACACCGCATCTTTGATCAGCCCCGCACGGTACTGGTAGGAAGCCTTCGCATCATTGTCAGCGAATTCGATTCCTTCTCCGGAAGCCCATTGGGTTAAAAACGCTTCTTGCCTCTGACCAGACGACATCTTCTCCCAGCCTTCGACCATGGTTAAAACTCCTTTTCGCTAACTTTGGAGAAAAACGACCGCAGGCGCCCCGAAGAACCCTTTTTGCCCCGCTCGCCCAAGCTCTCGACCTTCCGTTCGGGCGCCCGCTCCACAATAAAAATACCCCGCTTTCAACCCCCGACTCTTACGACTGCTCCCCCGATTTCCCGGCCGGCCCGATCCTTCCGGCCCGATAGGCCCGGTTGAAATTAAGACAGTGACGGTCTTTTCCGAGGACCGTCTCCGCGGCCAGCAAAATTCCCCTAAGCTCCCGCTCCTCGGGGTTAACGATGACGCTGTCCATGCCCGCCTGCATAGCCAAAACCAGAAAGGCCTGGTTTAGAAGCGATCTGAGCGGCATGCCAAAGGAGATATTGGACAGTCCGCAGGTAAGATGCACCTCCGGAAATTCGGCCTTGATCTTTCGGCAAGTATCGAGAGTGACATTGCCGTTTTCGGTCCCCGTTGAAATTGCCATCACGAGAGGATCGACATAAAGGTTTTTATCGGGCAGTCCACCGCTTCGGGTCATTTCCACAAGGCGCCTCACCACATCGAGCCGTCCTTCGCTGCTCTTGGGAATCCCGTTGTCGTCGAGCGGCAGGATCACCAGTTCGGTGCGGAATTCGCTCGCAAGCGGCAAAACCCCTTCTATTCGGAATTTCTCTCCGCTAAGGGAATTGAGCATGGGAGTTTTCGCCGCTTTTTCGATCCCAACCCGAAGGGCTTTGTGGTTGGGGCTGTCCAGACAAAGGGTTGCGTCGGGGACACTGTTTTGCACCGTCTCGACTAGCCACGCCATGTCTTCGGCTTCGCGCTCCGGAAGGCTTCCCGCATTGATATCCAAGTAGGAAGCTCCGCCTTGAAACTGGCGCAGCGCCAGATTTTTTATGAATTCCGCATCACGGCTTCCGATCGCGCTTGCCACCTGTTTTCTGGTTCCGTTTATTTTTTCACCGATAAGAATCATTTGACTCCCCTGAGTTTGAGGCGGAGATAAAACAACTAGACATCTAGATGACTCTGGATTTTACCGCGCACATTCCGCTTGTCAAGACATATTATTATAAATAATGCAGTGCTCCGCCGATGCCGAAAGTGAGGGAACACGCGCAGACATGATGCTCGTATTTCGTGTCGCAAGTAACGGCACACACCTCATCCAGCCACGAAACCCGGCAAGGAGCGCTTCGATGTCGCCTGGCACAGCGGTTTTCGTCCTGGATAATCACTTTGATAGCGCGCACACTTTTTTGCGGCAAAGCGAAACCGCTATTTACATACGGTCTGCACATACGGATACCCGGAGGCGATTATTATCACCACGTGCGGAGCCTAAATCTCCTAAATGAGAAAACGCTTTTAAAAGAGGGATGCAATGACAAAACGTTCTATCGGCTCCTGCCCTGGAGCATACGAAAAGAAACACATTTTTCATACGGTTAAACATCAGGGGCGCGTGATCGTGATCGAGAACGTACCCGCCCAGGTTTGCTCCGTTTGCGGTGATGTGCTGCTCTCGCTTTCCACAGTCGAGGCGATCGAAGCCATGCTGGAAAATCCGGGCGAACCTGTCCGCACCGCTCTTGTTTATGAAATGCCGGGAGAAACTGCGGCCTGATACTCAGTAATCTACCCATGTTTCCTTAATCTTCCCTGAATATTGCCCTGAGAGCCATTCCAGCAAATCAACATTTCCTTGACTTTACCTCTTTCTACCCTAAAATATTCCTCGCGCGGCTGCTCGAAGCAATAGACAACGACAGTAATGTCCAGGCCGCAAACCTCATAAAAATGGCGCTCTTCACCGGCATGCGGCGCGGAGAACTCTTCCGGCTTGAGTGGTCAGACCTGGACTTCGAACGGGGCTTTATCCGTCTCCGAGACCCCAAAGGCGGCAAGGACCAGACCATCCACATGAATGCCGAGGCGCGTAAAATACTTGAAGGCCACGAGAGAATCGAGAGCCCCTATGTTTTCCCCGGAAGATCGGGCAACAAACGAGTTGACATCCACAAAACGGTGAACAGAATTAAAGATGCTGCGGGCCTCCCGAAAGATTTCCGCGCGCTTCACGGCCTCCGGCACGTCTACGTCTCCATGCTTGCCTCGTCCGGCAAGGTGGATATGGACACCCTGCAGAAGCTTTTGACGCACAAAAGCCCTGAGATGACGCAAAGGTGCGCCCACCTTCGCGATGAGGCGCTGCGGAACGCTTCCGAGCTTGCCGGAAGCATTATCGGGCAAGTGGCGAACGACAAGGCCGGGGTTCGAGAAAACGGCCAGGTGATTCGCCTTGGATAGAATGAAATTCCATGATGAGAAGACACCCGTAATCGAGAATGCCATATTTGAAGGCGACTCATTTCATTTGACAGAGAAAGAGAGGAAAAAAATGAATATTCGGGATGAGGTTGCCAAAGCTCTCGACGCCCTGCCGGAAGAGGCCCTGGAAGGCGTGCTGGAGTATATCCAGTTCATTTCCGGTCCGCCCGAGGCGGAGCCGACGGAAGAAGAGAGGAAGGCCCTCAAGAGAGGAAGAGAAGAATTTGACAGGGGTGAATTCTTCGACTGGGAGGACGTCAGGGGAAAATGAGCTATCGGATTCTCTTGAGCAAAAGCGCCCGGAAGACCTATGACAAACTCCCGCCGAAGCTTCGCAACGGTGTTGACCGGGCGATTGGATTCCTCAAGGTCAACCCCACGCAAAATCCCAATACCAAGGCACTGAAAGGAGAGCCCCGGTCGTATCGTTATCAGGTTGGCGGCTGGCGAATCCTTTATGAAGTTTTGGAAGAGGCCCGAGAGGTCCGGATTCAGGATATCGGTCCAAGGGGTGATGTCTATAAACACTGAACTTCGACACGTTAAACACCGGAGAGAGTGGTCTTATGATATCGAAAGTGTTCCACATCACGCAGATGTTCTATTTAGCTCACTGAAACATGGAACGCTGCGTTATCAACCGGACACGCTTGTTTTTTGCCCTATACTTTTCAATGACATCTTTCCTCTCGAGGGAATCAAGAACGCGCATCACACGTTTTTCGAACTCGATCCGGGGCTTGCCTCGTGTCAGCACCCTCACCTCCCTCAGGACACGGCTCGTTAAGGAGTCCTGAGTGCAAGAGCGATTCGGGCATTTTGCAAGCGCCTGAAGAATTGCGTCGGAGATCTCGGATGAAGGTACTTCATCTGCCCGTCTGCCGTTTCCGCTATGTATAGACTCGACTCCCTCAATTATTGAGTCATTTTCATCGTCCATATCTTCGTCATGATTCGAACCGGGCTCCTCTTCCAGGTCATGGTCGGAGGAGAATTGCCCAGAGAACCGGCCGGGGGTGATACCTCTGTCTTCAAGAAGTTGCCAGAGCCTCTCCAACGCTCTTTCCTTGTTTGAATAAAAGGCAGACTCCCTCACGCGAAAGAATACCCAGTCAATACCCTGTCGTTCAAGCATCCGTTGCCTTTGCATATCGGCCTCGTAATGGTCGATTCCGTGCCACACATCTCCGTCACATTCGACGGCCAACCGGGAGTTTCCCCCTTCGACTACAAGATCGATCCGTTTGCCGGCGACCTTATACTGCGGAATTATATGAAACCCTTTCCGAAGCAGTTCGAGTGCCACGTCCACTTCAAACCAGCTATCAAAGGGCTGCGGCGCCTTGATAATCGATCGATTGTCCTGAGCAGCTCTGCGCTCCAGGTCTTCACGAATTATCCCACCGGCTGGCTCTGGGCCAGTGTTCATAAAAAAACCCAGCAGTCGGCTTCTCAAGCATGATGAACTCAAGTCGTCCGGTGCTACCGAATGAAAAAGATACATCTGGTCACGGGCCCGGCTTGCAGCTACATTGAAGCGTCTTTCATCGGCCACTTTCGTCAAGGGACCGATTCTCTCATTCGGGGCGGCGACCATCGATAAAAAAATGATATCCCGCTGGTCCCCCTGGAAGCTGTAGGGATTTCCACAAACGAGTCGTCTTTTTTCAATCTCCTCAGCACCCAACAGATTCAATAGTGAACTCTCAATGGCGCCCACTTGTGCATCCCCCTGCAGGACCACAACGCCCATGGTTTTTCCTGCGTACTTTGCTTGCCTGCACAACTCAGCGACTTTATTTGCTATGGCGTCGGCTTCCGGACGATTTACCGCTCTACTGTTGGCTCCCTCACGATATCCCCCGTCCACGTAAACATGCTCAAGCGGCGACAATCGGTCAGGTCCAAATTGTCTTAGCGGAATCAACGGGGTGTCTGAGTAACAGAGGTCATTGCTGAAACGGATGATTTCAGGCATGCATCTGAAGTGCTCGCGCAGGGTGACTCGGCGGGTGCCGAACCGAAGCTTTCCATGGTCGAATAAGCTGCTCTCCACGTCGAAGGATGAATTGAAGTCAAAATCATGGAGGTACTCGCCCATCAAAAGGTGAACTGCATTACGGGGCAACCCTACAGCATCCGGGCTGATCTGCTTGTCGTCTCCTACGATCACAATCTTCTCGCCTAAGTAAAAGAGAGGAAGTGCTTCAAATCCGCATTGCGAAGCCTCATCTACTATTATGACATCAAAGAGCCCCGGAGACGGGTCCACGGTATCCCATACCCTATGCAGGGGCATTACCCACGCAGGAACAGCCTCACGACATCCGTTGAGATGTTTTTGGGCCTCCCGCCGATGATAAGGGGCGTGCTTGCCGGTGAATTTGCCCCCTTTATCCATATGCCATTTCCATTGTTGCATGTGTCTTCGATGCTCGTCATTGAGGCGGGAGAAGCAAAACGACCAGCCCCGAAGAGAGGCAAGTTTTTCTATGAGAGAGCCAATCTCCTCCTCGATTTGGCTTGAGCGTATTGAAAGGCTTGGAACATCATCCTTATTGAGGTAATCATCAATGAAGCTCTTGGCTTGACTCCAATTCCAAGCATCTCTAACCTGATCAACGCGTGTCTCCCAATAGTCCTGCCCGAAGGTTTGTACCAAATCCTGCGCCAGTATAGGCATATGTTCAGACAGGTTCCTGATTTGTTCGTTCACTTGTTTGAGAAGGGACTTCTCCTTCTGCAAATCTTGTAGTTTTGAGTTTGCCAATCTATATGCGTCAACGTCACGACCCTGAACAGCCTGAAGCAGATCATTTAGGACAGGGTGGGCAGTGGTTTTGAGAAGCGACGTCAGCGCCGGCTCAATTTTACGTATCTCATCAGCAGCACGATTTCTTTCTCGAATTGCCAACGCAAGTCTGCTCGAAGCGACTAAACTCGCAATCTGTGCTTCACTGGCCCAAACCGGTTCGGAAATCGTTGGACATTTTCTCAGGGCCGTTTGGCACGTCCCGATAAAAGTTTCCAGGGATAATACTTCACCCAGAAGCATATTCATTGATTTCAGCGCATGAAGCTGCATGGCGTAAGGCGCATGCACTTTTTCACAGCGCCCCACCCAAAATCCCCATGCTTTTTCAAACTCGATACGGACACGAAGCGTGTTAGCCAGGGTCTCGACTTGCGCAAGAGTCGTACAGGCCCGTCCGTTTACACGTGCTCTTTTCAACAGGTACACGCTCCCCTTGACCGACTTTGGGCGGAAGGGCCCCCACCCAAGCGTTCGCCCGCTCGCCATATATTCTCTAAGCTTGAGGACGTCTTCCAGGAGAGATCTGTCGGGGATGTCTCCAGGCGCTTCAATTTCCGTGTCGTCCGCAACGGATACCAGCGCCTCTATCGAGGCCAGTAAGTCATGCGTGACTCGGCGAAGTTCAGTCCACAGGAGAGAATTGCCCCCGATAATGTCGCCGATGGCCGATGGAACCCAGGAATGATTGGAAATACCCAGTTGTCTACGTTTATCTTGAAAAGCAGAAAGCGAATCTATGGCCAATTTAAGAATTTCATCGTTGGTCCTCACAAGTTGATTTGCGATCTGCAGGTCGGCTCCCGAAGAGGCTCTTGCTTCCTCCTCGGCAGCTTCTCTTTCGTTGGCTGCCAGTTGTTCGAATTCGCCAGTTGGCGGCAGAGTGTCTGGTAGGAAAAGGACCAGTTCCCGTTTTTTTTCGGGGGTAAATCGACGAAGACCGTCGACGATAATTCTTAAGTCGTTTTCTGAAATTGGGAGCGTTTGCTCGGGGCTAACCGCATCTGTGAACCATTCGAATTTTGCGCTGTCACTGTTAACTGCTTCCGCTATTCGCGCGGGAGTGCCGCGATATGCGCCATTGGCAATGGTATGAGAATGGGTTTCCGATTCCCTTAAGGCGCGGAGCCTTCGGTCTATCTTGGCCTTTTCCTCTCGTAGCTGGCACACCTTCTGTTCATAATGCGTGAATGCGCGCTCGGCCAACCGTTCGTTCCATTCCTCATTTTTGCGCAATATTCCGCCGACGCTTGATTCAAGCGAACCTCTTTCCTCAAGTCCGCTCCCGAGCAAATTGATGCAGAGAGGTCGAAGTTCCTGTGGCATGAGATCTTCGAGGACTTGTAGAGCACGTGGCGTCTTGGCCGTAACAAGGATTCTTTTCCCGGTGGCGAGTAAATGACAGATCAGGTTAGCAATGGTATGCGATTTTCCAGTTCCTGGTGGACCCTGGACAAGGACGCCATTTCCTGCACGAATTTTATCTACGATGCGGCGCTGCTCATCATTTGACGGTTTCGGGAAAAACACCTGGCCCTCGAATTCAGCGTCTTTATCGTTGACGTCGGGCGGCGAGTCTGGGAAATTGCCACCGTCGCCTTGGCCTATTTCTGAGAGGTCACAGAACCCGGAGGGAATCTGCTCGCCTTTTTCAATCCTCTCCCTGATCCGCCTCAGTGTTTCCGTAAGCCCCCTGGCAGAGCGTTTTCTGAGTATGACGGCTGGTGCGAATTCAACTACCGGCTTGACCGTGGCCTGGCAACTCTCCGTCCCTAAAGTGTCATGATATTCGCCTTGAGCATTAATCGAATGCACAAGGGCCTTGAGCACGCCCTCGACAGTCGCCTTTTCCCAGGGGTCATCTACAACACTGACCAACGCCTCCTTCGCCGTCTCCTCTGCTCGAACTGGTTGTTCTTCGATATCCAGCATGTCGAGCTCAGGGCGAACATTAGCGCCCTCCGGGTAGGGTCGGATGGTAAACTTTCCCAGACGAGCCTCGAATTGCAACAAGACATTCGCAACGATCAGATGTCGATGGGCGCGTTGGCCGTTAGGTGAAATCCAGGTAAGGAGACCGAGCCCAAGGACCAATTCATATTCTTCGCCGAGTCGCAGTTGCTCCTGGCGGATTGCGAAAAGTGAGGAGTATACGCTATGGACAGCTTCCCAGCTATTATGCTCCTCAATCCATGGTAGCCAAAGCTCTTCAATGTAGCGGTCCAGTTTTTTCCGAACTTCGGGATGGTCAATAAGGTGAAGAGTCTGCTTGATATATTCAGGTTGGTCCGACCCCTCGGCCCAATCGGGGTTGTGATCATCTTTTGTAATTTGTTCAAATGGTTCTGGCAGGTCATTTTTGTTGCGCAAAGTCTTCTCGTCAACCCAACTCTTGCATTCCTCGGGAAGACTCGGCAATTGAGGCTCTTTCCTGTTCTGTATTTCAATCCAGACATCGGAATCAAAATCCTCATCGCGGCCCCAGGCCTGCGTGAAACAGCCTCTTTGCCGAGGGATATCACTTATCCAGAGTACTCTTTCGTAGTCGGAGACATCCCTGATCAGCCTCGTCCTCAATGAAGAAAGGCGCAGGAGATACTCAACCAAACGGATGGCTTTTTCGCTTTTGTCGGGATCCGCTGAGGAATTCACAGCATTTTGCTCCGAGGCTCTTTTGCGACTAGATAGCTCCTGAGTAGAATTGATGCCAAAATCTCGGACAATGGGCACTGGTCAGAACACAACACTGAGGTTTTTACAGAATACGCTCCCTGCGATAATAATTCAATTGGTTTAACCGCCCAAAGGGCCTGTCGCGCCTGTACCCCCTACGACCCATAAGGACCCCATGCGTATTCCGCACTGAATCCGGGTGTACAAAATCCGCGCATCCGAGGCCAGTTTTGTGAACTGGATAAAATCAAGTGACGTCGGCATGTTAAATGGGAATTCAGAGCACCTGATGTACCACCCTTTATGCTCCACTACCCGAGGAGTTTGCGGGTCGAGCTGAATTCTCCAATTCGTTTGGCACTGCCTGAGGGGCCAGACTCGATACCGCCCTCTCAAACTCGCCTTGCGCGAGCAGAGTGAATTCGCGGTGCGTCGAAGATCGCATGAGAAGGGGTAAGAACGCGAAAAGAATCGATGTATTCACATTAGCGCAAGTCTTTCCCTCCCAAACAGCTCTCCGAGCCGGTGCTGCCAGTTGCGCTCCCCCGCCTGCACGAGCAAGAACGAGCTGTCAAGACTGCGACCCTGCGCCTCGCGGGCGAGCACCCAGGACGGGCCTGGCCTTGACAGTTCTTTCGCTTGTGCAACTTTCGATTGCGGCGGCGGCAGGCTCGAAATCAGGCTGGAGGTTGGAAATATGGTTGGAACTCAAAAGTGAACCAAAACGGAAGAGATGGGATTTACGAGCTAACCTATTGATTTAATTTGGAGGGCGACGCGGGGGTCGAAGCCGAGACCCGGCTTAAACGATAGACCCGCCAAATCCTGTAAAATTCAGCATTTACGCTAGCATAGTCTCTCTTTCTGGCTGGTTTGAGTCCGTCAAATTTCAGCGAAACCCGGCAAGAATTCCCCTGTATGGGGAAAGTTTAGCGAAAGGTCGGGGAAAGTGGTCAAGGGGGGCTGGACGGTACTGCAATGCCGCTCTGGAATCTTTGCGTAACACAGTGTTACATTCCTCTTGACCACTGACCTTTGCTCTATGAAGAGCCTTTTTGGAAAAGGATTGGTTTTCGGTACCGGGCTATCCACAGAAACAAAACCTGATGGGTAGTCAGGTTTTTCGAAAAAACATCAATAAATGGGTAGCAGGTGCGGCTCAAGCTCAAATCGCCTGTTACTGCTTACCATTCCGGCGGTTTGTGGATGGTGGTGCCGGGGATGGGATTCGGAAGTTGCGTTCTCGCCAGTGCTCCGCGCCGCACTTTTCGAACGAAGTCAGCGTGTTGTTGCAATTGCTTTGAAGTTTTTCTTTCGCCGGGGGTGACAAGCCCAATCAATTTCTGGCTATGGTGCTCCTTGACGAGGCGCATGGCTTCGGCAAGGTCGCTGTCGTTCGATACGACCACCGCGCAATCGTACTTATCCAGCCATGCATCGTTCAGGAGGTGAACAGCCAAATTCACGTCCGAACCTTTTTCCTCAGTTTTGATCACATCGGCGAACCGCTTCCCTCTGGATGGTTTCGCAAGGGGCGCAGATATTTCATGGCTCAGAAAATGCCCGTAATAGACCTCAATTTCAGGTATGTAATTGTTGAGGGCGCGAATGAAGGTTTCTTGACGTACCGATTTGTTCGGATCGTCGGGAGTCGATGAAACCAAAGCGGTGAAATACTTAATTGATAAAATATGATGCTGGCTTTTTAGAAGACATGTGAAAAATGCCTTAAAATCAAGCCACTTGAACGGAGTCCATTTTACCGCCCCGTAGTAAAAGTTGAAACCGTCTATGTAGATGTATGTCCTCATCTCCCTCCAATAAAGCAGAAGCCCCACGAGGGGGCTTCGCAGCCCAAGGTCGAAACCTTGGGGGGGATAACAAAATTTACAATTCTAAAGATAAATCATCTGGAGCGGCGTTTCAAGAAAAATCTGAAGTAGCGGTTGATCGGTGCGATCCTCGTTTTCTCAGAAAATCCAACCGCCGAACCTCGGCTGACTTTCTCATTTTTACTCGTCGTTACCTGCGGCTTTGGTAGATTTAAGCAAAATTTGGGCAACAACTTTTCCGCCAAAATCGTGGGTAATGATGAGAATCACCACCATCATCCTCTGCTTTCATGATGGATTGTCCAGCCCTAAAGTCGCAGACCGGGAAGACTGAGATTCCTCACTTTGCTTAGTCATCACACGAAGATTTATTCTGATCAGTTCACGGCATTTTAAAACTAATCTTCATTTGCCCCATGCCCATTGAAATTTTTTTTGATGAAATCTATAGCCTCATCCACCATCGCGGCACTGTTCTTAAACTGTGGCTTTCTGTCCAATAATTTTGCGCAGAGTTCCTTGTCATTGAGCCTATAATTTTTCTTTAACCTGAATCCGTGAAGTTACAAATATCAAAATGTCGCCATTACTGCGGTAACTATTTGCAATAACTAGTCATTTGTGGTACAAACTCACCTCACACGAATTCACTCGGGAGGTGAACATGAAGCGCATTATTATTGAGCAGTCCGACAAAGAATTTTATACCTCCAACTCCGGACTCGTGCTCGTCGGACACTGTATCAATGATTTGTGCGGACTTCCGGTCAAGGCCAAGAAAAGCTTTCCAGTGGGCCCGGGTGGCATTGGCATGGACGATATCCTGCGTAGTTATCTCGGACTCCTTTCAATTGGGCAAAGTGATTTTGAGGCCGTCACCAACCGAAGGGAAGACGAGTATTTCAGGGAAGCCTTGGGAATCTCCAAGGTTCCTTCGACTGAAACTCTGCGACAGCGACTGGACGAGGTTGCACCCGATCTCTTTGCTCTTGCCGATACCTGTTCGGTGGAATTCCTCAAGAAAGCCCGTGTACCCATCACTCCCTTGAAGACCGGACATGTCCCTCTGGACTGCGATGTCTTCGGTATGGACAACTCCAAGACCAAAAAAGAAGGAGTCTCCCGCATCTACAATGGCCGGGACGGCTATGCGCCCATGGCTGCTTATTTGGGGACCGAGGGGTGGTGCCTGGAGTTCGAGTTGAGGCAAGGCAGCCAGCATAGCCAGGAGGGATTCATCCCTCTCATTGAGCGGGTTATTCAGAAAGCCCGCGGTCTTACTTCCCGAAAAATCCTGATTCGTCTGGATTCTGCCCACGATGCATTGGATACTCGCGTTAGCTTGGCAGGCCAAAGGAATGTAAGCTATATCATAAAGTGGAATCCCCGGCGGGAAGACAAAATCGAATGGGCCATGCGAATTTTCAAAGAAGGTGAGGTCGTCATGCCGCGCCCGGGGAAAAGAGTCGGGCTGCTCACCGTCCATATCCGCCAGGTCCATAAAGGGAAGACCTATCAATTCAAAAGGGTGATGCGTGCGGTGGAGCGTACCGTCGACCGCTCTGGACAAAGGCTCCTCGTCCCGGAAATTGAGATCGAAGGGTGGTGGACCACTTTGGGTCTGCCGATGAAGCAGGTAATCGGGCTCTATGAAGACCACGGAACAAGCGAACAGTTCCATAGTGAAATCAAGACTGATATGGATCTGGAAAGGCTTCCTTCGGGTAAATTCGCCACCAACGCCCTGATCTTGACCCTGGGGGGACTGTCTTACAATATCTTGCGATTCATCGGCCAGCTCGGACTTGTCGATGGAGAGACTCCGGTGCGCCATCCCGCCAAACGGCGTCGGATCAAAACCGTGATGCAAGAACTTATGTATATGGCCGCACGACTGGTGAAGACGGGCCGCCGTCTGAAACTGGTCTTCAGCCGCCATTGCCCGGCCTTTCAGGCTTTCCGAACCATTGAAATGCGCCTGTCTAGTGCATAAAGGCCGAGAGGGCGGGCTGCAATGCGGATATTTATCTAGAGCGAGTGGTTCGCCAGGGAGAACTATTGTCCAATTGTCCCTAATGTCGTGATTTTGTGTCGGAGGGCATAGAATAATGTAGCCGACCCAATTTTTTTCATAGCAATTTGTTGATTTTGGCATGAGGCTTTTTCCGAAATTGGGTCAAAAAACTCATTGCGGCATTGCCTTCGATTTAGGCTCACGGATTCAGGTAGAGAGCCAGTATATCTTATTGGGAGGGCAGAGTGATGCGATATCAAGCAGCGACCTATTTATCCCCATTTTCTTGAGGTAAGCAACCAGCGCCACGACAGTGAACTGAGTATTACTATCGCCAATGGAACCATGTGCGCCACTAAATTGGTGTACCCCTACCTCCTGCCAATGAAAAGACGCAAGCCGATGCGCAGATAGCATTTTTGTGGAAAACTTCGTCTGAATCTGGGTCATCTTTTGCAACTCGGGTGTACTCGGAATTGAGGCATGTATCAAATTCACGGTCTCGGATTGTGTTACCAAGTTTGATCGCCCCTAAAAGGCTACCACCAGGACTGTCAAAGCACACAGTGGGTTTGGGGGGAAAAAATATGGATCTTTATCTTTTCCAACCAAGAACTTACGAAACCTGTCTGCTGTGTCAGTTTCGATTATTCCTTCAGCCAAAATACGTGGAGCGCAAAAGGAAGCATTACCGTTACATGGCCAAAATACGGAGATTCGCATTGGTCCAGAATACTTGGGAAATGCGGTGCTTGGAAAAAAGAGAAATACAAAGATTGTCAGGGCAACAGCGGTTGATGAGATTTTTTTCGGAAGCATGATCGATCCTCAAATGGAAAAGCTGCACGCCTTCTATCGGTCAAACAGTTTGCGCCAAAATCTTCTTTTCTGCGCGGTCGCTGAGATGCATGTAATACCTTAAGAAGCATACAGCTTTGCAGTCGGCCAGTAAAGACAATGTGGTTTCGCCACGTATGTGGGGAGTACTGGTCGCATCCTGTGATATAGGATCGTCCCGAGCGCGTAATTGAACGTCAGCGACGATGCTATTCGATAACTTGTCTAACGTGGTCGGGACCGCTTTCAACAAGCGCTCCCCAGGAATCCCAAGTTGGAACGTATCCCCAAAATGGATATCCTGGATGGTCTGGAAAGAGCCAGCAGCCGCACAACCAAAGGAACTTACAGCAAAGGGGATCATTCTTTCTGATACTGGGCCTGATTGATCCTTCAAAAGTCCAGAGGGTGTTCAACGACAATTATTTCTTCAGAACTTAGAGAGGAGGGGGGGGCGTTCGGGAGTTGCGGGCGAATATTTGCACCCAGAAAGTATGTCGGCAACTGCTCAAGCATCAAAGGTTCCTGCTCAAGAAAATACGCCCTGATCACAACGGTAACTCTTAAGAGTCAACGGCAGTTACTCGGTTGCTCCTGACCATGAATAAAAAAGCCCGCGAACTGGCAAGCGGCGCGGGCGGTAACTAAAAGGGCGAACACTATGCAAAATACTAATTCGACACAGGAAAATCAAGCCCTACCTGTATCCTTTACGATTTTCAAGAGCGCCGGTATACTCTCCAAGCGGTATGACCTCGATGCAAACGGCGTGATCGTAATTGATGAATCGAGACGAACCGGACTGATTGAAAGCACCGCTCAAGCGGGAAAAGCGTAAATTTATGCCAAAAGAGCACAAATATCGAATCTACATTGATGAAGTAGGGAACCCTGATCTGGAAAGCTCAGATAATCCAAATCATCGTTTCCTGAGCCTCACCGGCGTGATCCTGTCGCTCGACCACGTAGAATCCGTTGTCCATCCGCAAATGACTGCGTTGAAGGCGAAATATTTCCATTCACATCCAGATGAGCCGGTCATATTTCACAGAAAGGAGATGGTTAACTGCAAGCCGCCATTCGAAAATCTCAGAGCCACTAAGACCAGGGAACAATTTGACCGCGAACTTCTTCTTCTCTTGGAGTCGTGGGAGTACACTGTCATATCGGTTTGCCTCGACAAGAAAAAACACGCTGCCTGGCCGTACGACCCCTACCATTATTGCCTGGCTGTGCTCCTGGAACGCTTTGTCTTTTTTCTAAACCGTGCGGGGTACCGTGGCGACGTAATGGCCGAATCGAGAGGCGGCAAGGAAGATAATAGACTCAAAGCATCCTTCATTGGGTTATGGGAAAAAGGAACTGATTATGTCGATCCGCAGCAGGTGCAAAAAGCGCTCACAAGTAAGCAACTGAAGATAAAGCTAAAAGCAAACAATATAGCCGGTCTGCAACTGGCGGATATTGTCGCGCACCCCAGCCGGAATGAAATTCTGAGGGAACGGGGCTTATTGGAGCGCGCTATCGGCCCATTTGCCTCTGAGGTAATAAAAATATTGCAAAAGAAGTATGATCAGAGCGGTGATCGGCTTTTCGGAAGAAAGTTCCTTTAAAGAGAAAGGCCCTTGCGGGCCTCGATGGCATCTGCCATCCACCTCCAAATATTTGGATTGTTAGTATTTTATACATCTTGGAGTGATGATGTCAAGGGAAAGAATGATCTGGCAATAATGATCAGCATCACGGTCCCGGTACAGGATCGGTGTACGCATTTTTCGTTACCCACTTACGGATCGCAATGGCAGGACTTTAAATTTAAA
>CAWEZA010000079.1:0-64067 GCA_963813125.1 uncultured delta proteobacterium | reverse complement strand
CTTTTGATCGGAAGAGAAACCTCCGATGACGCCGGGGGATATCGTCTCTCTGACGATATGGCGCTCGTCCAGACAATCGACTTCATAACCCCGGTTGTAATCGACCCGTATGATTTTGGCCGCATCGCCGCGGCCAATTCGCTAAGCGACGTTTACGCCATGGGGGGCGGCCGCTAACGGCGATGAACGTGGTGTGCTTTCCCATCAAAGAGCATGGACAAGGCCGTTTTAAGGGAAATCCTTCGCGGGGGCCTGGATACGGTGCACGAAGCGGGCGCGGTGCTTGTCGGCGGCCACTCCGTGGAGGACCCGGAGATAAAGTACGGCCTTTCGGTGACAGGCGTTGTGCGGCCCGATAGAGTGCTTGCCAACGCCGGGGTCAGGCCGGGGGATGCACTCATTCTTACAAAACCGATGGAACCGGTGTTCTGACCACGGCCATCAAGGCGGGACTCCTGTCCAGCATGCGCAGAGGCGGGTCGTGGAGACCATGGCGACCCTGAACAAAAAGGCGGCCGAAATCATGTCCGGGTATCCGGTAAACGGCTGCACCGATGTGACCGGTTTCGGGCTGCTGGGTCACGCGCTGGAAATGGCCGTAGGCAGCAAGGTGGCGATCACCATCTTTTCGGCGAGGTTCCGCTGCTTCCCGAAGCCCTGGATTCAGTGCGGATGGGGCTTGTTCCCGCGGGCAGTTTTTCAAACCGAAACTACTGCTCCCATAAGCTCATTGGGGCTGATAGAATCGATCCCGTGCTCCTCGATATTCTCGCGGACGCCCAGACTTCCGGCGGTCTGCTCATTTCCTGCCCGAGCATCTGGCCGAGTCTTTGCTTGGCGAGTTGAAGGCGGGCGGTGTTGCCGATGCCGCCATTGTCGGCCAGGCCGCCCATGCAGACAAGGGAACCATCGAGCTGAGATAGCCTGAACCCGACCATGAAAAAACCGCCTAAAATCGAAAGGATCGAGGTCCCGGCCCCTTTTCCTTCCCGGAAGCACCAACTGTTACTTCATTGCCGGTTCGTCCCCGACGCTGATCGACCCCGGTGTCTATTCCCCGGATGCTTTTCTGAGCCTGCGAACCGGTTTGCAGGATTCGGCTCGGATATCGGCGACATCCGCAGGATCATCCTCACTCACGGCCATGCGGACCATGCGGGCCTTGCCGGAGCGTGGCCGCCCGTTGCGGGGCCGACGTTTTCGTTCACCGCTTCGATGAAAACAGGATGGGGCGTGTGGTCCGAAAAGGCACGCCAGGAGTGGGCAGGGGATTTGCGCGGTTTTTTTGCGCAGGCGGGTGTTCCGGAAAAACTTGCCGAAAAGGGACTCGAGCCGCTTGTAGACAGTTTTCGGCGGAATTTTTCACCGAGTATCGGACATGGGGCTGTTGGAAGGCGGGGAGGTATTTTCCTTCGATCTCTTCGAACTGAGGGTCCTGCATACCCCCGGCGCACACGGCAGGCTCGATCTGTCTTTTCGCGCCCCGGAGGGCCTTCTGCTTGCCGGGGACACTCTGCACGGAAAAATCGTCCCCTACCTTTCACCGGAGTGTGAAACCCCGATGGGACATTCTCGTTATTTCGCGCTCGAGCAGTGTGAAAAATCGCTCGAATTACTGGGCTCGCTACCCGTTCGCGCGGTTTTGCCCGGGCACGGGCCTCCCAGTTCGAAGGCGCCGGAAATGATCGAGCGGCTAAGACGAAAAAGGATTCGAAAGAAAGCGCAGGATACTTCGAGATACTGAAGTCCGGGAGTGAGGGTTCGGGCCGGATGAGTCAGTTCGAGATCCTGGAGCGGTTGTTTTTTGGCGCTTCACGCAAAGGGGTGCTTTACATGGGGATTGCCGAGGTGCGCGGCTGCCTGGAGTTGGTGGAAGATGAGGGGCTGGTGGAGGTCCGGCTCGAAGGCGGCAGGAAGCTTTACCGGCTGAAGGGCTGAAACCGTGCGCCGGAGGAGGCAAATCTGGCGAGCTTTCGCTTTTGCTCTGGCAAACCGGGTGAAGTTCGGATACAAAAAAGTCTGGGGTAAAAAATAAGCGAGAGGAGCCGGGCATGGCGATAATCACCATTTCAAGAGGGTCTTACAGCAAGGGCAAGGAAGTTGCAAAACGGGTCGCGGACAAGCTGGGCTACCGCTGTATAGCGCGCGAGGTCCTTCTGGATGCTTCCCGGGATTTCAACGTTCCCGAAATAAGGCTTGTCAGGGCCATTCATGACGCTCCTTCGATTCTTGACCGGTTCACCCACGGGAAGGAAAAATACATAGCCTCTTTCAGGGCGGCCATGTTGAAGCAATTCGTGCAGGATAATGTCGTTTATCACGGTTTGGCCGGCCATTTTTTTGTCAAGGGCATCTCTCATGCCCTTAAGGTAAGAATTATTGCCGACATGGAGGACCGCGTAAGGACCGAGATGGAGCGGATGAGACTACCCCGGGAGGAAGCGCTGCGCATTTTGAAAAGCGATGACGAGGAGCGCAGGAAATGGAGCCAGGATCTCTACGGGATCGACACGACCGATCCCAGCCTCTATGACCTGGTGATCCACATCAGGAAGATTTCGGTTGACGATGCCGCGGACATGATATGCCAGGTCGCGGGGTTGGACCGGTTCCGCACTTCCGAAGAGTCGCAAAGGGGTGTGGAGGACATGGCTCTTGCGGCAGAGGTCAAAGCGGCGCTGCTCGATATCAAAAGCGACGTCGAAGTCCATGCCGGCAGCGGCTTCGTGCGGCTGGAAACCAGGGTCCCTCTGGAGGAGCAAGGGGAAGTCGTCGCGGAGATGGAAAGAATTGTCAAGTCCATCCCGGGTGTGAAAAATTTTGAGATAAAGGTTGTTCCGAAGGTCAAGCTGAGCGACGGGCGCCTTTTTCCCTGAGCCGGGCAAAAAAAAGCCGCATCAGCGGTTCGAAAGCTTTACCTCGATCCGGACCTGTTCCTTTTCGACGTCTATCAGCCGGTCGATTTTGGCGAGCAGCTTTTTGCCTTGCGCCCAGTGGCCTTTGGCCACGACAACTACCCTGCCGTTTTCCACATCGACCTTTATGGAAGGGATTTGCTCCATCAGCCCCACTTGCAACCGGGCGGCTATATGGAGCCTGTGCATCGCTTTTCTGGACTCGACGGTGGCCTGAAAACAGGGAAGATTGGCCGCTCCCGCGATGATGTCCACCGCTTCGTCTATTGTCAGGGATCTGATATTTAACACGAGGTCATAGAGGCCCGGGTCGGAAGTGTTGATGCCGAAAATATAGTGGCTCCAGCGTTCGCGGGCATCGTCGTCCTTTATCAGCGCCCGCCGGGCTTCCTCGGCCGAAACATACTCGCGCCTCATCTCTTCGGCGACCCTGTCGTCCATGTCGGCGAGAATTCTGACCTTTATGACGTGGGGGATACCGCGCAGGAAATAGTGGCCCGCCAGCCCGTGATAGACCACGTTGTCTTTTTGGGCCGTCTCCAGCATGGCCTGACGCACGTAAGCCACGTATCTTTGCTTTCCGTAGCTGAAACGGTCGAACACCGAGGGCGCGTCGTGAACGGCGCGGATAAGAGTCATTTCCGGGATGTTGAAGTGTTTGGAGGCGCTTAGCCCGATCTCACGGGAGATACATTCGTATTGCAGCTTTTGGGCGAGCTTCTCCGCCACTGCTCTTCCCGAACTGTACGCACCTCTCGAAATGGTGATTACAGACATATGGTTTTCTCTTTCGCCCTGGCCGCTTCCGCCGCAGACTGCAACTTTATTTTGATTTTATATCCGCAACATTGCCAAAGGATTGCCGTAATATTACTTCGATGAAATATTGGGAATAAGGCTCTGCGCCGAGGAGTGCGTGTCGGAGGGCAAAAACACGGTGAAGCGGGCGCCTTCGTCGGGGGCGCTCACCACCTCTATGTCGCCCCCGTGGGCATTGACGATTGCTTTCACAAGGCTTAGCCCAAGGCCCAGACCCCGCCGCGAGCGGCTCTTGTCCACACGGTAGAGGCGGTCCCAGATCATGGGGATCTCGTCTGCCGGAATACCTTCCCCGGAGTCTTCGACGATGAGGGCAACCCCTTCGCCCGTCCGCTCGGCGCTGATGTGCACCATGCCCCCGCGCGGGGTGTACTTAAGCGCATTGTCGACCAGGTTAGCCAAAACCTGGCGGATGCGGTTCGAATCGGCCCGAAGGGTGAGTGTGGGCGGGCATTCGGTCGTGACCTCCACGTACTTGTCCTCAGCGACATATTCGTAGAGCTGGATAACGTCTTCGAAGAGCTCCGAGAGGTTTATGTCTTCAAGCTTGAGCTTCATTACCCCGGATTCGGCCTCCGAGATGTCCATGAGAGTGTTGACCATGGTCAAAATGCGCTCGGATTCCTCGGCGCAGTCCATAAGGGCTTCCCGAAGCCCATCGGCCTCCTGGTCGGTTTGAAGCGCGACTTCCACGACACTTCTAAGCCTTGTGATGGGAGTTCGCAGATCATGGGCCACGTTGTCAAGAGAGGCCCGCATGCCGTTTATGAGAGTCTCGATCCTTTCGAGCATCCCGTTAAAGAGTACGATCAACTCCTCCAGTTCATCCCCGGTGAGGTTTTCCGGCACCCTGTTGTGCATCTTCCCGGTGTTGACTATGAACCGCACCATGTCGATCAGGCCGCGAAGGGGTCTTAGCGCGCGATGGGACAGGAGCGCCCCCCCGGTAAAACCCAGGAGAATGACCGGAATCATGATGCCGGCGAAGATCTCGCGAAACCGATCGAGAAGTATGCGCCGGTTTTTGACGCTTCTGCCAACCTGGAGAAGCGAGCCGTCAGGCAGAAGGGTCTCTATTTCCTCCGTACGGTTGCCGATGCCGGTTATGAGATCGAGCCACCGGGGGCTGAAGGCGGGGTGTTCGAGGTACTTATAATCGCGGACGGTTTCCGATTTGGGCACGTTCAGGAACAGAGTGGCGTTATCTTTTCCCGCGATGCGAACAAAAAAAGTGACCCTTTTGTCTTTCCCCCTGTCTTTTTGGATCGCACGGTCGAGCGACCGCACGCCTCCTTCAGTGTACTGGCTTACGTACTCGTCTAGCTTGGCGTGCAGGATCTGCCGGTCTTTATGGTTTGCATAGGATGAGAGCAGAAAGTAAAAGATGCCTATCACCAGGAAGGAACTCAAGGGGAAAACAATTGAAAACCAGAGGGCGATTCGGAATGAAACCGATCTGCGCATGCGGCTAAGTGATTTTAAAAACATTACCTGCTCCACGCGCGGGTGGGTCATTTCAAGGGGTTTCCCAGGTTGCGGAAAAACCGGTCAGCCCGCGTCAACACTCAATAAGAGCATAATTTGGTTCTTTTGCAAACACCGTTTCCCGATTCCTCTTTTCTAAAGCCGGAAAAAAGGGGACAATTCAAACTCGACCAGATCATCCCGCGAGTTGCCCGATACCCCAGCTTAACCTTGACAGGGCAATTTCATGCGTGGTATCGGTTCCCTTGCTGTCGGACCGGATAGGTTTGTCTTATTCCAACGGGATCGAATGCCCGGTTGAGAGGCGCCGATGAAAAAAGCCAAGCAAAGAAATCTTTATGAGGAAAAATCTGATCCTGTGCGAAGTCTTAATATGCAGCTCGACGGGGACGACGATGACATAATCGAACTCGAGGACATAATCGAGATGCCCGACAGGCCCATAGACGAAGACGAGGACCTGGACCTGGGGGTCGAAATTTTCGATGTGGACGAAGAGCTCGAATCCAGGCCGTCGAGGGCTGCGCAAAAAACAGCCAGGGGCAGGGAAAGCAGTCGGCAGGACGAAGAGGACGACCTGCTGGAATCCTTCGAGGCTGATGCCGACGAGGACGAGCTGCTTTTCGATCCTACCGCGTCCGTACCCCAAGGGAGGAGTTCGGCCGAGAAAGCTCAACTGGCTCTTTTCGACGAGGACGAGGAAGAGGAAGAAGAAGCATCCCTTCTAGACGATTTGCTGGGTGAGGCCGCTGGTTTCGATGCGCGAAAGGAAGAAAAGGTCGATCTGAGAGGCAGGGCAGAGGCGGCTATGAGAATCGCGGAGGAAGAGTTGCCCTCGGAGGAGCCGGCTCCCGCAATTCCCGATGAAACCGGAGCGCCACCCACTGTTGCCGGACCGTCCATGTCTGAAATCTCGGCGGTGGCCGAAGAACTCATCGGCCGTATCGAGTCCAGTTTGCAGGAACATATCCGGGCTGAAGTGGAATCAATGCTGCCCGGCCTCGTCAGGTCGATAATCGACGAGGAATTGGCAAAGCTTAAAAAAGAGCTTGAGTAGACAAGAGGAATCGACTTTTATGAGCGAAACCGCTCTGGCCAAGGGATATGAATTTACCGAAGTCGAATCGCATTGGTACAGATATTGGGAGGAAAAGGGTTTTTTCCGTGCCGACCAGACCAGTTCGAAACCACCTTATTCGGTTGTGATCCCGCCTCCAAACGTAACGGGCCAGCTCCACATGGGGCATGCCTTAAATAATACTCTGCAGGACATACTTTGCCGGTATAAAAGGCTTAAAGGCTTCGAGGTGCTTTGGGTGCCGGGGACCGATCACGCGGGCATCGCCACCCAGAATGTCGTCGAAAGGCAGCTGGCGGCCGATGGTCTCACACGGCACGAGATTGGCCGGGAGGAGTTCATCCGGCGGGTCTGGGAATGGCGGGCAAAGTATGGCTCCATAATAATCAACCAGCTAAAGCGGCTCGGGGCCTCCTGCGACTGGTCGCGCGAGCGCTTCACCATGGACGCCGGCCTCTCGGAGGCCGTTCGCGAGGTCTTCGTTTCCCTGTATAACTCGGGTTTAATCTACCGGGGCAGGCGCATGATCAACTGGTGCCCCCGCTGCATGACCGCTCTTGCCAATATCGAGGTCGAAGGCGAGGAATTGGGAGGCTCTCTCTATCATATCCGCTATCCGCTGGTCAGCGGCAAAGGAGCGCTGGTGGTGGCCACCACCAGGCCCGAGACGATGCTTGGCGATACCGCCGTTGCGGTGAACCCGCAGGACAACCGGTACAAGGCCTTTGTGGGACAAATGGTGGTCCTGCCCCTATCCGGCCGCCACATCCCGGTGATAGCCGATGCCTATGTCGAACGCGAGTTTGGCAGCGGGGCCCTCAAGGTCACGCCGGCCCACGATTTCAACGATTTCGAACTCCACACAAGACACAAGCTCGAGATTTTGCAGGTGATCGACGAACGCGGCGTCATGACCGACCTGGCGGGCCCATACGCGGGTATGGACAGGAACGCATGCCGCAAGCAGGTCCTGAAAGACCTCGAAAAGGGCGGCTATCTGGTCAAGACCGAACCCCACACTCACCGGGTCGGGCATTGTTATCGCTGCCACAACGTGGTGGAGCCGATGCTTTCGCTTCAGTGGTTCGTTTCCACCAAGCCCCTTGCCGAGGCGGCCATAGAGGCGGTCAAGGAGGGTAAGACAGCGATAATCCCGGCCAAATGGGGAAATGATTACTACATCTGGATGGAAAACCTGGAGGACTGGTGCATCAGCCGCCAGATATGGTGGGGGCACCGCATCCCCGCCTGGTATTGCCGGGAGTGCAATGAAGTCATCGTCTCCACGCAAGCCCCCGGCCAGTGTCCCAAATGCTCGTCGAGTTCCATAGAACAGGACGAGGACGTTTTGGACACGTGGTTTAGTTCGAGCCTGTGGCCTTTTTCCACCCTCGGTTGGCCGGGGAAGACGCGGGAATTGGAAAAATTCTACCCCACTTCCACCCTGGTTACGGCATTCGACATCCTGTTTTTCTGGGTTGCCAGGATGATGATGATGGGACTGCGGTCCATGGGAGAGGTCCCTTTCCGCGAAGTGTATGTGCATGCGCTGGTGCGGGATTCCGAGGGGCATAAGATGAGCAAGTCCAAGGGCAACGTGATCGACCCGTTGCTCATGATGGACAAATACGGCACCGACGCCCTGAGGTTCGCTCTGACCGCTTTCGCCGTCCAGGGGCGTGACGTGAAGCTCTCCGAGGAGCGTATCGAGGGCTACAAGCATTTTGTCAACAAGATTTGGAACGCGGCAAGGCTTCTTCTCATGAACCTCGAAGGCTTCGAGGGGCAGGTCGAAGTCCCGGAAAAAGTGACCGGGCTTGCCCATCGCTGGATTCTAAGCCGGCTTCAAAAGGTTGCGGCTGAGACCGTGTACTGCCTCGATAATTATCTTTTCAACCAGTACGCCCAGGTGCTCTACCAATTCCTGTGGCACGAGTACTGCGACTGGTACCTGGAAATCGCAAAGCCCGATTTTTACGGCGAGGATGTTGAGGCGGGCCGCCTGGCCCGGTCGGTCGCGGCCCGAGTTATGCGGGACGTCCTGGTGCTCCTGCACCCGGTGATGCCGTTTATAACCGAGGAGATCTGGCAGAAAATCAAGCCCACCGCCGCCGGTTCGAGCATAATGCAGGCATCCTTTCCGGAATCTCATCCCGCGCTCCTCGACCCCGAAGCCGAAGAGCAGATGGAAACCCTTATGGCGGTCATCGTCGCTATCCGCAATATCCGCGGCGAGATGAACGTGGCCCCCGCGCTAAGGGTGGAGGTCGTGTGCATATGCGAGCAGGATGCGCAGATCGCACTGCTCGAAGGCCACCGGCGAACGATCGCCGACCTTGCCAAGGTTTCGAACCTGACCGTGGCTAGAACCGGTGAGACACCCAAGCCCAAGCAGGCGGCGGGGACCGTGGTCGGCAACATGGAAGTCTTCGTGATCTTGAAAGACATCCTCGATTTCGAAAGCGAGTCCGTGCGGCTTCAAAAGGAACTGGGCAAGCTTGAAAAAGAGTTCTCGATGACCAGCCGGAAGCTTTCAAACGATGATTTTCTGCAAAAGGCCCCCCAGGAAGTTATCGAGAAGGAGCGCGAAAAAAATGCGCGGCTTGGCGAAAAAATCGAAAAATTACACCGCAGACTCGAAATTATGAAAGGGTTGCGGGAAAACAGGGCGACTTAAGACATGTCCACCACGCCGGATGCAGGTTCTGCTGATTTTCGCCGTGGTGGATTTTCGGAAGACCACAATGGTTCAAACCGACGAACTGCTTCACCTGGCCCTTGCCGAAGACATCGGCAGTGGTGACGTTACAACCCTTTCGACCATTGCTTCGGATCTCATGGGCAGTGCGATCGTCTTCGGTCGCGAGCCGTTCGTCCTGTCCGGAGCCGGGCCTTTCCGAAGAATCTTCGAACTCCTCGACCCTGAAATCAGGGTGGAGTGTCTTTTTGCCGATGGGGAGCTGATAGGTCCCGACATTTCCGTATTTAGAATTGAGGGCAGGGTAAGGACGCTTTTGAGCGGCGAGCGAACCGCCCTCAATTTTGTTCAGCGGCTAAGCGGCATTGCAACAATGACGCGCAAGATGGTGGACGCCATCGGGGATGCGGGCTCAAAGCTCCTCGATACGCGAAAGACCACCCCGCTGTGGCGAAGCCTCGAGAAGGAGGCCGTACTCCATGGAGGCGGAAAAAACCACCGGTTCGGCCTCTCGGACGGCGTCCTCATAAAGGACAACCACATCGCGGCGGCGGGAGGTGTGGCCGAATCCGTGCGCCGGGCGCGGGCACACGCACCCCACACCCTCCGTGTCGAAGTCGAGGTGGAAGACATCGGGCAACTGCGCGAGGCCGTTGCCGCCGGGGCGGACATAGTGCTCCTCGACAACTTCTCCCTGGATATGTTGAAAGAAGCGGTCGCGGTCGCCGGGGGCCGCGTGCTTTTGGAAGCCTCCGGGGGCGTGAGTTTAGAGACCGTGCGCGCGATAGCCCAAACCGGGGTGGATTTTGTGAGCTGCGGTGCGATTACCCATTCGGCAAGGGCGATAGATCTGACGATGGAGTTTTGCTCCTGACTCCTTCCCTGGCCTGCCTTTCCAGGGGGGCCGGCGGGATGTCCCGATTATCTACGAATGGGGACCTGTGCGTTCTTCGAGGTATTTTTTGAGGGCGACCGCGTTGTTCATTTCCGTGTCGCGGGCGCTGTAGAGAAGGGTCACATCTCCTTTGGCGGCGGCTTCGATTATGGGCGTCAAGGCTAGCCTCCGCCCATCCAGCTCGGCAAAATAGCGCTCGCGGAATTCGTCCAATTTTTGCGGGTCGTGTCCGAACCAGCGCCGGAGCGCATCGCTTGGGGACGCGTCTTTTAGCCATGCGTCCATTTTTAGCGATTCCTTCTTTATCCCGCGCGGCCACAGACGATCGACGAGGAAGCGGGCCCCGTCGCCGGGTTCCATTGGATCGTAGACGCGCTTTGTCCTGATCATCGCTTTTTCCCCTCCCGGGCAGGCTCGGCCCAAAGATTTCACCTCTTTGGGGCAGCCCTTTCAATGCATCTCCTCCAGAAATCTAATTAGTTTCCATCCGGAAACCTCATGGTGGGCAAGATAAAGCTTTTGCCCACCCTACGCAGATCGACCAAAAAGCAGAGGGCTGTAATATTGCGAACTTGCTGCTTGCTATCAGGCGATTGTGCGGTATCATGTGCTAGAAGTCAATCCCAACGAAAGGGGGTGACGAAAGTGAGCAGTCACGAGGAGATCGAATTGAGGAAAAGGCTGCCCCGGGTGGGGGATACCGTCCGGAGCAAAAAGTATGGGACATTGTGGAGGGTCATGGAAAAACGGGAGATGTGGGAGCATTCGGCAGATGATCCCTCATCGGGCAATGTCAGGCTGATCCCGGCGATTTACCTTCGTTTCTGGAAAGTCCGGGAAGGTCAGGTCCCAGGAATCGGGAGAATGCTGGGCTACGCTTACACGGTTCTCGATAACACTTTCGAAGCAAATTGGGACATTATTAATTAATTGGGGGACCTCACCCCTCGACACAGTTCATGCCGCATGCTTTCATGTTTTCTCCACGAGTCCGGGGAGAGGACAAACTCTTCCCCCGGGCTTGGGTACCGCCCCGTTTTCATTAAAAAGTGTCCAGGTGTGTTTTGGTGTGTTTTGCGGCCGACAGTAATGGCAGGCACAACTGGAGGTGTCACATTTTACAGAGTGTTACATGTTACACCCTCTGCTTCACGGCCGGCCCGCAACAGCTCCTCGTGGTAAATCTCAACGCGGTGTAATATCAACCAATTCAACTAATCTTTCGATGACTTCCCCTTCTGGTACGTTTGTTGATAGAGAACTCCCGGCAGCTTGGTCGTTTTAGAAATCGTCAAAGAAGCCGAACAGGTTCAGGGTTTATCGGCAGTACGTGGCGGTCCGGCGGCTCCGTTTACGCGGTTCAAAAAAGGATTGTGAAATCCGAATGGATAAAGAGGCGAAAGGTCATTGCCCCTACCTCGAAAGTCCTTTTGCCGGGTGCTACTGCCTCCGGTCCGAAAGCATCTGGGCCGAGCGGGTGCTGGCCCTTTGCGCGGGAAGGTTCGAGCTGTGCGAGTACTTTCGAATGCATTGTACAGAAGGAAAAGAGGTGGAGGAGCCGGGAGGAGTCAAAGAGTGACAGTCGCTACTCCTTGATACCGACCTCCTTTAGCTTGCGATAGAGGGTCTGTCGACTTATACCAAGAGTGCGGGCCACTTCGGCCTTGTTCCACTTGTTTTCCCGCAGGATTTGGAGCAGCGCCTCACCATCCTGAGCCCTGGCCTGTGATTGGACAGGCTGCGTGGAAGGAGGGGGAGCGGTTTCGCCGAAATCATCGGGAAGGTCACCCATGGTGATTGTGGTGTGCCGACAAAGAATGGAGCCGTGCTCGATGATGTGTTTAAATTCTCTCACGTTGCCGGGCCAGCGGTAGTTCATGAATAGCTCCATGACATCGGAGGAGACTCCGTCTATTCGCTTACCCAGTTCCGCGCTGAATTCTTTCAAAAAGAAATCCAAAAGAAGCGGAATATCTTCGCGCCTCGCTCTCAGCGGGGGCATTCTCAAATCGACGACCTTGATCCTGTAATAGAAGTCTTCGCGGAAAAGACCGCTTCCCACCATCTGTTTTAAATCACGGTTTGTGGCGGCAAGGATTCTCACATCCACTTTGATCGGTCTGGACTCACCGACCCGCTCGATTTCCTTTTCCTGGAGCACCCGCAAGAGCTTCTGCTGGACGATGGGCGATATATCGCCGATCTCGTCGAGGAAAAGCGTCCCTCCATTGGCCATCTCGAACCTGCCGACCCTGTCGTGAACGGCTCCCGTAAAGGCGCCCTTGACGTGACCAAAAAGCTCGCTTTCCAGAAGGGTTTCGGAGAGGGCCGAGCAGTTGACCTTTACCAGCGGTTTATCCCGGCGGCTGCCCGCAAGGTGGAGGGCAGTTGCGGCCAGTTCCTTTCCCGTTCCGCTTTCTCCCGTGATGAGGACCGTGCTCCGGATAGCGCCGAGGCTTTCGATCAGGGAGTAGATCGCCTGCATCGGTTCGCTCTTGCCGATAAGGATCCGATGAAAATCCCGGCGGCGGCCCAGATCGCGTTCGAGCGTCGCCAACCGCGTCTCGTCCCGGCCGACGATTACCGCTCCCCTCTTTTCGCCCGAACCGGCTTCAAGGGGGGAGACCTTCATGGTGTAGACCGCTTTTCTCTGAGCGCATTCGAAGTTGTAGAGCTCCACCGGCTTACCGGTTCCAAGGGATTTTTCCACGGCGCCGGCAAGCCTTCCGCGACATTCCTCCGGGCAGGCTTTGGGGTCATCGGCCGGTGGAATGTCGCTCAAAGGCCTGTTCACGAAATCCCGGTTGAAGAGGCAGAACCCTTCGGCCGCATGGTTCAAGTATGTTATGAGCATCTGTGAATCTACGGAAACGATTGCGTCTGAAACACTCTGGAAAACCGCCTCGAGGTTTCTGGCAAAACGGAGCGATTCTCTTTTGAGCGTGTTGTGGAGGACGGCCTCCCTGGCAACATGCAGAAGCGGTTCCTTTTCCACCGGCTTGCAGAGATAGTCGTAGCCTCCGAGGCGAACGGCTTCCCTTGCACTGTCGATGCTCGGAAAACCGGTGATGATGACCACCGGGACCGATAGACCCTGTGCCTTGCACTCGGCAAGGATGTCCAGGCCGCTTTTTTTCCCCGAAAGGTTGATATCGGTGAAAATGGTATCGTAGTCGTTTGATTCGATCAGCGCGAGGGCCGATTGATAATCATCGGCGGTATCGACGACATAGCCTTCTTTGGTCAAAAAGCGGTTGAACGTCTCCCGAAGATTCGCATCATCTTCAATTATGAGGATTTTTTCTTTCACGTCCGGTCCTTTCAGATCGCGCGTAAATCAGTGTTCACTCTCGGCTGGTAAATCAATCATCACCTTTGTAAATTCACCTTCAATGCTTTCAATCCGGATACTGCCGCCGTGGTCGTCCATGATTCCGTGGGCGACGCTTAGCCCAAGGCCGGTGCCCATGCCGACAGGCTTTGTAGTGAAGAAGGGCTTCATGACCTGGTCGAGGCGAAGGGCGGGGATGCCGTGTCCGTTGTCGTGGAAACTGAGGCGCACCATAACGGTGTGCTTCGAGCGAACTTGTTCCCCCACTATGTGGATCGTCTTGTGGTCATGGCCATCGGGGGATTTGTCCTGGAGGGCATAGACCGCGTTGTTAACCAGGTTCAAAAGGACCTGCATGATCTGCTGCGGGTTGGCTTTCACGTCGGGCAGGGCCTCGGGGATATCGACCAGCAGGCGGATTTGCTCCTTTCGAAGCTTGGCGCCGATCAGGCGCAGGGTGTCGGAGACGATGCGGTCGACGCGGCATGAGGTCTTTTCGCCCTTGCCTCGACGAGCGAAGGAGAGAAGCCCTCCCATGATGCCGGCAATGCGCCTGCCCTCGTCTTTGATGATCGCGGCGTCGTGCTCCAATTCCTCGCGGTTATCGGCAAGCAAGATGAGCTCGCTCGAGTTGATGATCGTATTTATGGGAGTGTTCACCTCATGGGCGATACTTGCCGCGAGTTCCCCCAGCATGGCAAGGCGTCCCTTGCTGCGGGCTTCCTCCTCGGCTTCGAGCAGCTTTAGCTGAACGCTCATCCTGGCCAGGAGTTCCCCCTTGGAGAAAGGCTTGCCCAGGTAGTCGTTGGCCCCGCAGTCCAGCCCCTCGATGAGATCCGAGGTCCTGTTCCTGGCTGTAAGCATGATCACCGGAAGCTCTGTCAAGCTGTAGAGAGACCTCAGTTGCCGGCACACCTCAAAGCCGGTCATTCCCGGCATCATGACATCGAGCAGCACGATGTCGAAAGGTTTGCCCCCTTCGAGCAGTGCCAGCGCTTCAGGGCCGGCCGCCGCGGTGGTTACCGCCATCCCCTGCAGGTTGAGATGATTGCGGATTACCTGAAGATTGATCGGATCGTCGTCGACAGCGAGGATCCTGGCGGAGCCGGGGGCCGGAACCGGGGGCGGGTTGCTTTGTGAGAGCTGTATCGCGGTGGGTCTTGCCGCTTCGGCGTCGCTATGGTGCGACACCGCTCCCGTGGAATCGGCCGTTTCGACGTCCGCCCCGGGTTCGGGGCAGATAGGCAGGCTGAGATGAAAGATCGAGCCCTCGCCGGGAGTCGATTCCGCCCAGAGCCGGCCATCATGGAGTTGAGCCAGGTTGCGGCTTATCGCCAGCCCAAGCCCCACGCCGCTCGACGCCCTGCTCGAAGAAGAATCGACCTGCTCGAAGGGCAAAAAGACCGACTCGATTTGGTCGGCCGGAATGCCGCACCCCGTGTCGCTAAAGGCTATCTCTACAAACTGGTCTTTCCGCTCGGCGGAAATCCTCACCTCACCCCTTTGGGTGAACTTTACGGCGTTTCCGAGCAGATTGGAAAAGATCTGCATAAGCCGGTCCTCGTCTCCGTAAACGCACGGGCCGTGAGGGGGGATGCCGTTTACCGTTTCGATTCCTTTTTGTACGGCCAGGGGCCTGATCATGGCCAGCCCAATATCGGCCAGGGAGTGGAGGTCCACCGGTTTTCTACGCAGAATGATCTCCTGGTTTTTAAGCAGGGAAAAGTCCAGAATATCGTTTACCAGCAGCGAAAGCCTTCTCGCGCTGGCCGCCACCATCGATATGTCCTCGACGGCTTTGTGCGGGAGTCCGCCCGCCACACCGTCGAGCAGGGACTCAGACAGGCCGATGATTCCCGATAACGGCGTCCTGAGTTCATGGGAGGTGTTGGCGAGAAATTCGTTCTTGATGCGGTCCATCCTGGAGAGGGCGAGGTTGTTATCCTTTAGCTCTTCCGAGAGTTGCTCAACGGTGGTAAAAGCTCTCGAAAACCGGAGCGAAAGAGCAAAGGCCTGGAAGAGGATAAATACGAACATCCCGATTTGTATCATGTAGACCGAGCGGATCACCTCGAGATCGAGGAGCATGTCGTTTATGCCCGATAGCCCCAGGATGAAAAACGCCGTCAGAAAGAGCGTTGCTTCCTCGCGTCCCCTTTTTTTTGCCCTGGCGAGCATGGCCAGGGAATAGAGGATGAGCAGGAAGGAGGAAAAGTAGTAGATGGGGAGAATGGTCGTCAGCCTCAAAAGCGAAAAAAAGAGGGCACAGACTGTGAAGACGCCCGCAAGGGCCTCCGAGAATCGGAGGATGTGGACGGAGAATTCATCGGGATAGAGCGATCTGAAAAAGCGGTAGCCAACGGGGACGGAAAGAAAAAAGCAGATCAGGTTGGCCGCCTCAAGGATCTCGATGGACGCATTCGGAAAAAGAATCCTTATGACCCAGCAGCTAGAGTCGGAGGCTATGGTGTTGCCCATCCACAAAAGACAGTAGATACCAAAGTGGAATGGGGCGATGTTTTTTCTTCGGGAAAAGTAGAGAAACAGGTGATAGACGCCCATAACCAGCAGGCATCCGATGAAAAGAAGCGAGGTCCCCCACTGCCTGTTCTGTTCGGCAAGAATGGAGTCCGCCGGCCCGAGTTGGATGGAGGAAACGATGCCCCCGCCCCTGTGGTGGAAGTTTGAGACCTGGAGGACCAGTTCGATGGGTTTTCCCGTGCTTTGAAATTCCCGAATCAGGACGGACGGGTCCGAGACTTCACCCGCGGCCGTTTTTCCGACCTTGCCGCTTCGAGCAAACGGCCTGCCGTTTAGCCAGAGCGCATAGGCGGAATAAATATTGAAAAGGCGCAGTGACAAGTCTTTTGCCCCTGGAACATGAGTCAGGGTCAAACGCAGTGTGGCAAATCCGGTCGCCCCAAGCTTTTTCCCCGGCTGCTCGACTCCGTCCCAGTCCGATGGGATGCTGATGTGGCAGGGTTTTTCGGACGCATGCGGACTCTTGAAATCCTCCGGAGTGAGCAGCCTTCCCCAGTAGATTTCCCACTCGCCGTCGAGGTTCACAGGGCCACCACCGGCAAGGCTCCAGCCCGCAAGGTCGAGTATTCCATGCCGGGCGAGCGGGTGGGAGTTTTTGTGTGCACCGCATCCGAACAACATGATGACAAGAAGGGGCGCCAGTGTGAGCTGGAAAATCTTCATCCGTTCTCCGGACGTTATGGACAGTCCATCAGGGTCCGATCGAGTCTTTCGTGCAACCGTGAGCACGACATTTCGCGCCGGAGTTTAAGCCCGGTAACGGTACCGGGTTTTTGAGAGCAAACCATCTTATGAAATAAAAGCTCAGAGCGGCAAAAAAATTAACGGTAACCTTAGAAAGAAAAGGGGGAGATGAAAAAATGAGACTCACTGTCTCCTCGATCAGGAATTAGCCGCCGGCCGTGGTTAATTCTCTTATTTGCAGGGTTTGACAGTGATCGAGCAGAATTTTTCCTCCATGGTCCGGGCCTTCGCGCAGTCAATAACCTTACCCGACTCATCCTTGCAAATCGTGTCTGTTTCCACAGTGACCTCCATGGTGAACGGCCCGGAAGCGCCCTTGGGTTTGGCCAGGATGACATATGGCCCCACGCGCCGGCCGCCGAATTGCGGCATGACGTTATCGCCGATGCGCAGGGCATCGCCGGAATTGTCGAAATCGAGGTTGCCTGTGAGCCACCTGGCGATTACCGGTTGTTGTTTCAAAATGGGCAGCAGGTCCGCTTCAAAGGAAAAGGAGCCCCCGGCGAGGGCCATGGAGCAAGTAGAGCAAATGAGCAGCGCCAAGGCAAAGAAAAGAAAACCTGTATGAGCTATCCGGGGCATGAAGGTCAACTCCCTTATATCTGCCGTTAGTCTTTTATCGACCCGCCCAAAGAGGCGGCCCCGGAAGTCAATTCCGAGGCCGCTTTTTTGTCCCGCGGGCGCGCATGCGGCCCTCAAAGCCGCAGAATTAAACAAGGATGTCCAAGTTCAGCCGGCGGGTTTATAGCAACGCAGATGTCCATAATTGTCCCATTTAAAGTAAAAATATGCAGCCGGCGCGTGCGGGTTCGCGTCGCCGTTAAGGGTATAAGTTTTGAGTTGGCCACCACCCCAGTTGTACCTCAAGGTCAGTGCGCCCATTCCACGAGGCCCCCAGACTCTCAAGGTATGATTGGGGGAGATGGTGGAATAACGATCCTGGTCCTGAGAGGCCCCGTTTCTTGTGCCAAAATGCCACTGGATTCTGATTGCCTGATTGGTCTTGTTGTCCAGTTTTGCATAAAATACCGGGTAGGCCAGTGCGGTGCCGGTGCTGAATATGAAGATTAGAGCGCCGAGCAGGGCTGACATTGCCCACGTTTGTTTTCTGCTTTTCATACTTTTTCCTCCTGTGACTGGATCGTAGCCGGAAAAACCGGCCTTAGTGTACGGCAACCGTCAGTTTATAGGTGGCGTGGCCTCGGACGCTTTGCTTAATCACCGCAGAGCTTTTGCCCCTGGAAAAGAGGATCGTTTTGACCGCCGCCCCCCCCCAAAGTCGCGGAGAAACAAACCGGCCAGAACGACAGCCAACATGATTTGTTTCTTCATTCGATTCCCTTCTTTTTAGGGTGCCGGCGCTGAACTCGCTCTCAAGCGCTCCCCCCCGGAACGGTCGATTGACGGTGATGATCCCCGTATCCAGCGCCGTTGCCCTTTGTCGCAATACCTATGTATAAACCCCTCGCCCCGTCGTAACCTCCTTTCCCCTTTGATACCTGACGTTCTAAAAACGCGGGAAGCTTTACAATAATCGCGCCAGAACGGATTGAAATGAAAGCCCGGTCGTAAGGCCCCGTCGCTGCGCTGAAATCAGGCCCTGGCCTGCCGCGCGTGGGGCTGCCGCGAACAGGGTTTGGTGTGTAACATGTTACGCAATGTCACGTGACACAGTGGTACAGTTTTTCCGCTATTTATAGTTACAAAGTGTCACATACAAGAACGGCTTGGGGCTTGTCGGTAAATTAGCCTCAGGTATCCCGGGGGCAGACCGTTCGTGCTTCTGGACCCGGCACGAACGGTCGGATGGGGGGAGGGATTTTTGCCTATTTTTTGTGCTTTTCGTCTTTTTTCATGCCCTGGTACAGCGAGTCGAAATCATCTCCATCGCAAGAAATGGAATCAATCCGCCAGCCTTGTGTCTGTTGTTTCAATTTAACGATGAAAGGGGGAGCCGGAGGGGTAAAGCCGCCCATACCAACTTTTACGCTTGACTCGGTCCCGATGGTTTTGACCAGGACAACCGAGGTGCCGGCGATATTATCCGGGAAATCCTGACCACAAATAATCGGGTCATAATCCAAAGGTCCGACCTCCCCTTTGGGGGTCAATTTGTCGTTTTCCTCCATTAATTTCTTGTAGGAATCGGCAAAATGTTGCGTGACAAATAGTGGGTCCAGGCTGCGATCGGGGATTGGCTTGAGCGTCTTGTCCGCTTTTTTCAGATCATACTGCTGATAAGCTATATAGGCTTTGTAATAATCCAGCACGACTTTTTGAAGCTCGCTAAAAGCCGGGGCCTTTGCCGCCGCCATGCCGATGGACGAGCTGCCGATGGTGAGCAGGAGCGCCATCAATAAACCGATTCCGGCTGTTTTCCTCATGTTTTTCCTCCCGAATTGTAATCGTTTCGAATGTTCCCGTCCCGGTGCTCTTATCGCGCGCCGGTTCACATAAACGGCGAGAAATCGTCGCCTTCCCGGCCGATGTAGCCCTGCTCGCCGCCGGGAAGGAGCCTGACCCGATCGTAATGAACCGGGCCGCCCCTGGGGCCTTTCTCGCCCGGGCTGGTTATCATCGTCTTTTCGATCCGCACCGGCTGGCCGGCCTTTAGCTGCTTTAGCACCCTGGCTCCGGCGGAGGGCTTTTTCAGCAGCGGGCCGTCATTGATCAGGACTCCGTACCCGGCCGCCTTTTTTTTAGCCCGAAGCTTCCAGCCCTCGATGGCCAGGGCAGCGCCGGGGTTGTGGCTCTCGGCCTCATATTTTTTCAGGACCTTTAGGGCGGACTGTTTGGGAATGTGCCCCAGGGCCCAGATGGCATTGAAGGGAAAGGCGCCCGTGGCTCCCGCAAGCTCCTTTTCATAGGCCTCGCTCTGCCCCAGCATGCGCCCAAGGAGCGGCACGATGGCCGCGCCCTGCTCCACTGCCCAGTTGGCGTTCATAAGTGTTTCGATATAACCGCCCCACACCAGCCGGTTTTCGGCTTCCTCGAGGGTCAAAGCGCTCTTGCCGCGGTTGGTCGACGTCACTTCGACCTTTGGCCACTTCTTCGGGTCGGCGATTATCTTCTTGGGGTCGTCAAAGCAGTACTGGGCCCTGGCATCGGTCACGACAGCCTGGCCCCCTTTAAAGGCGAAGGTCACCAGGGAACCGCAGTCGCCGAGCCCACGGCCCTCGTCGAGGACCGTCAGGGTGCGGCTCGCCGGGTGGAAGGTCGGCAGCCCCGTCCGCTCCCGGTCGGTTGCGGGCGTGACCTTGCCGGACTGGTCGCGCTCGTAATCCGTTAGCGTCAGCAACTGCCCCGGCTTGTACCGGCCTTGCTCGAAACTAAGCGCCACGAAGGAGCCCTGGTAGAGGGCGAAGGAACAGGTGACCACGGCAAGACGCCAGTTGCCCTTGAGCTTGTAGATATCCACGCCGTAGCCGTATTTGCCGGCGCCGCCGGGCGGCCCGTCGGGGGTGTACTGTTCCTGGTATTCCTTTTCGCAGGCGGCCGGCCATTTGAGGCGCTCGTACCAGCTCTTTCGCATCGCCCAGCCGCGGTTGTTTGCCTTCGCCTTTTGCACGGCCTGTTTGTCCGGATTTTTCACTTTGGCCCCGGCCTTGGAGCCATCAGGTCCGGCGGCGTGCGAAACGCCCGCAAAAAAAAGTCCCAGCGACAAACAGACAATACATAACCATGAGCGCATTTAGATTCCCTCCTTGCTAAAGTTTTCCCTGTCCGGCTACTTTCTTCGGGCGACATGGATCGTGATGGTATAAAGCAGTTGTTCGGGCTTGAAATACTCGACGCAGCTGTCTACCGGACTTTGAGGGCACTTCTTTTCCGCGATGGCCCGGGCCTCCGGGGTTGGATCTCAGCCCGCTTCGATCACCAGCAGCCTGTCGCCGCGCCTAAGGGCGGAGCGTCCTCCCGAGGTCTCGTAGTTTCCGTAAAAAGAGTTGTCAGTCTGGTTGGTCCAACCCTTAAACGCCCCCCGCAGCTTTAAATCCTCGCCGGCGGGGCCGTCTGGAAATTCACGGCCCGTCCCCTTGACGGTCAAAGTGCATCCCCGCCAGGTTTGGTCTTTCTCCTTGCCCGAACCGTCTTCCTTAAAATACGTAAAAGGCGCGTCGTAGCTGATGGCAAAGTCCGCACCCAGGGCCTTGTCGGCTATCGTTTTGAGGTCGCGGCACTCGGCCCCGGGAACCGGTACGAAGGCGCCGGCCCGCTCCTTTGCCATGGCCCCCGTGGCGAGCAGCACCAGGGCCGCGGCCGGCAGAAAAAACGTCAGAAGGTATTTTTTCATTGCATCTCCTTGTGCGTGAAAGTCACAGTCAAAAGACATGCCGAAATAGCGCAAAAGGGGAAATTATCTTAAGTATTTGATGTAAATGGAAAAAGGATAGACTTTAGAAGTAATCCCCGGATTTGCGCAGGGAAATATCTGAGTGTAACAGTTACAAAGAGTCACGTGACACTCTGTAAGAAAGAGGCGAAATCCGGACCCTTGCGGCAACGGTTTCTTGAAAAGTAACGCATAGCCCCCTGCAAGTGTGGTGGGTGACTCAAATGGGGCGAAAGATAGTCTTTAGGAGTGTCTCCCTGCTGATCATGCCTTTGAACCTGCCCTCGGGGTCGAGTACGGGAAGCCTTTTGATCGCTTTTTCGAGCATGAGCCGAACGGCCTCCTCTGTGGATGTATCCTCCCCGACGGTCACAATGTCTTTATTCATGATCTCGGCGGCAGTCTTCATCCGCAGGTGATCTCTGAGTTCCTTATGTCTTCTGCCTCGCTCGCTAAACGGGACCTTTCTCGCGAAAAAGTCCCAAATCCCGGCGGCAACGTCTGAAAAGGCAAATAGAAGGTCCCGGTCCGAGATCAGTCCCTTGAAAAACCCTTCGCCGTCAACCACACAGACCCGCTGGATGTCATTGCAGTCGATGATGCGGATCACCTCCTCTATGGGGGTGTCGGGAAGAACCGTATGAATGTCACGTCGCATGATATCCGAAACACGCCTCAGGCCTTCGACCGAAATACTTTTCTCCTGGAACGCCGGCCAGTTGGGACACACGTCCATGATGGTCCTGAAGATATCGACCCGCGATATATTTCCGACCAGTTTCCCCGATTTGTCCACGACCGGAAGACGCTTTACCTTTTTTCCCACCATAAGGTCGACAGCCTCGGTAACCGGTTGATCCTGTTCTATGGTTATGGCGGGCTGGGTCATTATTTCCTTTGCCTGCTTCGGGTCAAGCCCCTTAATTATTTCGGCGATCTTTTCCCGGTCCGAGGTGGCCAAAAGGCCGAAACGCATCGGCAAATCGGCCTTGTAGATCAGGTCCCCCTGGGCGATGACCCCGACAGGACGGTTCTTTTCATCGACGACCGGAAGCCCTGTAAATTCCGAGGAAAGCAGAAGACGGGCAACCTCGCTTACCGCAGTGTCGGCCCTGACGCACCTTGGGGCGGGGGTCATAATTTCACGGATCCGGGTGTTTCTTGGCATGAGCAGTCCGAGAGTCTTGTGCGACACCACCTCGACGTCTCGAACCGCTATGATCCCATCGGTCACCATTTCACGCACACTGGAGAGGACGCTGTCGAAATCCGCGGCTGGAACGATTATGACGATGCGGAGAGGGATGTGATAGGAGAGGACTTCAAGCCTTTGGGTGGCAATTTCGCCGTTTTCGTAACATCCCTCTATTCCCCTTGTAACGATGCACCTTGCGGGGATTTTGAGGTCTCTTACCCGCTCCACCAGCGCACTGTAGAGGGGTCTTCCTTCCCAGCGCTCCGCCTCGCTCGTAAATATCTCGATCACTTTGTACTGAAGCATGATTTTTTCTCCTACAGCACCCGGCCAACCCACAGCCCGATAAAGACAAGGGCTCCGCCGATCAAATTGTTGGATAAAAAATTACCTGCCGTGATGAGATAAGTGCCGGCGCGAATCGTGTTAACCGTCTCCATGGCGAAACTCGAAAAGGTCGTCAACCCGCCGAGAAAGCCCGTAATGAAAAGAAGGCGAACCAGCGGGTTCATGATGTCAAGGCCCCGTTCGGCCAGGGCAAAAGCCAGTCCGATCAAAAAGCAGCCTGCAAGGTTAACGATGAGGGTGCCGAACGGAAATCTCGCTCCAAAGAGTTTAACGGCCAGAAGTGAGACCCCGTATCTGGTAAGGGCACCCAGACCTCCGCCAACCAGGACAAGAAGTACCTTAAGCATATTTTTCCATTTCCCCGAGCAGGTACTCGCAGGCCCGAGGGACAGCCTCGGCCACGGGCGCCGAAAGGCCCGGCCTCACCTCGTCGGGTATCGATTCGATCTGAACCACGAGGATTTGCACATCGAGCTGCGCGTGGTTTTTTAATTCCTCGAGCATATACACCGTCGGAAACTGGTGGAGCGAAAAATCGGAAACCTTGGTTGCGGGCATGGCTTCGACGGGTATCTCGAAGAGTTCCCCGGGAGATCGGTCCGGGTAATCCACCGCATCGATCACGATGATCTTCTTTGGTTTGGGCTCAATCAGCATCAGGTCAAAGAGCATACCCCTTATGCCCGTTCCGACGTCCATGGCAGTAACCGATGGCGGCAGCCGGTAGTTATTCAGGAGGTATTCGATCACCGCCGGGCCAAAACCGTCGTCTCCGAGCAGGGTGTTTCCGCAGCCAAATATAATGAGATCTTTTTCGAACATGCCAGTAAGTCCTGATGATTTCAGTAATTTTGACGATTCACGTGTTTTGGGCCGCCCCCGACCCGAGCGCTCGTGGCCATTATACAGCGCATTGGCTCTTTTGGGAAAGGGTGTAGGGATTGTGCGCGTGAAATGGCCGCGTTGTGCAAAAAAGCATTGACAAAGGCAAGGCCCTCGCGCTAGATGGCAACCATTGCACAAGTCGCATTGTTTGCACAACAGGGAAACGAACCGGAGCGGGAACAGTGATCGAATTTAGAGTCGGAGACCTTGCCGATACACTCGGCGTTCACCGAAACACCGTCAGAAACTGGATTAAAAGCGGCGCTCTGAAGGCTTCGGCGGCGGTGGCCAAAAAATATTTTGTTGATGAAGAGGATTTTAGACGATTTTGCAGCCTTCAGAAGATACCCGAAGGCGTCGTCTCCCAGTTTGTGTCCAAAGAGGTCTATTCAGCAGGCAAGGAGGAAAAGATCATGCCGCAGTCAGCTGTTGGCGAGGTTAGGACGATAGGCGACCGGCAAAGCGTTTTGCGGGCCGACCCGGGGTGGGCCGACTTGTGCCTTACCTGTGGGAGCTGTGCCAGCGCCTGTCCGATTTCGGGGGTCGATGGCCTGGACCCCAGAAAAATCGTTCGCATGGTTGTTCTTGGCCGCGCGAACGAGGTGGTCGAATCGAACTGGCCGTGGAAGTGCACCATGTGCGGCAAATGCGAAGAAGCCTGTCCCATGAACGTTGAACTCGTAAAGCTTTTTCGCCGGATACGCTCTCTTCGGGAACGGGACAAGGTGCCGGGGCCTCTTCACAAGGGGGTTCTCATGGCTCTTCGAAGGGGAAACAATCTCGGCATACCCAGGGCCGATTTTTTGGGCCTTCTCGAAGAGGTCGGCGAAGAGCTGGCCGAGGAATCCTGCCCGGGTTTCGTTACGCCGATCGACGTCGAAGGGGCCAAGGTGATGGTAACCGTAAACTCCAAGGAGCCCTTTGGCGAGCCCGACGACATGAAATTCTGGTGGAAGATCTTTCATGCCGCCGGCGAGTCCTGGACCATACCCTCGGAGAACTGGGAGGGGGTCAACTGGGGGCTTTTCACCGGGGATGACGATGCGATGCGCGTCATGGTGGGCCGCATAGTAGACAATATGCTGCGGCTCGACTGCAAGAAGCTCCTCTTACCCGAATGAGGGCACGCTTACTACGCAACCCGGTTCGGGTTGGAAAAATGGTACGCCGACGAGCTTAGAAAGTTTGAAATTGTTACGGTCTTCGATCTCTTACAGGACTACATCCGCAGCGGCCGCATCAAAGTAGACAAATCCGTTCACCCTCATCTTGCCACTTATCACGATCCCTGCAACTACGGCAGAAAGTCGCTAAAGACCTTCGGGCGAGGCTACTTCGAGGAGCCCCGAGAGATCCTGGGTCATTGCTGCGATAATTTTGTCGAGATGTATCCCAACAGGGAGGGAAACTATTGCTGCGGGGCCGGAGGGGGCGCGTGGGCCCTTCCTTTCCAGGAGGAGCGGGTTTTCTACGGGCGGTTTAAAGAGCGGCAGATAAGGGCGACCGGGGCCAAACTGGTCGTCACCTCGTGCCACAACTGCCGTGACCAGATCCTCAAGAGCCTGCGCAAGGAATACAAGCTCGATATCGAGGTCAAATATATCTGGGAACTGGTTTCCGATGCACTGATCCTTGAGCCCGGTGAGAAAACTCAAGGGTAGCCGATGGAGTGGAATATGAGCGAACAGGTCAAAGGCTCGGTTTTGATTGCCGGTGGAGGAATCGCCGGTATGCAGGCGGCGCTCGACGCCGCCAATTCCGGGTTCTATGTGTATTTGCTGGAACGCCGCCCGGCCATTGGCGGCAAAATGGCTCAGCTCGACAAGACTTTCCCGACCAATGACTGCGCGATGTGAATTATCTCGCCAAAACTGGTCGAGGTCGGCCGGCACCTGAACATAGAACTGATCACACTTGCTGAGATAACCGACGTCAAAGGCGAGCCGGGAGACTTCCTCGTGGAAGTGACCAGGCGTCCCCGGTTCGTCGACACCGAAAAATGCATCGCCTGCGGCCTTTGCGCCGAGAAATGCCCGAAGAAGGTCGATGACGAGTACAACGAGAAGGTCTCGCAGCGAAAAGCGATCTATATCCCTTACGCGCAGGCGGTCCCTCAGAAATACGCGATAGACCGCGACAACTGCATTTACTTCAAAAACGGTAAATGCCGGGCCTGTGAAAAATTCTGCCCTGCCGGGGCGGTAAATTTCGAGGAAAAACCCCAAACCTTGACTTTGAACGTGGGGGCCCTCGTTCTAGCCCCGGGCTTTACCACGTTCGATCCGACGGGCATCCGCACGTGGGGCTACGGCGCATTCGAAAATGTGATCACTTCGATGGAGGTGGAGCGGTATCTTTCCGCTTCGGGTCCGACCGAAGGCCACCTCATCCGCCCATCGGACAAAAAAGAGGTGAAAAAGATCGCCTTTATTCAGTGCGTGGGTTCCCGCGACCTCAATAAATCGCAAAACGGGTATTGTTCCTCTGTTTGCTGCACGTACGCCATAAAGCAGGCAATGATTGCCAAAGACCATGTAAAGGATCTTGAGGCATCGATTTTCTACATGGACATGCGCACATACGGCAAGGAGTTCGAACGCTACTACGAGCGGGCCAAAAACCTGGGGATCGAATTCAAACGGTGCCGCGTGCACTCCCTTGAGCCTGTAAAGGAAACAAACGACATCTATTTTCGCTATATAGACGACAAGGGCAAGCAGATCGAATCCCAATACGACATGGTGGTGCTGTCTGTCGGGCTCTGCACACCCCCTTCGGCCATGGAGCTGGCATATCACGCCGGGGTCGAACTAAACGGGAACCGTTTCGTCGAATCCTCCTCTTTTGATCCCGTTGCGACCTCGAGGCCGGGGATTTTTTCCTGCGGCGCGTTTTCCGGCCCCAAGGACATTCCCCAGACGGTGATGGAAGCCTCGGCCGCGGCGGCCGATGCCACCAGCATGCTGGCGGGGGCGCGAAACAGCCTTACCAAAAGAATCGAATTTCCCCCGGAGATCGAAGTCCGGGATCAACCGCTGCGCATCGGCGTCTTCATCTGCCACTGCGGCAGCAACATTGCCGGGGTGGTGGATGTGGAAAGGGTTGCCAGGTATGTGGAGACGCTTCCGGGCGTCGCCCATGTCGGACGAAATCTTTTCAGCTGCTCGCAGGATACCCAGGATACTCTTAAAAACACCATAAGGGAAAAGGGCCTGAACCGCGTGGTGGTGGCCGCATGTACGCCGAGGACCCACGAGCCGCTCTTTAGGGAAACCCTCAAGGCGGCCGGGTTAAACGAATACCTTTTCGACATGGCAAATATCCGCAACCAGGACTCGTGGGTCCATTCGGCCGAGCCCGAACGGGCCACCGAAAAGGCGATGGATCTCGTGCGGATGTCCGTTGCCAAGGTGAGCCTGACGGCTCCCCTGCCGGCGATCTCGGTTCCCGTGAACCAGTCCGCGCTGGTAATCGGGGGCGGGATGTCGGGCATGGTGTCGGCGCTCGAACTGGCCGGTCACGGCTTCCCCGTAAACTTGGTCGAGAAGGACTCGGTTCTTGGCGGCCAGGCGCGCCATCTTTTCCGCACCTGGAAAGGAGAGCTGATCGAGCCCGCCTTGCAAGAGCTCGACGCCCGGGTTCGCAGCAACCCCCTCATCACCCTGCACCTGGGTTCGACCGTCGAATCGGCCGAAGGCTTTGTCGGAAACTTCAAGTCTACTATCGTGAACGGGAAGACTTCGAAAACGGTGGAGCACGGTGTGACCATCGTAGCGTCCGGCGGGCAGGCGTACGTGCCCGAGGGAGAATATCTTTTCGGCTCATCGAGCCGTGTTTTCACCGCGATCGAATTCGACAAGCTCCACATGGTTGGCGACAGGCGCATGAAAGAGGCAAGAAATTATATTTTCATTCAGTGCGTAGGTTCCAGATGCGAGGAGCGGATGTACTGCTCGAGGGTTTGCTGCACCCATTCGGTGCAGGCCGCCCTTCAACTGAAGGAAACTAATCCCGCGGGCGAGGTCTTCGTCCTCTATCGCGACATGAGAACGTACGGCCAGCGGGAGGAACTGTACAGAAAAGCCAGGGAAAAGGGCGTGGTATTCATCAATTACGAGGCTCATCAAAAGCCTAAGGTGAAAGCCATCGGAACCAACCGGCTCGAGGTGGAAGTCTGGGACCACATACTGCACGAACCCATACGGATCGTGACCGATATCGTGGTTCTGGCAACGGCCATAGTGCCCAATGCGGCAACGGCTGAACTGTCCGACATCTATAAGCTTCCAGTCGATGCCGACGGCTTTTTGCAGGAGGCCCACGCGAAGCTTCGGCCGGTTGATTTCGCAGCCGACGGGATTTTCATGGCAGGGCTCGCGCACTGTCCCAAGCCAGTGGACGAATCGATCGCCCAGGCCAAGGCGGCGGCGGGGCGGGCGGTAAGCGTTCTTGCGAGCAGCAGCATAAACCTCGATGCCACCAAGGCCACGGTTGTAGAAGCCAATTGCGACGGGTGCGCGATGTGCATCGACGTTTGCCCCTACCACGCGATCTCGCTGGTCGAAGGCGAGGCGCAGGGCGGGAAAAGGAATTCGCGCGTGGAAATCAACCTGGCCCAGTGCAAGGGATGCGGCTTGTGCCAGGCGACCTGCCCGAAGGACGGCGTCTATGTCGCCGGTTTTTCGCTGGAGCAGATCGCGGCCCAGGTCGAAGCCGCCCTGGCCATTTGATCCCGATACGTAAAAAGTTTAGACCCAGGAGAAAAATATGTCGTTTGAACCCAAAATAATCGGTTTTACCTGCAACTGGTGCAGTTACGCAGCAGCCGATCTCGCCGGTGTCTCACGCATGCAGTACCCGCACAACGTGCGGCTGGTGCGGGTGATGTGCTCGGGGATGGTTCACCCCAGAGTTGTGGCGCAGGCATTTGAAATGGGCGCCGACGGTGTGCTGGTAATGGGTTGACACCTCGGGGAATGTCATTACCAGGATGGTAATTACAAAGCCTTGGCCCGTGCGGAAGTTATAAACCAGATGATGGAAGCCCTTGGACTCGAAAAAGAGAGATTTGAGCTGGTTTGGTGTTCTTCAGCCGAGCCTGACAGGTTTGTCGCCGCGGTCACGACCATGACCGAAAAGGTTCGCGGCCTTGGGCCTTCACCCTTTAACCGCGCCGTCAGCCAGGCGGCGGCAGTTTCATAAGGAGGGTGAGATGGCGGTAAAAGTTGCTCAGGAATGGCTAAATTCATGTTCCGGCTGTGAAATATCCATAGTCGACATGGGCGAGCGGCTGCTGGCGGTGCTTGAGCGAGTCGAATTCGTCCACGGCCCGGTACTCATGGACCACAAATACTTCGGGCAGCTCGGAGGCGGAAAGCACATCGAGATCCCTGAGGCGGTGGTGGGACTGGTAAGCGGCGGGGTAAGAAACGAGGAGCACCTGGAAGTGCTAGCCGAGATGCGCAAAAAATGCCAGGTGCTGATAGCGCTTGGCACGTGCGCAACTCACGGCGGAATTCCGGCGCTTGCCAATTCCTACCGAAACGATGAAATACTGGACAGGTATTACTCCACGGAGACAACCGACAAGTGCGGGAGTGTCCCCTCGGACGGGTTGCCTGCTCTTAACGATTGCTGCATGGCGCTCGATGAAAAGGTCAAGGTGGATGTCTATCTGCCGGGATGCCCGCCCAATCCCGACCATGTATTTTCGGCCCTTTTGTCGCTTCTTGACGGAAAGGTGCTCGATCTGCCCACAAAGAGCGTCTGCGATACCTGTCCGACGGCCCGGGAAGGAAAAGGGCAGGTAAAAAAGCTTCGCAGGTTTTTGCAGGCCCCCCAGTACGGTGTTCCCGGAGAGCCGCTCGATAAGATGCGATGCCTCATGGAGCAGGGACTGCTTTGCATGGGGGCGGTCACCCGGGCAGGGTGTGGCGGCGACAACGTTACCCCGCGGTGCATCGCGGCAAGAGTCCCCTGCCGGGGCTGCCACGGGCCGGTCAGGGAAAAGGGGAACCAGCGCTTTGATATGCTCAACGCGCTGGCTTCGAACGGGATCGACATAACGTCTCTTCCCGAGTCCGTATCACTTCTGAGATTTTCCGGGGCACACGGCCTGCTCCGGCCTTCTCGTAAAGCCAGGGAGGCCTGAACATGGGACAGGTAATAAACATTCAGCCGATAACGCGAATCGAGGGGCACGCCTCGATTTCCATCCAGTTGGACGAGCAGGGGAACGTGCAGGACAGCAAGGTCCACGTCATGGCCCTGCGCGGGTTTGAAAAATTTGTCGAGGGAAAACCGGCCGAAGAACTGCCGCGCATAGTCACAAGAATTTGCGGAATATGCCCCTGGCAGCATCACCTGGCCTCAAACAAGGCCGTGGACCGCTGCTTTGGCGTGACTCCGCCGCCTGCCGGAAGAAAACTCCGGGAGTTGATGCAGACCGTCGCGCATGCCGAAGACAAGGTGCTGCATTTCTTCTTCCTCGCAGCTCCTGACTTCGTGATGGGCCCGGATGCCGATTACTCCGTGAGAAATGTCATGGGGATAGTCAAAGCTGCGCCCGAGCTTGCTCAGCGCGTCGTTAAAATGCGCTACGCGGCAAAAATGATACTGGAAAATTTTGCCGGGAAGGCCATTCACCCGGTTGCAGGGGTTCCAGGCGGCTTTTCCAAGTCGATGACCGAGGAGGAAAGGCTAGAAATTCTTTCAAAAATGAAAGAGGTGCTCGATTTTGCCCTTTACACCATCGAGTTTGCCAAAACGCAGGTCTTCCCGAAGTACCTGGATGAGGTGACGAATCTCGGTGTAATAAAGACCGGCTTTATAGGCACGGTGGATCCGGAGGGAGCTGTCAATTTCTACGACGGAAAACTCCGGCTGATGAAGCCCGACGGCTCCTATACGGATTTTGATTCCCAGGATTATTGCGATCACCTGGCCGAGCACGTGGAGCCCTATTCCATGGGCAAGATGCCCTACGCGCGCTCCTGGAATGAGGGATTTTCGCTCGATCTCGAAAATCCCAAGGGGATATACAGGGCCAACACGCTGGCAAGGATCAATGTGGCCGACAAGATGGCCACCCCGAAGGCGCAGGCCGAGCTCGAAGAGTTTCGCGAAAAGTTCGGAAGGCCCGCCCAGTTTACCTTGCTCCATCACTGGGCCCGGCTGATAGAAGAGGTTTACGCGTGCGAGCACGCGATCGAGCTTCTGGAAGACCCGGAGATCACCAGCCCCGATGTCCGGGCTAAAGTGGAGCCCAAAGCCGGAAGAGGCGTCGGCTGTGTCGAGGCCCCGCGGGGAACCCTCATTCACGACTACACGACCGACGAAAACGGCCTGATAAAGAGCGCCAACCTGATCGTGGGCACCACCCACAACCTTGGGCCCATAAACATGAGCGTAAACCAGGCCGCCAGGATGCTCATAAAAGGGGGAGTGGTAGACGAAGCCTGCCTCAACAAAATAGAGATGGCGGTTCGCGCCTACGACCCCTGAATGTCCTGCGCTACGCACCGCCTGGATGGCGGTTTGTCCATTGCGATGGTGATCAGGGATTCCAGAGGGCAGGGTGGTTAAGCAATTGGCCCAATAACTGCGATTAGCCGTAAGCTCGAATCTTGAAAGGCCAATTATGAGCGCTGATAAAGGTATTAAAAAGAAGGGCGTAAAAGTCGAGGCCGTCGATACTGCCTGTGGAAAAGTTCCCCATATGACTGTCGACCAGCTTGTGGAAAGATTCAATATCGAGAGTCGCGAACTGCACTGCCCCGCCTGCGGCAGGATCCACTTGACCGATGAGGACGCCAAGAATGCGGAGGCCATGCTTTTCAGCGAGACCGACAGATTCCAGCAGATAAAGGCGGAAGCTGAAGGCGACGAGGGCGAAAAGTAGAAGGCGTGTTTTTTCTTCATCGAGACGAGGAGCGGTTCAATGTTGGTCTCAGACTGGATGAGCACAACCGTAATCAAAGTGGAGCCTGGTATTTCGGTCATGGAAGCGATCGAGATTCAGGCAAAAAATGACATCAGCATTCTTCCTGTCGTAAAAGACGAAAAGCTTGTCGGAATTGTCACGGAGATGGACCTTAAACCCTTTCGTAATGGCGCGGTCGGCGCACTGGATCCGCTCCTTTCGACAAGGATAAAGGTCGAAGATGTAATGTCTCGGGCCCCGGTCACCGTCCCGGTCGATTTCACGGTGGGGGAGGCCGCCAGACAATGCTGACCGGTGGGGAGTGCCGGGTCTGGTCGTAGTCGATGAAAAAAACCGCATCGTTGGCGTGATTACCCAAACCGATTTAAACCGTGTGCTGGTGGCCGTAACCGGTTTGTGGCACGGGGGGATCGCTTTGGCTTTCTCATCGAAGACGCTCCCGGTTCGATCAAGGCTCTTACCGACATCATGCGCGGTTGCGGGGGCAGGCTGGTAAGCATTGTGACGATTCATATACGGGCGCCAAGGGTTACAGAAGGGTGCACATCCGTGTGCGCGGCCTGGACAGAAGCAGGCTCGACGAAATGTTGGAACGGCTGAAAGGAAATGTCCACCCTGCTCTATCTTGTCGACCACCGGATGAACACCCGGAAGATGTATTTCACTCCGGAAATAACTGAAAACCGGTTGCGTTAAAGGCGATACTAAAACGATGAGCTTTAAGAGCGTGGGGACCATTGGGTCCCCACGGGGGTATCGAGATGATACCGGGCTTTTTTAAATTATGGGACGCACCGGAAGGCAAAGCCGGATCAGCGGATATGGCCGGCCGCTCGATGGGAGAACTGAGTTTTCACGGGGTTCGTCTGTCATGAGACAGTGCGGGGGAAAACCGGAACGGGGGTGGACCTAAGGCCGCCAACTATTTACCATCAATGGATTTATATGTCGCATTCCGATAAATCGTTTGAAATCGTTGTCCGTGGAGTACAGAATCACTTGCGCAGCTCAAGCTTCATAGCGACTGCCGCATCTTCCAACTCATCAGCCAGACTCAACGCCTTCTCCAGGTTAATATTAGGGCGGACGGTTCCCAGTGAGGCCGGCGATAATCTGTAAGGCTTTGCCTCCGGATTTTCGAGTGCATGCACTCCCTTTCGTAACGCTTCGTTCACCACCTGTTTGAACGGCATGCCGCTCCGATGTGCCAAATCCTTGAGTGACATTGCGATTTCGTCATCAATGGTCAATGTCGTACGCATCTTGATGTCCTCCAGATGATCATCATGATGCCAATATAGCGGGCAATCCGATTGGAATCAAGTGGAGGGCGACTACCGGGCAATCGGATCGTGCAACACAAGAAGGTATTGAAAGGGTGCGACATTCGACAAAAATGATGCCCCTATTCGCCCCGGCCACCTAAGTTTTGGTGGGGACACCCGCCGAAGGTTCCTTCATGATCGAGAGGATAGTTGGTATTTTATAGGGGAAGTGCACTACGGCTCAATGTCAACCTCACACCGACCGAGGTTCATCGAAAATGCGGCGCCCGCATCCGGGACGATGGCGATTTTAGTCGGAGTGTAGTATCATTAAAAAGAGGTCGGCAAGTGCTCATTGCACACTGTCATGCCCATGGACCGGGAAGTTTTCGGATATCAATGACAGCGAGAGTCCGTGAATAAAACGGAGTACTTCAAATGTATACGAAGGAGGCCGGACCGCGCAATGATACGAGATGAGTGGATAACGCGTGTGATCCGGTTCCACGGAGGAGCCAAATCCAAACGGACGGAAGGATCCGGAAATGGGGATGGATCAAGGAAGTGGACAAGTTTCTCCGGGTTATACTGTTGGAAGACGGGAAGACCGTTCACAACGCTTTCTTCGACAGGTCCTTCAAGGAGAAGCCGCAATGAGGGTCAAGTATTTTTCGGACACGGACACTGCTCTGATCGAGTTCACAGACAATGAGGCAATAGAAACAAAAGAGATCAGCGAAAACGTATATATAGACCTCGATAGGCATGGAAACCCTGTGAGCATTACGATCGAGCATGCGAAATCCAACGCCCGCCTCAGAGAATTTTCATACCAGGAAATCGTCAGTCAATCGCAAGAGGGAAATGAAACAACCCAATCGAGATGACGAGCCACCAACTGATAAGTCCCATTGGGGGTTTGGATATGACTGCGGTTGGAAGGATTCCCCCATGATCGAGATCATGTGGGACCATTTTCTGGTTAACCCTAACTCTTGCAGACGGTGTCGTGAAAGAGTGGACGCCCTTTATACTTTATATTTACTCGTGTCGTTGAATATGTCGAAGGGCAACACGCTCCTGAGAGCCGGAATAGATGCTCCGGTGGGTCAGCACCACTTTAATGCGCGCCGTTTTGGCGCGTGGTCGTTTGACAATGACCGGCATTTAAGCCTCTGGTGGGGCAGTTGCGCGGGCGACTCTGACAATGTGGCTCAATCGCACAACGTCTCGCGGCGAACGCTTTACAGGGTTTTAGCGGCGCCTTGATCTAATCAGGTGGGCTGCACAGTTACGGATATATGCCCTTGCTTCGCCTTGCTGCCTTTTGAGGCCGGCTTAACAGAGACTTCCACGTCCTGCCCAAGCGTCGTTAAAAAATCCATCAAACGGCCTACAGAAATCGACACGGGGCGACAGCGCATGAGCGCAGACACTTGCGCCTGTGTGGTGCCAAGCAATCTAGCGGCCTCGGTTTGGGTTAGTCCCTGATCTTTCAGGAGCCTGTAAATCTGTACCGTTAGCTTGGCTTTAACAAGTTCTTGCTCTGAATTGGGAAAGCCCAAGTCGGCAAAAATGTTGCCGCTGCTTTTTTCGTGGTCTATCGTCATGGCCAGGCCTCCTTGTTTCTGCCGGTGTAAAGGCTTTCGGCCGGCTTCAACCGGTGGCGGATCAAGTCCATTTCCTGCTTGGGTGTCGCAATTCCATGATTTGCCTTTTTCTGGAAGACGTGCAACACATAAACCTTAGTGGCAAACCGGACGGTATAAACGGCACGGTAGGTATCGCCTCTGTAGTCCTCGATCGGTTCCAACACGCCCATACCGCCAAAGCCTTTAAGCAACTTCGCCTCGGGGGGCCTTTCCCCCATTTGGACGGCATTAAGGGCATAACCAAACGTCCGTTGAACAGGGCGCGGCAAAGCCTTCATGTCCTTTCGACTAGACGCGATCCACTCAAGCTCTTTGGGGGTTTTATCTCCGCCCATTATTTAGATATATAGATTTTTATATAACGGTCAACAAAAAAAATATGGCCCCAACTTCTCTGGCAACACAGGCGGTTTGCCTTTTTGTCCAGTATTGCAACTTTACCGCGCCAGGAAAATTGTGGCTTTGCGGGCCGCTTCCCCGCGCTCACTGGATAAAAGACGCTTTTGTCCAGTTTCCATTCCAGCCCCGCCGATTGCCTCTATTCACCAACGGCCTGGAGCAATTCGTCCGGATTTCTAAAAACCCGTTCGCAAGAACATTCGACCATACAATTTACCAAGGAAAAGGAGGTCTCGCCTGCATTTCGAAAGTCAGTACGAAGCCCCCAGACAGGGATGCTATGCGCATATGCATACCCAATTTCCCAAGCAGTGCCATCATCTACCTGCGTTCCATCAAGGAGCGCCACCACAAGAGAGGCTTTCTTTAGCTCTTCAACACATCCTTGGAAGATGTGTTCTTTTGCACGTCGACCGAGATTGGCAAGCTCTGCTTCGTCAAAGAGATCACCCGGCCAGACAACGGTAATGCCGGATATCTCTCGGAACTTGTCTCGGAGTGAGGTAAGAAAGATTCGCTCGGCGAACGTAAAGAGGGGCCCAGCTAAATAAATATTTTTCTTTTTCACTTAGAAACTCCGACCTATTATCTTGAATAGAGTGGAAAACCCTTGTGATTTTTTGCCATCTGAGTTATCGAAATCTAGTTTTTTGTTATTTTTTAGCCGGTTGGCTCCTGGTGCCGTAATATCGCAAACATAACCTTTTCCGCGTGCACCGACCATCGGTTTACCCAAAAATTCTTTTTTTTGCCACAGAAACTTTGAAACGAGTTTCGAATGAATGTAAAAAAGCTGGCAAGGCAAATAGTAGCGGAAAACGATTACTTCATAAGGCCGGTCCTTTTTACTATGCCAGCTGCCCTGCTGGCATTTTATAAACATCAACCGTTTCAAAAGTTTGTTTCCGACTACATCCCGCCAATACTCGGCAAATGGATGAGCGGCCATGAAGGCATAGTCGTTAGTTTTGCTCTTTTTCTTACTTTTTTACTGACAATACGCTGGCCTCAAAAACCCAAAATAGAAATTGAACCTGAATCCGTGAAGTTACAAATATCAAATTCTCGCCATTACTGCGGTAACTATTTGCAATAACTAGTCATTCGTGGTACAAACTCACCTCACACGAATTCACTTGGGAGGTGAACATGAAGCGCATTATTATTGAGCAGTCCGACAAAGAATTTTATACTTCCAACTCCGGACTCGTGCTCGTCGGACACTGTATCAATGATTTGTGCTCGCTGCCGGTCAAGGCCAAGAAGAGCTTTCCAGAGGGCACGGGTGGCATTGGCCTCGACGATATTCTGCGTAGTTATCTCGGACTCCTTTCAATTGGGCAAAGTGATTTTGAGGCCGTCACCAACCGAAGGGAAGACGAGTATTTCAGGGAAGCCTTGGGAATTGCCAAGGTTCCTTCGACTGAAACTCTGCGACAGCGACTGGACGAGGTTGCACCCGATCTCTTTGCTCTTGCCGATACCTGTTCGGTGGAATTCCTCAAGAAAGCCCGTGTGCCCATCACTCCCTTGAAGACCGGACATGTCCCTCTGGACTGCGATGTCTTCTGTATGGACAACTCCAAGACCAAAAAAGAAGGAGTCTCCCGCATCTACAATGGCCGGGACGGCTATGCGCCCATGGCTGCTTATTTGGGGACCGAAGGGTGGTGCCTGGAGTTCGAGTTGAGGCAAGGCAGCCAGCATAGCCAGGAGGGATTCATCCCTCTCATTGAGCGGGTTATTCAGAAAGCCCGCGGTCTTACTTCCCGAAAAATCCTGGTTCGTCTGGATTCTGCCCACGATGCGTTGGATACTCGGGTTAGCTTGGCAGGCCAAAGGAATGTAAGCTATATCATAAAGTGGAATCCCCGGCGGGAAGACAAAATCGAATGGGCCATGCGAATTTTCAAAGAAGGTGAGGTAGTCATGCCGCGTCCGGGGAAAAGAGTCGGGCTGCTCACCGTCCATATCCGCCAGGTCCATAAAGGGAAGACCTATCAATTCAAAAGGGTGATGCGTGCGGTGGAGCGTACCGTCGACCGCTCTGGACAAAGGCTCCTCGTCCCGGAAATTGAGATCGAAGGGTGGTGGACCACTTTGGATTTGCCGATGAAGCAGGTAATCGGGCTCTATGAAGACCACGGAACAAGCGAACAGTTCCATAGTGAAATCAAGACTGATATGGATCTGGAAAGGCTTCCTTCGGGTAAATTCGCCACCAACGCCCTGATCTTGACCCTGGGGGGACTGTCTTACAATATCTTGCGATTCATCGGCCAGCTCGGACTTGTCGATGGAGAGACTCCGGTGCGCCATCCCGCCAAACGGCGTCGGATCAAAACCGTGATGCAAGAACTTATGTATATGGCCGCACGACTGGTGAAGACGGGCCGCCGTCTGAAACTGGTCTTCAGCCGCCATTGCCCGGCCTTTCAGGCTTTCCGAACCATTGAAATGCGCCTGTCTAGTGCATAAAGGCCGAGAGGGCGGGCTGCAATGCGGATATTTATCTAGAGCGAGTGGTTCGCCAGGGAGAACTATTGTCCAATTGTCCCTAATGTCGTGATTTTGTGTCGGAGGGCATAGAATAATGTAGCCGACCCAATTTTTTTCATAGCAATTTGTTGATTTTGGCATGAGGCTTTTTCCGAAATTGGGTCAAAAAACTCATTGCGGCATTGCCTTCGATTTAGGCTCACGGATTCAGGTTGAAGTTTTAAATGCTTTGGTCGATTCTCTTGAGATGCCGGTTTCATCAAGAGAAAGCCGCTTTGGTGAGTATGTTAAGACGCTAGAGTGTAAAACTACCTCGGCCTTCGCTGATAAAGATTTTGTGGCACTTATAGATCCACATGAGCAAGCTAAAGTCTGTTTGCAAGGCATTTCCAACTTTTTAAGAGCTGGATTTAGGAAATCTCTTCCAGATGACGACCGCTTAAAAATTGTTGTGTACCGATTTGATGGTCAACAGATTAGTTCTGACAAGGTGTATTTCTATCCACCATCGGCCACTCCCACTCTTCTGGTACACAAGCTAATGGAAGATGATACCGCCGTAAGACGATCTTTTATATCAGGGCAATTAGTTTATATAGAGGATATTAAGAATCCAAAAGATAATTTACGGTTTGTCGAGCCAGCTCTCGACGAAGGAGAGGGATCACTTCTATGTTATCCCATTGGATCTAACCAATTACATCGTCGGTTGGCGGTTTTAAGTATCTTTACAACGAAAACCGGTTTCTTCAACGCTGAACGCGTTATAATACTAAATAAGGTCTTGCCTCCCTACATCGAAAGACTTAAAACAGAACTATATCTTATACTCTTAAAGGAGCGGTTACCATGAAAAACTTGCTAGGGTTGCTAAAACAAAACGAAACCAAGAACCAAAAAGGCCCCGCGAGTGATCGAGTAGACGACCTTAAATGCACTGACACCTCTTGTGAGGTCTATGTTCCAAAGCACGGGAACATATTCCACCCTGACAATAACCTCCTGGAGGTTTTATCAAAACTCGATTTCGGTTAAAAGAACACATTGCTCGCCGGATTAAATCTATTCCGCTTTGCTGGGTTTCGCCAAGTAAACCGCCAAATTCCTACACCGGTAACGAAGTCAGCCTGCCGCCTTGAATGCATGATGGTTCCTCCACATTTCGGCGGTTAGGTGCTTTATGAGGGATGGGCCGGAGGTCTTGCCTCCCACCTTAACTACAGTACAACAAACTGTCCAGTTTTGCTTGTTGTTTTTACTCACTTTTTTGCTCACTCGCAATTTTGTGCGGAAAGGTTTAAGAAACGACTATTAACACGGTGAGTCTGAATTTCAACAAGAATTCAAGTAGTCCTAGTGTTGCGAGGCGCGCGGGCGGATCGTCCCGGGGCCGGTCTTTTCCTCGCCCCAGAAGTCCATAATGGTTATCTTTCTCCCTCACATATTCCTTAAAAACGAATACTGGCGGGGCTAAAACCCGTCCAATCTATCTCTGGATATTCCGAAAGAAGCTTGCCTCCCGTGATCTTATCGACATTCTTCAAAGCCTCGCCCACTGCAATAAAGAGCATACAAATGCTATCCAATGTCTCCATCCCGGACGGCTAGTCTGTGAAATCGTCCGCGCTTCGAACCCGTGCGGCGCGGGTCAAGATTTTTTCGAGGGCCTCGTCGATCTGTGTGAGTTATCGATATAACGAGGTCCTTGTCAAACATAGCGGCCTTCCCTGTCTATACGCTCGCGAAGAAAAGGGTTCATCTTTTCCCGTACACGTATGATTTCGACACGCCTTTTAACCCGCTTTTCGATTTCCTCCTTGATGTGGACCAGGGCGAAAGGATTGGGGGTCCTGGTCTTTATACAGATGTCCACGTCGCTATCTCCTCCGGCCTCATCCCGCGCAACCGAGCCGAATATCCCTATTTCCAGAATGCCGTATTCCTCCGCGCGATCCCGTTTAAATTCCCTTAAGATGGCAAGGACATCGTCTCGCTTCATGATCTGCCCCCAACATTGATTCCAAGATTCCAAGCGATCAGCTTTTCAAGCTCTCGCGCAGTCAGGTGCTCCTGGTCGTCGTTCAATATTTTTCCAGTTTAGGGACTTGGCGGTTTTTTGTAGTGCTCCAACATGGCGCTTGAGATTTCAGACGATGACGGCCACAGCCCGCGCCGCGCCCCGGGATTGCGCTGATATTTTTCCAGGGCGCCGGGATCGGGCTGAACGGGCGTACCGCCATCGAGAAAGACGAAGCCTACGGCTTCACTTGGAATCCGGCTGATGAAAACTCTCCGCATCCTCGATCATGCGCCGGATACGCCGGTGAAGTTCCGGCACGTCGATAGGACGCTCCACGGCAAGGACGCGAAACTCTTCCGCCGTAAAGCGGCTATGCCGCGTGATTTCAGAAAGCATTTCTTCGGGGCTTTGTCCGGGAAAACGTCCGACCGCCGCGCAGATCACCGCCCCAAGGGGAAGAATGTTTTCATGGATTGTCACGAGGTCAACAATATCGCGGGGTACGCGACGGTCTGCGGCGGCGGCTGCTTTATTCGTGGCCAAATCGACAGGGTGCAACACATAACCGAAAAGCGCATCGGGTTGGGCTGGGAAAAAACGGAAATCGCTATCCGCAACCCAATCAAGCTGCATGGTTGTGCCAAGCCCTTCGATAAGCGCCTGTCGCTTTCCGGTATATTCTTGAAGCCAGGTAACTTTAAGACCGGCTTCGGCCAGAGCCGCCGCGTCCGCTTTGGCTGCGGCTAAAAGACGTTCCTCGGAATCCTGAAAAATATCAATATCGTCGGAAAACCTCGGCCCCTTAATGTTAAGCGCAACTCCTCCGGCAATGTGGCTGTCGGGGCTGCGTTGCGCCGCGAGAATGCGCAGCACATGGGATTGCAGTTTAGTGAGCGGCACGGCACAGCCTCTCTATCCGTTCGGCCAGACGCCGCCCGTCCATCCCACCATGTGTTCGCAGGGCTTGAGTGATCGCGAGCGCGTCGGCCTGTGTCGGCTCATCAACGGGGCGCATACTCCACAAGGCGCGCGCGCCGAACTCCTTAAAGGCCCTGCGGTAGAGGCTCACGAAATCGTCCGGTTGGGTTGTTGATTCCGTTTCCATAAGTTCTGATTTTACACTCGCCACGACGGCGTTACAAGCATCAGGATTACTGCTCTTACAAGAACCGGTTGATCAACAGGAACAGCAAAAGCGTTACAAGCACATAGGCCGCGTAGGTATTGACCTTTCCCACGTGAATGCGGCCGACTCTTCCGGCCGACCAGAGGACGAAGCGGGTTGTGGGCCGGTATAGTGCACGGTCCACGACATGGATTTCGTAGCGGTCGCCGCCGATTGCCGTTCGAAAATGCTGAGCAACGGTTTCCCCCGCGTCTTCAACCGTAGTGGGCCTGAATATGGCGTCGAAGACCACGCGCACCGGATTTGAAAACCCCGTCGCTGTGTAGGTCATGTCCGCAAAAAGTCTTCGCAATCCCCCATCCCAGGCCGGCCTCCGGTTCAATGTCCGTTTTCGGGCCGAGAGAGCGATTACGGCGAATGTGGCCCCAAGCAAAAGAGCCAAAACGACCAGCGTATAGGCGGTTGACATGGCGAATACCACGGGGTTTTTCTTCGAGCCCTGATGCAGGACCACCAGCCCCCGGCCGGGTAGGACCGAGCGGCCGACCTGGGCCCCGAGGTCGTGAAACTCGGATACAAACGGTTCGCTGAACCGGCTGTTCTGCTTTCCTATGGTGAAAAATGGGGGAACCAGCTCGTCGACCACGCTGGTGTGAACGAGCGGGCTTACGGTGCGGTTCAAGACCGGAATGACGTAGGTGGGCAAAATCCCGAGAAGCAGGCACAATAGCGCAAGATACCCCATCGAGGCTTTCATCGCGGAGCCGATTTCAACGGCTTTTTCGGCCGTTCTGGAACGCGCGGTTCCAAGAAAATTCATTGCAAAAGCTTTTACGAAGCACGTGACCGCAAGGCCCGCTGTGAGCGCCAGAGCGGCCCCGCACAAGGCGAAAGCGACCTTGACGCCCTTGGCCGAAAGAACCGAGCTCTGGAGCAGGACCTGCAACGTCAGCCACTCGCTCACAAAACCGTTTAGAGGAGGCAGGGCCGCTATGGAGAGTGAGCCTGCAAGAAAAAAGAACGCCGTGTACGGCATTGTCCTGACAAGCCCCCCCAGAAGGTTCATGTTGCGGCTGCCCGCCTGCGTATCCACAGCTCCCGCCCCCAGGAAGAGCAGCGACTTGTAGACCGAGTGGTTGGCCATGTGGTAGAGCGCCACGATCAGGGCTATGCCGGCAAGGTCCGGGTGGCCGTAAATCCTGTACAAAAAGGCGGCCCCAAGGCTTACGGTCACTATCCCCATGTTTTCGATGGAGCTGTGGGCCAGCATCTTTTTGAGATCGTTGTCGGTAGTGGCGTACAGGATGCCCACAAAGGCCGAGACAGCACCTGTTACAAGAACGACGAGCCCCGCCCCGGCGCTTGCCACCGGGAGCAGATCGCCGTTTACGCGCAGGATTCCGTAGATGCCGAGGTTCAGGATTACGCCCGAAAGGATCGCCGAGACATTTCCAGGTGCTACGGGATGCGCCCGCGGGAGCCAGGAGCTTACCGGCACGAGGCCGGCTTTGACGCCGAATCCGAAAAATGTCAGGAGAAAGACCACCCAGCGGAGCGAACCGGTCAAATTGGTCCCGGCAGCCCTGATGGAGTCGAAGCCAAGGCTTCCCGCCCGTGCCCCGAGGACCAGGAAGCCGATAATGACCGCGAGCGTTCCCACTTCGCTCATCGCAAGCATAAGGAAGCCCGCCTGAACGTTTTCCCCCTCCTCGTGTTCGTAGCTCACCAGCAGATAGGCAAGAATCGACATGGCCTCCCAGCCGATCAGGAACAAAACGACGTCGCCTGCGAGGAAAACGGTGACGATGGAGGCGAAAAGCAGGTGGTAGAAAATCGAGAAGGTCTTGAGGCTATAGCGGCCCCGGTATTTTTTCATGTACGCGCTCGAATATACCGAGACCGGCAGATAGACGAGCCCGGCCACGAATATGAAAAGCGCCGAGATTCGGTCGGCCTCGATCCTCAGTTGCCCGAGACTCGGCAGGCGCCACAACTCTATGTTGAGCGTGTGACCGTTTAAAAGTATTGCGCCGCTGCCGATGAGGACGCATAGTGAGGCCAGGGAGCAAATCCAGGCGGGTATGTAAAGGCTTTGCCGCTCACCGGCCGCGGCCGATAGAACGACCCCCAGTCCACAAAGCGCAAAGAACAAAAGGAAAAAAACGTTGGGTTCCATCATGGCGCCTTCCTTTGAACCGAGGATGGTTTTTTCGAGGGAGCCGGCGGCTTTCTGCCAACCGCTACGAGCAGCGCGTGGATAACGGCAAGCGGAGGAGGCGGGCAGCCCGGGACTTCCACGTCCACGGGGAGGAAATCGGACGCTCCGGCGCCGCAGGTAAAACCCGGCCCGAAAAGGCCCCCGGTGAGCGCGCAGGTCCCGGCGGCCACCACCACCTTTGGTGTGGGCATGGCCTCATAGGCCTTTTTTAGAGAAAAGACCATATTGTCTGTGACCGGGCCGACCACCAGCAGCACGTCGGCCTGCCTTGGGGTGGGGGTTATGAAAAAACCCAACCGGTGAATGTTATAGTAGGGCTTGGCGATCTGCTTTAGTTCACTCATGCAGGCCCCGCAAGCGCCGGCGTCGATCACGCGGATGTGAAGAGAGCGGCTGAAAGCGGCCCCGAGCCGCCTGCCTGCCCCGTTGAGCGTAGCCCACTCGAAGCCTTCTTCCCATTTCACCCGGCCGGTAGAAGGTCGCACGCACCGAAAGCAGTGAACGCACTCCCGCGAGTCGGTTTGAGAACCGTCCGCGCCCGCTTCGGTCTCGCCCACCGGAAAAGGGCAAAAGTCCAACGGGAGGGCGCCGGTATCGGTTAGCACCATGCCCGGGGAAACCCCTTCTCCGGTCTCAGGCGCATCCGGGTAAAGGGAGCTCTTTTTGCCGGTTTTAAGTCCTTTCCATACCCATTTGCTCATAGCTCACCCTCCACGTTCTACCTGTCGCATTCGGCGTTTGACAACCCGAAGGTAGCCATTATGATCGGAAAATCCTGGAAGGCGAAATTCTCCGCCGCAAGGTGAAAACCATGCCAGTTGGTAAATGAGGGCGGCGTTACCCGGTAGCGCGCCACACGCCCGTCATTTCCAATTCGAACCCAGTGGAAAGCGGCCCCGCACGGCGCTTCGGCCCACCCGGGCCCTACACCCCCAATTATTTCAAAGCGTGGGGCCCTTACCTCGCCCGGGGGAAGCGACCCGGCGGCCTGGCGCATTATCTGCGCAGATTGCAGCGCCTCACTAAAAAAGAGGCGCAGCCGCGCATACCCGTCGCCTTCCTCTTCGGCTGGCGGGGAGAAGTGCGGGGAGTCCATGCCGTAGGAAGCGTAGGGCAGCGCAACCCGCAAATCGCGCACGACACCGCTAGCCCTGGCGATCGGGCCGACCAATCCATAATCCATCGCATCCTTTTTCGAAATCGCCCCCACCTGTTCGATCCGGTCGAGGAAGCTGCTCGAAAAGCGCAGCATTTCCCGGAGATCCGTAAGTCTCTTTGCGATGTTTCCGACTTCGTCAGAGAGAGCCCGGCAGGCTTCGTCTTCGAAATTAAGCGAGAGGCCCCCTGGGACGTTTAGCCCGAAGAGATAGCGGTGACCGGTGTACTTGCACGACAGCCGCAAAAGCTCCTCTTCGAGTATGGCCGCCTGGCTGGTTGCAACCGCCAGGGCCGTTGAACCGCAAATGTCGGCTATCACGCCCGTGTGATAGCGCAACCGCTCGAGTTCGGCGAAAAATGTCCTGAGGGCCTGCGCCCGGGGAGGGAGTTGGGCGCCGCAAATAAATTCCACAGCCTGGCAGAAGGCCAGCGAATGGGCAAAAGCCGAAGTACCCGAAAATCGCTCGGCTAAAACCAGAACGTCTTCGACTCCGCGCCCTTCCGCGAGCTTTTCGACGCCGCGGTATTTATAGAAAAAGCGGGGGATAACCCTAATGACGTCCTCACCCACGGTTTCCAGGAGAAAGTGGGCCGATTCGGCAAAATCGGAATAAACCGGCCCGATCGGCATCGCGAAAGCGCCGGGAGTCTGAACGATCCTGTCGGGCCGCCACGGGCTGATGTCGTCGGTTGGCAAATCGAAAGTCGGGTCGAAATCGGAGCGCATCGGATTGATGCCTTCCGGGGTGTGTTCGTGGAGCACGAAATCGCCGAGCCTGGGGTGGCCCTCAAATACCAGGCCAAACAGGTCTTCGGCTTCTCTTTCGTGCCAGTCGGCCGCGTACACCACAGCGCTGAGGCTCGGAATTACCGGGTGCTCGCCGGAAGCCTTCACGGAAACTCGAACGAGCCCGCCCTGCAGGTCGAGATCGGAGTAGAAGATGTATTCCAGCTGCCAGTCGGAGTGCGTTTGCTCGACCACGAGGGTCGCAAAGCCGTAGCCGAGCTCCGAGGTGAGCCCCCCGCAAACGCTTCGCAATTCATCCGGAGAGCAATCGATAAACGTGGCTGGCAAGCCGTTACAGATGAAAGTCCCGGTTCCGGGCGCAAGCCCCGCCATCCGTGAGTCCACCCGATGGCTTCCTGCCGCGGCAAGAGCGTCTCGTGTAAATTCCATATCCCGTCATCTCCCGAGGGTTGCGCCCGCAAGGCGCAGCAGGCTGTTAAGCGGAGCAGGCATATAGATCCATAGAAAGAGCATTGGAATTGCGGTAAGGCACAGTGGAGTCACATAACTTATCGAAGCGGCCGGGGCCTCCAGTGCCCCCTCCGGTTTTCCGAAAGCCATCAGCGAGTGGTGGTACATGATGGCGCAAAAGGAGATGGCTATAAAAAGCACGAGGAGGCCGACCGCAAGGTATTGGCCGCTGGTGAGTCCGGCTTTCAGCACCGAGAACTCGCTCAAAAACACCGCGAAAGGCGGCGCTCCCGAAACGGCGAGGGCTCCGAGCAAAAGGGATACCCCCGCCAGGGGAGAGCTTCGAATGAGGCCGCGCACCGACGCTATCCGCTGGTCTTTTACCACGAGCAGCGCCGCCCCCACGGCGAAGAAGCAGAAGGATTTGGTTATCATGTGGGTCATGATCTGGTAGGCCGCGGAGTAGCCCGCGGCTGTCCCGCCCAGGCCCGCCGCGACCAGTATGATTCCATGGTGCTCGATGGTGGAGAACGCAAAGAGCCTTTTCAAATCCTTTGCCTGGACCAGCAGAAAGGCGGCGATGCCTGCGGACAAAAGCCCGAAAAACACGAGCCATGTTCCGGTGGTCGCTCCCACCGGGCCGGTGAAGCCCGGCCACAGGCGGAAGATCACGTAAGGGATCGTGGCCGTTTCGACAAATGAGAGGAAAATGCAAACAGGAACCGGCGCCTGGCTATAGGCGTCCGGAAGCCAGGAGTGGAGCGGGGCCATTCCGGCCTTACTGCCAAAGCCGATGAGGATCAGGATGAAACCGGTCTTGAGGACTCCCTGCGGGATTTTGCCCATTACCGCCGCCAGGCCGTCCCAGGTGAAAAGCCCGCCCCCCGCGAGCCGCATGCCCCAATAGAGCAGAAGAATGCCGAAAAGGGCCACAATGGCCCCCATGGTCGTTAGGATTGCGTACTTCCAGGCGGCCTCGTAGGCTTGCGGGGTTCTTTCATGGCTCACCAGGAAAACCGATGTGAGAGTCGTAAACTCGAGGGCGATCCAAACGAGGGAAATCTGGGCGAACATCGGGACGGCCAGCATCGCCATGACAAAAAGATTATAGAGGCAATAATAGCGCCGCAGCCTGGATGCGCCCCCTATGCCCGCCGGTTTTCGCATGTGTCCCCAGGAAAAGATGGAAGTGGCCACCCCGATGTAGGAGACCATAACGACGATCAATGCTCCGAAACTGTCGCAGTTGATCCAGTCAGGTATGGCTGTAACGGGCATGCCGGTTGAAGCCCTCAACGCCACCCGGACCGCCAGGGCGGCCACTGCCATGCCGCCTGCCACGGTGATCGCCGGAGCACGGGCGTCGCTTTGGGTCGGAATGAGGCACAGGCCGGCCGCGGCGGCAAGTATGACGAGCATCGCGATGAGTTCCACAGGCTACTCCTCCCTCAAAATGGTCAGGTCGCCAACCATGGTCGTTCCCACATGTTTGTAGATTCTTCTTGTCAGCAAACCGAAAACCAGCGCTACGACAAGGGCGTCGAAAGCGGCGGCCAGTTCCGCGATAAGAGAAAGAGTCGGGGCAATGGCTATGCCCGCGAGGAAGGCGCCGTTTTCCATGGCCAGGATGCCGATCACCTCGGGGACGGCCTCCCTCCTGGCGGTAATCACGAAGGCCCCGATGAAAAGCCCTGCCAGGCCGATCGGAAGGTTGATCCGGGAAGGCCCGGCCGCGGCGGGCAAAAGAGGGCTGGTGAGGAAAAAGGCGCAGATCGCAAGCCCGAGCGCCACCAGGAGCGAAGTCGGGATGTTCAGCACCTGGGAGACCTCGCGGCGTGCGTAGATGTCCTCGCTTATGGACTTGCGAAGGAGCCAGGGAATAATGAGCATCTTGGCCGCAATCGTTATCAGGGCAATTCCCAACAGGTGCCAGGCCCCGTAGAGCCAGCCGAGAAAACAGGCCGATGCCGCTAGAAGGGCGGCTTGAATTATGAATATCTTCAGGCAGGCAAGGACCTGCCGTGTGGCGACCATCGCAAAGCAGGTGAGCAGGAAAAGTCCGCCCGTCAGCGCGTTTAGTTGAGCGACCGTTGATGCCGTCGAACCAGCGTTCATCATGGTTTTCCCTTCATTGGTCTAAACTTGAAGAAGCCTGACAAGTATGGCCGCAACCGAGGTTATAAAAGCCGCCGTCAGAAATTCCGTGATCCTGAAAAGGCGAAGTTTGGCAAGGGAGGACTCGATTAACACCAGGACCAGCAGAAACAGGAAAATTTTGAACAGGACCAGCGGGATTGCGAGCAGCACGCTATAGATATCCTGGCTGCCCGCCAGACCCCACGGGGTGACAAGCACGTTCAGGAAGATGCACAGCAGCACGAAAAATTTCATGTAGCCGCCCCACTTCATTAGAGCCGCGCCACGGCCCGAGTATTCGAGCGTTTTAGATTCGTCGATCATCGCCAGTTCGAAATGGCCCGAGGGGTTGTCGACCGGAATGCTCCCGGTCTCAGCGATTATCAGCATCAGGAATGAAAGCGCTACGAGTACGTGTGAAGGCATGAAAAAGTTGGAGGGGGGCGATATCCACATTTTTTGGACAATGTAGGGGATAGTCGAGCCGGCATCGAAGGAGACGGTGAAAAAAACCATCATGAACACGGGCTCGGCAAGAAATCCGACCATCCTTGTCCGGCTTGCCCCCATTGCGCCATAGGGGTTGGAGGTGTCCACGGCGGCAAGGGCGGCAAAAAAACCTGCGAGCGCCAGGATGAACCCCCCGCCGAGCATGTCGCCCATGAAAGCGAAAAAAAGCGGGTAGCTGGTAAGAACCGGAATGAGCAGGGTCACAAAGATGGGAGCGACAAAGACGATATAGGGTGCTGCGCGGAAAATCCAGGAACTTTGGTCCGATACGACCTCGTCCTTGCTGAAAAGCTTTCGCAGATCGCGGTAGGGTTGGAAAATACTTGGCCCCCGCCGGGACTGGACCCTTTCCTTAAGGCGCGCAAGCACGCCTTTTACCAGCGGGGCGAATCCCAATACCACCAGCACCTGCAAGAGATTGAACAACAACCTCGAAGTCATAAATTCCTCCTCGTTTGCGGACCGAATTTCTGAAAGAGGCTTCTTTTGGTAGATGGCGTATAGTAATAATCAGGACTTCCGGGTGGAAGCCAAGCTTTCCTCCCGGGCCGGGGCGGTTCCGTTTTCGTTTAACGAGGCCGCAGTTTTAAGCAGCTCCGAGTGGATGGACGAGATGGAATCGAGCTTTAGCCTTAGTTCGCCAAGGCTTTTTTCCACGTTGATTTTCCCTTCCTGGTGGAGGGCCAGGGCCTTTTCGAACGACAGGCGGATTCCTGCAAGCGTAAGATCGATCTTTTCATTGAGTGAGGTCTGGAAATCCATGATGGTGGAGGTAACCCTTTTTATCAGGTCGTAGCGCACCCTTCCACAATGCCTGTCCAAAAGTTCGGCGAGCGATTCCTTCATGCTTTTTAAAATCATTTTTTTGGCCAGAAACTGCGGGATCGCCGATTTAGCTGCTAGCTGAATCAGTTCGAGCCCCACAGGATCGTCTTTTAGCATGAAATAGAAATCGCTCTTTTTGGTCAGTCCCTCGACAGCGGTAAAGGGCTTTAACTTCAGCTCGAAGATATCGCCTGTCAGGGTCAAAATGCGTTCGATGATGGAGTTTATCTTGCGGGCGAACTCCCCGTGAGCCTCTTCGAGCCTCGACGATATATTTTCCGCGATCTGCCGGCGCCACGGGTTGAAAGTTTGCCGAATGGAATCGAAGACGAACTGCTGGAGCTCTTCGCGCAGACCGCCCGCGCCGCGGCGCACCAGTTCCATGTACTTTTCTTCCAGCCCCTGCTGGAGCTTTGGCAACTGGTTTTTTTTAAACGAGGCGATCTCTTCGTCGAGCCCCGAGGTGATTTTTCCCAGATGACCTTTAAGCAAGAACTGGTTGTTCTCGCGGTCCTTGGCGATAATCCCCATTTCCTGTTCGAACCGGTCGATCTTCCTTTTGAGTTCATCGAACGGAAGCTTTATGGCTTCCTGCTCGAGTTGAAAGGAGATGGTCTCATCGGAGATTAGCTTTAGCAGGTTGTTTACGACCGAGCTGAGGAACACCTTACCTTTTTCGCGGGCAAGAAAACCGAGGAGCTGTTTTTCAAATTCCGGGAGAAGGCTTTGCGCGAGAAGGGCGTCATCCGCAGTGATCTTGCCATCGAGCGCACGGCGGGCCGACACCGGAAAGATTCTCACTTTCCCCGCCCCGACTTCTTCTTCGATGACGCGCGTCGTAAATTGCAGCGACTCCCGCTGGTCCTCTTCACCGACCTGGTCTATCTTGTTCAGTACGAAAAAAACCTTGTCCACAAACTCGCGGACGTCTTTCAAGAACTGGTGCTCGCTTTTGGAAAGCGGCGGGTCGACCGAAACCACGAATATTCCCGCATCCACATAGGGGAGGTAGGCGTAGGCGGCCTCCGTGTTGTGGCTGTAGACCGAGCCGGCGCCGGGGGTATCGATGATGCGCACCCCGCCCCTCAGGTACTCTGAAGGGTAAAAAACCGTGACTTCCTTCACCCCTTTTTTGTTTTGCGGGTTTCCCCGCTCGGTAATGAACGACGCAAGATCGGCAAGACCCGCTTCTTCGACGCGGTCGTTAAGATATTGGACTTCCGCCTTGAGCTTCCGCCCGTATCGCAGGATCGTCACAACGGAGGTAAGGGGCACGATCGCTGTGGGCAGGATCTTTTCACCCAAAAGGGCGTTTATGAAGGTAGATTTGCCTCGCTTGAACTGGCCGAGGACAACGAGGTTGAAGGCTTCTTCATCCAGCTTGGTCCTCGTTTGGCAAATGGATTTCGAGGAGGCGTCGCGAACGGTGTCCTCGAGCCGGGTGATGATTGCGAATAAAGAATCTTTGAGCCGCGCATAGTCGAACATGGGAAAACCTCCGGGATCCTGATGAGATCGAGCTTCCACATCCGTTCAAGTAAAGCCCAAAAAAAAACTCCCACCTCCAAAAAAGAAGTAGAAGTCATCATCCCCTGCCCTGGCAGAGGCGGTTAAAGGTGGAACTTCATCACCTTGATGCCAGATTACCAACGGGTAGTTGTAAAGTCAACACCGTATGTCCATCCCCGTTTGTCCATACGGCGAATTCGGGACAAGCGCGGTAACCTCGGCGTTTTCGAACGCCCGGTCTACTTCCCTAAGGCGCTTTTTAACAGGGAATGTCTCGGTTGCTGAAATTGACTTTTCTCATCTGTCTGGAAAGGAGAAGGAAATCCTGGGCATTAAGCTCGAAGGCCAAATTGTCCCCGGTTGATCAGCGACGGTTAGACGGTTATAAGACTATCAGGAGACCTCAGAATCTTTGTCAATTTTTTCAGGAGGGCGTGAGGTCTGATTTCTCGTTCTCTCGCTATCGAAAAATTGAGTAATGCTATCAATAAGATCGGTTTCCGAGCGGGAATTCTCCTCGCACTTCATCGCCCAACCACGGCCAGGATGCAGCACATCCCATTGCGGCCTTTGCCCCTTGTAACGCCCTGATCCAGGGTCGTGATTGCCAAACCCATCGACGACCGTGTTCCAAACCGGGCGGAACTTTCCTATAAGCAGTGATTCACCCAGTGGGATCCATATATCGTCAGCTACAAGGAAACGGCATCTGAAATCCTCAAGGCGCAAATTTGAGACCTGTCTGATGGATTCCGCGTGTTCATACAACCGGTTAAATAAGACTCTTCCGACGGGAGCTTCAAGATTCACGATACCCTTCCGACTGCCACGAGGGACCGCTTTCCCAACATATATAGGTAGGTTCCATTGTCCACCAATATTCATCTGGGTGACATACTTGTATGCAGCAAAATTACCAGTGTAATAAATGGCATAGACACCCGCCCCGTTAAAGGCTTCTGATGGTGGTAACGATGAAATCGGCTGTTCAAGGAGCGCTCGGACCACGCTTACCGCGAGGTTCTTCTTATCGAGGGGATTATACGGCGGCCGATCCGGACTCAATGTTTCCCCCTGAAAGCACCTTTTTTATTTCTCTTGCTACGACTTCACCAAGGGTTACGGGCACAGCATTTCCCAGTTGGCGCATCGACTCGGTCCATGAACCTTGAAATATGAAATTGTCGGGAAAGGTCTGGAGCCTTGCCGATTCCCGGACGGTGAAGTATCTTACAGAACCGTCATCCTTGACAAGCATATTCTCGCCTCCCGGAACGCCATGGTCCCCTGCTTTCAGGGTCTTTGCCGGTTCATCGATAGGACTACCTGTATGTCCGACATACGTTCGTGCTCCGTGATTGATGCGGTGATTAGGAATGGCGGAGTTGACCACGCTCAGAGGATCGGGAAGGTCGGATATGGCATCCCTGACCGTGCGCCAGGGTTTGAATGCCGGCGGAAAAAGGGTGGATTTCAGGCGCCTTATACGTGGCATGAGGCCGTTCGATGGATTTGGCCTATTTCTCAATGAAATCTCGTGCTTGTCCCAATAATGTCCCGTTCTCCATTGACTCCAAAGCAAAGAGTCAAGAGAGTGGGTCGATTTGGGGAAGGCCCATTCCTGTTCTATATCTGAGCGGAACCCAACAATGAATACTCTCTCCCTCTTTTGGGGAACGCCGTAATTTGCCGCGTTGAGAAGGCGAGCAACGACCCTGTAATGGAGCCCCTGATAAAAGCCGCCGGTGTGGTGTCGCTTGAGTCGGGACAAGTGATCGGACAAAGATTCGCCCTCTCGTTTTACTACCTCGGGGTATTCAAGTTGCAGTCGGATGTACTCAAAGTAGGTTGAGAAAGACTGCCGGAGAAGCCCTTTAACGTTCTCAATAAGAATTGCGCGAGGCCTAAGTTCACGTATGGCGCGAAATACCTCGGGGAACATATTGCGCTCATCGTTCTGCCCTTTGTGCTTCCCGCCAATCGAAAACGGCTGGCATGGCGGACCACCGACCAGAAGGTCGATTTCGCCCTTGATTGAGGAATAGTCAAAATCCGCGACGTTCATCTCGTAAATCGGCCATTCGCAAACGGGGTGCATACCCAAATCTCTGTTGTGACGCATCGTGGAACAGGCGTTCTTGTCCCACTCGATCACTGCCTCGTGCCGGAACCCCGCGTTTGAGGTCCCTATTGCCAAACCTCCAGCCCCCGTAAATAATTCAAGCGACCGCACCAGCATCCTCCATGAAAGTGGTTATTCGGTCCTCCAGCGCATGTTTGTCTCTCAATTCGCATTCCCATATTACGAGGCATCGCCATCCCATTTCGGCCAACTGGAATTGGTTTGCACGATCGCGGACCTTATTCCCTTCCAACTTCGGCACCCAGAACTCGAGGCGAGACTTGGGGGTTCTAGCGTTCGGGCATCCATCATGCCTATGCCAGTAGCATCCGTGAACAAAAATAACTTTCCTGGGCTTTGTGAAAGTCAGGTCGGGGCACCCCGGGAGGTCTCTTCGATGGAGCCTATACCTGTACCCCATGCCGTGAACAAGGCTACGGACCACCATTTCCGGTTTGGTGTCCTTCCCTCGCACGCGGCTCATGATTTCGCTTCTCCGGGCCGGTGTAAGCGTGTCCATTTTCAGACCTATGAGCAAAACATATTTTATGGAAGGATAGCAGCTTTCCTTTGGCTATTCAAGGGCTGAGGGGCACACCCCGCTTGTCCAGGCACGCCCGCACCTCTTAGGGCCGACTTACCGGATGATCTCCCAGCCGTCCGCTTCGGGCGGCCTGGTATCAGCCGATCCAAAAGGTCTCAGCGCATCCCGCACGGCGAAGACAAACCTGTAATAGACTCCGGTTCTCACCTGTCTGCCCTCCGGGCTGAGATCTCTAAACATCCTCCGCCTCAAGCCGCGGCTTATCTCCATTTGAACTCCCATTCCGCGTCCGCACAAATTGCAAACGTTTCCCTGGTCGGTCCCCCGATACCTGGCATTTGGATCCAGCTGCGTCTCAAATCCTTGCTCGCTAAGTTTTTTTGCAATGCGCTCCTTAATGGCTTGGTCCAGCCCGCCGATGTGGACTGTTTCCTCCAACTCGGAGCAGCCGTGGATAGACACGATTATTTCCGAGTTGCAGACGACCTCGATGGAGTAGGGTTCGTCAAAAGCCGTGCTGGTGATGTGCAGGGTTTTATTGCCGGAGCTTTTCAGGCCTTCCAGCGCATAGAACGTGTGATCATGGCCGGCTATGCCGTCGGCGATCTCGGAGGTCCCCGGTTCGATATCGCCCCCGTGGATGCACAAAAGGGCTATTCCAGTGCTCCCGGCCCGGCAGCGAATCCTGTAGTCGACTCCTTCGACCTCGCCGCCTTGCAGTTCTTTGAAACTTTCGTACCTGTCCACTGGCTTCTCCCGGTTTAATGCGCAATGGCCTTTTTCGCCTCTGCCGGTAAATCAATTGTGGTTTTATAAACCATTATTTTTAATTCCGCCCGTAAAACCCCTTAGTCTCTTCGTTTTACCGCTAAGCTCAATTAGAAGGAGAAACCGCCGGGTGGGGGTTTACGGGCAAGTTCTTCGGGTCTATCCTGTAAGACAAAAAGGCAATGACGGACAATTTTTTCGGACCGGGTAAGATGAGCGATATCCAAGACAGCGGCGGAAATTGACACCACGGGTTCCTGGACGGTTGCGGGCCCGGATGCGAGTTTGCGCGATGATTAAACCCACTGACTGGAAAAAAGAGGCCACCATCCGGCCGGCCATGCGGTTTATAGTCCTGATCGGGGTGGTGAGTCTTTTTGCGGACATGACCTACGAAGGCGCCCGGAGCATCACGGGGCAGTTTTTGGGCTCGCTTGGCGCAAGCGGCGCGATCGTAGGGTTCGTGGCCGGTTTCGGAGAACTTGCCGGGTACGCGATCCGCTTCCTGTCCGGTCTTATTGCCGACAGGACCGGAAAATACTGGACCATAACGATCACCGGCTATGTGATCAACCTGGTAGCCGTGCCGCTTTTAGCTCTTGCCGGAAGATGGGAAATCGCGGCGTGCCTGATGATAACCGAGCGGATAGGCAAGGGCATCCGAAACCCGGTCCGTGACGCCATGCTCTCTCACGCGGCCTCGGAAGTGGGACAGGGCTGGGGATTCGGGATCCATGAGGCGATGGACTCCACGGGGGCGATGATCGGGCCATTGATCGTAGCCGCGGTGCTCTACTCGAAGGGGGGCTATCGAACCGGCTTCGCTTTTTTACTTGCCCCGGCCGTTCTGGCGATAGGCGTGCTCGTTTGCGCCATGTTTCTCTATCCCCGCCCGAGCGAGATGGAAGTAAAAGTCCCCGAACTGGAAACCCGGAGGCTTCCGGGGGTCTACTGGATCTACCTCGGGGCAATGGCCCTGGCCGCGGCCGGATACGTCGATTTTCCACTCATCGGTTACCACTTTGAAAAAACGCTGGTCGTCTTGAGGAACTGGGCGCCGGTTTTCTATTCCGTGGCCATGGGGGTAGCTGCGATTACATCGCTTGTGCTCGGCCGCCTGTTCGACAGGGTAGGCATCCAGGTAATCATCGTTGCCGTTTTGCTGTCGTCGATTTTCGCCCCTTTGGTTTTCCTGGGAGGTTTTTCGCTTGGCCTCGTCGGGATGGCGCTTTGGGGCGTGGGGATGGGTGCTCATGAATCGGTGATGCGGGCCGCGGTGGCGGGCATGGCGCCGCGAGACAGGCGGGCGACCGCTTACGGGATCTTCAATGCGGGATACGGAATATTCTGGTTTTTAGGCAGTTTCCTTATGGGGGTCCTCTATGATATCTCCCTACCGTACCTCGTTGCGTTTTCCATGGCCTGTCAGTTCGCATCGGCCCCGCTGTTTTTTGCGGTTAAGAGAAAGTCCCACTTGATGAGGTAGGAGACGATGAAAATCTATTTCTTCGGAGATATTCATGGAAACGAATACGGTTTGGACGCATGCCTCGAGCACATGGGGCAGGTGAAGGCCGAAGAAGTTTACTGCCTGGGGGACATCGTGGGCTGGCTTCCGTTCGGGGACCGCACACTCTCCAGGATGCGCTCTCTCGGGTTTCCCTCGGTTGCCGGAAATCACGACTTGATGGTTGCGGGGGTGTTCAAGGACTACCCCCGGCAGATGGATCGAATCCAGGCGACCGCCTACAACGCGGGGTTGGTGTCGGCGATCCCGGGCGGTGTCGAATTCCTTCGAGGTCTGCCGCTCTCGATCGAAAAGGAAAACTTTTTCGTGACCCATCACAGCCCGTTTCACCTTCCTTTTCCTGGAAAGCCCCCGACGATCGAATGCTTCGATTATCTCACGGAAGCCGCCCTCGAGGCCTGCCTGATCGAGTGGAGCTATTTTCCGAAACAGTTGATTTTTAGCGGCCACGACCATGTGCCGGCGGTCTATGAGTTGCCCGGCGGCTTGAGCGCCCCCGCGGCGCTGGGGGACGTGATGGTCCACAGACCTTCCGCTGACCGGGAACTTACCATCCGGCTAAATCCCAATTCCAGGTACTGGGTCAAGGCGGGGAGCCTCGCCATGAATCGGGACTCAGTCCCGGTGGCTAACCCCGTCCTCTATGACACTGACGAGGAGACTATCACTCTTTTTCGCCTTCCGTTTTCAACCGGGCGCCTTTATGGCGAACTCAAATCCCACTTCTTCATGACGGCTCTTCCGACAATCAAAAAATACATCGATCTTCTGGCCGATCGCGGATAGAGGGAAGCAGCGGGCAGCACTTGGTTGCAAATGATCCGTCCGGTGAAGTGAAGCCGGTTCGCGCCGCCTGTCTGCGCGACCGCTCGATCGAAGACCTGATTCGCGGGTTGGACTCGCTTAAGACCGGGAAAAAAGCTGCCGAGGCCCTGGTCGAATGTGGCCCGGAGTCGGTTGCTCCCTTGCGCCGATTTCTTCTGGAAGGCGTCCCGCGAAAGATATTTCACCCTCGGCTTTGGGCTGTGGAGGCCTTGGCGCGCCTGGGTGCAAAAGACGTTTTGATCGAGTACCTGTTCCAGGAAAAAAAGGTTCAAGACCCGCAGGACCGGTTCGGCGAAGAGGCCGTCCGGAGTGCGGCCGCCCGCTTTCTCTCCGCATGGCGGGAGGAGAGCGTCTACCGGGCTTTGCTGGAGCTTTCCGAAAGAAAACTTCTCGTCGGTTTGATCGAATCGCTTGCCGCGTTTGGGCGTCCCGAGCCGATTCCCTTCTTCGAACGCGCCCTTGAAGACGATTTTTACCGCCCGGCCGCTGAGGAGGCTTTTGTGAAATTGGGCCCCATGGTCTGCGGGGCCCTGGCCCGATCGGCCGTTTCCCCTCACCCCTCTTTGCTGATGGAAACCCCGTCCAGCCTGCAGCGAAGGCGCACCGCGCTAAGGCTTCTTGGCAGGATAGGCATGGGTGCCGAGTATTGGCCGAGCTTGCGGGACCTTCTCGAAGAGCCCGATGCGGAGCTGTTTATAAGCGCATCGACTCTCGGGGTTGAAATGGGATCGAAAGATGACAGGGCCGCGATTGCCCTGCGAATTGTGGACCTTGTGTCTTCTGTCCCGTGGAACCTGCGGGAGGAAGTCGAAAAGATTTTGGTTCTGCTGGGAAGTGATGCCGCCTCCATTATCGACGAGGAAATCTCCCGGCGGATGGGACAGCCCGAAGAGATCCGGGCAACGGATTTCGTGCTGAGATTATTTATGAGGGTGCGGCAAGGCATGGCCTTGCCAAAGCATTCATCGGACGGGACAGATTGAGAGCGCATTAAAATATTTGGAGCTTTGCCCCCGGCGACCGGTTGCATTGCAAAGGGCCGGTGACTCATTAACTTAATTATATGCAGTGGAATCTTTTACAATGGGGGTATAGAGAATGTTCAATTGTTCGAAGTGCAGTGAGGATGTTGAAGGCGGGAAGACTCCGGAGTGTTCGATGTGCCAGCAGAGCCAATGCCAGGAATGCTTAGACGATGACGGGGTCTGTATTCCCTGCGGCTACTATGATATTTGATTGAAATCCCCTTTTTACAGGGTTAAAGCATGGCCGGCCGTGGCGAGGGCGACTCCTCCCCTTCTTTTGCGCTTTGGATCGCCGCATTCGATACGCCAACCAGTCCTGGGCTCGTTAAAGCCCCACGCCGTGGCCGGCCGGTATTGCGTTCCGTAAGGCAACCCCCCCCCATAGAGGCAACGATCGCTCAATGGCGCGGCTTTTAAGAGAAGCGGTTCCTCTATCCGCGATAAAATATAAAACGGGTCGAATCATTGACCACCGCATTGCCTTCTACCGGAGAGAAAAAACATGTTGCAGAAACCGGTCCTTGACTATTTTTTCAAACCCGGGGCCATTGCGGTCGTCGGAGCGAGTTCAAAGGAAGGCTCCATTGGCTTCACGCTTTTAAACAACCTGAAAAAGGACGGTTTTACAGGGCCGATCTATCCCATAAACCCCAAACACGACGAGGTGCTGGGCCTGAAAGCCTATCCTTCGGTGTCCGCCATCGGCTCTCCAATCGATCTGGCGATCATCGCCGTGCCGATCCAGGAGGTGCCCGCGGTCATGAGGGAATGCGGCGAGGCGAAGGTGAAGGGGGCCATCATAATCTCCGCGGGCGGAAAAGAAGTGGGAGAAGATGGGGCGAGGATAGAAGAGGAGATCAAGGTCGAGGCCAAGCGCGGTGGAATCCGCTACCTCGGGCCCAACTGCATGGGGATTCTCTCCCCGGTCAACAATCTCAATGCAAGCTTTGCGGCCCATTCGGCCGAACCGGGGAGCCTTGCGCTTCTTTCCCAGAGCGGGGCCATATGCACCGCCATCCTGGACCGGGCGGCCAACGAAAAGATAGGGTTTTCGCATTTTGTAAGCGTTGGCTCGATGGCCGACCTGGACTTCGCCGATATGATCGATTACCTGGGCAATGACCGAAATGCCCGAAGCATCATCATATACATGGAGAATATGACCAGGCACCGAAAGTTCATGAGTGCGGCGCGCTCGGTTTCCCGCATAAAGCCCATCATAGTGGTCAAATCGGGCAGAAGCGAGGCCGCCGCCAAGGCCGCGGCCTCTCACACGGGGTCTCTGGCCGGCCGCGATGACGCTTACAACGCGGCGTTTCGCCGCGCGGGAATCATCCGCGTGGACACCATCAGCCAGCTCTTCAGCTGCGCGCAGGTCCTGGGAAAGATGCAGCGGCCAACCGGCTCGAACCTGGCGTTTATAACAAACGCGGGCGGCCCGGGAGTAATGGCCGTGGACGCTTTGAGCAACTGGGGATTTGAGCCCGCGCAGCTAACCCCCGAGACTTTCCGCAAGCTCGACGAATTGCTTCCCGCTTTCTGGAGCCGGGGAAACCCTGTCGACATCCTGGGGGACGCGCCCCCGGAGCGCTATGTGCAGGCCGTGCGCATCTGCCTCGAAGCTCGAGAGCTCTCCGGCCTGATCGCCATCCTTACGCCCCAGGCCATGACCGATCCCACGGGAGTGGCGAGAGCTCTCGCAAATGAGATAAAGAACCGCTCCAAGCCCTTCATGGCCGTGTGGATGGGAGCGCGCGACGTCGAAGCCGGCATAAGGGTGCTGAACGAGGCCGGAATTCCCACCTTCGCGACCCCCGAAGAGGCGGTGGACACCTTCATGCACATGTACTCCTACACCCGCAACCTCGAGCTTCTGCAGGAGACCCCGCCGAGCTTTCCCCATGAAATCCAGGTGAATACGAGACAGGCCCGCACCTTCATAACCGAGTGCATCAGGCGCGGACAAAGAGTCCTAACGGAGATCGAGTCCAAAGCCATTCTGTCGGCCTACGGCATCCCGGTCAACCGCACCGTGGCCGCATCGAGTTCGCAGGCGGCGGCCGAAGCCGCCGGACATATCGGATTCCCGGTCGTAGTAAAGATCTATTCACCCGATATTACCCATAAATCCGATGTCGACGGCGTAAGGTTAAACCTCAATAGCGAACAGGAGGTCGCGGCGGCTTTTGACGAAATCACCTCCCGGGCAATCGGCAAAAAGCCCGAAGCAAGGATTACCGGGGTCACGGTGCAAAGCCAGGTGAAAAAGTCCGAAGTCGAACTGATCGTTGGAAGCAAACGCGACCCGCAGTTCGGCCCACTGCTCCTATTCGGCATGGGCGGCGTCCTGACGGAACTGTTCAGGGATTCGGCGGTGAGCCTGCCCCCCCTGAATCTTCTCCTTGCCCGGCGCCTCATGGAAAGGACCCGCGTCTACCGGTTGCTGCAGGGGTACCGAAACATTCCGGCAGCCAACGTGGACCTCACGGCCGAGTTTCTCGTCCGGGTTTCCCAGCTGGTGAGCGATTTTCCGGAAATCGTAGAACTCGACTTGAACCCTGTCGTATTCAGCGAGGGGCGCCCCGTGGCCATTGACGCCCGCATCGTGGTCGAAGCCTCGGAAGTTTGCGCGCCGCGGCACCTGATAATCAGCCCCTATCCGAACCAGTATGAAAGTGAATGGCTGCTCGAAGACGGCACCCCTGTGCTCATTCGCCCCATGAAGCCCGAAGACGAGTCCATGGTAAAGGACCTGCTCGACAATTGCTCACCGCAAACGATCTATTTCCGCTATTTTTCGGTGGTCAAAAACTGGCCCCACGAGTCCCTGGTCCGTTTCACCCAGTACGACTACGACCGGGAAATCGGGATAGCCGCCATAGGGCTTCCGCCCGGCCCGGCCACGATGATGGGAGTCGGGCGTCTGGTGATGCCCCCCGGCCGGCCAGATGCGGAATTTGCCGTAATTGTGGCCGACCCGTGGCAGGGCAAAGGCCTTGGCGAGAAGCTGATCGAGCGGGTGATAGAAATAGCCAGGGAAAATGGGGTTCAAACCCTGGTGGGAGATGTGCTGCCTGAAAACGCGAAGATGCTCTCCCTGATGAGAAAGCTTGGATTCAAGCTCCTGCGGCTCGAAGAGGGCACGTGCAAGGTGGAACTCGACGTGGCTTCCTGGTCTCCCTCGGGCATCGCGTGAGTATGGCGCTCAGTCGACGTCGGGCTCCAAGCCGGCGAAGCGGAAAATGACCATCGAGCGATCCAGGATATCGAACCGGGCGCCAGGCTCGATCCGGATGTTCTTTCTTTTCCCTGTGGCGTTCCTCGTGTCCAGGACAAGCTCCCATTGACCGTCGAAGCTGGAATTTGGCATCGTGAGGGAGAAGTGTTCGTAGTGTGCGTTCATCCAGACGAGAAGGGTTTCGCCCTCGATGTGATTTCCGCGTTCATCCACTTCGTCGATGGCGTCTCCGGCAAGCAGCATGCCAAAACATTTGGCGAGCGGGTTGTTCCAGTCTTCCTCCCCCATGTCCGTGCCGTCCGGCCGAAACCAGCGCACGTCCCTTATGTTCGGGTCGCGCATTGCCCGGCCCCGGAAAAAGTTCCTGCGCATCAGGACAGGGTGATTTCGCCGCAGTTGTATAAGGAACCGGGTGAATTCGAGAAGTTTTTTTCTGCCGCGGTCGAGGTCCCAATCGATCCATGACAGTTCGTTATCCTGGCAGTAGGTGTTGTTGTTTCCACGTTTCGAATGGCCGGTTTCGTCTCCCGCAAGCAACATCGGCACGCCTTGAGAGATGATAAGCGTCGTTAGAAGGTTTCGCTGCTGCCTGGCTCTTAGCATCAGTATGGCGGGGTCGTCGGTCGGTCCCTCCGCGCCGCAGTTCCAGCTGCGGTTATCGTCTGTGCCGTCGCGGTTTGCCTCGCCGTTTGCCTCGTTGTGCTTTTCGTTATGGCTGACAAGATCGGCCAGGCAGAAACCGTCGTGAGCCGTCACGAAATTGATGCTCGCATAGGGGCTGCGCCCCGTGCCCTCGTAGAGGTCGCTGCTCGCGGTAAGCCTGTAGGCGGCGCCTCCAGTCAGCCCGTCGTCTCCCCGCCAGAAGCGCCTGATGTCGTCCCTGTACTGTCCGTTCCATTCGGTCCACAGGACTGGAAAGTTTCCGACCTGGTAGCCTCCCTCCCCAAGGTCCCAGGGCTCGGCGATGAGCTTTACGTGCGAGAGGACCGGGTCCTGGTGAATGATGTCGAAGAAAGCGCCCAGCTTGTTTACTTCGTGCAGCTCCCTGGCAAGGGTCGCCGCCAGATCGAACCGGAAGCCGTCCACGTGCATCTCCAGCACCCAGTACCGCAGGCTGTCCATGATCAACTGCAAGGTCCTGGGGTGTGTGACGTTAAGCGAATTCCCTGTGCCGGTGTAATCGAAATAGTATCGCCGGTTATCCGGGACCAGGCGGTAGTAGGAAGCGTTGTCGATCCCCCGGAAACTCAGTGTCGGGCCCAGGTGGCTCCCTTCCGCCGTGTGGTTGTACACTACGTCGAGGATCACCTCCAGCCCCTCGCGGTGAAGGGTCTTCACCATGATCTTGAACTCCCGCACTTCGTCTCCGCAGTAGAGTCCGCTGGCGTACTGGGCGTGAGGGGTGAAAAAACCGATGGTATTGTATCCCCAGAAGTTCGAAAGGTTCCTTTCCACCAGGTGCCGGTCGTGCAGGAACTGGTGGACCGGCATGAGTTCGACCGCGGTGACGCCCAGGGACAGAAGATATTCGATCACGGCCGGGGATGCCATGCCGGCGTATCTTCCCCGCAGTTCTTCGTCCACACCGGGGTGGAGTTTTGTGAACCCCCTTACGTGAGTTTCATAGATGAGCGTTTTGTGCCACGGAATATTTGGGGGGGAATCGTCTCCCCAACTGAAGGCCGGGTCGATGACCACGCTTTTGGGAACGAAAGGGGCGGAGTCCCGGTCGTCTTTGGAGAGATCCCCGTCGGGATGGCCGATGGTGTAGCCAAACATGGCGTCATCCCATTTGAGCTCCCCGTATTGGGCCCTGGCGTATGGGTCGCGCAAAAGCTTCGCGGGGTTGAAGCGGTGTCCCTCCTCGGGAGCGTAGGGGCCGTGGACCCTGTACCCATACATTTGCCCGGGGCGCGCCTCGGGCAGGTAAATGTGCCAGACCTGGTCTGTTTGTTCGCTTACCGGTATGCGTATTTCCCTTCCCCCTTCAGCCCTGTCGAACAGGCACAGTTCAACGGCCTCCGCGTTTTCGGAAAAAAGAGCGAAATTAACTCCCGATCCATCCCATGTCGCCCCCAGGGGGTAAGACCGGCCCGGCCAGAGTTTCATACGGTCCCTTTCATCCTGAAAAATGAGGGGATCGGCTTTTATTTGCTGGGAGTCCGCCGGCCCCCTCAGGCATTAGACTAGGCGGCACGTTTCCAAAAATCGTCCACCTGCTTTGATGCTTCATCCTTGGTTATGCCGTAGCGCTCCTGTATTTTACCGATCAACTCATCACGCTTTCCCTCGATCACCTCGAGATCGTCATCGGTAAGTTTTCCCCATTTCTGTTTGATCTTTCCCTTGGCTTGCTTCCAGTTTCCCTTTAAAAAGTTCAGATTCATTAGTTTCTCCTTTCCTCTATTCCATCGCCTGATATTGGATTCCGTTTGCACTGTGTACCGCTTACCAAGTTTTTGCGCTAAGGTGTTCGAGATCGGATTCGGGTTCAAGAACAAAGCGATGGATTGGTCAATCCCGGGGTTTTTGTACATTCCAGGGATTTCCTCTGGTTTTCAATATAAACAACAGGGCCAACAGTGCAACTTTCAGTCAAAGGTGCTTAAGGCACCGGTGTCCGTCTCCCCCAGACCAGGGAAACGATGAAAAAGATAAGGAAGACAACAAAAAGGACCTGCGCTATCCAGGCAGAAGTCCCGGCAATGCCTCCAAAGCCGAAAATCCCGGCAATGATCGCAACTATTAGAAACAATATTGCCCATGAAAGTAACATGGGATATCCCCCTTTCACCTGTTTAACTCTGTTGAGAGCTCATGTATGCCCCCTTCAGGTTTTTTGCCGGCTCCGGCGCATGAGCGGGCTTTTCCACTCCTTGAGAGATTCTTCGAGATCGAGATGGAAACGAATGGGGCCGCGCGATTTTCCGATTGGTGATTTCGCTCGCAATTCCGGTTCTGTGTCGCACTCCGCCATGTCCAGGGTTTCGAGGCTGCATGAGGAAGCAGGCGAAGTCCATGAGGTGGCAACAGACGCGTGGCCCCTTGGAAAGACCGCGACTTCAGGGTTTACAAAATCCAGCGGAGCAAGGGCTGCGGGCAGATCGACAAGATCGTCTTTTTCGGCAACGCACAGAAGCCATTTGATGTCTTTTTCCGCCATTTGCCTGAAATTGAGCGGCTTGCCAAAAAGTCTTACGGGCAGCGTCCCGTCTCTTGAAACCGGCTTTGTCTAAGACTCGAAGCTCAGCCTCGTGATCTCGACCGGAAGGTCTGTGATGTCATAGGTGAGCCAGCGGCTGATCGCCGCGGCAACCTTGCTTATCTTCGGCGGTTTTCCGGCCCCCTGGTCCAGAAGCATCAAATCCCGGTAAAAACTAAGGAATGGGGTTTCATTTTCTATGCTCTTGAGCTTGAAAACCCAGCTGAGGATTTTTCCGTCGACAACCTTATTGCCGTTGGGCAGAGTCTTAAGGGCATACCCCAAGTCTCTGAACCGCAACGGCAGATTTTCGATGTACTCGCTGATGGACTTGCTTCGCGAACCGTCCATCGGGGCGACGCTCGTTATGAGAGCGTCCACCAGGCCGTAAAGCTGCCCGGACATAATGTCGATTGCCGACATGAAGCCGCCCTGGCAATATCCGTTCAAGGTGACCGGCTTCCCATGTTTTTCCGCGACCAGTTCGCTGAAATACCGCATGTCGGAGGCATCGTCTTCTCCTGTCATCGACTGGACGGCCGCCGTTTTCCCGATGTCCTTTATGACCCTTATATAGGTAGGAATGCCATGGTTGGCAAAGGCATGAACATAGCTTCTGCCCTCGCCCGGCAGAAATGCCAGTATGTTCGCCCCCAGAACATAGGGGGGAACGATGATCATGGGCTTTCCGTCCTCTCGCGTCCGCACTCCATCTGCTGTGGGCAGCACCTGGTGGAGTTCGAACCGTTCGGTTTCGGCCGTTTTGATATAGCCGCCGTTGTCCAGGTGGAGTCCGTATTCGGGTTCTATATCGCGGACGGCGCTCGGAAAAGCGTTATAGATGGCGTCCATGATCTTTAGCTGTCTTTCGGAGTATCGGAGGATGGACTCCGACTCGCCCGCGGGCAGCAAGTTGCCAACGGCCGAAAGGACCTTTCTCAGTTCCCGGGTGTTATAATCGTTCAATGCGGAAATGCCGGCAATCGTGCCTCTTGCGGCAAGATGCATTTCAAAGATCAGAAGGTCGATCAGATCGTTTGCTGCCCGCAGCTGAAACGGTCTGCCGAAGCGCATCAATTCCATTGCCCTTATGT
>CAWEZA010000078.1:0-15475 GCA_963813125.1 uncultured delta proteobacterium | reverse complement strand
TGTCGAAAACCAGCCAGAAAGGATTCATGAAACCGGATGAATAACGCATGAGGCCCATCCAGAACAGGAATTTACTCCGGACCATGTTTAGGAACGACAGAAGGATAGTCGTGTTAAATTCAATCAGACTGGGGGGGGTATCCCCCTGCGCCACGCCTCTCGGAAGGCGAAGACGCACGTCGCCTCCCTTCGGGACCGAACGTTTGGTTAATTCTTTGTGTGTATTTTCCATGCTTTGAAAGTAAGCATGGGGTGCCGGGCAGTCCATGTCAGGGACAAAAAGCGCGGGCAGGCAAGAGACAGAAGCGCGGGAGCAAGGGATAGAAGCGCGGGGAGCCGTGCCCCCCGCACCCCCACGGGAGCCGGTTCGCCGGCTTGCAGCCAGCGAACCGGCACGCAGCCTCTGGCGATAAAATTTATTACCCGGGTGATTGGGTCAAACAGCATCTAGGGGCGCGGGCACGATGGGGCCACCCTGCAAAGGCAATAACCGGCTCGATTCAGGTCTGTAAAGGCGGGTAATTGAGTGGTGCGGGGTGTAATGTTTTCGAGTTTTGTGTGCAGAACTCTTTCCGGTCGTTGTAGTATCTTCCCAGAACTCTGAAGGCTTCGGTGACCTGTCCCGCGATCACGTCTATCGGGGTTTCCATGCCCTCCAGGACCCACTGGCTCGAGATCTGAATGATCGCCCCGGCGATCCCTGTATGGATTACGTCGGTTGCCCGCCATTTTTCCTCGAGTCCTGGAAACGCCATCAGCATGAACATCTTGATCCACTCCGCAAGGGCGATGATCGCCGACCGGTATTCCCTGTCCATGCGCGGGTTCACCCCCAGGACTTCGAAAAGCTGCACCCTTGCCCTTCTCGGATCGTCCTTGAACCTTTGGAAAAACATCTTGAGGCCCGTTAGCGCCATCTCTTCGGCACTGAGTCCGGATCGATCGGCAATAACCCTGGCTTCCGACTCGATGTCCGCCATGAGTTTGCGGAAGACGGCGACCAGGAGGTCTTCCTTGTTCTTGAACGACTCGTACAGATAGCGCTGGGTCAGGCCCGCGATCCCGCAGATCCCCTTGATGGTCGAACGGGCGTAGCCTATGGTGCCGAAAGACTCGAGACCTGCTTCTATAAAAGCATCCCGCCTCGTCTGAGACCTTTTGCCAGCGTCGATTCCGCCGTAGGGGCGTGAGGGTGTGCATGTTTTGTGTAGCATCAATTGGTTTGTGACATTATCTCTTGCTAGAGTCAAGGAACTCATGCTACATAGTCTGACATTAAATCATGTCACATTCGACTCCACTTCGGGACCATATCAACCGGCTTTTCGGCATGAACCCATTTTTCTCACAAGGCACATCGGTTGACCGCGGCCTTTCACCGGGGCGGACAATTTTTTGTGGCCGGCAGTAATGTTGTCGAGGGAGGGAGGTGACGCGGAATTTTTTCGCAGCTTTCCTCGAGTTAACCAGGTTGTCTACAAGAGAAAAGGAGAGAATTAATGAAGCTTACAGTTGAATCGAAGATCTCGGAGCTTTTGGGTGATGAAAGCAGCAAGGAAGTTGTGGAGAAGCACCTTCCAGGGTTATCGGCCCACCCCGCTATAGCAATGGCCGGGGGGATGACGCTCAGCCAGATTATTCCGTTCTCCGGGGGGCAAATTACTCCCGAGGCGATCCAGGCGATTGCGGCCGACCTGGAAAATCTCTAGAAGGGTTCCAAAAATCTCACGCCCCTTTCCGGCAGGATCGAGCCGGCCCGGCAGCAGGCCGTGCTCAAACCGAAGCCGATCAAAAACGGGACATGGTGCGGGCCATCTGCTTTCCTCCTTTGGCCCGCGCCAACCCCCCGAGTCTAAGTCACCTGCAAAGCGCGGATGTCGCTAAAGTTATGGTTTTTGATCAATTATCCGCCCGATCCGATCGCGCTCTTTCCGGGCGCATTCAGGACAGATACTGTGGCTGAAATCCGCTTCAGAATGGTCTCGAACGTATGCTTCAATTTGCTGCCAATAGCCCTGATCGTCACGTATCTTCTTGCACCATGCACAGATGGGGAGCAAGCCCCTCAAGGTCTTGATGCCGGCGAGCGCGTCCTGCAGCTCCAATATGAGCTTTTCCTGCTCCTTTCGCACTCGCTCCCGCTCAGAGATGTCTCTGGCGATGGCAGAAACTCCGGCTATCGAACCGTATTCGTTTTTGACCGGGGAAATTGTTAATGATACATTTATATTTTCACCATTTTTCCTTCTCCGTATGGTTTCATGGTGAAAAATGCGCTCACCCCCGCCTATTCTTGCAAGCATCTTATGCAATTCGTCGACACGTTCCGAAGGCACAATTATGTATACTGGTTGTCCAATGGCTTCCGAGGCGGCGTAGCCGTAGGTGATTTCGGCCGCCTCATTCCAGCTGGTGATTATGCCTTCGAGTGTCGATGACATGATGGCGTCGTCAGAGCCTTGCACCATGGCTGCAAATTGCCTGTTTTCCCTCTCCGCCCTGTTGCGGACAGCGATTTCGATCTGAAGCCGACTGTTTGCCGTTTCCAGTTCCCTGGTGCGCTCTTGAACGAGCTGTTCCAAGTGATTTCGGTATTTTTGCAACTCCAGCTCAGCTTTTTTTTGCACTACCGCATAACGCATAGCGCGCTCGAGCATGTCCGGGGTTATGTGTCCCTTGACCAGGTAGTCGGATGCGCCGGTCTCCATGGCTTGAACGTCGACGTCGTAGCCTCCATGTCCGGAAAGGAGGATAATCGGTATTTCTAATCCCCGGGCGGTTACCTCTCTTAAAAGCTCCAGGCCGTCCCTTTTATCCAGACGATAGTCCAGGAGGCAAATATCGTGCTTTGCACGACAAATCTCCCGCACGCCTGAATCATAGGTGTTCGCCCATTGCAGCGAGAACTTTGCCGAGTGTATCCGGGAGAGAATATCCCGCAAGATGATGTAGTCATCTTCATCATCTTCTATGAGAAGAACCTTGAAAATGTTTTCCATGGTGGCTTCCACGTTTTCTTGCGGAATGCACAATCCCCGCGTTGTGAATCAAAACTACGCATCGGAAAATGACTTTGGGCTGAAGAATTCCCCCTTAGCTTCGCGCTACCTGAAGACCATAAGATTTGCGGGTCGGACATTCAAGGGGGGATTCGATTTCCACATGCACCTCCATCCCGGACGCCGCCCCCGCAGGTTCGCCCATGGATAATCTGTTTGCCGGCAAGTTGTGCTGGACAATTGCCGGCCGGGAACGAATAATATCAAGAACTTCTCGTCGGATTAATGGCCGCATCTTGTGAATATGGCTTTCTTTATAGAGTGATCTGAAAGGAGCGTTGAGCCACGCGATGAAATCCCACCCACGGTTAACAGGTCTAAGTTTACTCTTGATTTCGATGTGGTTCTTTTTCACGAGCGATCCTGACAAGGGTTCAGTCTTTGGGCTTTTCGGATTCTTACTCTGTTTTGTAGGCGGCTGGCTGGTACTCATCTTTTTTTGGAACGACGGGGACATAGCAAAGTTGCGTCGTATCCATGAGGAAAAAAACCGGGACCGCGCTTTTCGGGCTGTGCCTGTTCAGGAAAGGACGTTTCGCTATCCGGCAATGAGGGGGGCGCGGCGCGCTGTAATGGTATGTTTGTGCATCTTCATGCTGACATTGACCCTGGCATCCTTATCCTTGATCATATTAAACAAAGGCGGAGCAGATGCTGCAACAACGGCGACACTATATTTTGTGTTCGGGTTGTTTCTTTTTTGCTCAATATTTTTGTGCTGGCTCACCTCGCGCTATACCCGCGTGTTCATCAGCATTGAAGACAAGGGAATCGCCGCGTCCACTTATTTTGGTCTAAGGCATACCGATTGGGAGGGTATTGTCGCACTTCGAGACTGGATCCCTTTTAGAGGCTGGGGGTTCATAAGCGATTTATTTGCATCCGATTTTACCTTGTACAAAATATATACGCGCAAATCCATGATATCGTTTTCTAGCAGCCTGTCGGGCGCCGGCGAGCTTGCAAAGCTGATTTCAGAAACAACGGGTCTTGATTGGAAGGGAAAATCATGAGCATCACCGGCCCAAGCTGGATGAGACCGGCGGTCCAAAAGGAGAGTCGGTATCCCCCGGGGTATGCAGTGTGGATTGAGTTGGCGCACAAAAATTGATTGGCCGCCCTGCGCTCAAAGCAACAGAGGGTCCATTTTTGATTTGCCTGCGGCGCATCCGGACTTGGGCGCAAGGATGATAAAGCTTGCTGCTCAAGAAAGAAGCTTCCATAGAAACACAATCTTTGTATAATATCTCAAACTGGTTTTGAGGTTCATCCCGAGGCAGTGGAATCCTTATGAGCAAAGTAATTGTATATGTAGTCGGCCATGACAGACCGGGCATCATAGCGGCGGTGTCCCGTGTGCTTTCCCTTAACGGATGCAACATAGAAGACGTAAGTCAAAGCATCCTCCAAACAGAATTTGCGGGCGTATTCATCGCGTCCCTTCCGGAATCGCTAAAAATCGTGGAACTAAACAGCCAGTTGCTTGAAGCACTGGAATCCATGGGGCTTTCGGTTTTTCTTCGCGAAATGGAAGCCTCGGGAATATGGGAATCTCCTCCAAGCGAGCCTTTTGTCATAACGACCATGGGGCCCGACCGCCCGGGACTTGTGGCAGGCATAACCGAACTGCTTGCGCGATTCGCCGTAAATATATCTAATTTGAAGGCTGTTTTCAGGGGCGGTGACAATCCTCATGAAAACACGATGATCTACGAAGTGGATATTCCCGTCGTTTTAGACCAGAACTCCTTCCGGGAAGCGCTCTATAAACGGGGCGGCGAGCTTGGCCTGGACGTAAGTCTTCAACACCGGGAGATTTTCGAAGCCATTCACACGGTCTGAAAGAGTTTTACCTGCCGGACCGGCATATGAAAGAATCCAATGCTGACCCATACTGAAGTCCTCTCCACACTTGAGATGCTTAGAAACGAGCATCTCGATGTCCGTACCGTTACGCTCGGCATCAGCCTTCTGGATTGTGCGAGCGATGAACCGGCGAGATTCATCGACCGGGCGGTTTCTAAAATCGGCGCCGCAGCCCGCAACCTGGTGAAGGTGTGCGATGAAGTGGCGGTTCGCTATGGCATCCCGATAGTGAACAAGCGGATTGCGGTAAGCCCGATTGCTGTGGCCGCGTGTTCGTGCGGGCCGGCCTGGATGGTTGAAGTCGCCCGGGCGCTTGACCGGGCGGCAAAGGAAGTCGGCATCGATTTCATCGGCGGGTTCGGCGCTCTTGTGGAAAAAGGTTTCACCAAGGGCGACCTTGCCTTAATAGAGGCCATTCCCGAGGCGCTTGCGGTGACCGAGCGCGTCTGTTCCTCCATAAATGTGGCCTCCACCCGCGCGGGCATCAACATGGATGCGGTCTACCTGATGGGCAAAACGATCAGCAGAGCCGCCGAACTCACCAGGGACAGGGACGGGATAGGGTGTGCGAAGTTAGTCGTGTTTGCCAACATTCCCCAGGACATTCCTTTCATGGCGGGAGCATTCCTCGGTGTGGGCGAGCCGGATACGGTCATAAACGTCGGGGTTAGCGGCCCGGGTGTGGTAAAAAAAGCCCTCGACCGGGCTCGTGAGGCAAACCCGGGGCTCGATCTGGGTCAGATTTCCGAAATCATAAAGCATACCGCCTTCAAGGTTACAAAGGTCGGCGAACTTATCGGCAGGCGTGTAGCCGATGGCCTCGGGGTGCCATTCGGGGTGGCGGACCTTTCGCTTGCGCCGACGCCCAACGTGGGGGACAGCGTGGGGGAGATCTTTCAAAGCATGGGGCTTGGCAGCATCGGCGTTCCGGGGTCAACCGCGGCCCTGGCGCTCTTAAACGATGCGGTAAAGAAGGGCGGCGCCTTCGCAAGCTCCTACGTGGGCGGCCTTAGCGGCGCATTCATTCCGGTAAGTGAAGACTTAAATATTGCCGAGTCGGCCCGCCTGGGGTTCCTTTCACTCGAAAAACTCGAGGCGCTGACGAGCGTGTGCTCGGTCGGGCTGGATATGGTGGCGCTTGCCGGAGATACTTCGGCCGAGACCCTTGCGGCGATAATCGCCGATGAGATGGCCATAGGGGTAATAAACAAGAAGACTACCGCGGCAAGGCTTATTCCGGTACCGGGGAAAAAAGCCGGGGACAAGGCCCGATTCGGCGGCTTGCTTGGGGAGGCGACAATCATGCCTGTTCGGGGGACGGGCAAGTCCGCCGGGTTCGTCTCCCTTGGCGGCAGAATCCCCGCGCCGATCCACAGCCTCAATAACTAGTTTCCCGGATGGATACTTAACGCAAACTGGTATCGGTCAAAAACGTCGTGGGACGAAGCCGACGCACGCTGTGAATCGGCCCTCGGAAGGCGGCGGCGGCAAGGAGCACCGGGCTTGCGGGAACTTGCAAACCGGGCGCGTGGCGGGGTGTGATCAATAGATTGGCTTGACAAATTTATGGGTTGATGGTTTTCTAGCCCAACAATTAATGAGGTGATTGCAGTAAGCAGCTGAACGTTTCTTTCCGATGGGATAGTGCATGCGGCCAGGAAAGCCCATTCGCGGAGATGGAGTACGGTGGTTTTTAAGCCTCTTTTTATCCGCCCTTTTACTTCTTCTGACTTGCGTAATGCCCCTTTGCCACACCTGCTGCCACCACTGCATGGACAATTCGGGGCCGGCCGTTTCTGGCGAATCTTTGGTCTGCGACGAACCGTGCCTTGCGTGCATGTTTTTGAATGCCATGAACGCAACGCAGGTCACTCCAGTCTTTTTCCTTTTGTCAGCCCTTGTGAAACTGTTTTTCCTTCCGTTTCAGAAGGCAAAGTGTTTCAGCTCGAAGAATATCGTTTCTGACTTTCTGCCTCGTGCCCCGCCACATTATTTTTCAAACTTTTCATATTCAGGCTTGCCGTTCACTTGCCCATGACCCCGGGAGGGGGATAGCTCTACCCTGGTGGAATGGGCATGAACGGGAAGTATTTATGCGGGTTGCCGATCCATCCGCATTCCCGCGGCAATAGACGCGGATGCAACGGCCGAAGGGATTCCGACTACCGGAGAACCGGCGTCCGTTTGCGTGAGCTTTTACGTCAGGGCCGTGGGGCATATTGGGAGGAGTAATTTTCTATGAACCGAAGAGACATATTGAAGGCGATCTGTGCCCTGGGCGTCCAGAGCCTGATCCCGTTTCCGTGGTCGAAAGCCGAAGCCAGCCTGAGAAAAGACCCGCAACTGGGCAGACTCCACCTTTATAATGAGCATACCGGCGAGCGCCTCAATGTGTGCTATCTTGGCAGCGGACGCAGTTTTGATGAAAAGTCTTATCACGAACTGACCCATTTTTTCCGCTGCACTTATGACGGGACGATACATCCCATCGATCCCATGCTGTTTGTGCTTCTGGATGCCGTGCAATGCCTGCTGAACGTGCAAGGACGGCCTTACCGGCTGCTCTCCGGCTACCGCTCGCCAGCCTACAACAGGTTGCTGCGCGGCGAGGAGTCCGGTGTGGCGCGGCATAGCTACCACACTAAAGGCATGGCGGCCGACGTCAGTATAGAAGGCGTGGCATTGCGGGACATCGAACGGGCCGCAAAACGGTTGAAGCTGGGGGGGGTTGGTAGTTACTCCGACTTTGTCCACCTCGACGTCGGCCCCCTTCGCACGTGGTGATCCTCGATAGTTGGGTAAACGATCCCTGGCGGGCCATTGCCGAGCCCGCCAGGGCCTTATCTCGAAATATCAGCCGTTTCCCCGTCCGTTCGACACCCTTTTTTATGGCACATCCGGAACCCCTGGCCGTCATAGGCAAGAATACGCAGGGCGGTCTTTGTTTTGTCACGAAAAACGAACAGGGCGCCACAAAATGGATCGGTACTCAGCGCCCTACGGCACACACTGAACAATCCATCAATACCCTTACGAAAGTCGATAGGCTCCACAAACTCCGGGGGCGCAGCCCTGTGCGAGCGACCATGAATCCGGCGTTTGAGTTCATTAAAGTCTAACCTGAGTGCTTATGAGATCCGACAGGTGGAATAAGATGGGGACGGATTTGCCGCGGCTTCCCATAAGCTTTCCGGAATGCGGTCTCTTTTCTTGCGAGTACTCCTCCATTGATCAAATAAAACAGTGACCGCCGGCATCTTGGCTTGTGATTCGGAATTTTTCTCGGGCTCCATCATCCAGCCATGAGTCAAATAGGCAGAAAAGTAGGATCTCGCAAACAGGGACGCTCTACGCCGCCCGCTTTTCAGTATGCCTCCTCTTCTTAGAATTTTTTTGAAATTAGTTCTAAAGTCATCCGGCAGGCTTGCCGACCTATCTAATAAGCATTCCTAAACAGTAATGACTCGATTGTATCCGGGGATACGTTGTCCTGCCGCGCTACAGGCTTGCCCATTTTGAGGCACCGTTTCGATTGGCGCCGGAATTAGCAGCAAGAGGGACAGGGGGAACAACAATTTACGCAGAGAGAAACAAAGGAAGAATTGATTTTCTCTGGAGCAAAAGGGGACTCAATGTTTATGTACTATTATTTTAAGTGGCTGAAGTATATCAACGAAATCTGTAAACCCATAATCGAGCCGACTTTTGTTACCGACAACAAAATCGTACTGGAAACCGATGCGTACAGGTTAAGGCAGTTCGCGGGAGGCGACGACGAGCATCCCGTGGTGATTCTTCCTCCACAATCCGGTCACCACAGCAGTATATGCGATTATTCTCAAAATAATTCACTGGTCCAGACCTTTATGAAAAGCGGCATTAACAGCCTATATGCGATCGAGTGGAAAAGCGCTACAAGCGATCGAGCTTCCGAGACCCTCGAAGACTTGATGCTCCACACGCACGCTTGCGTTTCCACGCTGGACAGGAAAGTGAACCTGGTCGGCTTGTGCCAGGGCGGATGGCAGGGAGCGATGTACACCGCACTCTTTGGCGACAGTGTCAACTCCTTAGTGCTTGCCGGTTCACCTATCGACGCACATGCCGATGGAGGAATAATTCAAGAGGCCCTGGGAAGGTTTCCTTCCGAGTTTTACAAATGGTTGGTGCAATGCGGAGGCGGGCTTTACAGAGGAGAATATCAACTAATGGCGTTCAAGATGATGAATCCCTATGACAGGTTCTTCGGGGATTATCTCGACCTGTACCTCAATATCGATGACGCGAAATATTTAAAAAGATATCACGAATTCAGGAATTGGTATGAATTCGTAAACCATCTTCCCGGAAAGTGGTACCTCGAAATAGTAGATCAGCTTTTCAGGAACAACAGTCTGATAGACGGCGGGATCGAGCTCTTCGGCAAATCTGTGGATTTGGAAAACATCTGTTGTCCCCTGTTGCTGATCGCCGGCTCAAAAGATGATATTACTCTTCCCAACCAGGTGTTCAATACCGAAAAGCATGTCTCGACGCCGAAGAACCGGATACACAAATTCCTCGCCGATTCCGGGCACATTGGTTTATTCATGGGGAGCAAGGCTCTTAAAACAATATGGCCCGAAGTAATAGACAACATGAGAGGGTATTGTTGCACCGAAGACTATGAGCTTTTGGAGGCGAGTTAGGGTACCCGAATCATATGTAACAAATAGTCAACCACTGACAAAATTTGTCGGTGGCTACGGACTTTTGTTGCCTGCTATCGTCTTTCTCCCACTCGGCCGATTCTGTCGCAGGTTTTCTTATCGGGCCGTGGGGCCGTCTTCCCCTGGTGTGACGTCCCTGAAGCTCAATCGATTCGGCTCTCTAAAGATTTCGCCAAACCGCCTTGACCGTAGTGCCCTCATTTGGAGATGATGTTATCGTGAATTCGCCTCTCGTGATTTCGGTTCTTTCTCTCATTCCTATTAGACCAAGGCTTCTTGCGGTATTCGATTTGATAATGTAGTCAAGGTCCATCCCGATGCCGTCATCACTTATCTCAAGCTCTATTGCCCCGGCATTTAAAGCAAGACGAACATCCACCCACTCCGGTTTGCCATGTTTGGAAGCATTGTTCAGGGCCTCCTGGGTTATCCTGAAAATTGCGGTTTTGAGGTCATCCGGGATATCTTCTTCCTCGATTCTGGTCTCAAGGTCAATATGCTGGTTGGGATACAACTTTAGAAGTTCCTGCCGATACCAATCCAATGTAGCAAGAATGCCATGCTCCGTGAGAATAGTGGGTTTAAGCCCCATATAAATCGTTCTGGTTTCATCAATGGAACGCTGGAGAACAGGCACGAATTCATGGAGGAGATGGTGTGCCTGCGTGTATTCCCGCTGTTCCAGGGCAATAATGACATGTTCAATACGAAACTTTAAGGCGGCAAGCGTTTGTCCGATACTGTCGTGCAACTCTCTGGCCAGCCTCTGTCTTTCGCTTTCCTGGACTTCTATAAGCCTTGAAGGAACCAGGCGAAGTCTCTCATTGGCTGATTCCAAATCGGCCGTCCGCTCCTTTACACGCAGTTCAAGTTCGCTCCGTGACTGGCGGAGTTCTTCCTCGACCCGTTTACGTTCGGTAATGTCCCGTGCGACCGCTACGAAGTAGGGTACTTCATCGAAAGTGACAATACTGAATCTGGTCTCGACCAGTAAAGGAGGCCCGTTCCTGGTAAACAGCCGGGTAGTGATCAATCCTTCTCTTTCGCAGACGTTCCTTTCCCGCCAATTGGCCACTACGGAGGCCTCTTCGGCCGGAAGCACGTCCTCCAGCCTCATAGCGAGGAGTTCTTCGCGGGAGTATCCCAGTTGAACGCACATGGACCGGCTGACATCGACCAGTTGCCCGGTCGGACAATTGATTAGGAAAATCATGTCATTCGCCAGGTTGAGCAGGGCCTTGAATCGCTCTAATTCGGAGAGCTTTTCTTGAAGCCTGGGGTAATAACTCTTGCGAAAGGAACGTTTACCAAGGCCCACCACCTTGACCTGCAAGTCGTCCCAATCCTCGTCAGAGTGCTTCTTCATAGATCACCTCAACATCGCGCTGGTTGGGACGCCGAGGGTTGGTTACCATGCAGGGGTCGCTCATTGCCTTTAGAGCAAGATCAGGTATGTTGGTTCGTGAAATGCCGCGCTCCGCGAGCCCTGGGATGACATTCGCCGCCTCGAGCATCTCATGCACTTTGCGTAGAATGTCCGCCTTGCCTTCCTTTAGTGTCACCCGGCCCAATTTGAGCCCCATGGCTTTTCCGATCTGACGGTAGCGCTCGCCCGCAGCCGCAAGGTTGAATTCAACCACGTGCCCCAGGAGCAGGGCGTTGCATTCCCCATGGGCAAGGTCAAGCAAACCTCCCAGGCTGTGCGCCATGGCGTGGGTTGCTCCGAGACTCGCATTGGAGAAGGCGATTCCCGCGTGAAGGCTTCCCAGCATTATCTTTGTTCGGACTTCCACATCATCGGGATTTTCGATCGTGGCGAAGTAATTTGATGAAATCAGGCGGATCGCCTCCAGTGCATGCAGATCGGTAATGGGCGAATTGCCACGGGAGACAAACGCTTCCATGCCGTGGGTCAGTGCGTCGAGGGCGGTGCATGCCGTAAGATAAGGCGGCATGGTCAGGAGCGTAACGGGGTCGATAAGGGAGAGGTCGGGGATCACGGCCTTGCTGACTATGGCTATCTTGGTTTTCTCCGCTTCATTTAAAATAATCGCAAACTGGGATACGTCCGCCGCCGTCCCTCCCGTCGTCGGAATGCAGATCAGGGGGGGCATTGGAATCCTGATTTGATCGATTCCTTCGAATTCCAGTATGTGTCTTTCATTTGAACTGACTATGCCTATGCCTTTGGCGCAATCGATCGGACTTCCCCCGCCTACGGCGATGATTACGTCACAGCCCCCTTGCCGGTAGACTGCGACCCCGGCCATGACCTCTTGGGAGCGGGGATTGGGCGACACCTTGTCGTAGACGATGTAGGTCAGCCCCACTTCTTCGAGGCTGTGCGTAACGTCCCCGGTCCACCCCTCTGCCATAACACCTGGATCGGTTACTACGAGGACCCCGCGGGCGGCAAAGTTTTTTGCGTATTGACCCGCCAGTTTCCGTGCGGCACGTCCGAAAATGAATTCAGGCTGGTCAAACTTCCTGAGTGAACGTAAATCAAGGGCGGTTTCCCTGGGGGAGGGCTCGTGAGCCATCCTGCGTTCCTTTCCATCCTATTTTCCTAATCATTTAACATAATTCTGCAAGGTAGAGCATTCCCCTCTTCTTGTGTAAAAAGTTCACCGCAGCCAAGCCGGATTTCTTCACCGCTCACTCTTCACCGCTCACCGTCCACTTGCGCCCATCCGAGACAGCGTGAATCGCTCCCTGGAGATCGGTTCTGTATATCGGGATATTTCGTTTTGCGCAGCGCTTGAGTACGGCAGGCGCGGGGAAATGGAATATATTGTCATAACCGCAGCTAAAGATGACGGCGACGGGGCGCAGGGCGTCGAGAAATTCTCCGCAACTGGAATGGCCGCTGCCGTGGTGCGCCGCAACAAGAAGCGTCAGCATGTCTTTTGGGAGGCGAGGGATTATCGATTTTTCGATCTTCGAGTCGATATCGCCTGGCAGGATCACCCTGGTTTTGCCAAAGGATACCTCGAAGACGAGCGAGAGGTCGTTTAAGTCCTTTCGGGACGCGTGTTCGAGAAACTCGGTGGGCGGGTGGAGAAGCCGCACTCCGGCCGGCCCGATTTGCACGTCTTTTTCGAGGCTCGGGAAGGTGCGGATCGCGATCTTTCGCCTGGACGTTATTTCGTTTATTCGGCGAAGGGTTACCGTTGCTTCACGGTCCTCACCGGAAATCTCGCTCGTCCAGAACTCGCCCACGTCGAAATTACTCAGAATAAAGCAAAGCCCCAGCGCGTGGTCCGGGTGATAATGAGACAGGGCCACGTAGTCGAGCCTTCGTATGGATTCGTGCCACAGAAACGGGGCGAGCACTTCGCAACCGATATCGTAGGAGCTTGCGGGGGCCCCTCCGCCGTCGACAAGCATCGTCTGGCCGGTGGGAAACCTTATGAGGGCCGAAGACCCCTGTCCCACGTCGATAACGTCGACCTTGAGCGCGCCCGGGGCCCCCGGCCGGAGCAGGGTCGCCGAGCTGCCGCCAATCGCGATGGCTAAAGAGAAGAGGAGGGCAGCCGCGGCCAGGCCGGCGGTCTTGATTTTCCTTGGAAAAGGGGCAAACATCAGAGCCAGGGAACCGTAAACCACTATGAGCCACACTGTTGAGAAGCTTCCGGTCCAAAAGAAGCTCCATGAAAAACCCGCAAAAAACTTGATTATACCCATGCATACCCAAAGCAGGTAATTTGCGGCACGGACGACGGGCCAGGCCAGCGTCTGGCTGAATGCGAACAGAACCACGCTCAAAAGCCCCACGGGCAGGACTACGAACCCCAGGTAAGGCAGCAGGAAGATGTTGGCGATTATTCCCGCTAGTGAAAATCCGTTGAAGTAGAAAATAATGAGCGGAAGCAGCAGGACGTTGATTGCAATCGAGACCAGGAACGCGTCTTCAAACTGCGAGACTATCTTTCCGGGCAGGCTTTCGCGCCGAAGGGCGGCAAATTTGCCCGAGAGCCTGAACCGGTGGAACTTCGGGTAGATGACTATTATTGCGAGCACGCATGTAAAAGTGAACTGGAACGGGATCTGCGAAAGGCCGGCAGGGTCCGGGACAAGGATGAAAAGGGCGGACAGGGCGAGAACCGTCAGCGAGTCTACTGAGCGGTACCTGAGGCCGGCCGCAAAAATCACCGCCAGGGTCAGGATGGACCTCCAGATGGTCGGTGTTCCAAAGCCCGCGAGAAGGGCATAGAAGACACCGGCGGCAAAGGCGGGCAAAAGAGCTATGCGTTGGTCGGATACCCTGCTCAGGACCGATGGGGAAAGCAGGCGAACCCCAAGGCGGACTACCCAGAAGACGAAAATGCAGACCATCCCGATGTGAAGACCTGAAACCGAGAGGAGGTGGTAGAGGCCGGTCTGGTGGATCCGGTCCTGCCATTTTGCATCCAGCAGGTGTTTGTAGCCAAGTATCATTGCCGCATAAAAGGCGGCGGCTCCGGGGTCGAGCGATCTTTGAGACCACAGGAGCGCTTTTTGCCGGAAAAGTTCTATCCTGCCTCTTGCCGCATTGAATAGTGACCCGAAAGTTAGTTCCGGCTCTTTGGCGACCTTTAGGAGAAGCCGCTGTTTTTTAAGGAAACAATGGCCATAGAGGCCCTTTCCGGCCTGATAGCGCACGTAATCGAATCCGCCCGGGTTGTTGAAATTGTGGAAGCGCTTGAGGACGGCTCGAAAAATCACCCGGTCGCCCGGGAGCACGAAGACCGCGTCCGCTGCCGAACCGTTTGCCGGCATGCTGAGCAGAATGTCCCCGTCCAGGACCGTTTGCCCCTCGGGGGTTATTGCCCTCAGAAGGTGGAGCGGGACCCTGATTTTTCCGGGATAGTACTCGGCCGCTCCGCAGGCTTCGGCCATAAAGCAGGCGGGGCGTCCGTCAAGAAACGGATCGAGCGCCTTCGGAAAAGTGGAGGTGGATGTTTTGGACGCCCACATGCCCAAGACGAAGAATAACAGGGCGGGGGCGATAAAAACGCTGAATCGGGGAAGCGTTGAACCGGTGAGTGGGCGAGTGGGTGAATCGGTCAACCACAGTACGACCACCATGGCGGCGATAAGAGCCAGTGCCGCAAGGGGCAACCATACGGCCGCAAGCGGGGGGTAACCGCCGCAGAACCGCTCGGCCGCAATACCCAGCATGAAAAAGATCGTGAGCCAGACAAGCAGACGTGATGGCATCGTGCTTTCCGAATGCATGGATAGGATAGACCGAATTATGTCCCATCCGCGTTTCTTCACCTGGTCTCTAACGGCTGCTACTCCCGCGGGATTCACTTTGTCAAGTAGGGTATTACGCGGGAAACATAGCGCCCCCCTGGCGGTCACTGTTTTTCACCGATGGCTGATTATTCTTTCCCACAAGAATATACCCGCAAGAATATAGCTGGTTGACGGAAAAAAAAGAAAGGCAAACGCATCAGGCCCGGCTAATTTTTTATTGTGTAAAGGTTCCTCTAAAAAAACTGTCAGGAAAAAATATCAGATACTTTTCAACCCATTGCAATGACAAGAAATACGGCTTATTGTCAGCTATTGGCGGGATGATTAGCTTCATTGTCAATTGCGAGGAAACTTGGAATGATTCAAGTCCCTGGTTTAATAACTTTCTTCCACCCACAGGCGATGCCATGGAAAAGCTTCATCGGCAGATCGAAGAGACAAGCTCCGAAATGCAGAAATGTCTTCGTTTTTTGGAGTTCCTCAAGGCTGATCAGCTTTATGCCAACGAGGATTTGTGCCGGCTTGGCTCTATCGTTGAGAATTCCGACGACGCGATCATAGCTACCGACCTCGATGGGATTATAGTCAGTTGGAATAAAG
>CAWEZA010000077.1:0-37198 GCA_963813125.1 uncultured delta proteobacterium | reverse complement strand
AACTATCTGCAATCGGCAACATTTTGTTGTTGTAACCATATGTTGTAACCCCGTATACTGCGAAACATGAAGTCCAAGCCCATAACTCGGTTCGATCTGCAATACGTTGGGGAAAACCTCTACCGCAACAAATCATCGGGCATTTACTATGCCCTTTTCAAACGTGACGGCAAGCAGATTCGCAAATCCCTCAAGACCGCCGACAAGGCGATGGCTCGCCGATACCTTGGGGACTTGCGCGGTCAAGTCCAACGACTGACGACTGCCGAAGCGAAGTCGCTGCCTTTCGCCGAATACGAAAAGAACGACGAAGGCGACGAGACGCGGCTTGTGGGCGGTCTTGCGGGGCGCTGGCTCAACACCGCCGCCGTTACATTGAAGCCCTCCTCTCTCGACCGCCGTTTGCGCACGATCCACAGCCTTACCCCATTCTTCAAGAACAAGTCAGTCGGCAGTATCAGCAAGCTGGACGTTGAGCGATGGGCTGCACAACGAGTGACACAATGCAAGCCGCGTACGTTCAACATGGAACTTGAAACATTGAATCTCTGCTTCAAGTACGCCATGGAGCACGGCATTCTCTTGGAGAACCCCGCCGCACACATTCGCCGCCGCAAAGTGAGCAAACCGCGCCTGACGGTCCCAACCCGGCAGCAATTCAAAGAACTATTAACCACGATTCGACAATGCCGCACCATGACCAAACCCTGTGCCGAAGATGAAGCCGCCGCCAATCTAATCGAGTTTCTCGCTTACAGCGGTTGCCGCTTGGCTGTCGTGGACCTGGTGAACCGGGTAAAGAGGCTTCTCTACCCCGGGGTATTTCATTCAGAGGCAGGCTCCGACAAGTTCAATCTCGGCTATTATTTTTCGGCCAGGAGGCTACCGCCTTCTCGACCTGATGTCCGAGCAGGTGGCCCTGGCTCTTCGCCACGACTGTATCCGCCACGACCTTACCTGCGTGCACTGTGAGGAAACGGGTCAGAGGGCGACGATAAATTTCATGCATTACCTGCCTGCACTGCGGCTCATGCTCGCTGCCGACGTGCGCGCCGCATACCAGGGAGACCCCGCGGCCAAAAGCTACGACGAAATAATTTTCAGCTACCCTGGGCTCATGGCGGTAACTGTCCAGAGAATTGCTCACTACCTGTGGGAACAGCAGGTTCCCCTCATCCCACGCATCATCACCGAATATGCCCACAGCGTCACGGGAATAGACATCCACCCCGGCGCGCACATCGGGGAGAGCTTCTTCATCGATCACGGCACAGGCGTCGTTATAGGCGAGACCACAGAGATCGGCAACCGGGTCCGGCTCTACCAGGGCGTTACCTTGGGCGCGCTTTCACTGCCGCGCGATGCCGGTGATCTGCTAAGAGACAAAAAGCGCCACCCCACTATCGAAGACGATGTGATCATCTATTCGGGGGCGACCATCCTGGGTGGGAAGACCGTAATAGGGGCGAGATCGATAATCGGCGGAAACGTCTGGCTCACCGAGTCCGTTCCCCCCGATACCCGCGTGATCCTCAAAAAACCCGAGCTGCTCCATATCCGGCAAACCCCGGAGAGGCAGGAAGCTCAAGCTTAGGGGAGTTGTAGATCGAACTGAACAAAAAGAGCGTGGGAGCGTTTCCCATAGGCGCCAGCTTAAATCTCTCATTGCGATTCGTAGGGGCGGGGTTTAGCCCCGCCCGCATCGGCCCCTTACGTTCCAGTTCAGGCTATTCATCGCTCCAGCCGGCTTACCTGTTGTCCCGGCTTCCTGTAGACCGTTGCGGCAGTTTGCACCAGCGGCAGCTCCATGCCGTGCAGGCTCTCGGAGTGACCGATGAACAAATACCCGCCCGGCAACAAAAGTTCCGAGAAGCGCTCCAGTATCTTCTGCTGAGTCGGGCGGTCGAAGTATATGATCACGTTGCGGCAAAAGATGACTCCTATGGCCTCTTTTATTCCATAATCGTCTTCCAGAAAATTGACGCGTCTAAATCTTACGAGTCCGCGCAGCTCCCGGGCAACCCGGACCAGCCCCTTGCGCCTGTCCTTACCTCTCAGGAGGTATTTTCTGCGAAGATTCAAAGGAATCGGCGCCACTTTCTCTTCATCGTAGATGCCGCTCCGGGCCGTATCCAATACCGCCGTCGAGATATCTGTCGCAAGGACCGAGAACTGAAAGTCCGAACGCCCCCCGGCAAATTCGCTCAAGACCATGGCCAGCGTATAGGGCTCCTCTCCCGTCGAGCAACCCGCGCTCCACACGTTTAGCCTCCTTCCGCCGCTTAAGCCCTGCCGACCGACCAACTCGGGAAGCACCCGATCGAACAGGTAGTCAAAGTGGTCCGGTTCCCTGAAAAAGTCGGTCTTATTGGTAGTAACAGCGTCAATCATGTGGATGAATTCGCGCTCAAACCCCTCAGTGCTGAAAAGATATTCACAGTACTGTTCGTACGACTCCAGGCGCAGGGCGCGTATCCTTTTTCTCAGCCTACCTTCGAGCATTGTCTTTTTGGCGAGGGGCATCCTTATGCCGCATGAGCCATGGATGAGTTCACTAAGACGCCGGAACACCTTATCGGACATAACCGCCGTAAACGACCGGCTCTCCGGGCTCCCGTTCGAAAGATGGGACCTCCGAGGGTCTTCCAGAGCTACGGCCGTTTTGCTATGCACGCCGTTCATGGCTTCGCCGCTCCTTGCAGGGCTTGTGATGCCGCCCTTTCCACTGTAGAGAAGACGATCTAGGCCGCGCAAGCCTTATCGGCCCGGACCAGCTCGTCTTCCATATCATTCGCCATGGCCAGCTCATCCACGGAGAACACCTTGTCGATATCCAAGATGATGATGAACCCGCTGTCCCGCTTTCCCATTCCCTTGATGAACCTGGTGTTTAGACGCGCGCCAATTCGAGGGGGAGGCTCGATCTGGTCCTGATCGAGGTCCATCACTTCCTGCACTGAATCTGCAAGGGCCCCGAGTACAGTGACTTCCCCGTCGATTTCGATTTCGACGATAATGACGCAGGTATTCACCGTTGTCTCAGTGCGGGACTTTCCTAACTTCAGACGCATGTCCACCACCGTGACAACGCTGCCTCGAAGATTTATAACCCCCAGCATGAAATCGGGCGTCCCGGGCACCTTGGTGACCGCGGTGAAATCAAGGACTTCTCTGACTTTGGCGATATCCAGAGCAAATACCTCGTCTTCCAGCTTGAAAGTCAAGTACTGGCCTGTCTCGGTTATTGAGGAAATCATGTCAACTCCTCCTTAGTATCTTTCGAACTCATCGTCCAGCACACTGGTCCCGGCCTCGGCGCACAAATCGAGGTCAACGCCTTTGACCTTACCGGAAGCCTCTCCATTTCCAAAGGCGGCAGTACCATTGCCGGCCGACCTGGAACCTTCGAACATCCTATGGATCGTTCCGGCCCCCGGGTGTGCAATGTTGGCCTTGTGGGCCAATTTTATCTGCATCCTGCCATTTCCTTTCTGCTCGCGGCCTTTCCGGGAAGCCGCCGATACCATCCTGGAAGAGGCGCCGCTGCCATTACCAACCTTAAAGAACCCAATCGAGCTTTGAAGTTGTGCTGCCTGGCTTTGCAGTTCCTCTGAAGTGGAAGCCATCTCCTCCGATGCGGAGGCATTCTGTTGAATGACCAGGTCCAGTTGCTGGAGCGCCTTGTTGATCTGGTCGGCCCCCGTGTTCTGCTCATTGCACGCCGCGCTGATCTCCTGGACCAGATCGGCCGTCTTTTGAATATCCGGGACGAGGCTCTGAAGCATCGCTCCGGCCTTTTCGGCAACATCGACGCTCGATACTGACAGCGTACTGATTTCAGCGGCCGCCGTCTGGCTCCGTTCGGCAAGCTTTCGGACTTCGGAGGCCACCACGGCGAAGCCCTTTCCGTGTTCGCCGGCGCGCGCTGCTTCGATAGCCGCATTCAACGCCAGGAGGTTGGTCTGGCGGGCGATCTCCTCGATGATGGAAATCTTCCCGGCGATCTCCTTCATCGCGGTTACGGTCCGTGCCACAGAACTCCCGCCTTCTTTTGCATCCTCAGCCGACCTGACGGCGATCCTTTCGGTCTGCATCGCGTTATCGGCATTCTGCCTGACATTGGAGCTCATCTGTTCCATCGACGACGACACTTCCTCGGCTGAAGCGGCCTGTTCCGTAGCGCCCTGGGACATCTGCTCGGCCGAGGCGCTCAATTCCTCACTCCCGGCCGCAACATTGTCAGCCGCAATCCGCACATCGCCAACGATCTCTCGAAGCGTTCGCACCATGTTGCCCATGGCCGCCATCAACTGCCCCGTTTCGTCTGTGCTGGTGGCATCGATCTGCATATCGAGGTGGCCTTCCGCCAGGAGGTCCGATATTTTGACGCATTCAGTAATGGGTTTGCTTATCAGGCGGGACATGAAAACGCCGAGCCCCACACCGATCAAAATACCGGCAAGAATCCCTATGAGCATGAGCATACGGCTGTCTGCGTACACCACGTCACTTTCCTCATAAGAATGTTGCCCATTATCTTCCTTATGCTTATTGAGCTCTTTGAAAAGATCATCCACAACGTGGAGCTTCTCCCGGCCCAATGTCTGAGCCAGCTCGACGGACTCCTTCCGGCTTGCGGGCGCCTCCTTTCCCGCCAAATCGAGCACTTTCTTGTTTACAGACCGGTAGTCTTCCCAGGCCTTCTGCAGGTTTGCCAGAGTCTCTTTACTTGCATCCGTAAGCAATAAGGGTTTTACCTGCCCCAACTTCTCTTTCATCTTCTGTTCATATGTATCCATGAGTTTTTGAAACTTCTCACGCTCTTCGGTAGATGATGCAAGGAGGAAGTTTCCTTCCGCTCTCGAAAAATTGAGGAAATCGATATTGGAACCCTTGAGGTCTGAAATTCCAATTGTGTCATTCTTGTATAGTGAATGAAGCATATCGTTGATCTTGCCCATGTTTCTCAGCCCCAGGAAACCAACCAGGCCGGTAATAAAACAGAGCACAAGAAAAGAAATAATGAGCTTCTTACCGATTTTTTGATTATAAAACCACTTCATGGAGTTTCTCCTTTTGTCTGACGTGTGTTTACCGTATATCTCGTTTCCTTGTGCTCCCCCACTAAGCTCTTTTTCTTCCCACGGCTGTCACCTGTATGAGTCCAGGGCCCCTGTTTCAGCGCGCAGCACCAGTTGCGGCACATCCAGGATCAACGCCACCGTCCCGTCGCCTAAAATGGTTGCCCCGGAGATCTCATCTACATTCCGGTATATTCTGCCCATATTTTTTATGACCGTTTGATGTTCCCCGACAACCTTGTCCACTACCAAACCCACCTTGCCGCCGGGGGATTCCGTTATCACTATCTGCTCGGAGTCCGGGTTCGTGCCGCTCACCAGAAATCGCTCGCGCAGCCGAATGTAGGGGACTATCTCCGCCCTGACAGGGATGATATGGCGCCCGTGGGCCCTTGCCACATCCTCGCGCGTCAACTCCACGCACTCCTCCACAATGGAGAGCGGCAGCACATAGTGCCCGTCCCCGACTCTCACCAGCAAACCGTCAATGATTGCAAGCGTCAGCGGCAGCTTAAGGGTTATGGTAGTCCCCACCCCCCTTTGGCTGTCGACCTCGACCGAGCCCCGGAGGGCTTCTATGCTTCGTTTGACTACGTCCATTCCGACACCCCGGCCCGAGACATTGGTTACCTTTCGGGCGGTGGAAAAACCCGGGGCAAAAATCAGCGCAAACGTTTCCTTCTCGGAAAGCTCCGCATCGGCTGCGATCAATCCTCTCTCCAGGGCCTTTGCCCTTATTGCATCCGCATCCAGTCCAGCCCCGTCGTCTTTTATCCGGATAAGCACATTGGCTCCGGAGTGGACGGCGGAGAGGAGCACCGTTCCCTGCCCGGATTTGCCCGCTGCCTCTCTTACGGAGGGCGGTTCGATGCCGTGATCGATGCAGTTTCTTATGAGGTGCACCATCGGGTCGTTGAGTCGTTCGATCACGGTCTTGTCAAGCTCCGTATCAGCCCCCTCCGTGATCAGCACTATGTCCTTCCCCAGTTCGCCCGACAGATCGCGAACCAGCCGTTTGAATTTGCTGAATGTTGTCCCGATGGGCAGCATGCGAATACTCATGGTGTTATCTCGGAGCTCGCCGGTAAGCCTTTCGATTTCTTCGGAAACTGATAGAACCTCGGCGTTTTGGAGATTGGCGGCGGCCTGGCTTAGCCTGGCCTGAACCGTTACCAACTCGCCGACCAGATTTACAAGGATATCGAGTTTTTCAGCCGGCACTCTCACGCTCGATACCTGATCTTCCGCCTGCTGCTTGCGGCGCCTCGATTCGACCTGTTGTTGCTCGGCCAGTGCGGATTCAACCATGCCGGGCTCGACAAGCCCCTTATCGACCAGCAGTTCCCCGATGCGTTTTTGTTCTCCCAGGGCTTGCCGCAAATCTTCCCGACTGACAAGGCGTCGATCGACGAGGATTTCCCCCAGCTTCCTGGACGGTTTTTCATCTTCAAAGACGCCGGGTTCCTCGATGACCTCGATCCCCAGCTCGCAGTAATCCTCGATAAAGATGAAAACGTCCCTTATGGCGTCAATGCCCATACGGGTTGTGAGAAACGCGTCCCAGTAAATCCAGCACTCCTCGGGGTCAAGTTTTTCCAGTCCGGGAATTTTGTTTGTGTGGGCAATAACCTTGCATTCGCCAAGCGTGCGCAGTTCTTCCAGCAGAAGCAGAGGATTTGTCCCGTTTGCAAAGACATCGGTGTGGGGACAAAGTGTGATTCTATAGGTCACTTCCAGGTCCTGAGCATCGTTAACGATGGTCGGCTGCGCCCTCCGGGCCTGGGACGGCTCGGAATGCGCCGGATGCGGGACAAGCCTTCTGAGATCTTCAATAATTGCGTCGGCTTTTGCCGTATCGGCCGCGACATCGCTTCCAGGACCGTCAAGCAGCCCCCGAATGCGGTCGCACATGGCAAGAGTCAAATCGACCAGGGCTCTGGTCACACCCATCTTGCCATTGCGCACGAGATCGAAAACGGTCTCGACCTCATGGGCCAACGCCGCAATGTCATCAAACCCGAACATGGCGCCGGAGCCTTTGATAGTGTGCAATGCCCGGAAAACGCGGCCGATGAGGTCCGCATCTTCGGGGGTTTCCTCCATTGCCAGAAGCGAAGTCTCGAGTTCGCCCAGCAGTTCGAATGCCTCTTCTTTGTATGCTTCGCCATGTTCGTTCGTCATCCGAGCACCTTCCTGACCACCGCCGGCAATTGATCCGGTTTAAAAGGCTTGACGATCCGCGTGAAGCTCACCATTTGTCGAACGCTCGCCGAGTCATCCACCGTCATAATGATCTTGCTCATGACTACCAGTCTCCTGTCCACAGGCAGGTCTGGGAAAGTGCTTTGTCACAGCCCATAGTGCGTGAAAACCCGGCGTCTTGAACGGCCCGTTTGATGACGTCCGGCTTGTTGCCTTGGAGCAGCAGTTGCTTATGAAGTCCCAGGGATGTTCTATGCGCCGAGCAGAGCAGTTGCAGACAGGACAGATCGCACGCGGAAAGCCCGTCCAGTTCGACAATCACACTGTCGCCGACCCGGAGCGCCTCCGCCAGCAGGTGCTTCAACTCCGCTGCCCTCTCGATGGTCCATCTGCCTTCCAGCCTGAGAATACTGGTCTCGGACGATTTAATTGCGCCTGCATCCATCTCGCTTCACTCCCTTTTTCCTGGAGAAGCTCCACATTGTCGCCGAGATCGTCCATAATTTCGCCGCCCTGCCTTTCAATCGCTTCCATCATCCCGAAACGCTTGGCGGAAAGCTAACTGTAAAGACTGTGCCTTTTCCAATCCGGCTTGAAACACGAATTGTTCCCTTGTGCTTTTCAACGACACTCTTAACAACGGCAAGGCCAAGACCCGTTCCGTGTTGCTTACGGGTAAAATACGCAGAAAAGATCTTATCCATGGATTCTTCCGGGATTCCGCAACCAGTGTCTTCTATGGTTAGGCATGTGGAACAGTCGTTTTGATCAGTTGCACCGCTTATCCTCAATACTTTTTCAGACGATCCATCCATCGAATCGATTGAATTCACAACCAAGTTCGAAAGCATTTGTTCGATCCCGAATCTATTGCCCCAAAGGGATAAATAACCCCCAACCAAGCTTTTCTCGACAGAGATTCCTTTCAGGGTCAGTGCATCCGCAAACATGGCCAGGCAATCGTCTATGAGAACGTTCATGTCCATTTTGGTCATTTCACACGTGGGGTGCCGGCCAGCTGCCATAATCTCCTTGTTTATCCTGGTGATCTTTTCCACTGAGTCTATGATACGCCCCATGCATCGCTTGAGAGTGGCCGTCTCGGTCAGTGCAAGCATTGCGAGTTCCGCGCTTGCGGCGATGGCCGCCAGCGGGTTGTTGATCTCGTGAACAAGCTCGGGGATGACTTTGGGGAGGAGGTCAAGGCTCGTGTTTTGAAGCACGCCAACTTTGACTCTATCGATTTCACGCAACAACTGATCGAGGGTAAAGGGTTTTTCTATGAAACCGCTGCAATGATTGCGCAAGACATCTATTACCATGTCCTTTTGTCCGTATGCGGTCATCATGATGACGGGCAAGTCCCCATTGCCCCCGCGTATATTCTGCAGGAGTTCGATTCCGTTCATTACAGGCATGGCATAATCGGTTATGACGAGATCGATGCTGCTCTCGCCGCTGTTAAGCAGGTTCAGGGCTTCTAGCGCGCAGAAGGCTTCGGCAACCCGGTACCCTTTGCTTCGCAAGCCTCTTCTGAGACTCTCGACCTGGATTATTTCGTCATCGACAATCAACACGTTCATCGATACCGCTCCATATTGGCGCTGGGCAGATGCTCCCCCGCACTTTTTATTTAGTTCGACCTTGAAGGCAAACCGGTATTACGCATCTATCGTGCCATGCGGAAATACCGTGGCCATGAGCAGATAATGATGTTTGAATTCGGTGGGTTGGGGGAGATGCGAAAGCCCGGCGGATATTCTTTCAGGTGTTCGTGTTGGTGAGGCGCCTATCCCGATTTGGCATGGACTGCGACATTAAAACCTTATCTTTCAAGCAGTTATGACCATATGTGCCATTTTGGGATAGTCCATTTTGGCTGCCGGCTGCGCCTATTCCACTCCATAAGATTCGAGCTTTCGTCGGAGCGTGTTGATGCCGATGCCCAGCAGCTTGGCCGCGGAAGACTTGTTTGCACTCGTTTGACGATAGATCCTTAGAATATGAACTTTTTCCATCTCCCGGAGCGAAACCGGAACCACGCATTCCGAATCAGGCGCATGATCCGAGGCAGGTTTTCGGCTTCTAACGTGAGCCGGCAGATGCTGAGCGGTAATGGGTCCGCCAAGGGCCAAATTAGATGCGGAAAGCAGAATCGATCTGAGTTCCCTGATGTTCCCGGGATAGTCATATCTTAAGAGGATGGAGACGGCGTCCTCTTTGATGCGTGAGTTTTCAGGAGTTCCAGGAAATCCTTTCAGGAAGCGGTCTATAAGAAGCGGCATGTCATCTCGCCTCTCCCTTAAGGGCGGGAGGTGGAGCGATGCGCCTTTGAGGCGATAATAGAGATCTTTTCGAAACGTCCCGCGGGTCAGCAGAGTACCCAGGTTTTCATTCGTCGCCGCAATGAAACGAACATCGGTTTTCTGAAGCCTGCTCGTCCCGAGTTTTGCAAATTCTCCTTCCTGTAGCACCCGTAGCAGCTTCCCTTGAAGATCGAGGGGCAAGGTGCCTATTTCATCCAAAAACAGAGTGCCGTGATTTGAATTTTCCAGGTAACCCTGGCGATCCTTTTCAGCCCCCGTAAAGGCGCCTTTCGTATGGCCAAAGAATTCGGCATCAAACAGAGAACCCGTCAAAGCAGCCATGTTGACGGGCAGGAAGGGGGATTTCGCCCTGGGGCTGACCGCGTGGATGGCCCTGGCGAGCAGTTCCTTTCCCGTACCGCTCTCCCCGGTGATCAAAACAGGCACGTCGCTGACGCCGTGAAGCTCTGCCTCCTTCAAGATCCCCAGCACAATCGGCGATCTCGAAATGATCCGTTCAAAGGCCTTAACGTTTGTCAGTTCCGAGGAGGTCTCCCTTTTTTTGAGATCCAATATGTCCAGCAACCGCTTTCGTTCCTCGGCGTGTCTTATTTTGAGCGTCAGATCCTCTCTGGAGACGGGTTTGAGCAAATAGTCATAAGCGCCTTTTTTGAGACATTCCACCGCGACTTTAGCGTCATTTACCGCCGTAACCATGATGCACTCGGTGTTAGGACTGTGGTCTTTTATGACTTCGAGCAGTTCCACTCCGCTCATGGACGGCATGGTTATGTCCAGGATGACGATATCGCAGGTCTCTCCCCGTTCGAACATGGCCGCCACCCTTTTGGGATCGCTCTCCACTCCCACAGCCTTGTAGCCGGCCGTGTTCAGCCCTCTTCTAATGCTGTCCAGAAAATCCTGCTCGTCATCGACAACAATTATCCTATTACCCATCAATTCGTCCTCCAGCCCCCCGTTTCAAGACCTGCCGTCGGGGACTTGCGGCTCTGGATTTCGTCGTCTTCGCGGGGCTGCAAGGCAAGGGATATGGCCCAGGCAAGTTCCCCGGGCTCAACCGGCTTGACCATAAAACCGGCGCATCCCGCTCTTTTAGCCATTGAGGCAATCTCATCGTCCGCATAGCCGGTCATGAAGATGATCGGAATATTCACACTGGCCCGAATCGCCTCAGCAGCTTCAAAACCGTCGATTCTCCCACTAAGGAGGATATCCATCAGCACGACGTCGGGTTTTTCGTGTAAAACCGTTTCCAAGGCATCCTCTCCTGAGGCGACCACCCCGCAGACATCATAACCATACTTCCTTAATCCCCGTTCCAGAGACATACCGGCAATAGCCTCATCTTCCACGACCAAAACTTTGGCTTTTCGCTTTCATATACTGGCGCCTCCCGTTGTTGATGCAAGTTCCCCGCTTGTCCCGGCGGACATCAAATCCTGCGCGCCACACGTAAAGGACCGAACACGATTCTGATGCTCGTCCCGGAGGTCCGCGTCACCGCAAGCTCTCCTTGAAGCTGCCTTACAAGCAGGTTGATCAGGGTCAACCCCAGTGAAGACGGTTCCTCGATTTTCAAGCTCTCCGGCAACCCCACGCCATTGTCTGCAACGGTTAGATCGAATCTGCCCCCATCTGTGGGCAGCCTCCGCAGACTTATGCTGATCTCGGGACTCTCATGCGGCCTGGCTTCATTCCATCCCTGCGGGAAGGAATGTCTCACAGCGTTGGAAACCAGTTCGTTGATCAAAAGACCGCACGGTGATACCGCGTCGAATGGAAGCGTGATGTCCGAAACGTTCACACGGGCAGAGATCGAGTCTCCGCCGTAGGTGGCGAGGACCGAATTCACCAATTCCCGGATGTAGCCTGCCATGTCCACTCGGGCCAGGTTTGCCCTATGCGTCAACTGCTCGTGGATGGCCGCCATCGAACGAATCCGGCTTTTGGTGTCCTGGAACGCCCCGCGCAGCTTTTCGTCGGCGCCGTCGGCCTGAATATCGAGCAGACCGCTGATAACTTGCAGGTTGTTCTTCACGCGGTGATGCACTTCACGAAGCAGCACCTCCCTTTCCTGGAGCGCGGTGCGCAGCTCCTCCTCCACACGCCGCACCTCGGTATGATCGCGGAAGACCAGCACGGTGCCGATGACTTTACCTGTCTCGTCGCGGATGGGGGCGCCGCTGTCCGCTATCGGATATTCCTTCCCGTCGCGGGCTATCAGTACGGTGTGGTTGGCGAGCCCCACGACAATCCCTTCGCTAAGCACGCGCTCAACCGGGTTTTCGACCGATTGCCGGGTCTCTTCGTTGATAATCCTGAATACTTCGGAAATTGACTTTCCTCGGGCCTCCTCATGCCGCCAGCCGGTTAGCGCCTCGGCCATGGGATTCAGCAACGTCGTGAGCCCATCGGCGTTAGTGGTAATCACTCCGTCGCCAATGCACAGCAATGTGGTGCGGTAGCACTCCTCGGCCTCGCGCCGTGCCGCCTCGGCCAGGAAAAGCTCCCTGTAATGCACTTTGGCGTAGTGCTGCCATATCAACCCGGCCGAGGCGGTCGCGGCGGCCATGAGCCCGAAGATCAGCACAATGATAAGGGTGGCTCTGGCCCGCCAGACAGCCAGCGCCTCCGCCGCATCAATTTTTGCAACCATAAACCATTGCGAATCGGGGATGTGCATTGAGAACCGCAAGCACTCCGATGCCGCGATAGTCCTTACCCTCCGCCAGGCCCAGCCTGCCCTGTACCGCCATGACAGCCGGCACATTCTTCCGGCTCAATGGTATCTGGAGGTTGAAAGCCGCGTCCTGGCATGAAACGCGGTTTGTTCATAATGAGGGCCGACTCACCGGTCCGTCTGACCAGAACCGTTTCCGCACTCAAACTGGGCGTAGGCCAGGACTGGATCATGGGGTAGAGGAACTGCCGGGCCTCGCACCGCAGGAGGATCGCGCCGACCGGCCTGGACCCTTCCGTGTTCCTGGTAAAGAATGGCGCAATAACGTAGAGATGAGGCGAGAGATCGGATGGACCGCCGAGAATTTCGCTCAGCACGGGCCGCTGTTCCCGGATAGAAACCGCCAGGTCTTGCGCAGTCCGCTCATTGAGCGGGCCGGTCCTCCCGGAGAGGCTCAAGACCACCTCCCCGTCGACGCCCGCCAGCAGGACATCGGAATACCGGTAATGTCTTTGGAGGGAGCGAAACCGGGTGAGAAGGTCCTTGGAATTTACCGTCCGCGGGACCGCCATCCAGCGCAGGATGCCTTCGAGCAGAAAAGGGCTTTCCGTGAGCACGGACGCATCGTCCCGACAATCGTTGCGCCACTGAACGATCTGGTTCACCTTCAACTGAGCGATAGCCTCGAGATTAGTCTCGGCCGCACTGCGCAGAATCTGCTCCTGAGCGCGATAGAACCAGGCGCCGCCGGTCGCCAGCGCCAGGAATACACAGATGGATATCGCTGTCAGCCATCGTGGAATTTTTTGCATATCGTTTGACCTCCGTTAGAGTGTCACCGGCGCCGACATTACTGACAGCTTAAAGCCACCCCCTGCGGGGTCGATATTTTGCAGGAACACACGAAAGGTGCTCCCTTCGCCCGGCCTGCTCTCGAACTCAATGCGCCCTCCCAACCCCTCCAACAAGTTCTTGCAAATGTAAAGGCCAAGACCCGTACCCATCATGGAGGACTTCGTCGTAAAAAACGGATCGAATATCTTTTCCCTGGTCTTCTCATCCATTCCGCAACCATTGTCGCTCACCTCGATTACACACCAATCCGGCCGCCAGTCTTCCGCCTTCACTCTCAACCTTATCCACGAATCCTCTTTGTCCGCCGCATGGGCGGCATTGATCAACAGATTGATCAGGATTTGCTCCATGGTGGCTTCCGAATCGGCAAAGATCGACGGGAGATTTTCGGAAATATCCACATCGAGTGATTTTACCTTTTTCCTTATTTCGCCGCGACAAATGGCCATCGCCTGATCGATCACATACTTGAGGTCAATCAGACGCAGTTCCCGCTTGTCCTGGGTTTGAGTAAAAGACTTCAGCCTGGACACCGTGGCATTGATTCTCTGAGAACCATGTTCCATGTTTTCCAGAAGTTTGTAGATGTCCTTGCGAAATTCGGCATAAGACATGCCGAAGAACTCGAGTTCCGGATGGTCCTGCGCGTATGGGTCAATTATCGGCATCAGCATATCCAGGTAATCTCTCAGAATGGGAAGGTTAAAGACGATGAAGTTGTTAGGATTGTTGATCTCATGAGCGATACCGGAAACCAGAAGACCAAGGGATGCCAGTTTCTGGCTTTGGAACAAATGTCTTTGCATTTGCTTTGCCTGCGTTATATCCGTTATGCGGATGATCGTGCCTTCCCATACGCCCGCCTCACTTTGCAGGGGGTATGTGACCACTTGTTCCACCCCGTCGGGGTCGTTTCCGCCCTCTCGCTCGAATATGACAGCATCGCCTCCCATGCCTGAAAATGGCTGATTACATCCCTCGCATGGGGCCGATCTTCCGCGAAACGCTTCAAAACAGGCTTTATGCATGGCGTCCTTATAATTGCGGACATGATAATAATTCTTTGCAGCCCTGTTGAGCAGCATTATCAATCCATTCCGGTCCACCATTATGAGAGGGTCCGAAATGCCGTCAAAAACCTTCTGGAGCGTCTCCTTGCTTTTTCGTACCTGTTCTTCGGCCTTCTTGCGCTCGGTGATATCCCGGATAATACTTAGAAGGATTTTCTCCTCACCAATTTCGACGCCGCGGGAACTTACCTCCACTGAGAATACGGCGCCATCCTTTCGCACGTGCCTGGACTCGAAAAAATTATTCTCCGCGAATGTTTTTCCCATTTGATCGCGAATTTGATCCCTGGTCTCAGGACTTCGAAGATCATGGATATTCAAGGATAGAATAGTTTCCCGATCATACCCGTAAGCGGCGCAGGCGGCTTCGTTGGCCTCTAAAATGCGACCGTCCTGAGAAATAAAGAGTATGATTTCGCGAGTGTGTTTTGAGAGCAACTCGTATCGCCGCAGTAGAACTTCTGATCGTTTTCGTTCCGTGATGTCTTCATACGTCCCCAGTACACCGTCAACCCGTCCCTCGCTGTTCAGCAAAGGGACCTTATTCGTACGTGCCCAGGCTTTTCCACCCTTGGCTGAAACGAAAGGCTCTTCATACCCGAGCTTTGGCCTGCCGGTTCCAATTACCGACCAGTCGTCCGAACGGAACACTTCCGCCTGTTCCGGCAGCCAGGGCATCTCAAAGTCATCTTTGCCTTCGACCTCCTCTGGCGATTGGAAACCTGCATCACATGAAAAATAGCGGTTGCAGCCCAGGTATCTTAAATCGAGGTCCTTCCAGAAAATCCCGACCGGGACGGCATTGAGGACTGTGCGCAACATTTCGCGCGATGCGCGCAGGGCCTCCTCCGCACGCTTGCTTGCAGTGATGTCGTGCGCCATTGTCAAAAGATACCTGACTCCGCCGATGGTCACCAGTTCGCTTTTGCACAAACACTCCATGGGCTTTCCGTGCTTTGCGTAGAAGATGATTTCCACGCCCGGGACCTTGTCTTGCTTTAGCATTTCTTCGATCAATCGCGGCCGGTCCTCCGCCCGAAGCCAGCCCACCTCGACGGAAGTCCTGCCCAGCAGCTCCTCCCGGGTGAAGCCGCTCACCGCGACAAGCGTGTCATTCACATCCATGATGGCGCCGTCTTCGAGCGCCGTGATAGCGGCAATGGCCGGAGCGCGCTTGAACGCCACGGAGAACTTTTCTTCGCTTTCGCGCAGGGCATCTTCCGCCAGCCTGCGATCTTCGATCTCCAATTTTAATTGCCTGTTAGCTTCCACAAGCTCCGCCGTTCGTTCCCGCACCCGTCGTTCAAGTTCGGCGCGTGCGCTTTCCAGATCACGCATGAGCCGGATGTAATCGGTAATGTCTTGAGAAATGCCCACGATCATCTGGACTTGACCTTCCCGCTCCTCGAACGGCCGCAGCCATGTTTCATGGTAGACCGCGCCGCGACTGGGCGAAGAAGCCATTTCCACATACCAGGTTGGCAGGCCCGATTGGATCGTCTGTTCTTCCACCCGATGCCAGAGCGCTTTGGTGGCCCGGGAGACGCCGGTCAAATCCAGGGTTTTCGTTCCCACCTGGCCCTTGAGATAAGCGAGTGCGGACTGATTGTAGGTTAACCGGCGGTGGTCCCTGTCCAGAACAAAGGCGACATATGGAATGTGGTCGAAAAGGGTCCTGAATCTTTGCTCGCCTGCCCGTAGCGCTTCCTCCGTCTTCTTGCGCTCCGTGACGTCCCAAACGACGCCATGAATCATCGCGGGTTTTCCCCGATCATCCCGAACCAATCTTCCGCGAGAAGCAAGGTGACGGATGCTTCCATCAGGTCCGACCGCGCGGTATTCCGGCTCATAAGGAGCATCCTGTTCAATGGCCCTTGTGAACGCCTCCCGTACGTTTGCACGATCGTCGGGATGTAAGATTTCAAAAAATTCCTCGGCGGTTCCCGTGAATTTTGTCGGATCGACCCCCAAGAGATCGCAGGTTTGGTCGTCAAAGTAACGTCTGTTTTCGGAGATATCCCAATGCCATGACCCCATGCGCGCAGACTGCAGAGCCTGATCGAGCCGAGCCCGGCTCTCCATCAACTTCTGCTCCGACTGCCGGTTGGCCATGCGCAACCTGAGGACCTTGATACCATAAGCGAGGTCCCCGGCTAATTCGACAAGCAATTTTGCCTCGCCGTCTGAAAAGGAACCAGGCTCCTTTGAGTAGATTGTAAGCGCCCCCCGGGTCCGCCCGTCAACCCTCAACGGGAGAGCGATAGATGAGGCCACGCCCTTCTCCAGATAACCTTCCTCGCCCCAGGCCTCTGCGACAGGCCTGAGTGTTCTGTTTTCATCGTCTTGCGCAAAACCGATCCACGCCCCCGGATAGCCGCAGTTCTTCACAATAGTCCGGCAGACGGAGGCCAAAAATTCAGATTCGTCCTCCGCGTCGATCGCGGCCTGGTTAGTATCGCTGAGCGCTCTCAGGATCCGGTTGACCCGAAGAAGTTCTTCCTCCTGTTTTTTTTCCGTGGTGATGTCCTCGGTAAAGATAACGATGCCCGCGACCTCCCCTGCCGAATCATGCCATGGCCGGATTTCCCATCGAAGCCACTCGACCGATCCGTCGGCCCTGACAAACCGGTCGGCATCGGCGCACACCGTTTCACCCGCAAGTCCGCGACGATGGGCTTCTTTCCACCCCTCGGAGATCTCGGGGAAAACCTCGTAGTGCGACATTCCACCCAAGTCGCGCTCGCCCAGCCCGTGGTCACTGAGCCATCTTCGGCTGAAAGCAAGGTATCGCATCGTACGATCGAACATTACAAGAGACGCGGGCGCATGTTCAATGAAGAGACGAAGGCGCTCCTCGCTCCCCTCCAGCGCCTCCTGCACACGCTTGCGATGGTCGATTTCCACCCGGAGTTCGTGATTTACCGAGTCCAGCTGCTCGGTGCGCTTTTTCACAAGCTCTTCAAGCTGGTCACCGTAATTTTTCAGCTCGAGCTCGGCTCTTTTTCTTGAAATGGAATAGCGAATGGAGCGTTCGAGAAGATCGGAGGTGATTCGCCCTTTCGTGAGGTAGTCGGCCGCCCCGGCGTTCATGGCATCGATATCGACCGTGGAGTCTTCCAGACCGGTCAAAAGAATTATTGGCGCCGCACAGCCTTTTGCGACAGCCTCGCGGAGAAGTTCAAGCCCATTTCTCTCCCCCAGGTGGTAGTCGAGCAGGACTGCATCGTACTCGGCCCGGCGGATAGCCTCAACTCCCCAATCATAGGTTCGCGCCAAATCGAGGTCAAACCGGGGACTACCGATCTCCAGCAGCAAATTCTTTATGATAACGAAGTCATCCTCATCATCTTCTATGACCAGAATTTTAAGATGGTTACTCAAAATATTATCCCTGGGGTCGTTTGTTCGAAGTCTTCCCATCATGGGACGGAAATGGCCCTTTTTGTGATCCTCACAATGGGTTTTCACAACTTACAATAGAAAACATCGTCAAGAAAAATCATTTTATTGAATGTTTTCGACGATTACACCAAAGAAAGCTCTCTACGGTGCATTTTATCGCAGCGAGCCTAAAAACCGGGCGCCTTTTTAGCGGGACTCAAGGATATTGGAATTCAGCAAGGGCTTAGGGTCGGATGAGAGTGGACTGCTTCTTGGGGAGTCGGATGACGACAACATGAGCGAACTTCGAAGCATCCATACAGGCCTCGATGCCAGGCGGTCAAAGTTGACAGCGGTTGAAAAGAGGTTCTCCAACCCGCTGGAGATGGTTGAAGCCGCGGAGGGAGACCGGAAAAACCATGAACTTTCTGAGTAGGGGCGGGGTTTATCCCCGCCCGATCTCTTATGAAACTCGAAGTTTCATTCCCGTTCAAACCGCGTCCGAGGACGTGGCGGCCGGGCTTGAACGCAACCTGGTATAAGACGCGCTTTGAACGGGAATGAAACTTCAGTCAGCGCGTCACCCCGGCAGAGCCTGCCCCGGAAGTTGCTAATCCGGGGCTTTTAGCCGGCGTCAATGAGTTTTTTCCCGAACGAAGTTTCATATGGGATCGAAAAGCGCGGGGGAGCGTCTCCCCCGCACGCTCAGTGAAAAAAAGGGATCGAGACAAACTGCAGATACCCGTTTGAACACAAAAAAGCGCCGGCCACGGCGAAAAAGACCGAGAATAAAAAAGCGGCGCTGCTGTCTGCTATTATCGATACTGACGCCATGATTATGGCTATCTGGAGGAGCACCTCAGCGTATTCGAAATAGGGGTCCTTTGACCGGTTTTTATCCCGTTCCTCCTCCAGCTTCCTCGCTTCATGCATGATTTCCTTTTTCTCTCTGGCGAACTGCGATTCCGCATCTCCAAGCGCCTTTATGGTCGTGCCAACCTTTCCCGCCGCGTCGGCGCCAAGATTGCCGGAAAGCAGCGAAACCTCGTTTTCGAGCATCATCTTCTGGCTCTTGTAGAGGTGTTCCCGTATCGACTTGGCCTGGTAATAAGCCCACTGGTCCGATGCCTGCTGCTGCGAAAGAAGCATCTCTTTCATGGCGTGATTGCCGCCAAGAGACGACAGGGCCAGAATAACCGCGTAAACCGCAGTGATCATGGCAACGTAGCTGTTAAACTTTTTTTCCTTCAGTTCTTCGAGTTCCCTCGGATTCGGCAGTTCGGTTTCAGCCATTTTTCCCCCTCCAGGTAATCTACCTTCTTTTTACTGTTTTCTTGACATCATTTTTCCATCGGCGCGCCTGTCATGTATTGCGCTGCGAGCCCACCTCATATTATGTTTGTTCTCTGGGTTATTCAACCCGTTTGAGACTTTGTTGCCGGTGAAAATAAGGAAAATCAAGATGAACCTGGAATTTCTCGTAGGAATTGCAAAAGAGGCCGGAAAGGCCATCATGGAAGTGTATGGAACGGATTTCGAGGTCACTCGAAAACAGGACCATTCCCCTCTCACCCTGGCCGATATGCGCTCACATGAGATAATCTCGAGTGCCCTGCTCGACCGATACCCCGATATTCCGGTCCTTTCCGAAGAGGGCCGGCAGATTCCATTCGAGGTGAGAAGGAACTGGGAAAGCTTCTGGCTCGTGGACCCGCTTGACGGGACAAAGGAATTTGTCAAAAGGAACGGCGAGTTCACCGTCAATATCGCCCTGGTGCGGAATCGCATGCCCGTTGTTGGCGTAATCTATATTCCGGTGTCCGACCGCGCTTTTGTTGCCGACATGGGCGAAGGCTGCTGGGAAATATCTTCCGGCGGGCACAAAAGGCTCACTGTCTCCCCGATCTCCCCCGACGAACCGGTGCGGGTCGTAAGGAGCCGCTCTCACCCGGCCCCGGGGTTGGAGCAATTCCTGTCCTTGATCGCCTCCTACAAAATCATAAACCGCGGAAGCGCTCTCAAGTTCTGCTCGGTCGCGGCAGGTGAAGCCGATTTTTATCCCAGGTTCGGCCCCACCTGGGAATGGGACACCGCGGCGGGCCAGGCGATCGTTACGGCTGCCGGCGGCGTCATGGTCGATCTGGCCGGAAACCCCTTCGTCTACAACAAGGAAAATCTCCTGAACCCCCCTTTCATAGTCTCTTCGAGCATCGAATGGCTCACCGCGAGCGGGATACTGGAGGCGGCTTCGAAATTGTCCTGAGCAACGCCACGTTCAGAGTCGCACTTTGAATAAAGCGGGAAAGCGCTTCCGTGGGGGTGCGGGGGGTTGGGGGGGTACTCGCCCGCGGCGCAGCCGCCCGCGCTTTTGTCTTTTCGCTTCTATCTTTTCGCTATTGAAAGTCTTACGCTTGAAACTCACGCCTATCGATTATTATGTTTAAGGTAAACTCTATATAATACCCCTAATTGTCTGTACTCAATTGATATTGACCGGCAGGGTGACAGCTGGTATAGGTTAAGTCTGAAAATATTTTCACAATCTCAATTCTTGAGCGTGGATTTGGCCGCGAGGAGGTCGCTTCATGTTTGACGACGAAAAGCTGAAAAAAATCAAGGCCGGTAAGGAAAAGTGGGAGCAGGGGCCCCTTGCAAAATCTCTTTCGAAATCCCCCGAAGCCAAGCCCGTATTTACTACGATTTCGGGCGCGCCCGTCGAAAGACTCTACACTCCCGCCGATGTTGAAACTGTCGACTACGACCGCGACCTTGGCTACCCGGGGTCCTTTCCCTTTACCCGCGGGGTCCAGCCCACGATGTACAGGGGCCGCTACTGGACCATGCGCCAGTACGCCGGGTTTGGAGACGCCAAAAGCACCAACGAACGCTACCGCTACCTGCTCGCTCAGGGCCAGACGGGCCTAAGCGTTGCTTTTCACCTGCCCACGCAGGCCGGCTACGACTCCGACCACCCGCTTTCCATGGGCGAGGTCGGAAAAGTCGGGGTGGCCATAGACCACATAGACGACATGCGTGTCCTTTTTGACCAGATTCCCCTGGACAAGGTCACGACCTCGATGACCATGAACGCCCCGGCGGGCGTGCTTCTCGCCATGTACCTGGCGATAGCCCGCGAGCAGGGGGTACCCTGGGAAAAAGTCGGCGGGACGGTCCAAAACGATGTTTTAAAGGAAATCATCTGCCGCGGGCAGTATATTTACCCGCCAAGGCACACGATGAGGCTTACCGTCGACCTGATCGAGTTCTGCCAGAAAAACGTTCCCAAATGGAACTCCATCAGCATAAGCGGCTATCATATCCGTGAGGCGGGCTCTACCGCCGCCCAGGAGATGGCCTTTACCATAGCCGACGGCATCGCCTATACCCAGGCGTGCATCGAGCGCGGCATGGATGTCGATAGCTTCGCCCCGCGCCTTAGCTTTTTCTTTAACGCCTTCACAAACGTTTTGGAAGAAGTCGCAAAGTTTCGCGCCGGCCGCAGGTATTGGGCCAAGGTCATGAGGGATCGGTTCAAGGCCAAAGACCCGCGCTCGATGATGCTTCGCTTTCATGTGCAGACAGGCGGGGTTACGCTTACTGCCCAGCAGCCGCTAAACAACATCGTCCGGGTCGCCCTCCAGACCTATGCCACGGCCCTTGGCGGAGCCCAGTCCCTCCATACCAACTCCTATGACGAGGCCCTGTGTCTTCCGACCCAGCAGGCGGTAACCGTGGCTCTTCGCACGCAGCAGATCGTTGCCGAGGAATCGGGCGCCACCGACTCCATCGACCCCCTGGCGGGCTCCTATTATGTCGAGAGCATGACCGACAGGATCGAAGCCGAAGTCGACGAGTACATCCAAAAAATCGACGCGATGGGCGGAACGCTTTCCGCTATCGAGCAGGGCTACATCCAGAAGGAGATACAAAACAGCGCCTACCGGTTCCAGAAGGAGCTGGAGACCAACGAAAGGGTCTACGTCGGTATAAACAAATATACCATGGAAGAGCCCCCTCCGTGCGGTCTTCTCAAGGTGGACATGTCGGTTGGCGAAAAGAAGGCCGCGGAGCTCAAAGACTACCGCGCAAAAAGGGACAACGCGAAATGGAAGGCCGCCCTCGACAAGCTGCGTGAGGTTTCCGGCACGGGTGAAAACGTGATGCCGTACGTGGTCGAGGCCGTATCGGCCAAGGCTACGGTCGGCGAAATCTGCGACGTGTGGCGCGGTATCTACGGCGAGTACCGACCTAAGGAATACGTGTAGAATAGACGAAAAGGGCAAATCCCATGGCTGGAAAAATCAAGATGATCATGGCCAAACCGGGTCTGGATGGACATGACCGCGGGGCCAAACTCCTTGCTAGAGTGTGCGCGGAAGCCGGAATGGAAGTGGTCTACACAGGCCTTCGGCAAACTCCTGAAATGATAGTGGCTGCTGCCGAACAGGAAGACGCCGACGTCGTGGGGCTTAGCAGCCTTTCGGGCGTCCACAATTACTTTTTCCCCAAGGTCGTCGAACTCATGAAGCGGAAGGGCATGGAAGACGTTTTGCTTGTGGGCGGGGGGATCATTCCCGAAGAGGACTACGACTTTTTAAAAAAATCCGGCATGAGCGCGATTTTCGGCCCGGGAACCCCGACCGCCGCAATCGTCGACTTCATCCGGGCAAACGTACGCAAGCGATAGTGTTCGCAAAGGAACCGATTACAATGCCCGTCGATTACGCGGCCCAAATCCTGGAAGGTTCACCTCGGGCGGCGGCCCGTCTCATTTCCTGGCTCGAAGACGAAGATGAGAGGGCCTACGAGTGCATGAGAAAACTCTACCCGCACACCGGGCGGGCCTATGTGGTGGGTATTACCGGGTCGCCCGGGGCGGGTAAATCCACACTTACCAACGGGCTTGCGCGGGTGATCCGCGAGAACGGGCTAAAGGTTGGCATCATCGCGGTCGATCCGTCCAGCCCCTTCACCGGGGGCGCTCTGCTTGGCGACAGGGTCCGCATGAGCGACCTTGCCGAGGACCCGGATATCTATATCCGGAGCATGGCCACCCGCGGGTTTCTCGGAGGTATGGCCAAGGCCGCATCAGACGTGGTAAAAGTCCTCGATGCGCTCGGAAAAGACCTGATCCTGATAGAAACCGTTGGTGTTGGACAAGACGAGGTCGATATAGTCGAGGTTGCCGATACCACGTGCGTCGTAATGGTCCCCGGCCTGGGAGACGCAATCCAGAGCCTCAAGGCAGGCATAATGGAAATAGCCGACGTCTTCGTGGTCAACAAGGCCGACCGTCAGGGCGCGGACATGCTGTGCGCCGAGATTTGCTCCCGCGTCGAAATGGACGCCCATCTGAGGGCTCGCGGGGATCGCGGCTGGGTTGCCCCGGTCGATAGAACCGTTGCGGTCGAAGGCACGGGACTCGATGAATTGTGGCTTTCCATCGAATCGCACCGTAAATACTTGATGGATTCCGGCAAGTTTAATGAAAACAGGCGCAATAGAGTTTTTCGGGAAGCTCTTCGAATGATTCATGGCGAATTGTTCAGGGTCGTGCGCGAGCAGTTGGAACAAAGCGGCAGGCTCGATGCCGCCGTCGAGGAACTGATGGACAAAAGGCTCGACCCCTACACCCTGATGCGCACCATCGTCACCGAGTGGCTTTCCTCTTCCCAATGCAAAAGGAGACGTGATGAAGATACTCAAAGTTGACCACATTGGCATAGCGGTAAACAATATCGAGGAAGTAAAAAAGCTTTATTCGGATATTCTCGGAATCGAGCATCTCGGAAGCGAAACCGTTGCCGAGCAAAAAGTTACGACGGCTTTCTTCCCGGTCGGCGAGTCGGAGATCGAGCTTTTGGAATCTACCGCCCCCGACGGCCCGATTGCAAAATTCATAGAGTCCCGCGGCCCTGGAATCCAGCACATCGCCTTTCGCGTGGATAACATCGAAAAAGCCCTCGAAGAACTCAAGGCCAAGGGGGTCAGACTGATCGACGAAAAACCGAGAAAAGGCGCCGGCGGCGCCAGGATCGCGTTCCTGCACCCCAAGTCGACCTATGGCGTGCTCGTAGAACTTTCCGAAAGATAGAGTAATCCGTCCGTCGAACGTTTATAATGGGACCCGTTGATAAAAGGGGTCCCATTATTGACAGTCTTATCTTGCAGTGGCGGCAAGGATTTCCGGAAGCGGCGTGTTTTGCGCTCCGGGACCGCGCCGCTTTCGCAAAGACATGGAAAAGACGGATGCAACGTTTCCTTGTAGCGCTCGACTGCCGGCAGGATTGCGAAAAAATTATCGACTACATGGCGCGGGTCTTAAAAGGCGCCGCGCACTGTGAGTTCAGGCTGCTCCATATCCTTCCCACGGCCTCTCCCGACAGGCTCCGGAAGGAGGAGATCGCGAGGATCGAATCCCTGCACGCGGGAAGCCCCGACCTCTCCGGGTATTTCTGGCAGGAAGAAGACGAAAAAAAGATGAGAGCCTGTTTTGACCAGGCCAGGGAAAAGCTCGTGCTGGCCGGCTTCCAGCCGGATTCGATATCCTCCTCGTTTGCAGTCGAGTCCGCCGAAAAGGCCGAAATCATCCTGGCCAAAGCCGCCGAACTCTGCTGCTCGACCATCGTGCTCGGCCGCAGGCGCCTGGGTGTGGTAAGGCAATTACTGCGAGGCAGCGTATCGATGTCTGTGATCAAATCGGCCCGCAGTTCCGCTATATGGGTTATCGAAATGTGACGGGAAAACGGAAAGGATGGAGCATGGAAAAGAAACTGTTTGGCAGAATATGCTTTTGCACCGATTTTTCGGAAAATGCCGACCAGGCATTTGCTGTTGCCCGGGAAATGGCGATAAAATTCGGCGCCTCCCTCGAAATCGTTCATGTTACGGTGGATCTGGCCCACTCCCCGCCGGTGCACGACACCTATATGCCTGTGGAATATGACCCGGGTTTTGTCGAGGAAATCACCAGGGCCGCCCTGGAATCGATCAGCGAAAAATATGCCAAACAGCTTCCCGAATCCGTTTCGTGTAACGCGACCGTTGCGTGCGGATACCCCGCTACCGAAATACTGAGGCTGACGGAGGAAAAAGCAATAGATCTGCTGGTTATGGGATCGCACGGTCTAACGGGCCTTGCCCACGTCCTTTTCGGAAGCACTGCCGAGAGGATCGTTAGAAGAGCCGGCTGCTCGGTACTAACGGTTCGCCTCAAAAAATCCTAATACCAAGTCGCGTTCAAAATAATACCAATGCGAGGGTATGAGGTTTTCTCCTGCGTAGGGGCGGGGTTTATCCCCGCCCGATCTTGAACTCGACTTGGTATGACTTGTTCTGCCTGCAATGGTTGTCTCTCCGACAAACCAGGCGGGGCATCATGGCGGGAAATGGTGATGGAAAAAAACGGGGTAGCAGACCAAAACAGGCGCCGCCTGGCCATGATGGCCCTGTCGCTGGGCGTCAGTACGCTTCTTATGGCGCTTAAATTTGTTGCCTTCCTGCTGACCGGCTCATCCGCCATCCTGTCTGACGCCCTGGAATCGATAATAAACGTCGCCGCGGGGGGATTTGGCCTGTGGAGCGTTTCTGTCGCCTCCAAGCCCCCCGATTCCAAACACCCCTACGGACACGGGGAAATAGAGTTCTTCTCGGCGGGATTTGAAGGCGCGCTCATCGTTCTGGCCGCCGGTGCGATCGTCTGGGAGGCGGCTCACAGGATTTTTTCCCCAAGCCGCTTGCCTGCCCTCGACTCGGGGCTTCTCATACTGCTCGCTACCGCCTTGGCCAATCTGTGGCTCGGGCTGACCCTGATCCGCGCGGGAAAGCGTATGAACTCCGTCGCCATATCCGCTGACGGAAGGCATATCCTGACCGACGTCTACACAACCGTGGGGGTCATCGCCGGCTTGCTGCTCGTCCGGCTTACCGGGTGGTACATGCTGGACGGGGCTGTCGCCTTCGCGGTCGCGGCAAACATCGTTTTTATCGGCGTAAAACTCATCTTTATGTCCTCATCGCGCCTCATGCGCGCACACGATCCCGAACTGCTCGACCGAATTGCCTCGATTATCGCCCGGCACCGCAAACCTGAATGGATTAGCTTTCATCGACTGCGTGCGTGGAGTTCGGGCCGCGAGATCCACATGGACTTCCACCTCATCCTGCCGCGCGATTTGAGCCTGGAGGATGCGAACAGGAACGTCGTCGAGGTACAGCGCCTCATCAAATCACAGCTCCCCGGAGCCGAAGACGTCATGATTCACGTCGAACCCTGCATGGACCCCGAGTGCCCCATCTGCCCGCGGGACCCCTGCCCCAGTCGAGGAAAGTCCTTCCGTGAACAGCCGGATTTGTGTAGCAGAGAAGTCGCCTTTGCCGACTGCAACCCCGGTCCGGATGAAGACGAGAGTAGAAGGTTCGCCGGTCCGGGAACGGATCGTAGCGACGATGAAACCCAAAGGTGATAAAAAACTTCTCGCCGGTAACTCCAGGACCTGTTATTTGATAATTTTGATAAGATCATGAAACTGTTGGAGAGGACGATTCCATGTATTTTCCTGACTACAGGCCAAGAAGATTGAGGCGTACGGAAAACCTGCGGCGCATGGTTCGAGAGACCAGGCTAAGCGTCGATAACCTGGTGTACCCTCTGTTCGTCGTGCCCGGAACGGGAGTGAAAAACCCGGTGCCGTCGATGCCGGGGGTATTTCAGTTCTCGGTTGACCAACTGGTCGAAGAAGTGCGCTCGGTGGCCGACCTTGGCATTCCCGGCATTATCCTTTTCGGCCTGCCGGAAAGAAAGGACGAAAGCGGCTCCGAGGCCTGCGCCGACGACGGCGCGGTCCAGCAGGCGATCCGCAGGATCAAGCGGTCGAACCCTGAGCTCACCGTCATTACCGATGTGTGCCTTTGTGAATACACCAGTCACGGCCACTGCGGTATCCTCGAGGGAAACGAAGTCCAAAACGACGAAACGCTCGAACTCCTGGCCCAGGTGGCCCTGTCTCACGCAAGGGCCGGGGCCGATATGATCGCCCCCTCCGACATGATGGACGGCCGGGTTGCCGTGATCCGGGAAGAACTCGATGAAAACGGCTTCGACCAGACGGCCATCCTCGCCTATTCAGCCAAGTACTGTTCGGGCTTCTACGGACCTTTCCGCGATGCCGCCGATTCCGCCCCCCAGTTCGGAGACCGGAGCGGCTACCAGATGGACCCCGCCAACGCCAGGGAAGCCTTAAGAGAAGTGGCCCTGGATATAGAGGAAGGCGCTGACATGGTTATGGTCAAGCCGGCATTGGCCTACCTCGACATTATCCAGCGCGTAAGGGAGGAGTTCGACCGGCCGGTTGCCGCATACAACGTGAGCGGGGAATACTCGATGATCAAGGCCGCCGCCGCAAACGGATGGATAGACGGAGACCGCGTCATGATGGAAGTCCTGACTTCGATCGTTCGAGCCGGGGCCGGCCTTATTCTTACCTATTTTGCAAAGGACGCCGCGGGGCTATTGCAAAACCGGCGGCCGTAGAACAGCAATATGACAAAAAACGATACCGATCACGCCAAAATGAAAGGCCACCCGGGAGAGCCGCCAACAGGGTCGACTCTTGGCGCGAACCTGCGCATCGTGGCCTGGGAGATCACACGCTCCTGCAATCTCGCCTGCGTTCACTGCCGCGCGGCCGCCCGTGACTGCCCCTACGAAGGCGAACTCTCCCTGTCCGAGTGCGGGAAAGTCATGGACGAAATTGCCGAAGTCGCCAAGCCCATAGTTATCTTAACCGGAGGGGAGCCCCTGCTGCGCCCCGATGTTTTCGACATTGCCCAATACGGCGACAAGCTGGGCTTCCGGATGACCATGGCTACAAACGGCACCCTGCTGACGGACCAAATAGTCCAAAAGATGCTCGATTCCCGAATTCAGAGGATAAGCGTAAGTCTCGACGGGGCCGACGCCCGGTCCCACGATGCATTCAGAAAAGTCCCCGGCGCCTTCGAAGGGGCGTTGCGCGGAATTGCCCTTGCCAGGCAAGCCCACCTCGACTTTCAGATCAATACGACCATTACCCGGGCAAATATCGAAGAATTTCCCAAAATCCACGACCTGGCCGTATCGCTTGGAGCGGTCGCGCACCACATTTTCATGCTCGTCCCGATGGGAAGGGGCAAAGACCTGGCAGGGGAAACCATCAGCGCCGAAGAATACGAAAAAACCCTCCACTGGTTCTACGACCGCAGAGACAAGGCCCCGCTCCAGCTAAAGGCCACCTGCGCCCCGCATTATTACCGCATAATGCGCCAGAGGGCCAAATCCGAAGGGGCGCCAATCAGCTTCGACACCTTCGGACTGGACGCCGTAACGCGCGGGTGCCTGGGTGGAACCGGCTTTGTTTTCATCTCCCACCTCGGGCAGGTTCAACCCTGCGGCTATCTCGAACTCGACTGCGGAAACGTTCGCGAGAAATCCTTCCGGCGGATTTGGCTCGAGTCGCCGGTTTTCCAGGACTTAAGAGATCTCAAGCGCTACGAGGGCAAATGCGGAAAATGTGAATATATAAGGGTTTGCGGAGGATGTCGCGCAAGGGCCTATGAGATGTCCGGCAACCACATGGCCGAAGAGCCTCTTTGCCTCTATGAGCCCCGGTCCGCTCGCGCGGGAGCCCTTTCTTTGTAGGAGCGGCTTCCAGCCGCGACGGACATCCCCCGGTCCGCTCACGCGGGAGCCCTTGACCGGGCGGAGTAAAACAGGCATGAATGTCGACCGACCAAAAAGCTTTCCGGTGCAGGCGTTAAAACAGGGTCTTTTGATCGTTTTGATCGCCGCGGCTATTTCCTTGGCTGTCAATCATTTCAGGCCGGACGGCTTGCCGCTTGCCGGAGGCCCCCCCCCAAAGACAGCTTTAGACGATTCGAAAAGCGAGCAGGAACCCCCGGTTTCGATCGAAGAGGCCAGGGCCCTTTTTCTGGCGCACGCCGCGGTTTTCATTGACGCAAGACCCGCTGCGGACTACCGCGCGGGTCATATCGAGGGCGCGCTCAACCTGCCCGCGGATAGACTTGAGCAGGCGCTGCCCGCCGTCGTCTCCAAGGTCCAGCCCGACTCGGTCCTCATCGCCTACTGTGACGGCGAACATTGTCCGCTCAGCCGGGAGGTTGCCTCGCAACTGTCGGCCAGGGGCTATTCACACGTCACGGTGCTCGCAAACGGGTGGACTCTCTGGCGCGATGCCCGCTTGCCCATCTCAAAGGGGCAATGATTTCAGGCAAACGGCAGCGGCTGTCCCTTGCGGTAGACCAGGGCCATGCAGGTCGCTATGAGGCTGCCCTTTTCATCGCGGACCTTGATGTCGTAGGAGGCCGTTTTCCGGGTGAGGCTCACCTCGCGCGCCTCGGCCTGGAGAATGCTTCCGGGCTGCGGGGAAGCAACATAAGTGACATTCATGTTTAGCGCCACGGCAAAGGTGCCGTGCGAGTTCGAAGCCGTTTCGAACGCCTCGTCGATGAGCGCGAACATCGCCCCACCGTGCGCGGCCCCGAACAGGTTTTCCATATCCGGGCTAAACTTCATCTCCACTTTCGAGTAACCGTCCCCGATTTCCAGAAGCTTCAGGCCAAACTTCGACGCAAAGGGCTCTTGCGGTACCCTGGAATGGAATTCCTGCCTTAGTTTTTCGTCCATATGCCCTCCCAAAATGACAAATCCCCCTGTGCAGAGTGCATAACTTCGTTTTTGTTGCATTCTTGTCAAGAAAATTCGATATTGTAAGGCAGTGGGATTTCCCGGCCTTTTTTCGCGTTTTCGTAGGGGCGGGGTTTATCCCCGCCCGATCTTGAACCCAACTTGATATCAGGCGTCCTTAACCGGAGGGCTGGAGTAAAAAATTATGTTCACGGTTTCCGAACTCTTCGATCTCGCCGTGCGGGTCGAAGAAAATGGTGAGCGGTTTTACCGCAACGCGCTGGATAAAACGGGGCGGGGATCGCTAAGAGAGCTTTTGAGCTGGCTTGCCGAACAGGAAGTCATGCACAGGAAAATATTTGCCGAGATAAAAAAAAGGATTGAAGCCAAAACCCAACAGGACCCCACCCTTTTATCGCTTGGCAGCGAAGTTTTGCGCGGCGCCATGGGCCGCCATGCCTTCTCCCTGGACGAACTCGAAATCGATTCGCTCCGTGGAGAAGAGGAAATCCTGCGCGCGGCGCTCCTTTTCGAAGAAGACACTTTGCTCTTCTTCGAATTCATTTCCACCCTGGTCTCAGACAAGGACGTGCGCTCCATGCTTGAAACAATAAAAGCCGAAGAAGTCAACCACAAGCAGGTCCTGCTGGATAAAATCGCCGAAATCCAAGGATGCCCCGCCTGAGGGCCTTAACGGAGATGTGAAAATGGAAAAACCGATCGAAAATTACTGGTCCCTTAGACTTGCAGACGTGAAGGACGCCCTGGAAGCCAACAATTTCGAGGTCTACATTGCCGCAAATACTGACGAGGCAAAAAAAATCGTAAAAGAGATCCTTCCCCGCACAGGAGCAAAGAGCATCGCCTGGGGCGGCTCCCTGACATACGTGCAAACCGGCCTCTACGATGAACTCAAAAACTCCGCCGACTACGAGATCCTGGACAGCTATCAGAAGGGACTTAAGCCCGAGGATGCCTACGAACTCAGAAGGCGCTCGCTTCTCGCGGATCTCTTCATTACCGGCACAAACGGCGTGACCGAAACCGGAAAACTCGTCAATCTCGACATGACCGGCAACAGGGTGGCGGGCATCATTTTCGGCCCCCGCAACGTCGTTATTCTTGCCGGCCGCAACAAGGTCGTGCCGGATGTGGAAGAGGCCATGCTCAGGGTAAAAAACTATGCCGCCCCGGCCAACGCGATGCGCCTGGACAAAAAGACCCCCTGCGCCAAAACCTCGATATGTGAAGAGTGTGGCAGCCCCGAGCGGATTTGCAACACCTGGACGATTACCGAAAAGTCCTATCCGAAGGGCAGAATCAAAATAGTGCTGATAAACCAGGACCTGGGCCTGTAGAGCTTGTACCTAGTCCCTCTCGCCCTTTCCCTGTTCCTTTACCAGGATGTTTCCGCTTCCGGCGTCGACTGTAAGCTCCATAAGGGTATTGTCCTGTGAAACGATTTCTATCGAATACACCAGGAAGCCGTCCCTGTTTTTCAGCTCCGCCTTGATCGGTTTTCCGGGATAGCTTTGGACGGCATCGTTTATGGCATCCACCATGGCGATTTTGGCCATCTCGGCAAATGCGATTTCCTTTTCACCCTTGACCGGAATCGTACCCGTTATCCGCTTTTGACAGCCGCTTACTGCTATGGCAAGAACCATCGCAAGCACCAGTGCGGCGAACCTGGCGCCGCTCTTCCGTTCGATCATGAGTCCTCCTCCTTTTCTAATCGGGTGGGTTTGTGACACTGCCTCGAACATCGGCAATATAATACTTTTAAGAAAAGTTCACATCTTCGATTCTTCACTCAAAAGTTATTTCCCCGCAACGACGCAATTCATCCTTCCCGGGGAGCGGAAGGACTTAACGTGTCAATTATTTACAAAACACTCTACATTCCACTAATCAATTTCGCTTCACAAGCCGATCTATAGCCTGAGTTTCCTGCTTTAGGGAAGGGAGGGAGATGAGCCGAAATGATCAATAAACAGATGTCAATTCTGGTAGTGGACGATCTGCCCAGTATGAGGATGCAGCTGCGCGGACTGCTTGGACAAATGGGGTTCAAAAATATTACTGAAGCACGCGACGGCAAAGAGGCCATAGGATTACTGGAACTTACGGAAATTGATTTCATCATATCCGATTGGATCATGCCTAATGTCAATGGGATAGATCTTCTGCTCCATGTGAGATGCCATGAAACTTACGCGAGTCTCCCCTTTTTGATGGTGACCGGGGAATCGGACAAAAATAATGTGATCGAGGCGGTACGGGCAAAAGTCAGCAACTACATTGTCAAACCCTTCACCCCGGATACTTTCGAGATGAAAATTAGAGCTATTCTGCGTTGCACTGAACCGCTCTGGGATAAGTAAAACGATGGGCATGGCCAGCGAAATTGTTGTCAACGAGTTTGTCGCCGAGGCGCGCGAGCATCTAAGCAATGCCGAATTCGACCTGCTTGCCATGGAAAACTGCCTCGAATGTGAATTTTCTGAGATCGTAGATCGGCTTTTCCGCTCGATTCACAGCATTAAAGGAGCGTCCGGGACCTTCGGGTTTCCTGCCGTAATGGACCTCAGCCACGCGATGGAAACTGTACTGCTCTTGTTTAGAAAGGGCGAGGCGACCCCCGATCACGAAAAAATAAACGATCTCCTAAATGGCGTCGATAAGCTCAAATGCATGATCGAAGACATTTATTCGAGCTCCAACGTCGATTGCCGAAAAGAGATCGAAAGGCTAAACGCCATTTTACTGGCCTTGGGCAAATCCTCCATGCAGGTTTGCCGAAACGACATGAAACCCGCCCCCGTTAATCCTTCGATCTCCAATGCGCCACCGCTCCGGTCCGGCGGCGCCATAAAGCTCGTGATCGAGGGCCGGGCCGACTCCATCGCTACGTTCCTGTTGGAGGCCGAGCAACTCAGCTCTGCCCTGGCCATGCAGCATTTTGTGTTTGCGATTCGAACCGAGAAGAACAGTGACGATTTTTTGGCCAAATTGCAGGAGTTCGGTCAATGTCTTGCCACCGACTCCGGCGCTCCAGGCCGGGCGGGCGGGACCTGCTGCTGCCTTTTTTCCACGGTGCTCGAACCCGACCTCGTAAGCGCTGCGCTGGATATCCCGGATGAGCAGATCGAGCACATAGCCCCCGAAATTTTGCACCAGGCGCTGGCAGCGCCCCCACCGCCCCCCGAACCACCGCGGGCTGCCCGGTCGTCGCGCCCGCAACCGGCTCACTGTCAACCGCCTGCTCAAAACGAAAAGACAACCGCCCCTGAGACCGTCCGGGTCAATGTCGGGCTTCTTGACACCCTGATCAATCTGGCCGGCGAGCTTGTCCTTGGACGCAATCAGCTTCGCCAGATCCTCGACGCCACAGTGGATACGAACCCGAGGCTTAGAACCGTCATTCAAAACGTCAACCTGGTCACAAGCGAAATGCAGGCGCACATCCTCCGGATGCGCATGCAGCCCGTAAAAAATATATTCAGCAGGATGCACAGGCTGGTGCGGGACCTTTGCGAGCAACTCTTTAAGGAAATAGAGCTATCGACCGAAGGCGGCCAGGTGGAGTTGGACAAGTCTATTCTTGAGGGGTTGATCGATCCCATTGTTCACATTCTGCGCAACTGCGTCGACCATGGGATCGAGACGCCCGCGGAGCGACTCGCCCGGGGAAAGCCCGCGAAGGGGCAAATCCGCCTGCGCGCCTCCCATGAAGGAGGGCAGGTGAACATAACAGTGGCCGATGACGGGCGGGGGATGAATACGGCGGCAATCGTTGAAAAGGCGCTCGCTCAAGGAGTCCTAAACCCCGATGAGGCCAGAAGACTCAGTGAATCCGATAAGCTGGGGCTCATCTTTCTCCCTGGTTTTTCTACCGCGATACAGGTCACCAATGTGTCCGGCAGAGGCGTCGGAATGGATGTCGTAAAGACCAATGTCGAAAGGTTTGGCGGCCACGTCGATATTGAAAGCATTCAAGGTTTGGGAACCACCATCCGTATCAGGATTCCCCTCACACTGGCCATCATTTCCTCTCTTATGGTCGGGGCTGCGAACCAGCGTTTCGCCATCCCGCAGGTAAATGTCAAAGAGCTTGTCTGCATTCCGGTCGAAAACAGGCGTCGCCGGATCGAGCAGGTTGGCAACGCGGTCGTTTTGCGCCTTCGCGAACAACTCCTGCCGCTTGTGCGGCTAACCGATGCCGTGGGGCTTAGCCCGGATTTTGTTCATCCCGTGACTGGCGACCGTTTACCGGACCGCCGCTTAAACATTGCGGATCGCCGGGTGAACCAGGAAGGCCGCGAGGACCAAACGGACCGCAGACATTCCCATCAGGGCGATGTTTACGTAGTCGTTTTGAGGGTGGTCGGGAACATGTTCGGACTGATTGTGGACGAACTCTTCGACATAGAAGAAATCGTGGTCAAACCCCTCTCGAATCACATAAGGGACTGCCGATGCTTTGCGGGATCGACAATACTGGGCGATGGCCGCGTGGCGATGATCCTGGATGCGCCGGGAATCGCCTCTTCGGCCGGACTCGCTTTTGCCGAGGTAAAATGCGAGCAGCTCCGAAGGCTCGCCGACGAATCCGGTCTGCGAAAATCCTCGGCGCCAAGTGTCTCCACACTGCTGTTTAAAGGCGCCCCGCAAGAGCTTTTCGCCCTTCCCCTCTCAACTATCTCGCGGCTTGAAAAGATCACCTGGGAGGGGCTCACCCGGATTGGTAACCATGAATTTGTAAGCTATTGCGGTAAGGTCCTGCCGCTGATGCGCCTCGATGCGTTTCTCCCGGTGAGTCCCCTTACATCCACCGATGAGCAGCTGCACCTCATTATACCGAAATCGGCCGGACTGGCCGTGGGAATTCTTATATCGCAGGTCATCGATGTAGTCGAGCTCGCGGTGGAACTCGACAGATCCGACGATACTCCTCCCTGCCTGCTGGGCTCGGCGATAATAGAGGGCAGGATTACCATGTTTGTGGATATGGAAGAGATTCTAAGGACGATCAGGAAGGGACCTCTGTGGCGACAAAGCAGTTCGTAACCTTCAGGATCAATGGGGACCTTTTGGGCATGGATGTCCTGAGGGTGCGGGAAATAAACCGCATCCTCGATATTACTCCGGTCCCCAGGGCCCCGGTATATGTGCGCGGCCTGGTCAATCTGCGTGGACAGACCCTGACCGTTTTCGACCTTGGAATTCGGCTGGGCCTTGCTCCACGTGCGGTAACCGAGGAAAGCCACAATGTTGTCTTAAAGCAGCAGCTCGTGGGGCTTCTGGTGGATTCGATCGGAAACATCGTGCAGTGCGACGAACTCGATATCGAGCGGTGCCCGGCCAATGCGTGCGGCATAGAGGCAAAGTTTATCGATGGTGTTGTAAAGCTCGAAGACGAGCTACTGATCATTCTTCGTTCGGAAAAGCTGTTGGAGTACGCCGGCGGGTAATGAGAGCCGGCCGATTTGGAGGGAAATCAGATGTCAAGATTTAGTTTCATAGTTCTGGCAGCCTGCTCGGTTTTGGTTGCCGCGGTTCCATACTCTCGCGCGCAGGAGGCGAAAACAACTGTCCAGGCAACCTACGTTGGCTCGCAAAAGTGCAGCGGTTGCCATGGCGGAGAATATGCCCGTTTCCAAAAGTATTCGAGGATGGCTCGTTCATACAGCGATGTCCTGCTTATGAAAAGGGGGCTCACCGAAGAAGAGTATCAAAAGTGCCTTGAGTGTCATACCACCGGTTTTGGCAAACCGGGAGGATTTAGTTCGGTGGAGCAAACACCTCGGATGAAGGAGGTCGGCTGTGAAGCCTGCCATGGCCCGGGCAGTATTCACGTCCAGTCCTCGGACCCGAAGGATATAAAAAAGGTCGTGTCGGAAACCGACTGTCAAGCCTGCCACAACAGTGAGCGGATAAAAGCTTTCCGATTCAGGCCCACGTTGTATGGCGGAGCGCATTAGCGTTCCTCTCGATTCGGGTTGGCTAAGGGGTGCAAACTATCGAGACTGCCTGCCTGGACTCAAACCAGGAAGGGAAGGAAACCAAACGATGAGGATAGCTCACTTTTTTAGAGAGCATATGTGGGCCAGAACCCTTACCACGCTCTCCCTGGTCATACTTCTGGTCATAGGGGCGGTGATCACGCTCGGCATAGTGACCCAGAAAAAAATGATAAAAGATGAGGTCAACCGCCAGGGCGAGATATTGATTGCAACCATTGAAGGGGGTATGGACGATGCCCTCTCGGCGGGAAACAACGATCTGGTCAGGCAGCAGTTTGCCAGGTTCAAACGGACTATGCCCGACATAAAGGTTGCGGTCTGCGATTTCGACAGGGTCATTTCGTTTTCGACCGATCCGGACCTTGTCAAAAAACCGATCGGCGTCATGGTAAAAACCAAGGCCGACGCCAGGGCGATCGCAAGGGCAATGGCCGAAGACCAACCCATGGGTGAGCCGTTTGGCGTAGAAATAAACGGGGATGCCCGTATCGGCGTCTTTCGTCCGATCCTCAATGAAAATCGCTGCTACCACTGTCACGGTTCCTCTCGGAAAGTGCTGGGAGGCATATTTGTCAACGCCTCCGCCCAAAAAGCTTTCAACGCCGTCCGCGCCGCCCGCGACTGGGGGATACTAATAGGGGTCGTAGGCCTGGTGTTGGTGGTCCTTATAACCTTTCTTCTCTTTCGCCGTCTTGTCGCCCATCTCCAGAGCATGGTGACCAACATCACCGAGACCAGCGTCACCCTGACGGGGGCCTCGGACAATCTTTCCATGACTTCGGACCACCTTGCGTCCAGGGCCGAAGAGATGAGCACTCGCTCGATCGCTGCGGCCGGCGCCACCGAGCAGGCATCGGCCAGCATCAGAAACATGGCGGCAGCTTCCGAAGCAGGTCAGCTCCCAGATCGATTCGGTCGCTTCGTCCTCGGGCGCCATTTCCTCCAACATGAAAGAAATAGGCGCGGCAACCGAAGTCGTCTCGAGCAACCTCAACACGGTTGCAAGCGCGGCCGAGGAAATGTCTGCTTCAGTCAATAACGTTGCCGCGGCCATGGAACAGATGTACAGCTCCTTAAACGAGGTCGCCAGAAACGCCGCCAGGGGGGCCGGTGTGACCGGGGGCGCCGCCAAATCGGCCCAAAACACCTCCGGCATAGTCCACGACCTTGGTAATTCGGCCAAGGAGATCGGAGACGTGGTTGACCTTATAAAGGGCATAGCCGCGCAGACCAACCTGCTTGCATTAAACGCCGCAATTGAAGCCGCGGGGGCCGGAGAAGCCGGCAAGGGCTTCGCCGTCGTTGCCAACGAGGTAAAAGAACTTGCGCGGCAGACGGGAAAAGCAACTGAAAAAATCCGCGAAAGAGTCACGACCATCCAGGCCAATACCGAAACGGCGGTGGATGCGATCAAAGGCATTGTGGCGGTTATAACCGAAATCAATGCCATAATGTCCACCATCGCCGCCGCGGTGGAACAGCAGACCGCCTCGACAAATGAAATCTCGCGAAGCATCTCCGAGGCGGCCATAGCGGCCAATTCGGTTTCCAAAAATGTCCTCCAGGCCGCAAGCGGCGCGGCGGAAACGGCCAGAAATGTTCAAGGGGCCGTCTCCGCTGAAATGGAGCTGGCCAGAAATATCAACGATGTTTCAAAGTGCGCGGGGGAGATCGCCAGAGACGCTTCCGAAGCGGCCAGGGGGACACAAATAGTCGCTGAAAATGTCGCCGCTATGAACACGGCGGTAGAAGACACGGCAAAGAGCGCGGGGGCAACAAATGTTGCCGCGGAAGAACTCACCAGGCTTTCGGGAAAGCTTCATGAACTCGTAAAACAGCTCAGGCTGTAATTACTTGAATGCGGTAGTTCTTTTATGAGCCAAGATTTGAGGG
>CAWEZA010000076.1:0-28538 GCA_963813125.1 uncultured delta proteobacterium | reverse complement strand
ACCGTTTCGGTCCCAGTACAGGATCTTGAGTATTGTCCGGCCCCGGTTGCAGAATACGAACAAGTGGCCGGAAAAGAGATCGTGGGCCAGGGCGCTTTCCACCAGAATGGAGAGGCTGTTTATTGCCTTTCGCATGTCCGTGTTTGCCGGGGCGAGAAAGACACGCACATTGGCCGGCAGGTAAATCATATGCGTCCCAGCACTCGCACTACATGCTCAAAGTCTTCCGGATCGAATCCCTTGCCGATCTCAACGCGATAGCGGTCGATCACAACACACAGTTGCGCGTGTGCCGGTAAGATCGGAAACGATTTTGGAAGCGGCAGTTCCACAAGGGCTGGTGGCGCACCGACTCTGTTTTAGATTCTTCTTTTCCAGTAATAAAAACTTTTGACGCTGATTTTGTTTGATCGGCAGTACTCAACCTGGTTCAGACCGCTCGCTGCGCACCGAGCGATGTGATCTTCCCGAAACTGCCGCCTGCCGGATTTGCTTAGATGGTTTGTCATGTCTGACCCTTCTATCGTGTTTTCAGGAGATCATGACAGACCTATTATTGTCGTACCAGGTGGGGTTCCCCGACCGCTTACGAAACTCCTGCTCTTCCGCATCCTTGCGAGTTTCGGGCTGGGGCAGCGGTGATACCTCTTGGTACTTAGGTTTGCGACCGCAGCGGCGTTTGTCCAGACCGCGGCTTTTTTTCACCTACCAACTGTGTATGGACGATAACCGGCGCCGCCTGGAACGACCTCTCTAAGCCTTTCGGCTTGTCTTTGAAGAGATGCGGATGCTCATCATAGATGCGGGCTGCAATGGTCTGCAACGGGTACGTATTCATCCGCGTCCTACCAATCCTAGGTTAATGCATCCCCGTTGGTTAATGCATCCCCGTTGACAGTCATCCACACGGCGCCGGATTCTCGCTCAACACGGACTTCGGCTCCCCGTGCCGGATTGGTGATGTATGTCAAGTAGCAAACGTCTACGGGATTATAAAGAAGTCGCGGTGTAAGGGCTGCAAAATTGACGCCTCGACACCGTGCCGATCCTACCAGAAGGCCATTCTGGTTTTGATCATGCAAATATTGGCCGAGGGCCTGCGTGAATTGGTAACTGGACCGGTCGACAAGTGCCGGCCAGTCCGGTTCTTTCCCCCTCAAGTCGATCAGAATCCCCTTGCACTGGACACTGAAAATTTTTCGGTCCGCTCGGATCGTCCTGTTCTCCGATGGAAAGGCATCAAAGAGAAACCTTCGCCAGTGGTAGACTGTCTCGTAGACGGTTGTTTCCATCTCTTCCGAGCCGTACCAGACGCCAAAGAGTGTTCCATCACTAAATCGGGTCTGTTGCCGGTTCTGCGGGAGGAAAGGGTAGGTGATCGAAGCGCCGTGGTCAAAGGACCTGCTCAAGAGCGGTGTGGGGCTGACGGGCTTTCCGAGAGCATCGGCGCTGTTCGCGGCGAGTATGTCTTCTTCATCCACGGCCAGGTCGTCGAATAAGGATTGGGATTCCCGAATGCTTTTTATGTTCCGGTACGGACTCCCTGCGTAATCGATAGCGGTGGTGATGAGGTCACTATACATTATCGACCTCGCTCAAAATCAAGATAGCGACGGATCGCTAATAAACCTTCATACCCTTGCTTCATCACATCGAGAGGGCGAAGCCCTCCAAATCGTTTGTTCGGCTGAGTGCTCCATCGGTACACTAAATCCTGGTCATGCGGTAAAATGATTCGCAGAGCCTTGTGAATCCCCAGCAGGTGCCCGACCCTGCCGAGTAGATCCGTATTGTCGGCAAGCGGCCGGCCGTGCCGGTATCGACTTAGAGACATCCGGGCTCCAGGCGCCAGCCCCAGAAGGATACATTGATCTTCTACGGGTATCTCCCAATGATCGAACAGTTTCATGATCATGCCGGCCAAGCGGATGCGGGTGTCTCGTTCGTGCAGGTCCGGTAGTTCCTGGTCATGTTGTTGAGCTGTCTGTCCCATCCTTCCACTACCTCCATTCGGTTCAGCCTGTTGTTACTAACAACATAACAATTGTTACACACAATGCAACAAAAAATTAGCTGAGTCGCGGTTCAAAGACAGAACATCACCCGTTCTTCTTTTTGAACAGCTTTTCTCCATCCGATTTTCTCCATCCGAGCGCGGCATCCCGTTCGGACCGACATGTCTATACAGGGTCTAGGGTCAGGGTCTAGGGTCCAGGTCCAGTGTCTGACGAGTGACACACCAATTTCCGTGCAGAGCACGTCCACCTTCGTATCCGGCTTGCCCATCGATGTCCTCGCCGGACGCAGCTTCGCCGGGGTTCTTTTGTAAAAATTCACGCCGCTTTTTCAGCATGCTCCAAACCGCAAGAAGCGAGGGGCAAGCCAAAGCCGCAACCCCACTTTCTATTGACCACCAATTGACCACCAATTGACCACCTGGTGACCACACGGTGACCACTTGGTGACCCTCTGGTGACCACCCGGCTTGAGCAATCGCGGGGCCTTGCCAGACGCCCAAAATCCCGGAGAGTGAAGCGGAGCGGGTCGCCCCCGCTTTTCCAATCAAGGCCCGGTACCCCCTTCTGAACCCCTTCAATCGATTTTCTCTATAAAAATGAATTGCTTCCATCCGCATGGAGCCTTTTTTCTCTTGAAAACCGGGCGATAATCCTTTAAAAATTTACTTGAAATTCGACATATTAAACAATCCTGAACCCTGGCGGATTCCCGGGCGGACGGCGTAAGGAAAGGAAAAGTTTTATGACTTTGACCAAGGCTCAGATAGTCGAGAACCTGTTTGCCAAAAACATTTTTACGAAAACCGAATCGGCCGAGATCATCGACACCCTTTTCGAAATCATGAAGAATACTTTGGAAAAAGGTGAAGATGTGCTGATAAGCGGGTTTGGGAAATTCAGCGTAAAAGGGAAAAACCAGCGCCGTGGACGAAATCCCCAGACAGGCGACCCGATCATCCTCTCCCCCCGCAGCGTGGTCACCTTCAAGTGCTCAGGCGTTCTTAGAGAAAAAATAAACGAAAGCACCTAACTTTCAGCCGAAAGGATATGCTTTTGGAAAGAGGATTGCCCTTTACTACGGGGAGATCCTCCGAGGGCGAACTCCTCGTAGCCTTCAAAGCGCCGCTCACCTTTGAAAATGCTGCTCAAATCTGGGAAGGCGCAAATACCCTCATCGCCAAAAACCCAAATGGTTCGATAGTCCTGGACTTTTCCGGGGTCACAAAAATGGACAGCGCGGGGCTTGCATTGCTGCGCCTGCTTGAGCGGTTTTGCCGCCGCAGGGGTGTCAGGCTCCGCATCGAATCGGTCCATCCCTCGGTTCAGCACTTCGTGGATTATTTCGAGCGCGATGCGCAAGTAAACGGGCAGCCGGCCCCTGCCAGGGTGTCCCTAGTGGCCGCGTTCGGCGCCTTCCTTGTCGGCCGGGCAACCGAACTATTGGAATTCGGGCGGTTTTGCGGCTCGTTTTTCGCCGCTGCGGGCCGCTCGGTGCGCCACCCGGGGCGGGTGCGCTTGCGGGAAAGCTTCTATTATCTCCAGTTGGCCGGCGCCGAGGCCATGACCATACTGTTTCTCATCACCTTTCTTCTCGGCGTCGTCATGGCTTTCCAGGCGGCTATTCAGCTGAAGCAATTCGGCGCAAATATCTACGTCGCCAACCTGGTCAGCCTCGCCCTGGCCCGCGAGCTGGCCCCCGTCTTTACCGCCATGCTTCTTGCGGGAAGATCGGGGTCGTTTTTCGCCGCTGAAATCGGGACCATGAAGGTCGGCGAGGAACTCGACGCCCTTGCCGTAATGGGGTTCGACCTGACCGAATTCATAACCCTCCCCAAGGTCCTGGCCCTGATGATCGCAGCACCTCTTTTGACCATGTGGGCCAATTTGGCCGGAATTCTAGGGGCAATAGCCGTTTCCCGCATCTCCCTTGATCTCACGCCCTATGCCTTTATGCATGCCGTCTACTCCACACTTACCTTTGGCGACGTTGCCGGAGGTCTTCTCAAAACCGAGATCTTTGCAACCCTCATAGCCCTTGTCGGCTGTTTCCGCGGTTTCCAGACCTCCATTGGAGCCGACAGCGTCGGACGCCAGACCACCGCCGCGGTTGTAAGCGGACTCTTCCTGACCATTTTCGCCGATGCCATACTGACTGTCCTGTTCTACTTGCTGGGCTGGTAGATCGTCTTACTCCGCTGGTAGATCGTCGTCCGCAAGAAAGCGTCAAGCTTCGCCTTACGCACGTTCAACGACAATTACCTCTTCCGCCAGGACCCCTCTCAGAACCCCTCTCTTCCGACAGTCGCCAAATTCCGCAGTGCAAACACTGCCTCCAGTTCTTATATTCGATTAGCCCGGTCATATGGCTCTTTCGCCTTGATAGCCCCGTCCCTGACTTTGACCGGAGGATAAACCGTGACTGCACCCACAGCCCCCGAAACGCAGTATGCTCTCTGCGTCCAGAATGTTTCACTCGGCTACGGAGAAGAGATGATACTGGAAAATATCAACTTTTGCGTCGAGGCCGGGCAGATTGTGACGATTTTGGGAGGCAGCGGCTGCGGGAAGACAACCCTCATGAAAGGTCTTGTGGGCCTGCTGGAACCAACCGAAGGCCGATTCGAACTCTATGGGAATGATATTTCCGATCCGAGCGCGCACGCGACTCTCAAATGGGCGAGGAAACGAATCGGAGTTCTCTTTCAGTCCGGAGCGCTCATCGGCTCGCTTACACTTGCGGAAAACGTTGCACTGCCTATCCGCGAGTTTGCAAATATTCCCGGGGAAATAACCGACGAGATCGTGCGGCTAAAGCTCGCGATGGTCAGGCTTGGAGCCTACGGAAGCTATTATCCGGCCGAGCTTAGCGGCGGGATGAAAAAACGCGCGGGCCTCGCCAGGGCCCTTGCTCTGGATCCTAACATCCTTTTTTGTGATGAGCCGACAGGAGGCCTCGATCCGGTCATATCGGCCGAAATCGATAATCTGCTGCTTGAACTGAATCGTGTTCTTGCCATCACGATGGTTGTCATCTCTCACGACCTTCCGACCATCATGGCAATATCGGACCGCTCCATCATGCTCGATGCCGATGCCCGCGGGATCATCGCCTCCGGCGCCCCCCGGGAGATGGAAAACAGCTCCGACCCGCGAGTCTATGATTTTTTCCACAGGCAGGTCCCTGGAGGCGGTGCCTGATGAGAAGGAAACTTCTTGGCCAGAACGGTTAGCACATTCAGGATAGGCCTGTTTGGACTGATCTGCGCAGGGCTCATAATCGGCTCGGCCCTGTGGCTTAAAGCCGCCTTCTGGTTTGAGAAGACAAAAACGTACGCCTCCTATTTCAACGTTTCGGTAAAAGGCCTTCACAAGGACGCCCCGATAGACTACCTGGGCGTGCCCGTAGGGCGCGTCGAAAAATTGACAATCGGCCCCGATGGACGGCTGATCGAAGTGATCATGAAACTCAAGGCAGGCTTCAGGGTCGATGACACTATATGCGCACGGCTACACGTTCAGGGTCTTACCGGCCTCAGCTATCTCGAAATCGACCATGCCCCCGAAGACATAAACCGTCTGAGTCCGGAGATAACCTTTGCATCCGGCTACCCCGTAATAAAATCCTATCCGTCCGAAATCGACATCCTGCAGCTGCGTCTTCACAACCTGTACGCCAAATTGATGTCGATTGATTTACAGGGGCTCGCGAACTCATGGAAAAAAACCTCGACCCTTTCCAACAACATTTTACTGCAACTCGGCGCACGATCGCCCCAAGGCGGGGATCTAAAAGCGACCGCGGTTTCACTAAAAAATGCCTCCCGGAATGCGGAAGCCCTTTTTTCCACGCTGTCCCGTGCGGCAACCTCGGAGCGCGTAAATAAGGGGGTGGAAAACCTGGCCGCCGCCCTGGCCTCGGCAAGAAAAATTACGGAAAGCCTCCGAAAACAGATAGCGGCTCTGCCTCCGGGAACGCTCGAACACCTCTCGGGTCGGTTTGATAAAACGCTCCAATCCGGAGGCGCCGCTTTCTCGGATCTTGGGGGTAAAATCGACAATTCCGCATGGCTTCTCGATAACGACCTGCGGGAACTTGGCAGACTCATCGCGCAACTGAAGTCATTTAGCCAAAGCATAAGCCGGCAGCCTAACAGCCTGCTTTTTCCCGGAAAACTTCCCGAGGACCCGTTTAACGGCGAAGGAACCGAGGCCGCGGACAACCACGGGAGACCTTAAGAAATGAAGAGAAATTCTCATACGAATTTGCGTTCAAGTGGGAATCGACGCGCTTACCTCTCCCCCCCTCGTATATTGAGAGGGCCAAATTTCCCCCTTTTTCTAAAGGGGGGGCAGGGGGGATTTTAGCCTGATCTTGAACGCAACCCGGTATCAGTCCTTCGTCCTGCGCCTTCTGTCTTTGGTCTTCTGCGGATTTCTGCTCTCGGGGTGCCTGCAGTCGCTTTTTCCCAAGTCCCCCCCTCCGCAATATTACCAGCTTGACTACATTTTCAAGCCTCTTCGCTGTGCAAAACCTTTCCCGGCAACGGTTATGGTGTGGCCTTTCAACGCCTCCGCACCCTATGACCGCGAACAGATGATCGCAACTTCCCCTTCCCGCGAGATCCGCCTCTCGTCACACTACCAATGGATCGCCCCTGCCGGAGACATGATCGCAAACGATCTCATGCGCGATCTGTCTATTGGAAAAGTATTTGAAAATGTTACCCCCGCGGGCAGCTCCATGCCTGCGGCATATGGTATGAGCGGACAGATCTATCGGTTCGATCTCGAAAAAAGCGGCGCCGCCTCTAACGCCTTGCTTGACCTTGAAATCAGCCTGTGGCGGGAAAAACCGCGTTCCGTTATTTTTCGTAAACTCTTCCATTATAAGAGCCCCCCCTTGACGTCAAACGGTCCCGGTGAATTCGCTCGAGCAATGTCGAAACTGGTCTCTCACCTCTCGGTGGATCTGAGAAAAGACCTGTGCGCACTCAGGAAAGACAGCTCGCATCCAGCCGGTGACTGACATGTTCGACCTGCCGTTTGATCTTGCTGTCCTTCTGCATTAGCTTGGTAAGATCGTTTATGGCATACAGAACCGAACTGTGGCTCCGCATGAAGGACTTTCCAATCGATTCGAGCGATTCGGTCGTATAGCGCCGGCACAGATACATTCCGACTTTTCGCGCCGCCGACAGTTCCTTGCGCCTCTTCGAAGACCTTAGATCCTCCATCGAGATGTTGAAAGCATAGCAGACAACCTGCTGAATATGGTCGATGGTCAGCTTGGGCAAGCGGTCCAGCATCGTCTCGGTGAGTTGCCGGGCCAGGTCAAGGGTGACCGGAACCCCCTGGATGTTGGACTTGGCGATTATGCCTATCAGGCAGCTCTCGAGCTGCCGGATATCCACCGTCACCCGTTCCGCCAGAAAATCGATAACCTCGCGGGGCAGATGAACGTTTTCCGAAAGCGCTTTCTTTCGAATTATCTCCGTCCTCGTAGTAAAGTCGGGAGGCTCGATGGGAGCGGCCAGAATGCCGCCAAGCCTTGATTGCAGCTCGTTGGTAAGTTTTGGAATGTCCTTTGGAAAAGCATTTCCGGTGTAAAGTACCCTCTTTCCCCGGTACATCAGCTCGTCCAGCGTGTAAACCAATTCGTCCTGGACTTTTTCCTTTCCGCTTAGAAACTCGACTTTTTCAAAAAGCAGCACGTCGCAGTCGTTACGGAACTTGGCCTTGAAATCATCGATTTTCCCGTTTTTTAACGAATGGATCATCTCATTTGCAAATTGCTCCGCCGTCACGTAGTGGACCCTTAACTCGGGGGCCTGCCTGCGCAGGTAGCTGCCCACCGCGTGAGACAGGTGACTCTTTCCCAGTCCGGTCCTCGAAAGAATATAAGCCGAATTGTTATAGAGCGGCTGGCCGCACGCCAACCCCTTGGCGGTCGCAAACGCCAGTTGATTCGAATTACCCACCACAAATTGGTCAAAAGTGAATCTGGGATTAAAAACCGGCCCGGACCTCTTGATAAGGTCGCTCATCACTATCTGCCTGGGAGCCTCGGCCTGAACCGCCTCACCCTCGGATTCCTCAGGATCGGGCGTTGCGCTTATAATCTCAAAGTCCAACCGCTGCACCAGGGGGTAAAATTCCCGCACCGCCCCTAAAAGCCTCGCTTCCAACTTCTCCCTTATCCACTCGACGTGAAATCGGTTCTTACACCCCAGGGCCACCGTCTCCCCTTCCAACCCCATGAATTCAATCGATGAAACCCAGAGATCGTACTGTCCCCTCGACAGGCACGATTTAAGCCTCCTCTTGATTTCCAGCCAGATTTGATCCATGCCGCTCTCTTCCCATTCCCCCGGAATGATAAAATTGTCTTGTTCAGGGCGCCCCCACCCTGTCGCCAACGCCGAACACTTGAAAGACACTGATTTTGAAATTGAATAGGAATAAAAGAGTAAAAACCCGGAAAGAATTTACCTAAGCCCCTGTTCGTGGATGTAGGTTTTAGTGAAACTTTGCCGATCCGTCAAAGTTGATCTTCAGAGTTTTGAGCGGGAATCATGAAATGCGATCCGAGGGAAAAATAGCTCAAGGATGAATGCATGTTAGCCGTTAGCACCATCTAAGTCTCAGAAACAAAAGGATATTTTATAAAATCTTCTTTCCCTTGAATAATCAAGGGCCTCCCGCGATACTATCCGGCATTCGCAAAAGCTTCCGATTTAGCGATCTCGCTTTTCCTCTCATTTTCTTAAATTTTTGTAATCATCGATCCTCACAAGCACTCCTCCAAAAGCTAAAGGTTTGCCGGGCAGCCTTCTCCACATTGCTCCCCGCAGTCTGAAAAATTGGACAAAAAGGTGTCAAATAGTAAAGATAGCTAGACCTTATACACTCCCGCCCTCACCGGCAAGTGATTGACGGAACAAGCTCCGCAACCATTCCGCCCTCCGGGAATAACAACCCTCCCGCATCTCATCACCCGGCCTTGTGCAGTCTCGTTTTGTGTACATTGCACTCCTGAGAAATTAAGACGCTCATATCGTTTTTTCCCGTTTTCGCCGTTTTTGACCAGTGTTGACCCTTAATCCACCCGGAATAACGCCTCCATCCCGTCCCCATCCAACGCTGACTCATACCAGGTTGCGTTCAAAATGATACCAATGCGAGGGCATGAGGCTTTGTCCTGCGTAGGGGCGGGGTTTATCCCCGCCCGCATCTCGAACGCAACTTGGTATCAGTGCTAAAGGCCACGCCCTCGAGAGCGCCGCCGGCCGTCAAGTTCGTCACCCCGGCAGAGCCTGCCCCGGAAGTTGCTAATCCGGAGCTTTTAGCCGGGCTCCACAGCCCTTTCGATTTGAAGTTTCATGCAAGGGTAACGCTATCATGGACAGAAATATCCGGCTTTCTGCCTTTTCTGTTGCCGCTTCTATTTCCGTTTCCCGTTGCCGCTTCTCGTTGCCGTTTTGCGGCCCAAAGCTGCTTTGTGCTATAGAGATAGGACATGCGAAAAATCCCGAGTCGCTTAGGACCCGGCGTGTAGCCGCGCGGACGGGTCGCCACACCCGGTAATCGCGCTCCTTGAAAAAAGAATATGGGTTCGTACAGGAAAACAGCTGATCACCGCTGTAAATCCCTGCTGTTACCTGGCTGTTATCACATGCTGTTACGATGCTGTTAACTGGCTGTTAATTTGGGGTCTAAAACTGGGGATATATAATAATATAAGGAAGTTATAAAAAAGTAAAAAAATTTGCGCTGTTTTTTCAGCATACGACCCGGGCATCGACTCTCCGGCAGGTAGCCCGGATACTTACCATCCGCTCGCTGGAGGCGCCGCCGGGAAACCAGGCCGAAACAGAGAAGACAAACCTCGTATACTTCAGGCCCCGTGGGGTGGGCGTGGCACACCCGCCGCGGCGCAGCCGCTGCTCAATCCCCGATTCCGCTCGAATGGTCGGACATCTGCTTTTCAAGCCCGATGATTATCAAAAAACCGGCCAGAAAAAGGGCGCAAACCCCTTGCACCGGATGAGTCCCGATCTGGTCAAAAGCAGCCCCACCAATTACGATCCCCGAAATGATCCGAATCATACCGGCCATGACAGCCCTCCTTGTCACCGACTTCTTGCAATTTACATTCCAGCCGGTGTCAGCAATGGAGCCTCTTCACGCGCACCTTATCGGAACCATTTCACTGTCGCCTTAAAACCCTGATTCTTACGATATACCGTGAAAATAGCGATATGAAACTCTCATAATTACATTTGGCGGGGAAATGGGGTGCGGGGGGCACATGTCCCCCCAACCCCCGCTCTTTTGCCCTTCGTCTTTTAAGGGTGGCCTGACCTGCCACCCCAACCCCGCAAGGGGTAGGCACGACCAGAATTTAAGTCATGATTGCATTTATCTTTTCGCTTCCTCAGCCATATAGGGCAAATTTTCCATAGAGGGTTCCAGCCCTTGGAAAATAGCATCGAGCGTTTCTTCCAGCTCTTTTTCCGGGCAAATTCTTACCTCGCCGGTTTGCCTTATTTTGATTTCGACATCGCCTGTCTTTTCGAGTTTCCGGCTCACCACCACCCGCACCGGGATGCCGATCAGATCGGCGTCCTTTAGCTTTACGCCCGCGGATTCGCCCCTGTCGTCATACAGGGTTTCCCGCGCAAAACCGAGCTTCGAATAGACCCTCTCGGCCATCGCGACGACCTCGGGCTGGTTTCCAAGCTGCGATACGATGATTTGGTAGGGAGCGATCGTAACCGGAAACTTCATGCCCGACTCGTCATGCCACCTTTCGATAACCGAAGCCAGAAGCCTTTCGACCCCTATCCCGTAGCAGCCCATCACTACCCTTTTCGGTTCTCCGGAACCGTCGAGGTAGGTTGCGTCCATCGAATCCCTGGCCGTGTATTTTATTCCGAGCTTGAACGTATGCCCCAGTTCGATCCCGCGCCTTATCTGCAAATCCGCTCCGCCGCAGGCAGAGCAGCGGTCGCCCTCGCGAACTTCCGCGATGTCGGCTGTCTCCGTCAATTGGAAGTCGCGGCCGGGAAGCACGTTTTTCAAGTGCATGTCAGGCTCGTTTGCGCCTGCGATATAGAGCGCGGCCCCTGTTATCGACGTGTCAAACACTATCCGGACCCCACCGATGCCGACTGGGGCAAGAAAACCGGCATGAAGTCCCTTTTCGAAAAGCCTCTTTTCAGGTGCATAGTCGAGATGAACCGCCTTAAGGTGATTGGCGAGCTTTGTGGCCGATACGTTGAAATCTCCCCGAACCACCGCAAGCACCAGGTTTTCATCAGCAACATAAGCCACGGTCTTTAAAAAATATTGCTCGGAGGCCCCGAAAAACCGCATCAAGTCGGCGATCGTCTTCACTCCCGGGGTCTGAACTTTGTCCATTGCCGGCGCAGTCGCCCCGGCATCCGCGTCCGTGCGCACAGGCTTCATTCCTTCAGCTTTTTCAGTGTTTGCGCTGTATCCGCAGGCCGGGCATATGACAAAATCGTCTTCACCACTCACCGATTCGAGCATGAACTCGTGCGAACCGCTTCCACCCATGATCCCCGAATCTGCTTCTATTGGCGTGGAATTAAGCCCGCAGCGGGCAAATATGCGCAGATAGGCATTGAATATCCTGGGATAGTAAGCGTCAAGGTCTTCGAAGTCAGGGTGAAAACTGTAAGCGTCCTTCATCTGGAACTCGCGCACCCTCAGCAGGCCTGCACGGGGGCGCGCCTCATCGCGGATTTTGGTCTGGATCTGGTAGAGCATCACCGGCAGGTCGCGATAGGAGCGCACGAACTGCTTGGCCATATCCGTTACCACTTCCTCGTGTGTCATTGCGAGCACGAATTCGCGCTCCCTGCGGTCCTTGAACCGGATGAGTTCGTCTCCTATATTGAAATAGCGGCCGGTCTTCTTCCAAAGCTCGGCTGGGTTTACGACCGGCATCGTCACCTCCAGCCCCCCGATCGCATCGAGTTCTTCACGGATGATCCGCTTGATCTTTTCTGCCGACCGGTGTCCCAGCGGCAACAGCGAATACAGCCCGGCGGCTAAAGGGTATACGTAGGAGCCCCTGAGCAGGAAAACATGTGAGGGGGTCTCTGCCTCTTTGGGCGCTTCGAAAAGAGTGTGAATAAATGCTTGTGAGTAGCGCATCTTTTTGCCTCGTCGCAATGAATATTGTTACCTGTTTTGGGGTCTCTTAACCTCAAACCTCATGGCATAAGTCCACAGGACCGGGTTTCGCATTTTTTTTGATCCCTTTGGCCGGCAGTGATTATAATATAATGTTGTAAATTGTACGAGTGCGTTGAATTTGACTTAAAATTTGGAGGCCGAATGGCTGCGGAAACGGGCAGAAAAGATTTCCTCGATGAACTGAAGGCCATGAAGGAACGAATGGAAGACATCTTCACTCGGAGCTTTGACCCGGGAGCCGACCCGCGGGACAGGACCCGCGGAGAAGATGAATGGCTCCCTCTTGGCGACATTGTGGACACGGGAACAGAGCTTGTGTATTGCCTGGACCTTCCCGGGGTCATGGAACACGACATCGAAGTCGAATGCAAAGACGGCCGGCTTTGGGTTTCGGGGATCAGGAAAAACGATCTGCCGCAAGGGGAAACAGTGCGCGTCGAGAGACTAAAGGGCGCGTTTTCCAGGGTTTTCAAATTCCCCTGCCCGGTCGATGAGGAGGCAATCCAGGCTGAGTTCAAAAAGGGGGTGCTCAGGATAAGCGTGCCCAAAAGTTCTCATGGATGCCGTGCGCGCCGCATAGAGGTGCGAGAGGTCGAATAACGGGCCGTTTCCCTCCTTTGAGGGAGCGGTTCCCAGAGCTTGACACCAGCATCAAATTCCGCTACACGTATGGGGAAAATCCGGCGTTATGAATCCTGACCGGCCTATCCGTTCCTTCGAGGTTTGATTGAAAATTCCGGACTAAGTACCTTATAACAGCAGCCTTGCGGACCTGCCAGAGGCAACTTCTCGACGCTTTGCGCCGGCGCGGCCTGCGATTTTTCGCTGATGGAAAGAAAAAGACATGGCTAACGTTATCATAGTGGGTGCCCAGTGGGGTGATGAAGGTAAAGGCAAAATAGTCGATTTGCTTTCCGAGCAGGCCGACTTCATCGTAAGGTTCCAGGGCGGAAACAACGCCGGCCACACCCTGGTAGTAAAAGGGGAAAAGCATATCTTCCACCTCATCCCGTCCGGTATTCTCCACAAAGGCAAGAAGTGCATGATCGCAAACGGAGTGGTCCTGGACCCCGGCGTGCTGCTCGAAGAAATGGACCGGCTGGGGAAGGCCGGTATGAGCGTCACGCCCGACAGCCTTCAGATAAGCCTCTATACCCATGTCATCATGCCCTACCACCGGGCTCTGGACCTTGCCAGGGAAAAGAAAAAGGGCAAGACAGCCATCGGAACCACCGGTCGTGGGATAGGCCCGTGCTACGAGGACAAGGTGGGCAGAAACGGAATACGGGTGCACGATCTGTTCGACCCTGCTTCCCTTTCCGAGAAGCTCGCAGTAAATCTCGAAGAGAAGAATTTCATTCTCGAAAACTTCCTGGGCGATAAGCCGCTCGATCACGCCAAGATCATGGATGAGTATCTCGCTTACGGCGAAAAACTCAAGCCTTTTGCCGGCAATGTATCTTTGCAGCTCCAGCTTGCCTGTGACGCTGGCCGCAACATCCTTTTCGAAGGTGCCCAGGGCACGCTTCTTGACATCGACCACGGCACCTACCCTTACGTCACCTCGTCTAACACCGTTGCCGGCAATGCCTGCTGCGGTGCTGGAATTGGCCCCACCCGCATAGACAGCGTGATCGGGGTGGTCAAGGCATACACCACTCGCGTTGGAGGCGGTCCGTTCCCATCCGAGCTTCTCGATGAAACCGGGGAACTCATGCGTTCGGTGGGCGGAGAATTCGGGGCCACTACCGGAAGACCGCGTCGTTGCGGGTGGCTTGACATGGTAGCGTTAAAAAGCTCTGTAAGGTTAAATGGCCTCTGCGGCCTGGCTGTGACCAAGCTTGACGTACTCACCGCAATTCCGGTGCTAAAAATCGCCGTCGCATACAAATGCCGAGGCCGCACAATTGATGTGGTGCCCCCCGAACTGGGCGACCTGCAAAATTGCGAGCCGGTCCTGGAAGAATTCCCCGGCTGGAGCGAAGATATCGCCAACGTGCGCGAATGGTCCGATCTGCCTCAAAATGCCCGGAACTACTTAAGCGCAATCGAACGGATGTCCGGTGTTCCAGTTCATATTGTATCGGTATCTCCAAGTCGCGAAGCGACCATCGTTATCAAGAATCCTTTCAGCGGCGCAAGGCCTGTCGACAGCCTCGCAGGGCCTGCCTGACGCGTTCAATTTCCCCCCTTTTCTAAAGGGGGGTCAGGGGGGATTTTAATTTCCCCTATGCTCGTCGGGCAACCCCCTTGCATTGACTTTATCCGCGTCTTAAGAGCGCAGTCCTGCTGAAAAATATCTTCGGTTGATCGACAAGCTCGAAACCAAGTCTTCGAGTCTTGTCGATCATGCCGGCAAAAGCCTTCTTCGAGACGTGCCCAAACGTTGGCTCCGCAACCAGAATCTGCCCCGCTGGTTTCAATATCGACCATATCTCCCTGAAGGCCCTGTCCTGATCCGTCATTTCGTGCACCACGTAGAACGCTAGCGCAAAATCTGTTCGTTCACAAACACCAAGGCTGTCTTTTTCGCATTTGTGGAGTTCTATCCTTTTCTCCACTCCGCTTCCCCGAATCTTTTTCTCAAGTTTTTCGAGCATGCCGTCCTGTACATCCAACGCAATAACCTTACCCGATTCACCGACCATCTCAGCCAGGGCGATGGAGAAAAAACCGGGCCCGCAACCAATGTCTAGGACCGTCATAGCACTTTTCACATACGGGGAAAGTATCTTCCAGGGGTCATGCAGCCGCCTGCGGACCACATTATCAAGGCTTGCGGCATGTTTAACGGGACATATGCGATTACTTCCACCGCTCATTTCACAACTCCTTCTCGGGTGAGTAAAAGCCAGGACGGCTAAAATTCCCCTGCTCCCTGTCGTCTATTAAACGGCAGGTTAACTCTAAAGCCGCTCACGAAAAAGGCCCGAACCGAATAATACGGCACGGGCCCAAATATCTCAACAATCATCGCTCCAGCCCAAAAATGAAGCTGGACTTACAAACAGTTCCAGGAAAGCTTTCCTTGCTACTTTCCCATCACTACCCCTGGAACCTCTTCTTTCTCAACCACCCCGTGAATCTCTTCTTTAACCGAAACCGCAATCTTGTAGAGCACAGTCAATATGAAAAACCCGGTGGACCATATACCGATTGTGATCATCAACTCCGGCACGGTCGGCGCATACTGGTGAATCTCTCCAAACATGTTGGGAATGAAACCGCCAACGATCAGCCCAACGCCCTTGTCGAGATACATCGAAAAGAAAACGCAGCAGCAGGCGGCAACGAGCAGCCTTTCATCCTTGCGCACATTGGGGTGCAGAAGCAGCGCAACGCCGGCGATCGCCAAGATGGCGAAAAGCCACATGAAAGGAACAAGCGCGTGCTTACCGTCAACTCCCATGAAGAGATACTTCAAGGTTTCCATGTGGCTCGGAATATTGCTGTAAAAGGCGGAGAAGATTTCCAGAATCACGAAGAAAACACTTATCAGCATGGCGTAGGTTATAACCGTCAGCAGCTTGTTGATAGCTTCTTTTCCGGGATCGAATTTGGTGTATTTTCTAACAATAAGCGCCAGCAAAATCAGAAGCGCCGGACCGGAACAGAAAGCCGAGGCGAGGAAGCGCGCGGCCATAATGGCGGTAAGCCAGAACTCTCTTCCCGGAAGACCGCAGATCAGAAAGGCAGTTACCGTGTGAATGCTCACTGCCCAGGGAATCGAAAGGTAGATCAGCGGCTTTACCCATTTCGGATAATGAGTCCCTTTCCGCTCCGCTTCCAGGACGTTCCAGCCGATAAGCACATTCAGGATCAGGTAGCCATTCAAAACAAGCATGTCCCAAAACAAGATCGAATTGAACGTCGGGTAGAGCAAAACATTCAAAACCCTCATAGGCTTGCCAAGGTCTGCCATGATGAACAGAAGGCACATGATGACCGAGGCAATGGCCAGAAATTCGCCCAGGATCGTAATTTTACCGAACACCTTCACATCGTGAATGTAGTAGGGAAGCACCACCATGACAGCTGAGGCGGCGACGCCAACAAGGAAAGTAAACTGGGCGATATAGAGTCCCCAGGAAACGTCCCTGCCCATCCCGGTAATCATGAGGCCGTGCTCCCACTGAGTGAGATAGGCAGCAAAGCCAAGCCCAATCAGGATTGCAAGGCCCCCCAGTAGTCTTTTGTATTTATCGCTTCCGGTAAGTGCTCTTTCAAGCATATCCAAGTCTCCTTTGACTACTTTAGCCTCAGATCAGATAGTAAACGCCGGGCTTTGTCCCGAGTTCGGGTTTTCGTTGAATCGAAAAGCGCGAAGAAAGGACCTTTCGCAGTTCAGAGTTCGGATCGTCGAGGTCCCCGAAAATCAGCGCCTTGGACTTGCAAGCCTCAACGCAGGCCGGAATCTTCCCGACTGCCAGACGCTCAACGCAAAAATCGCACTTCTCCACAACCCCTCGGTCCCTCGTCGGGAAGTCAGGATTGATATTCTTTATATAAGGACGGGGGTCCCTCCAGTTAAAACTCCTCGCCCCGTACGGACAGGCAGCCATGCAGTACCTGCATCCGATGCAGCGGTGGAAGTCCATCATGGTGATTCCGTCGGGGTACTTATAGGTGGCCTGGGTGGGGCACACCCTCACGCATGGAGCATCCAGACAGTGATTGCAAAGAACCATGAAAGGCTTGTCTTTAACTTCCTGGGGCTGCATGGCGCTTTCCGCGTCGGGAAAGGCGGTTTCGTACTTTTCGTTCCAGATCCACTTGACCGCCTGCCTTTCGACAGGGATGTCAGGGACATTGTGCGCCAGGTCGCAGGCCAGGATGCAGTCCTTGCAGCCGGACTTGTCTTCTTTTTCCCAGCATTTTTTCACATCGATCGCCATGGCCCATCTGTTGGCGGTCCCAGCCTTGGGGTTCGTCAGAAATCTGGTCGTCTGAGATTTGGCAAACGCTTCGGCCACTTCGACAGAACTCAAACCAAGTGCGCAAAGCCCCCCGATTTTCAGAATATTCCTTCTGCTCGTCTCCATTACTTGCTCTCCTTGTCGACCATAGCGACTGCCGCGGCGCCAGGCTTTTTCTCGCTTGGAACAACGTGACAACTGAAGCAGTAGGGGTCGCTCGCCTTATCCAAGCCGGCAAAATTGTGACACCTGTCGCAGAACTCCGCTTTGTTCGAATGGCACCGGAAACACTCGGTCTCGAGGCTCATCTCATACTTCTCGCCGTTTGGCGCCACATAGACTCTTTTGCCGTCTCGAACAACCTCGGTTCTCCATACGTTCAAAAGCTTCATATGCTCCGTGATCATCTGGTCCTTGGGCAGAATGCAGTGCTTCACCATCATGCCGTCTATGACCGGAGTTTTGAGGCTGGGGTCGGCCGGCGCAACGGCTTTCCCGTGGTCGAACCATATCGGGAAAGTCGCCAGACCGACAAAAACGAGCAGGCCGATTAGGATATATTTCCCATCATATATCTTCATTCTCGTTATCCTCCATTCCCGGCAGAGGTTCGCCGCGCAGGTCGGTGGTCCTCTCGGTTTCGCCTTCCATCACCATCGCATTGCCCACCAGTTCGTGAAGTCCGTACACTGTAACATCAGGGACCCAGTAATTCATGAGGGTGGGAAGCACAGCCCGGTCAATGGCGCAAATGGTTGAAAGGGTGTTTACACCGAACTTATCGTGGACGTGGCGAACGGCATTGGCCCTTGGCAACCCGCCGCGCATCCGCATTTCCATGAATTCGTCGTTATTCAAACCGGACCCCGACCCGCAGCAGAAAGTCTGCTCGCGGATGGTGTTGGGCGGCATCTCGTGAAACTTGTTGCAGACGGCGTTTAGCACGTAGCGAGGCTCGTCTAAAAAGCCCATCCCGCGCGCCGTGTTGCAGGAATCGTGGTAGGTGACCACGAGGTTGTCGTTCCGGCTCGGGTCAAGCTTCAGCTTCTCGTTCTTGATCAGGTCGGCGGTAAACTCCACGATGTGGATCATCTTGGTCGAAGCGGCGTTATCGAATCTGGTTCCGGTAATCGGGGATACGGGCACTTCCAAAAAGTCCGCGGGACCGTTTACCGTATCCATATACTGGTTTACGACCCGCCACATGTGCCCGCACTCGCCGCCGATTATGTATTTTACCCCAAGCCTTTTGGCTTCCGCGTACATCTTGGAGTTAAGCCGCTTCATCATCTCGTGGGAGGTGAAAAAGCCAAAGTTGCCGCCCTCCGAAGCGTAGGTGCTCCAGGTATAATCGAGCCCTATCTCGTGGAAAAGCATGAGATAGCCCATGAGAGTGTAAGTGCCGGGATCGGCGAAAACGTCGCCCGAAGGGGTGAGGAAAAGGATCTCTGCCCCCTTGCGGTTGAAGGTGGGCTCAATCCGTATGCCGTTTACAGCCTCGATTTCATCGACAAAAAATTCAAGCATGTCCTTGAAAGCGTGCGGCTGAATCCCCAGATGGTTTCCCGTCTGGTAGCAATTGGCCGCCGGCCCGACGATCCAGTCGATGTTGCAGCCGATAAGGTTCAAGAGTTCCCGCCCGATGAGCGTAAACTCCGCCGTGTCGATTCCGTATGGGCAGAAAAGCGAGCAGCGGCGGCATTCGGTGCACTGGAAAAAGTACATGAACCATTCTTTTACCACGTCTTCAGTGAGGTCCCGGGCGCCCACCATCTTGCCCATGAGCTTGCCGGCAAGCGAAAATTCCTTGCGGTAAACGGACCTCAGCAACTCCGCCCTCAGCACGGGCATGTTCTTCGGGTCGCCCGACCCCAGGTAGAAATGGCACTTGTCGGCGCATGCGCCGCATCGTACGCATATATCCATAAAAACCTTGAGCGTGCGGTACTTGTCGAGCCGTTCCCGCAACCCTTCGAGCAGAATCTTTTTCCAGTCCGAAGGCAGTTTCCAGTCATCGTCGAGTCGGAGACCATTCCCTGGGGTTTGCCAGCCCGAGGACTTTCAGGTTCTTTGCCTTTCCTGGATAGCTGAAATTTCCAGGCCTGAAAACCGCCGGCGTGTCCATCCACCCCGTTTGGGGGAATTGATGCTCCAGTATGAGTTCGCTTGGTTTGGGGACCTTAGCCATTGCTTATCTGACTCCTAAAAAGGGATATAGGCCAAAATAGGTCTGATCGGGACCTAAAACTCCACAAAATCGCCCATACATTCCAGGGAGGAGGGCGGAGTCGCAAAGTTACGGGTTGGCCGTAACAGGCGGAGCTTCCTCCAGTTCTTTTTCAACAGGCAGCCCGGCTTCGACCATCTTTGCCCTGAAGTGGTCCTCGTATTCAGCGTAAGTATGGACTTTAACCGGGTAGTTCCACGGATTTATATGACGCCTGATCCGGTTGTCGTTTGGAAGATTTCGGGTCGGGCTAAGGAAAATGCCGCCGGCGTGCATAAGCTTGCTGAATGGAAAATAAGCAAAAAGCGTACTCACCAAAGCAAGATGAATGAAGAAAATCACCCCGATCCCGGCAGGTACGACGGGATGAAAGGAGATAAGCCCCATGGCGAGAGTCTTTACCTTGATCAGGTCAACCTTTAAGACATAGCGGGTAAGAATGCCCGTTGTACCGATGGCGAACAGCAGAAAAAGCGGGAAATAGTCCTGCGGAAGCGAGATATACTTAACCTGCGGAATAATCAACCTCCTGATAATCAGGTATGTAACCGCAAGCATGAATATTCCGTCGGATATATATATCCCCGGAAGCCCGACCTGGAAGAAACCGTCGAGTCTTTCAATCCCCTGGACGAAAAATGGCACCGGCTCGGTGAAAAACCGAAGATGCCTGATCAGGATCACCAGAAAGCAGTAGTGAAATGCAAGAGCGGCAAGCCACAGCCACTTCTCCCACTGGTAGAAAATCCGGGGTCCCTTTTCAATTTCGAATTTCGTATTCCTGAAAAGCGAGCGGAAAAAAAGAACTTCCAGGACCATCCTGCCGACAGTCTCCACCTTGGTGGAAGGATTGTCGAGCCTGTCGTGCTTGATCCAGGGCAGCGACTTCTCCTGACCGGCAGTCGTGGGGATCCGGAAAGGGACCGGCGAGCGCGCCCACTTGAGCACCCTGAAAACGACTCCGCCTAAAAACAGAAAAATTGCAATGTACGGCAAGCTCACGCCGAAGAAATGATAGAGCCCGGCCGCACTGACTCCGAGATAAGCAGCCAAAACGAGCCCAAAGACTGCTGCTAGGGAAAACTTGATGCCCATTTACCAAACCTCCTGAAAATAGCGAACAGCAAACACGCACCCAAACGCTATCCACCGTTCACTGTTTAAAAACTTCCTCCCGGCCGCTGAAAAAAGCCAACAACGATTCAGGGGCGTAATTCTTCCCTCCACCGCTCACCGCCGATTTCTCACCGCACTAATCGCCAATTATTAATTGCGCCCTTTCGAGAAGCCTGCGGGTATTGTTCTTTATTTCATTAATCTTGCCATTGAACAAGTCTTCTCTGCAGCTTGTGTAGACGTCGAAAGCCAGAAGGCCCAGACCCTCGACTTTGCGCTCGAACTCGCGCAAATCATTCATCCCGGCCGCACCCTCGGCCAGTTCCTCTTCGAGAACTCCCTCGGCTATCGCCTTCAAACCAAAAATAAAGGCCAAAGCTGCCGACGGTGAAAAACTCTGCACGGCGCGAACCCTTATTATCTTGTCGAGAAGCGGCCCGAGCGCCTCGGCCCGGCTCTCACCCAAAAATTCATCGAGTATTTCGGCAATTGCCGCCTTAAATGTGTGTCCAACAGGATTGGCGAACTGGTTGCTCTCATTTTTGAGCAGCCGAACGCTTTCCAGCGGGTACGTACAGGTCAGTAAATCAAACCATTTTTGGCTGATTTCTTCTTTGTGCTTGCGAAGATGGTGCTCTATTCCCATATCTTACCCCTAGCCTCCCGCAAGGCGGGAAGCAGGCTATGATGAGGCGTCGCCGCACATCTGCGCACCTGCGCGAATGAACAGTCCCGAAGCCCCCCTCCCCAAATCTGCCGGTTCGAGGGGGTTTCGATCAACGTGCGCCTTCGATTGTAAAACGAAATTGATTTAACTTGGCCACCCCGAAAGGTCAATAAAAAATCAAGATATTTTGCTGAGATAGCCACCATGAATGCCGAGAAGGAGCGGCGGGAACCATCAAGATATCCCCCGTTATCGATACCGCCAACACCGGACATTTTCAAGGTTATTTGTCAGCCGGCGCCCTTGACAGCAATCATTTCGACCGCTCCAATAGCACGAACCAGAAAGGATTTCAACAGCTAATCGCCCCTTTGCCCGGGCTGCCTGGTTCATCGATTATCCCCGCTGAAAGGGGACGGCAATGGAGGCTTTCCCCCTTTTTTTAACGAAATCCCCCCCGCTCCGGCCTACATCACGCTACCACGCCACTGTCGAGGGGGGGGTGACTTTTTCGTCAAATTAATGCATAAAGGTACTCACAAGGAGCTAAAATTTGTTTGGGCTAAAATCCATTCATCACTTGGCAATGGCTACCCGGAACATTGAGATCACCATCCGTTTTTGGCGCGATCTGCTGGGCATGAGACTGGTGGGAGGGCTCGGAAAAAAGGGGTATAAACTCTACTTTTTCGAAATTTCTCCGCAAAATTATATTGTCTTTTTTGAGTGGCCAGATGTCGAACCCGTAGCTGAAAAGGACCACGGAGTGCCGGTGTCCGGCCCCATGATCTTTGACCACGTCTCATTTGCCGTCGAAAGCATCGACTCACTTTGTGCCCTTAGGGAAACCCTGGATGCGGCCGGTTTCTGGGTTTCAGATGTGATCGATCACGGCATCATTTACTCGGTCTACTCCTTCGACCCCAACGGAATTCCGATAGAATTCAGCGCTTCGGTCCCCGGTGCGGACCTTGGCGCCTTCCCTGCGCTTGTCGATACCGATCCGCCCGCGACCGCCCTGGAGGGCCCCGAACCTGTGCCGGGTGTCTGGCCAAGGTCCGGCGGTCCCACAACCACCCCGGACTGCATGGTATTTCCGGGCGAAGGGCGCGAACTAGTGGACGGATCGAAGAAGAACTGGTTCAAATAATCCCCCTTATTACAGATTTTGGAGTCATATTGTGAAAAAGATTCGTTTTTTCCTCGCGCTCATTTGCGCACTGGTCACCTTTACGGCCTGCTGTTCTGCAGCCCCGTTTTTTCTCTTCTTTCTTCAGGGCAAGCCGATGTCCGTGCGTGCGTAAAGGAAACCATACCTTTCGAAATGGTCGGTCATCTGATTATCGTAAAAGGCAGTGTAGACGGCTCGGGCCCGGACTATACGTTCGTCCTGGATACCGGTTCCATTACCGCGGTAAGCGAGCGCCTCGCCGGTCGGCTTGGACTCCAAATGCAGGGAACATGCAGGGCAAGGGGAGCAACCGGCGCTGGAGGGAATGTTTGTGTAACCCGGTTGAAGCGCCTAGCCCTTGGTGCCTTTGGGGTCAAGGATATTTCAGCGGTCGTTTTCGACCCGCACTTCAGGCAACGGGCGGGAATAAGCGTGGACGGCTTTATCGGATCCAATTTCCTTCGCTTTTTCAAGGTCAGGATCGATTATCGAAAAAAGCTTCTCACTCTTTCTGACGATACGGCGCCCATCGTTCCCATTGCTGGCGGGACCATTGTCAAAATCGGTGTGGATTTAAAAAATGCGTTTGTCCCTACGGTCGAAGTCGGGTGCGGAGACTCCCGGTTCATGGCGTCGGTGGACACGGGCCTCTATGATCCCCTGTCGATTCCGGACGTATTTGTGGACAAGACGAATATCGATGCGCGGATAAATGGAGACGGGGCTATGGGAAGCGGAAATTTTGGCAACATGGATAAGGCCCGGATGGTTCGCCTGAAAGGCCTGAGCATAGGGCCGCTAAAAATCGCAAAAGCAATAGCCAATTCGCAGTCGGGACAAACATACGCGCTAATCGGTTACGGGCTGCTGTCAAACTTCACTGTAACCATCGATTATCCCGCACAGCAGATGCTCCTCGTTCCGGCTGAAGGCGGAAGGCGAATGGACAACCTGTTCAGTACCGGTATAGCCATAAGTCGGGATTACGCGGGACAGACCTTTGTCTCAGGGGTCTGGCGGCCCTCGCCTGCCGGAAACATGGGACTCGCTCAAGGAGACAAGATCACCTGGGTGGATGGAAGACCCGCAGACAGCTACACTCTTGCGGGCCTTCAAAATCTCCTGTTCGATGATGCGATACCCAGTGTGGAACTTTCCATAAAAGAACCGTTTGGGGACAAAAGTTTCACGATCGGGAAAAAGTACCTTTTTTAGACGAATTCCTTTATGAACCGCAGCAACGGATGCCGGGCGCGCTACTGCAACCGCCGGGGATGTGGCACTGACCAGCGCCGGCCGTGCAACAGTCGCAGTTTATGTCGTACACGGAAGGACAGGTGTCGTTTCGAATCGCGTTGCTTACGCCCGGCCGCGTGGACGGGTCTGGGTCGCTTGCGGCCGAAGCGGTCTTTGCTCGCATCGAACAGCTCTGCGCGCAACCGCCGTAATGCGCCGCCCAATCCGCGTCAAAACGAGGATTCCATGTTCCCATCCAGTTATAGTCGTTGACGTTGTTAAACAACTGCACTGCGCTCAGACCCTCCACCCACGTGCATTGAGCAAAAGCGGCCCCGGCCATGAGCACGGATGCGAGGATAACCGAAAAACTCAAAACAGAAATCGAAACAAAGGGTTTAACTTTTAGCATGGAGATCCCCCCCTGGCGAAAGCAATCCTTCATGTGCTGCATTGGATAAACTGTCCATGTTCATTTCTCATCTGCTGCCCGGAACATGCATGCCCGCTCTTTTGCCTACTATCCCCCATGGGAGAAAACCCACAAACTGATCACATTAGAGGGTAGCCGGTACTTAATTTAGGAACTCCGGCGATTTTACAGGCAATTATCGGATCGGGAAATTGAATGTATTCGCATTTCCCCGGCTGATGCACATTGACACACACGGCGCGAACTACCGGGACTGCGCTGAACTTTTTGTAGTACTGCCGGATGAATCTCAATATTTCCATCTGTTCCTCACCAAGGGGGCACTCCTTGCTGACACCCTCCCTGTCGGCCAGGGCGCAGGCCACCCCCTCGTCCCAGTCCTCGAACTTTTCCAGGTAGCCTTCCGCATCCACCTTGATTACTCTTCTTTCGTATTCAAATGACGCCATGGGTTTTCCCCCGAAATATCGATTCAATAACGCATTTCTGTTCTAAGATAAGAAGCTCGGCCGCTATGATCAACCCCCGATCCCCCTCTGGTCCGTTAACCCTCTTTATCGACGCCGGAAGATCAGGCCGCAGTCTATATTCTATTTTTTTAACCGGGCCGGCGCGGTAGGATTCGCGAGAACGACATTTCCAGATGACAAACTCCACGGGATCTTCACAACAAGGTTTCCTTGCATACCCGGCACCATCACCATGTCAATCGTGAAATTCCTGGCCCCCGAACAAATACGTCCTTACGGTTGCCGATATTAATGTGCTTAAAACACTCTCTTCCTCGACTAACCATATTTACCGCAGTTCGATATCGTGGCCGCGCATTCTATCTAAACAAGTCGGCGCTGACGGCCGCAGTCCGCCCTTGTGTTTTTGTGCATGCTAGGCTTATCTATTGACATATTTTGAAAAAATTGCTATGGTAAAAGGTCTGGGGATTTCTCGTTCTCAAGGCAGCCAGAGGCTGATTTGGGCGCCGAAAGGCGCCTTTCATGTTTTAGATCTTCGCTTTCAAAGGCGGGCATGACATGGGATACGTCGACGGTCGCGTTATAATGGAAGCAGGGGAGATTCAGGCCGCGCTAGAGCGCCTCTCGGCGGAGATAATAGCATCCAGCAGGGACCCGCGCAGGCTTGCACTGGTGGGTATTCACACCGGCGGCGTTTTCCTCGCCAGCAGGATAGCGCAGATAATATCAGTCAGGCTTGGCGCTCCTGTACCTCTCGGTTCGCTCGATATCACTCTCTACAGGGACGACTGGACCCGCCTGCACACTCAGCCAGTGATCAAGGGAACCAATCTGCCGTTCCGAATAGATGATCTGGAAGTCGTGCTTATTGACGATGTGCTCTTTACCGGCAGGACCATCCGAGCGGCGCTTGACGCTCTCATCGACTACGGCCGCCCAATGAGGGTCCAGGTAGCGGTGCTGGTGGACAGGGACCATCGGGAATTGCCAATTTGCAGTCAGTTTGTTGGCGTTGCCCTGGAAACCAGCCCCGAGGAGCAGGTCAATGTTTTGCTGGCCGAAAAAGACGGTGTGGACAAAGTAGTGCTCGAAGGGCCGAAGCAAAAGAGGTGACCGGTAATGGCATCGTTTAGCGCACAGTCGAGGCAAATCTTTGGACCGGGTAAATTTTAGGCTTAAAACTCGCGGTTTTTTGTGTTAAATACCATCCCTTGAGCGGGAGTAGCTCAGTTGGCTAGAGCATCAGCCTTCCAAGCTGAGGGTCGCGGGTTCGAATCCCGTCTCCCGCTCCACTTCCAGGCAAAACATAATTCTTACTCCCTACGGTATTCCCAACAAAGAAGTCCCGGCGTGCTTTCTAAAAAAGGAGCAGGTCGCCCACTCAAGGGCAAATTATTTTTTCGCCGCGCGTTACTCCAGGCTGCAAAAGGGATGTGGAGACCCGTTTGTAAAGTGCTGCGCAGTCTTTTCTCTTGATCAGACACCAATCTTTAGACTTGCTAAAGTATTGATCAAAGGAAGATGAGTTCTGAACCAGGGCATATTTGAATCCAAATCTCAGTGCGAGCGACCCTGTCTTTTCCGGGTCTTCCATGAGGCCGAGGTACTCAGATATGCCTTTGTCGCCGTAAAGCTCGCAGCGGTCATCGATGAAAACCCTGAGACGCGGAGCATAATAGATGAGAAACCCCCCGTAGACCATATCGTTAAAAATCCTGGTCCCGCCCGGATTTCCCGCCTCGATAGCTTTAAGTTCCCCCAACATTGCGACCGGCCAATCATTTGGATCTATTTTGGCCCAGCCGCCTCCAACCACTGGCGCGCTGATTTCGCCGGCCTGAAACGTGAGGATCAGGGCGATGACCATAAAAGGGACAATAAAGTTAGTGAGCATCATCTTGCCGCCAATTTCGTTCTGGCCACGAAATCTGCAAAGCTCGCTACCTTTGCGCGATAGCCAGTTGAACCACCTGACGTTTGGCAGCATGTCCCGGATTGCGATCGCAAAGGTAGTGGCGAAAAGAGGGGCAAACCGGAGCCTGGCTAAGCCCAGGCCCAGCCAGGCAAGCGGAATGAGCCATGTAATGCGGGGCCACATCGGAAAGACTCCTGCTAGCGCTGCAAGATAAAACAGAGCGGCAGGCAGCACTATGGCCATTGTGGTATTGGAAGTCCAAAGCGGCATATGCTCCATAATGTGCCCGGCGATCGCCGGCGAATTCATTATGGAATACCAGGCCTTGGGCAACGCAATAGTGTAGGGGCTGACAAGCCCGGCAAATCCGCAAAGAATTACCAGGGCAATCAGGGCTGATGCCTGCCTCATTCCGGATACGGCACTGTCCCTTCCCAAAAGCCACATGGAAATCCAGCCGCCAACCACCAAGAGGAGCGTGCCCATCCCCCCCAGATACCCACCGTGGATGTTGGCCCAAAAAACGAAAAGCGCAATGAGCCAAAACAGTCTGCGAAGGGATGAGCGCCCAGTCTCTAAATCCGCGAGCATGGCCAGGGTGATGCCCATAAATACGATGGTCGCCAGTAGCGGACGTATAAGAAAATTATAACTGCTTGCGGCTATGGTAACGGCCGTGATGAATATTGCCGGCAGGGGATGAATGCCTGCTCGCAGAAGGCGATTCGCTATCCAGGTATAAAAAGATGCGAGCAGCGTTGCTGCGGCGAGCAGAAGGCTGTCGAAACCGGCTATGCGATGAATGAGCGCCATGATCAGCTCACCGAGCCATTCCTGGGCAATCCAGGGATGCCCAAAGCGAGTAAAACTGAAGGCATCTTTATAGATAAGCCTTCCGGTCGAAAGGATACGCTCACCTACAACAATATGCCAGAAGGTCCCGGGGTCGTGAAAGAGCTTGCTGCGCCCAAAGAGCATTAAGAAGAGCCAGATCCCGAAGAAAATCCAGGTTTCCACTCGAAAGAGCTTTCTTGACATAAGGCTATGCCCCACAACCACAGGAGACCGGTCTTTACAGTCACGAGGAAAATTGATCTAAGTTTCCTTTCCGCTCCGCGTACTACCCGCCGGACCTCCGGCATAAGTCGAATGGCCCGTGCGTCTTTATCCGGAATTAGTCCATCAACGTCAGTCGCTCGCATCCAAACCGCATTTTCAGGCCGGTTCTTTGTCCCCCAAAAAACCTCTGTTACGCGGCTGAGGTTGAAAAAAGTATGCTATAAAGAGTCGGAATATACAAGTCGCACACCTGTCGTGGCTCATCTTCTACAGTACAGTAAAACTTATTCAGTAACTTCAATGATATAGATAGGCACTTGACTTTTTTGGCACTACATTTCTGCTCTTTGAAAACGGAATCAGATTTCGCGGATGGTTGGAGGAATCGCCACGCCTACGGATTGGAACACTTTGCCGCAGGTACCCTTGCACTGGCTGCGCAAAGCCAGGCGTTTCCCGTCTTCTTCGATCACCGTTTCGGTGAGGGCTTTGAGGTCTTGTTTGATTTCCGCCCACTCGAAGCTGTGCCCCGATCCCTCCAGACGCCGGTAGAGTTCCTTTTTGAGCATGAGGGCGAGAAAGCTGCAAAAGACATGGCCTCTTATGGTTTCATCCAGGCGATGATAGACCGGCCGGGTATCAAGAAGTGATTTCATGCTCCTGAAAGTATGCTCCACCATCCAGAGTTCCTTGTATTTCAGGGCCACTTCATCCGCGCGCAGTTTGGTATTGGTGGTGAGTACCCATCTACCGTCAAAACGGGATTCCTCCTCGACTTTTTCGCGGTCTATGGAAAAAGCGTCCTTCTCGCTCTTGATGTAGCGCCTGAATCCGCGATTGCCAACCAGGCTTTTGTCTCCTTTCTTGAGTTGCTCCTCAAGAGAGGCCAAAATGGCCTCCCGGTCGGCCCGATCCTTCCTGGCCTGTTTCGGATTGAGGCACACGATGTATCGTCTTCCGTCAACGCGCACCTCCTTGACCTGGAGCGGGGACGAATCCTTGGAGGACTTACCCTCGGGGTGAATCTCCCGAAACTCCCGTGTATCCGAGAGAACCTCCCCGCGAACTTCTTTGACGTTACGC
>CAWEZA010000075.1:0-60268 GCA_963813125.1 uncultured delta proteobacterium | reverse complement strand
ACGAAGCGCCCGCTAAGTGATAACTTCTAAGTAACTCCTTGCCGTGCAAGGAGTTACTTAGAAGATTCAAAAGGTTCGAAAGGTATTGCAAGAATTCTTTGTCTCAATCCATCCTCTAGATTCGGAGCGGGTCCCTTCTACCCTCTTCAGGAACCCATTCAACCTCCGACTGGCTCTGCCGTTCCCGCTCTTCCTTCCAAGCCCCTTGAAGGTCCTGTTCGACTTTGAAAACGGCGGCAAGAGCCATGGCGTCCGAAAGAACATCATGGCAATGCGGTGGAAAGCTGTGGTGAAAGAATAGTGGATGGAACATGATGTGGTCTTTTCATTGAAGGTGGACTTGAATGGATGAAGTGAACGTTAGGTGAAAGTCGGAATAGCGAGACAATCCCCATTCGAAAAATGTTATAATTCTTGGCGTGTACTCAATCACGTAGTATCCCCCGGAGGAGTCACAGGCAGACGGCAAGCAACCGATGTGAAAAGAGCTTAGGATAAAATTCCATTTTCAATACCTGATCGAGCCATCCCACGGCTCATCCCAATCCGGTCGTCAAGGCCTGCCGTCAACGACTCCTTGCGGCCGGAAAGAAACCGGCTCCGAAATCATTGGAGCGGGGGATTTCTCCGATTGACTTCCAGCGCTGATACGCGTTACATATTATGTAACATATTCCAAGGCAGGCGCTATGATCCGCTCGTTTCATGATAAGGACACAGAGGCGTTGTACGAGGGCCGGAATGTAAGAAGATTTCAGGCCTTCCAGAAACAAGCGGAACGACGGATGCAAATTCTGGATAGCGCTACGGCAATTGAGGATTTGATGCTCCTTCCGAGCAATCGCTTCGAAGCCCTTTCGGGAGATAGGAAGGGCCAACACAGCATCCGCATCAACCAGCAGTGGCGGATATGTTTCGAGTGGCATGAAGATGGCCCGCACAACGTAGAAATCGCTGATTACCATTGAAGAAGGAGATCACCATGCAAAACGGCATGCGTCCTATTCATCCCGGTGAGATTTTGAAACAAGAACTCGATGAGTTGGGGCTTTCGGCAAACGCATTCGGCCGTGCGCTCGGCGTGCCTCCAAACAGAATCACAGACATCCTGAATGAACGGCGTTCCATCACTGCCGACACGGCTTTGCGCCTGGCCCGATATTTTGGAACGACACCGGATTTTTGGATGAACCTTCAGACCGCCTACGAGATCAGGCGCACTCAGATTGCAAGTGGAGAAGCAATTAAACGTGAAGTGCAACCAAGAGCTGCCTGATTCACAATGACAACCGAAAACTCCCCCGGCTATAGAAGCGTTTATTGGCTTTCAAAAAGCCTGCTGATCCAGGTTCCGCATTCCCTTTTCGAGCTTGCATGATTTAACAAGGTGCGGGGTCATGGTGCAGGTCTTGAAAATGGAATATCCCCCTGGACAAATCCGTTGAGCCGCTCGTTGCTTCCGCCTCCATCCCACATGGTCCCGGATCACGTAGTATCCCCCTGTGGTTGTAGTGTGGAAACGTGCGCCCGGGGCGTCCCCGGTGGTTTCAGTCACGTAGTATCCCTCAGGGGTGACAGGTCGAACCAAACAAAACCAGTCAGCAAACAGGGTCTTAATGATTGGGAAAGCTGATGCCATTTCCGCGAGGCAATAGTATAATCTCCACAATGTTAGTGGCGCCGCGAAATGCACGGTCTCGAAAGTGAGGTAATTTAAGATGAACGTCCGAATAGTACTGGAGCCCAGCAATGAGGGCGGTTACACTGTCGTCGTGCCTAGCCTTCCCGGCTGCATAAGCGAGGGTGAAACGAGAGACGAAGCTTTGGCGAACATCAGAGAAGCCATCGGGCTTTATCTGAGCCTGTTGAAGACGATCTGTCCTCGATTCCAGGTGTCGAGGTCATCGAGATTGCAATATGACCCGCCTCCCGAGCTTGGGCTACGAAAAGGTGATCAAAGCCCTTCAGCGGGACGGGTGGGTCATCATCCGCCAGAGAGGAAGCCATATCCGACTCCAAAAGCACACGCGGATGGAAGTGCTTAAGCTGACCGTTCCGGCGCACAGTCCTATTAAGAGATCCACTCTTGCGCAAATACTCAAACAAGCACGGATTACCCAGGAGGAATTTGAATCGTTACTTTGAGAAAGCCGGACTTTACGGCGGCTGATCGATACCAGGGACTGTCTGGTAAAATCGTCCGCGTCCCGTGGGCTTTCAATTCCACACCCGCCTGAACCCTCCGACATTGGAATGAATCATGTAGTATTCCCCAGGCAATGAAACCACCGAGGAGGACCCGCGATCCGGAGTCGTGGGGGGCACTTGCCCGCGGCGAAGCCGCTCCCCATCACTTTTTAAGAGCTTCAAAGGGGTACCGGCACCTCGATCCCTCGGCGAGGGATTTGAGCACGGCATAGAGCACAAAGTTGCTTCGAGCCGGAAAACGGTAACGAGATGCGGCAAGAGAAGCGGCTAATTTTTAGGGGCGGTAGATAAGGATGTATTGGAGATCGTTTTCGGTCTTGTATTACTGCTGCTCGTACGGGGCAAGGTAAGGGGGCCATGCGCTCAGGCGGGAGGCGATCTGGGGGGTGGAGAGGACTGCATCGACGAGGTCTTCTTGAAGGGCATTTTCCACCAGGTTCGGAAAGGGGCAACTGGTTGTTTCCTGTGCAATCGTGAGCCCGCCTGCTTCCTTGATTGTTCTCAATCCTTGCGTACCGTCGGTCCCGGTTCCTGTCAGAAGCACACCGCAGGTACGCTCGCCGAAGTGACGGGCGGCGCTCGCAAAGAGGCGATCTATAGGAAAGCGGCCGTTTTGCGTTACGCGGATTTCCAGGCTGCCGCTCGTGTTTTCCACGCTCAGGGCGCTAAAAGTTGAGCCGATATAGACTTTGCCGGGCAAAAGGGGCGTTGCCGAAGTCACCGGGACGACTTCGACCGGGCTGATCTGGTTGAAGCATGAGCAGAACGGGGCCAGAATTCGAGGGTGAATCTCCTGGATGGCGATTATGGCGCCGGAGAAGTTGAAGGGAAGAGCGGAAACGAGGTGCATGATGTTATTGGGTCCGGCAAGGGTGGTGCCTATGACCGTGATGCCGCTGGGGCGATCGAGCGGTGCCGAGGCGCCGGGGGCCGGCAGGCGCCTGCAACGGACGCGGCGTATGCGGTTTACCCGCATCGTGGCCGCGATGAGGACCCGCTGCCTGATGAGCTCTTCTTCCCGGTCAAAATCCATCCCTGCTCCGACCTTCGAGGGCTTGGGAACAAAATCCATCACGCCCAGCCTCAGGGCTTCGAAGGCGAAGTAGCCGTCCTGGACCAAAGAGCTGATAATCACTATGGGAATCTGGTGGCGTATCATAATATTTTTTACGGCGGAAATACCGTTCATGACCGGCATATCGATGTCCAGAGTTATGACGTCGGGCCTTTGTTCGTCGATTTTGTCGAGGCATTCGAGTCCGTTGGACGCCGTTCCCACAACCTCTATCAAATCGCTGCCGCCGAGGACTCTTTGGACGGTTTTGCGCATGAAAGCCGCGTCGTCTACGATGAGCGTCTTTACCGGGGCCAAAGTTGGTCTACTATCGGGGAGCACCATTATGTTTCCAAGACCTCCGTCAAAGCTTCGGGGTTCGAATTGAGCACAAGGCCGGGGCAATGCACGGCATAAGGTTCTATGCTGTCTATCATCCCGGAGCAAACCATCGACTGGAGCGGGGCCAGAATCTGGATGACCCCGCGGTCGAATAATTTTGTCAAAAGAGATTCGGGCGCCGGGCCGGCCCCCGACATGTAATAGACGCACAGGGCGTCGCCTGCCTGGTCGGCAATGCGTTCGAGCCAAAATTCCAGTCCATTTTCCCAGTTTAAAGCGGTCGAGCCGTCAACCTCCACTTCGAGCGACCCGTCAGGTCCGGACCGGAACCCGGCTTTCCGGCGCACATCCGACAGATATAATTTGCCGGGCGCTATCCGGTGCGCCGCCGACAGGTATTCGGTTGCCACTCCGGTCTTGTCCCTTATGAACCGGGCAAATTCGGGCGCCAGCCCGCATTCGAGCTTTTGAAGCCCGATAACGGGTCCATTACCGCACAATTGCCGGAGCGGCAGACGAAGCCAGTCCATGTGCGCACCTTCGGCCCCCGTTACTACCAGCGTTTTCCGTTTGGCGGCCCCCGCGGGCTTTGCGGTCAGTAATTCCCCGGAATAATCCGGAGTTCGCAAACGCCTGAAGAGGGCAACCCGGGCCTTCGCAGCGCCGTTTACGAGTTTGATGAGGTTTAAACCATACAAAACGGGGTTATCATGGATCGTCGGCTTTGCCACATAGTCCACTGCGCCCAGTTGGAGGAAATTCAAAATCTTGTGCATGGCATCCCGCTGCTGCGCGCTGATGATGATCACAGGGATGCGGTATTGGATCATGATATGCTTAAGGGCGGTGTTGCCGGGCATGATGGGCATATTCGCATCGAGGGTGATCAGGTCGACGTCCTTTCCGGACCCGAGAAATTCGAGCGCTTCCTTTCCATTGCGGGCGACGGAGACCACTTCGATGGACCCGTCGGATTCGAGCATTTTCTGGAGTTTTTTGGAAAAAAAGGTCGAATCCTCGACTATCAGCACCTTGACGGGGGTGCGGGGAGCCAGGGAACCAGTTGATCTTTGCTTCTCGGGGCGGGCGGCCGGACTCCCGGATTCGAGCAAATCGCCAAGGATGTCGTCGATGCCCTCCAGGATTTCGGGGCCGGGCTTTGGGCCGGCTTCTTCGCCTTCGATCCTTTTTTCGTCCTGAAGGCGGATTGCTTCGAGGAGAAGGTGTTCCCAGGGCTTGTTGACAGAACTCGGAACGTTATTCTCGTAAGGAAGAATTTCAAACTGTCCGTCATGCCACCGAGCCACTTCGAAAAAGGCTTCGGCGCCGCTCAGCAGTTCGGTTTGCGCATGCTGTATCTGCCCCTGCCTGATATGTATCGACGCCTTCCCGTTGCGGGATGTCACACCAATGACAAGGTCCGAGCGGGATAGACAGACCATCTGGATAAGGTCGGTCAGTCCCAGGCTGATCGTGCCGGTAAATCCCCGGGGAATGGATTGGGTCGACTGCATGCGCATCCTCTACCAGTCGGCTTCTTGGGCCCATTTGTGAAGAAGCCGGCAGACCGGTCCCTCAGTTGACATACTTTTGAACCCCCCCGGACGCGTGCGCGGGGCCGGCCGGTGAGTTTTTCATCATCCGGAGGAGCGCCGAGACGTCTACAATCAGAGACACTCTTCCGTCTCCCAGAATAGTGGCGCCGGAAAAACCTTCCACGGGCTGGAAATTATTTTCGATGGATTTGATGACGACTTCCCTTTCTCCCATCAAACCGTCCACCACAAGACCGACTTCCCGGAAGCTGGTATAGACTATGACTACAAATCGGCGCCCATTGTCCCCGGGGCGGCCGCCCATGTTCAACAGTTCGCCCAAGTCCACCAGGGGAATCGTTTTGCCCCGGAGGGTTATCACCTTAAAGCCGTCGATGGAGTGAGTGTCTTCGGGCCTGTGGCGCAGGATTTCAGTGACGGAAGTAAGAGGGAGCGTGAAAATCTGGTCGGCCTGCCTTACCAGCAGGGCTCTTATGATTGCCACAGTCAGCGGGATCCGGATGAGGAATCTGGCGCCTTTGGACTGCTCGGACTCCAATTCGACGGTGCCGTTCATGCGTTCGACGTTTTGTTTTACAACGTCGAGACCGACGCCGCGTCCGGCCGATCCATCCACCTTGTCGTAGGTGGATATCCCGGGCATGAAAATCGAGTAGGCAATTTCGGCGTCCGTCAGCCTCTCCAGTTCGGGCCGGCTGGCCGCGTTGCGGCTAAGCAGCAGCTCCCGCAGCTTTTGGGTGTCGATGCCGCGCCCGTCATCTTCGATCTCCACCACAACGTAGTCCCCGGCGTGATTGGCGCTAAGCCGGATCACACCGGTTTCGGGCTTTCCCGCTCTCCCGCGCTCCTCGGGGGATTCTATGCCGTGGACGATGGCATTTCTCAAAAACTGCACCAGGGGATCGTTCATCTGCTCCAGAACGCGCTTGTCGATCTCGGTTTCCCCACCTTCGATCACCAGTTCCACGCGCTTTCCCAGCTTTAGCGCCTGGTCGCGTATAATTCTTGGAAAGCGTTGAAAAAGCTGCATTATCGGAAGCATGCGAATCCGCATGACCGAAGCCTGAAGATCGTTGGCAATGCGCCCCAGGGACTGGGTGGATTCATTCATTCTGAAGTTGAGCAGCTTTAGCCTCCTCAACTCGTTTTTAGGCAGCATCCCCCTGGAGGCCAGATCTCGGACCAGGTCCCGAAAGAAAGTGGCGGTCTGAATGAACTCGGAGCGATTGACCACGAGTTCCCCCACCTGGTTTAGAAGCTGGTCCACTTTCTGGGCGTCAACCCTTAGAGTCGCCGCATTTTGGGGAATCTCTTCGGAGATCAGCACCGTGCGCTCTTTTGCGATATATCTGCCTAAATCCAGTTCATCGCCCGGAAGAAGTGAAAGCGAGCCCCGGGGGGATTCCCGCGGGAAACCGGGCAAATTCAAATCGGTAAGTTGACCCTTAATCTTTTCCGCGATTGCCGAGAGCTTTTCCCGCAGCGGACCAAGGTCCGCGGCGTCCATCTCCTTGAAGGCCGATAGGGACCCCTCCCAGTCTTCGAGAAACTCGACTATCCGGGCATAGTCCATGTATCTGGACGATTGGATCAAGCCGGCCGTAAGCTCGGAGGCTTTTTCGAGGTTGATCTTATCGGGGCTCCGACCTGAAATTGCTTTGGCAAGGCCGGCGAGGTTTTGCTGAAAGGAATCCAGGAAGATCGAAAAAAGCTCCTGGTCCTCTTCTTCGATGGGGGATGCGGGGGAAAAGGCCGGCGGCTGCTCAGCGCATGGGATCGCGAGTTGGGGCACCATGCGCGCAAAACCGGCCGCGTGAGCTTCAAGCTCCTCCAGCGCCTTGCGGCGGGTCGTACGGGACGCCTCGCCCGGCTCAAACCCTTTCGCCCATAGCTCCAACTGCGCGACGATCGGCTCATAGTCCATGTAGCGCGCAGAGGAGATCAGCTTTTCGACCGATTCCAGGATCTGTTCGCGATCGCTGTCGCTGAAATCGGATCGGGTGGAAGCATCGAGGAGATCGAAAAGATTCGACAGATTTTCCCGAAACGAGCTGACAAAAATTGCCAGAAGCTCTTCATCTTCTTCTTCCATGAGGGGAAAAGGTTCCCGCGGGCAGGCAGGGGTCTCCCTGTGAGGCTTCTCAGGTGAGAGTCCGTCTTTAGCGAAGGCTTCGTGCAGGTTTTCCAAAAGCGATGAATCGATAGCCGGTTCGCACCCGTTCTGTTTGACGTGATCCACCGCCTTGGAGATCAAATCGACACAATCGAGCATCAAAGTGATGCCGGTTTGAGGAACGGAGCGCGCACTGCTTTGAACCGCGGCTATCAGGCTTTCCAATTCATGGGTCAGGTTGGTCAGCCCCTCGAAGCCCATGCAGGCCGAAGCCCCTTTGATACTGTGGGCGGCCCTGAAAACCTGGGCGATCTGCTCCTTGTCCACTCCCTCCCGCTCCAAGAGCAGGAGGGATTTTTCCATATCGATCAGATGTTCCCGAACCTCTTCGACATAGTCCTGCAAGAAATCCTGCGATACCATGGAATTTCCTTTTCAAACGGAAGAAAAATTGAGGACGCCCGCTTTAGGCCGAACTCATACCAAGTTGCGTTCAAGATGCGGGCGGGGATAAACGCGCCCCTACGCAGGACAAAGCCTGATGCCCTCGCATTGGTATCATTTTGAACGCAACTTGGTATCAAGCCGCATCGAGGGCCCTGAGCAATTCGTCTTCGTCACCTTTCCTTATGATGTCCCTCACCCCGACGCGGCGTGTCCTAGCCGCGAGATCGGGAATATCGAGCAGGGTATAAAAGATTATAAAGGCCTTGGAATCCAGGCGCAGAATCTCCTCCGCCGCGGTTATTCCGTCCTTTCCCCGCATGGTTACATCCAGGGTGACCGCATCGGGCCGCAGTTTCTCATAGAGCGAGACGGCTTCGTCTCCGTCCTGGCCCTTTCCGACGACCTCGTGGCCGGCACTGGTAAGGCACCGCGATATGGCATTGCGGAGCAGATTCGAATCGTCAACAACAAGCACGCGCTTTGGCATGGAAGTCCCGTCTTTCTTGCCGGCCGCATCGACCGACGGTAGTGGCTTATGTCAACCTCGGGTTGCCGGACGGTTGTCCTTTGGCGCCGAAGGCAACTCGCCGCTTTTGGCTCCAGAGGCTTTTCCCATCGCGTTCCCGTTGGATGCTCCGTTTTCCCCGACCTTGAACTGTTCGATCAACGAGGTGAAGTGTTCCATCGTTCCCAGCAGCTTGACACTGAACTGGTGGGAGTTCTGGGCGCCCGAGGCGTTGGCCGTGGCGACCTTTTCCATCTCCTGGATGATTCGCAGCAACTCCTGGGCGCGTTCCCTTTGCCTGGTCGTCATCATTGTGATGTTTTCGGCATGCGTGTTGATTTTCTGAATTTCACCGATGACCTTCTCCGAGCCTTTTGCCTGTTCCATGGTCGAACCGGATACGACTCTTGAAAGTTGGGACACCTCATTGATTACCGAGCCCGCATGCTCGCGCCTCTTACGCTGTTCAGAAGTCATCTCCAGGATTTCGCCGGAAAGCATCCGCAGGCTGTCCATGGCCCTGGCCACGCTTTCGGTCTGCGCGCGCTGCTCGGTTGTCGTCCGGCTGATATCGTGAATCAGACTATTGGTCCTTGCGACCGCGTCGACGATGGCCCCGATGGCTTCCCGGCTGGAGGAGACAAGTTGGGAGCCTTCTTTTACACGATCAGCGCTGCCTTTTATGAGCACCGAGATTTCCTTGGTGGATTCGGCGGTGCGTTCGGCGAGTTTTCGGACTTCTTCGGCAACCACGGCAAAACCCCTTCCGTGTTCGCCGGCGCGCGCCGCTTCGATGGCCGCATTCAATGCGAGCAGGTTGGTCTGGTCCGCAATGTCGGAAATAACTTCGATAATCTCGGTAATCTGCTCCGAGCTTTCGGCGATATTCCGCATGGAGGCCGCCACCTTCTCGACCGCAAGACGCCCATCGACCGCGGCCTTGTGGGACAGCTCCGATTCCCTGTCGGCTTCCGAGGTCTTTTCGACAACCGAGCCGATGGCGGTGCTCATCTGAGAAGCCGACGAGGCGGTTATTTCGGCTGCTTCGGACTGCCTGGCGGCGCGCGCCGCAACCTGTTGAGCGGTTTCGCCCATGAGGGCAATGATCTCTTCGGCCTTACCCACCATTTCGCTCTGGCTTTGAGCGGCCCGGGCAATCTTCTGGCTGCCGGCCGCGAACTGCTCGATCAACGTTGAGGCCTCACTGAAGGAAGACCGCGTTTCGAGGGCATTTGTCTGGACTTCTTCGGCCGTTTGCCCCATGGTCACGACCCGCGCGAGAACATCGCCGGCCCTGTTGGACTGTTCTGTAGCGTTGTTGGCGATCTTGGCCGAGATGTCCCTGACCTTGGACACCGATTCCGAGACTTCCCGGTTGCTTTTTATGATCGTGCCGAAAGTAGCCTGGAGTTTTGCGAGCAGGTCGTTAAAGGAGCGCTGCATGACGGAGATCTCGTCTTTACCCCTGACTTTTAAGGAACGCGTAAAATCAAGATCTCCGGCGATTTCTCCCATCTCTTTGGCAGTTTCGACCAAAGGCTTGGAGATCGAGCCGCTTACGAAGACAACCATGCCGATGATGAAGACGACAAGAACGCCAAGAAATATTCCGGAAGCTACCCGTTGCCTTACGAGGGGCGCCATTTCTTCATCGTAATTGGCGCCAGTGCACACTGCCCAGTTCAATTTCGGCAAGTTGTCGTATCCGGACATATGGAAATATCCGACCATCCTGGTTGAGGTCGTCTTTGTCTGCGGGTTGGAGTACTCATAGACGGTCATGCCCCTCGCGTTATTTCTGAACACCTCCAAAACCCGGGGTACGTTAATGCGCGGCCCCTGTATTTTTTCCCCAAGAAGGGTACGAAAGGGATAAATGATAATAGCGCCGGTGTCGAGGTCGACAACATAGGTGTAGCCAGCTTCCCCGACTTTACCGATCGACTCGTTGACGCTGTTCACCAAATCCCAGTTCACATACCCGGATATTACGCCTATTACCTGTCCGTCTTTGAGCACCGGGGCGGCAATGGGCAGAGAGAAGCCGTCCGTTTTCGGCAGCAGCTCCTTCAGGAGCGGGTAGGCTCCAAAGCTGCCCACATATTTTTGGCCCTTCACGGCAGCCTTAAACCATGGTTCATCAGCGAACTGACGGCCGATTACCCCGGGCATGTTCGAAGCCACACACTGACCGGAAGCATTCGTGATCGTGATAAGGTCAAAATGGTAGACCTTCGCAAGCGCTGTGAGGGAGGCGTTGGCGCTCTGGGCGCCGTTGCCGGTCTCGATGGCTGTTTTGAATTCTTTGAGGTTGGTCCATAAGAAAACACTGGTGACGCGGTCGTTCATTTCCATTTCAAGGGAGAACGACGTACGCTTTGAATATCCGCTGAGTCTCCTTTCGAGCTGGCTGTGCAGAACAGTCGATGTACTGAGGTAGTCATAGTAAGTGGCGCCCAAAGCCGGAACGAGCGCGGCCAGGAAGAATGCCAACAGCAGTTTGTTTCTTAACGATCCGGTGATGATTTTCTTCCCCAACATGGCTTACTCCTTTATGTTTTTGCGATCTTTGTCCTGAAAATCAGAAAAGATATCCATATCGTCGAATGTTTTCTCGTACTCGACCAAAGCAGCCTGGATTCCGACACTTTCGAGTTCTCTTTTTTCCGCGGGCCTCAGAATTTGTTTGAAGTCGAGCAGAATTATCAATCTCCGCGGCAGCTTCACGACCCCGCTGATATAGGCCGAACTGATGCTCGAAGACACGAGGCTGGGAGTGGGCTCAATTTCGGCGACCGGGACCTTCATGACCTCGGAGACCGAATCCACCACGAAGCCGGTCACATGCCCTTCCAGTTCGATTATCAGGATTCGCGCCTTTCGATTGGACGCGTCCTGCTCGCCGCCTCCAATCCGGAGGACCCACCTGAGATCGACTACGGGGATGATCCTGCCGCGCAGATTGATCATTCCGAGGATAGCCTGTGAGGAATTGGGAATGGGCGTTATGGCCGTCAACCGGATGATTTCCCGCACCATCAAAATGTCGACCCCGAATTCCTCATTGCCTATTCGAAAACTGACGAGTTGCAGCACCTGCCGCGATTCTTCCCGAACGCGTGGAGCGCGAGTGGATAAAGTACTTAGTTGCATGTGACTTACTCCTTCTGTCCGATCTACTCGGCATATACCCTGGTCGTCCGGATATCGAAGAGTCCCGAAAGGCTCCCGATATCTTTCATTTCTTCAGCATACCCAAGACCGATGAGCTTTTCCGGCAGTTCAGGGACCAGGCACGCCCTGGGGGTGAAAGCAAAAGCCTGTCCCCCGGATTGTTTTACCCGGCTCATTCCGGCGACGCCGTCTTCTCCCGCGCCGGATAGAGCAACCGCCACGAGGCGGGACTTTAGCGAACCCGCCGCACTTACGAGCAACTCATCAAAAAAGGTGCCCCGGGCGGGTTCGACTCCGTTCCGGTCGATTTTGACCCGGTTTCCATCCTCTAAAACGTGATAACGATCCTCATTGGACAAGACATAGCAACAGCCCGGATTTAGCGGTCCCGAACCGCGGAGCCTCTCCACGGGGACAGCGGTGTCTTTGCTGATGTTTGAAACCAGGGCTTCGACCACCTGCCCCGGCATATCCACTCCGATGACAGTGAGCGGCAAACGGTGCGATCCGGGAATTGCAAAGAGGAGCTGAAGCAAGCACGGGATGCCGCCCGCGCCGCAGATCACGATTACGACCTTTTCCGCCCCATCGATCTGGTCCTCGGGGAGACCTCCCGAAAGGTCGCCGCCCGGTTTTTCCCTCCGGCGGATGTAGCGGACAGCAGCCATCTGAACGCGCGAGGCCCGGACAATTCGATCGCAAAATTCACTATTGCCCGAACGGCTGGAACGGACGGCCGCATTGGGCGGCTTTTGGATCACCTCGACTGCTCCATACTTGAACGATTCGTAGGTCAGCCGGGAGGTGGCCTCGGTAAATGCGCTAAGCACCACCACGGGGCGAGGCTCCCGGATGAGTATGTTTTTTAAAGCGGTCAGCCCGTCCATCTTCGGCATCTGGAGATCCATCGTGACCACGTCGGGTTTTTGCTCCCCGATCAGCCGGAGCGCTTCAATACCGTCATGGGCGACCCCGGCCACTCTCATCCGGCGGTCATCTTCGAAGATGTTTCGCAGGACATTGCAGATCAGGGGCGAATCATCCACGATGAGCACACTGCACTCCGGCCCTGAAAGTTTTTCGGAAACGACCGTTATGTCTTCAAGAGAAAACCACTTGGAAAGGAGCGCCATCGTGGACGGCCTGGAAAGCGGAGAGGCCCCGATGACCTGCGTGAGAGAGGCGCCATTTTCGATCAGGCCGTATATCTGCTTTTGCGCCTTGAAATTATCGACGGCCGCATCGTCCAAAGCAGACTGCGAATCGGTGGCAACAATTTGCTGGTCCGGGCCGGAGGTGAAACGATAAAGGAAATTGGCTTCACCAATGACTCTTAAACCTTCGGCGATAAGCAGGGAAAGCGGGCGCTGTTCGCCTGTCCCGGGCAAGCTCCCGCCGTTCCAGGCATACCCCCCGCCGGTGGTGCACAAAAGCTCGTAGAAGGCTTCGGTGTCGCGCAAATGTTTAAACGAGGCCGAGATTAAATTGCCCTCCCTGAGGAAAAACTCGCCCTCGGCGCCATCATCGTCGAAAACGGAAAGCACGCCGGTCGCCCTTCGCAGGCATAAAGCGGTGGCCAGCTCCAGTCCGCTCCGCTCCCTCAGGTCGCCGCCGTTTCCGAAATGCATCCGATTCTGTTGCCATTCGGCGACTTCCAGCAGCCACTTCGAAAAGGGTTTGGCCTTGCATTCCGGATCGAAGCGATCGATCGCCAGCGCGGGCCAGAGGCAAACCCCGGCGAGCGCGTCCCTTTCGACGGGAAACCAGCAGGGGATCAGATAGGTGTGATGATGGCAACGCCAGGCGAGGATCGAACTGTTGGCCGCATGGCCGGACGGACCGCCACCTATTATGATGTCGGCTTCCGATGGGCTGATCGGGACGTTTGGCCCGTTTTGTCCATGAATAAAGACGATATCCGCATCGACGCCGGATAGATGCTCCAGAAGTTTTTCACCCTCGTTTTGCTCCGCTAATACCAGCACCTTCATCTTTTAGCAGCCTGCATCCGGAGACCCGTTCCAGGGCTCCATTCGATCGATGAGAGATTATCCACGCGACCCGCAAAAAAGTGTCGGGCCGCCCTGGCGAAACGGTCTTCCACCATTTCTCCGACGTTAACGTCGCCCCGCAGGAGGTCGTCTTTGCGCATTTCTCGGGCTATGTCGTTTAGTTGCCCCGCGACCGGAACGTAGAGACCAAAGCAAAACCTGCCGGGTGGGTGCGAAAAGGCGTACTGGATGACCTGAGGCGCCATCCCCCAATAGGGGGAAACGACCCTTATGGCCTCATCGACATGCGCTCCGGCCCAAATGCCCGATCTTACCGCCGTGACCACCAGTTCCTTGACCCATTGGGGATGCGACCGGATCAGTTCCGTTCTGACTATCAGGACATTGCAGATGAATTGGGGCCAGATGGATTCGGCATCGAGGTAACGCTTCCCGATCCCGCTTGCAACGGCGGCACTCGCGAAGGGCTCTCCGACGAAATAGCCGTCTATTTGCGAGGCGGCCAATGCGGCAGCCATATGGGGCGGGGGGATTTCGACGATGTTCACGCTGGATTTGTCCAGGTGATTTTCCCGCATATAGCGTCTAAGCGCCAGGAAATGACCCGAATACCTGATAGGGACGGCTATCGTTTTTCCGACGAGATCCGCGGGGGAGTCGGCGTTAAGACCGGCCCTCATGACCAGCGTGCTCTCGTTGCGGTTGCCGATATATACGACCTTGAGCGGTACGCCCTGTTCAAAAAGCCTGATTGCAAGCGGAGCAATAATGAAGGCGGCCTGGATCGCGCCGGAGCGGAATGCTTCCCCCATGTCCGAAAAGGAACTGAATTTTACGGCCTCGAAATGAAGCTTGTCCGCTTTGGTCACATAGTCGACCAACGGCGCCGCAAGGTTGGTCACCACCGGCATATAACCCATGCGAACGAGCTTGCCGGTCTGTTTGTCCCCATTAAGATACAGATGCAGTCCGGTTATAACGACCAGCCAGGCGGCCGCCGCGAGGCAACCCCGAACCCCGCTCGATTTCGGAATTAACAGCCTTTTCATAGCGCCGCGTGGACCCCCAGCTGGTGGTAGATATCCATCCGCATCTCGTTTAACGCCGGGCTCGACAGAAGCCGCGGGTGGGGGGCGCAGATGGGGCGGCAGGAGTGAAGCCTGCCCGGGGGGCCGTTCATAATGACCACCCGGTCGCTTAACTGGAGCGCCTCATCTATATCGTGGGTAACAAAAAGAATGGTCGTTTTCTTAAGCATCATATGCAGGTAGAGGATTTCTTCGCGCATTTGGAGGCGGGTGAGACAATCCAGGCCGGAGAAGGGTTCATCGACCAGAAGAACATCGGGCTGAGCAGCCAGGGCGCGCGCCAGTTCGGCTCTTTGCCTCATACCTCCCGAAAGCATGTGCGGGTAATAGTCCTCGTAGGCTTCGAGCGAAACCAGCTCCAGGAATTGCCTGGCCTTACCGGTCCGCTCCGATTCATCCCTCACCGAATTAAGAGCGAGCGATACGTTCTTGAGAATAGTGAGCCACGGGAAAAGGGCCCCTTCCTGGAAGACGAACATATGATCGGCGCGCGGCCCCTGGACGGGATGCCCGTCTATCCAGACCGATCCGCGGGTCGGCTTCACAAATCCGGCCACAATCTTTAGCAAGGACGATTTCCCGCACCCGGAGTGGCCCAGGATGGATACAAACTCACCGGCCTCGATCTCGAGGTCGATATTTTCCAGGACCGGCCGGGCCTTACCCCTGGGAACCCTCGTCCAGGCGTCCAGGAAGCGCGTTGGGTTCCTGGAGTCCTTCGGGTACTCGAGTGAGACGCAGTCGAAAAGGATCTTATTTTTGCTCAATTTTCCACCTCACCAATTCCATCTGAGCGAGTTTTTCCATGATCCGATCGAGCACGAGTCCGATGAACCCGATGACCACCATGGCGGCGGCCACCCGATCCAGCCGAAGGGCGTCGCGGCCGTCGATGATAAGAAACCCCAGCCCGCTCTTCATGCCGATCATCTCGGCCGCCACGACCACGACCCAGGCTATGCCAAGGGTTACTCTCAGAGCCAAAATGACATTCGGAACGATTGCCGGCAAAATGATATTGGAAAAGGACTGCCAGCGGGAGAGCTGCAGGTTCGCCCCCACCTGGAAGTACATCGGATGGATGTTTGCGGTTGCATCTATGGCCGCGATGAGAAGCGGGAAGAAACAGGCGAGAAAAATAATGAAAATGGCGGGCAAATCTCCTATCCCGAACCACAGGATAGAAAAGGGGGCCCAGGCCAGTGGAGATATCGGCCTCAAAAACTGGACGACAGGATTTAATATTCGATAAAGGGTTTGGCGCCACCCGAGTAGTATTCCCAGGGGCACGGCTATCAGTATCGCCAGGTAGAAGCCCACGGTGACTCGAAAAAGGCTTGCAACGCAATGCTTCAAAAGGCTTCCGTCGATTATCAGTCCGTAAAGCGCGCGCAGGATCTGTGCGAGGTTCGGAAAAAGTTCGACGTTGCATGGATAAGCGTCCATCACAATTCCACAATCGAGTGAGATTACCGGTCCACGAAATCCTTTGGACACTATTCATTTGGACATCATTCATTCGGACTGGACTTCCTGTAGAATCGGTTTAGAGGCAAATTCCATGCCTGTCATGAAGCCGGGATGGGACGTCGATACTCCGACGGGGAATAACGCCGAATAGCCTATTTACTGTAATTGGTATGACAAAAACGTCACTGAGCATCTGGAAACGACATGTTTTGTATTTCGACTTCAAATGGAGTTACTCCGAGATTTCTCGGAAGAACGTGAGATTTGAGAGACCTCGCAGCAGCGCCTTGCCCGGTTCCAACCGACACGCAAGGCAACTCGTGCGTCCTGCCCGCAAGTCAAATCGCGTCCAGGCATGCGTCCAGGCATGACCTTTGCCCGATGTTTCCCGGCGGGGTGGCGGCGCGGGCCAAATCCTTCGGGCCAAATCCTTCGGGAAATTATGGACGGGACAGGCTGCCCGGGAGCGGGTCTTCAGGAGCAGTTCGCAAGGTTACGGCAACTGTCCCAAGGTTACGGCAACTGAGAGAAACGGGGTTATTCAATGAGGTTTTTGTATGAGGGTAGCCTGCAGCGCACCATGATTATTTACTTCCTGATGATCGGTTTTGCTTCGGTTCTCATTGCCGCCGAATTCATCTATGACGCTCACAGCAATGAGCTGCGCACTGAACTCACTCAAAATTTTGAAAGACTCCATAGCGGTGCGATACACTCCGATGCCGCCTTCCAGCCAATCCGGAGGCTGGGAGACAAAGCCATCCTTATGGTTTGTCTATTCCTCGCTGTGGTTTTGATCCTGCTCACGATGTTCATAAGAAACATAACCGAGCCTTTGCAGCACATGATAGAGACTTCAAAATTGGTTGCCGCCGGCGATCTGAGCCAGACCGTGAGTATCAGCGCAAAAAACGAACTGGCCGAGTTGGGCAATACCGTAAATGCTCTAACGAGCAACCTGCAGGAAATGATTTTGCTCTCCAAGGGCATGTGTGCGGCGGTCGGTAATTTCGCAGGCGAGATTTCAGATGTTTTGAACTCACCGGAGATGGATCGAGGGAAGCTGGAAGGGCTTCGGGAAGAAATAAATCATCTGAGATCCGAGGCCGGATTAATAAATGATATCGTTGAGAACTGCAAATTCTACGGAATCGTGGGGTAAGGAATTGGTTCCTTTTTGGTTGGCTTTTCCGGCAGGCATCTGTATCGCTACCGTAGTCACGATTGTCGGATTCGGAGGCGGAATCCTTTGGATGCCTTTCCTGCTGATGGCTCTAAAGATTCATCCGGAAGCCGCTTTGCTGACTTCCCTGCTGATTCAGATCGCGGGTACGGCTTCGGGCAGCTTCGCTTTTGTGCGCAATAAGAAAGCGGATGTCCGGTTGGCGCTTCTTCTTCTTGCGATCGGGTTACCCGGTTTAATTCTTGGCTCCTGGATCGGCCACCGCCTTACACTCTCACATATAGGGCTGTTCATTGGTTTGATTTGTCTAGCGACTGCCATGTTGTTCGTTTCTTCCAATCACAAGTATGGCGATGAGGGAGATGAGCGTGTCAAGCTGAAGGCCGCCTTCAAACATTCCTGGATTGCCTGCGTCACGGCGATCATGTGCGGCATGCTCACGATCAATATTGGCGAGTGGCTGGTGCCGGTGATGCAAAAGAAGATGCGCATGAAGATGAGCAATTCGGTGGCCACCTGCGTCATGGTTACCTGCGGGATGTCAATACTGGGAGCGGGAGCGCACTTTTTGATGAGAGCAAGGCCCAATTTCTCCGTACTCCTGTGGGCCGTTCCGGGTGTTCTTATCGGCGGCCAGATCGGTCCGCTGTTGATTACCAAAATCGATGAAAGACAGTTAAAAGAGGTCTTTATCTTCCTGCTGACCCTTATCGGAGTGCATCTCGTTTACAGGTCCTATCTCTAGGCCGAGATCGCGTGCAGGGCAAATTTGTTCTCTTTCATGGATGCCTGGCAGCATATAGCACAAAGTTGCCTCAAGCCGCAAAACGGCAACCAGAAGCGGCAAGGGGAAACGGAAACAGATGCGGCAACAGAAACGGCAAATTTAAACGGCAGGAGATAAAGACGTATTCAAGATAGTTTACCCCGGGTGTTCCGGGCTCTTCATGTGACGATACCCCTCAGTCCGGGATCGATCAGGACCGTGATAGCGGCTCCTGGCGCGGTTCAATCGGGTATGTCCCTCAGGAGAATTTTCTATTTAATGATACAATACGCCGCAATCTTTCGTTAGTCGGGCCGGACGCTTCGGAGGATGAGCTTTGGGAAGCACTTCGGAATGCCGCAGCCGACGCTTTCGTAAGGACATTTCCTGATGGACTCGACACCGTCGTCGGTGACAGAGGCATAAGGCTTTCGGGCGGGGAACGGCAGCGGATTGCCCTGGCAAGAGCCCTTTTGCGCAAACCCGCCGTGCTGATTCCGGATGAGCCGACCAGTTCCCTCGACGGGGAAAAAGAACAACGAATCCTTGACGCTATCGAAGGGCTTCACGGAGAGCTGACGATGGTCATTATTGCCCATCGTTATACCAAGATAAGGAGAGCTGACATTATCCTTGTCTTGGATCAGGGGCGGATAGCAGAAGTTGGCACATGGGAATCTCTTTCAAAAATGGAGGGTGACCGGTTTGGGGCTCAAATGGCGCGACAGAACCGAGTTTACCATGCAGAGTGTCACGAATACCAAGATTTCGTTCAAGCCCAGTTGTTGCAGGGGTGAGATGTGAATCACGACTCAGCTAAATGACGACATGAAGTGGAGAGCAAATCATGGCAGAAATATACATCAGCACAGATGTCGAAACCGATGGCCCCATTCCCGGGCCAAATTCCATGCTTAGCTTTGGCTCAGCCGCCTATCTGGCAGACAAGCAACTTATTTCCACTTTTACGGCAAATCTGGAAACCCTGCCCGGTGCATCCGCAGATCCCAAGACTGTCGAGTGGTGGACATCACAGCCTGAGGCATGGGCTGCCTGCCGGGCGGATCCGGAGCCGCCGGAACAAGTCATGCGCCACTATTTTGACTGGCTTAAGTCGTTAAAGAAACGTGTTGTATTTGTAGCCTACCCGGCCGGTTTCGATTTTCTTTTCATTTATTGGTATCTGATTCGCTTCGTCGGAGAGAGTCCTTTCGGCCATTCCGCTTTGGACATGAAAACATTCGCAATGGCCCTTCTCAGGAAAGATTACCGTGACAGCACCAAGCGGAATATGCCAATCAGTTGGTTCGATGAGTTTCCACATACTCACGTTGCCCTGGATGATGCCATCGAGCAAGGCGCGCTCTTTTGCAACATGCTCCGGGAGAGCCGAGCAAATACGGTTGGCTGACCTTATCGAAGAACTCCGAGGCCGCGGCCAACACCCTGTGGAGAAATCACCTGATCTTGACGATCCACACCCAGCCCTGACCCCTCCTACATGGTCGCCATGACAGAAGACTTTTTTGTTCTGTACTATCGGTGGCATAGCCTGGTAATCGCCTGGTGGTTTCCCCCTTGGCTCATAAGCGTCTAAGTTATTTTACAACTAGGTTCCCATCACCTGAAGGGGCCGAAGCTACGAGGATGTCTTCCCAAAAAATTGGGATGCCGATGAGAGGCCATTGCATATTGACCCCTGACTGGCGGGTGTGTAGTATGATTGAAAGCGAGGTGAGATTATGCAGGATTATAGAGTGGAAGCAGAAGTCTCAAAGGACGGCTCGGTCACCATCAAGGGGCTGCCTTTCAAGCCCGGCAACAGGGTCGAGGTCACCATACGCAGCCGAAGCTTCAATGCGGATAAAGAAAAACCATATCCCCTCCGCGGAAAGCCCATTGAATATATTGATCCTTTTGGAAGTGTGGCGGAAAAGGATTGGGATGCTCTGGGATGATCATTCTCGACACTCATATTTTGATATGGTGGGTGCACGGGGATCGAAGGCTGACCGATTCGCAGGCAATTGTTATTCAGGCTAATCAAACACAGACTATTGGTATCAGCGCCATAAGCCTCTGGGAGGTTGCAAAGCTTGTGGAATATGGCCGTCTGAAATTGCCATGTGACCTGCGTACATGGTTTGATGCAGCCTTCAGCTATCCTGGTATTCGCCTTTTCGAACTCACTCCCGAGATCGCCATTCAGTCCACCCGACTACCTGGCAAATTCCATCGGGACCCGGCCGACCAAATTATTGTGGCTACGGCTATGGCATGCGACTGCCCACTTGTCACTTCCGATGAGAAAATCCTGGAATACATTCATGTGGATGCAATTAAATGAACGACTGGATGTCCCACTTGAGTCTCCCTCGGAAGGGTACCTTATCATCTCGATCACGTAGGATCCCTCGGGTACCGAACAGGCAGATTAGAATGAGGTCTCACGATGGGCTCTTTAATTATGCGCGCATCGTGAGAGTGTTTTTTCCACCCACTGATTCAGGCTCATTCCGGACGCCTCGGCCGCGCTGACAATGTCCGCATGCAGATCCGGAGAAATTCCGACATTGAATCTTCCCGAGTAGTGCTTGAAGGGGGCAGTCCCGCGCTCCTCACAAGCTTTCAGGTAAATCAGAAGGGACATTCCGCCTTCATTCAGCAAACCCTCAACATCGGCGGCATAAAAGTCCGCGCCTCCGGAAAGCCCCGGGAATTCCCCGCGAAACATGCCAATATCCGGGTCAAAAGAAATAACGGCCTTCCGCCCGTCAATCTCCATTATGTTTTTCATGGCTTTACTCCATGCTGTTCGAGCGATTTGCGAATAGCGGCCACAGCACCCTTGTCCGTGTCCGGCCCAAGGTGTGGCCGATGAAACACCCTGTCCCGCCCAAACAAAAACACTTCAACGCGCGAACCCTCTCGTTCCTGATCTGCGCCCCTAACTCGCGAAACAGTGACACAATTTCGGTCCACCGGACATTGCCGGAGGCGGGGTGTGAAAAGATCGACTCCAAAATGCGTTAGTGTTTCAGTTTCATAATTTGATGGTACTAAACGATAGTACTAAATTCAAGCCGAAATACCACGACGATATCACGGCATTGGTATTCAGGTAGCAGTCTCAGCAGGCGCAGGTTATCTTTTTATGTCAGAACCACGTAATGTCCACCCGGGGGTTCGAGTGTGGAAACTGGCGCCCGGGGCATCCCGGGTGGTTTCAACCATGCAGGAGCCGTAAGAGGCTGGTTAACGGCGCCCGCAAGCGGTTTGTCCACCTTGGAATGTGGCGAGCACAGGCTTTGCCCGTGAAACGAATTCAGCTTATATTTCAATGTGGTGGCCGGTAGCGCAAAATGGCGTGATGTGATATAAGAAAAAAAACAAGACGGAGAAAGCCAAATGAACAGGCGTCTTACACTGATCTACTGGAAAAGTGAAAAATTCTGGCTCGGCAAGCTTCTTGAGTATCCAGAGATCATGACCCAGGGTGAAACGTTAGAGGAGCTTGAGGAAAATATTAAGGACGCCTACAACCTGATGGCGATGGAGGACGTCCCGGAGGGGTACGCGACGAAAAAAATAGCCATTTGAAACGAAACGAATTCATTCGGGAACTGCTGGCCGCCGGGTGTGTTCTCCACCGGCATGGCGCAAAGCACGACATAATCCGAAATCCATAGATTCTCTAAGGTCCCTAACCGCCGACCAGCCCCCCGCGCTCCGGATCAGGCCACCGCCTGTCAGGTCGTCCCTGCGGCCTTCATCTATTCCCGCAACAATAAATCCCCTGTACCTCCGCCTCGCAGAGTCGACCCGCTTACCGAAATGCAGCAACACTTCTTCAACGTTCTGCCAGTCTTGTTCGTGTTTGCCGAGGATGACTCCATGGCCGGAAAAGGGGTACCGGTCCAATTGCCCCATATCCGCCACCAGTTGTGCTCTCAGAGGGTTCAAGTGAATATATCCAGCCAACTCCAAAAGGTAGCGGTCTTCCTGACATAAAATCGATTTGTAACGGTTCTGGAACAGGTGACCGTGTCTTTGATGGCGCCGGTTGTACCGGGCTGCATGGCCTGAAAGCAGCCTTCGCATGAACTGTAGCTATTGGAGCCACACCGGTTCTCAACAAGAGATGAAAATGGTTGGACATCAGCGACCAGGCAAAACACGCCGTTTGCGTTTGTTTCAAGATCAAACCCAAGTTCTTTAGAAAATCATAGCGGTCTTGGTTGTGCTCAAATATTTTACACCGCTCAATGCCTCGCGCAATGATGTGGTGCAACGCTCCGGTTGTGTCGATGCGTGATTGTCTTGGCATGCTAAAACAACACAATAGGAAAAGCGTTATGTATCTTCACACTGACCCCTCCCCCATATTTCCCTGCCCGGGGCATCCGCAGTGGTTTCAGTCACGTAGGATGCCACAGGGCAGCCTAAGGCTTGAATTTAACCCACGTCGAACGGAGCTCCAAACACGTTGGAATCACGAATGCTATCGGGTAATTACTTCCAGATGGATTCCTTCGCGGTCTTGCAGGAGATGAATAACCTGGAACAGGTTTTTCGCGCGCGGATTACCTTTTGGGCCAAACATTCTCATCAGGCTTTTGGCGGGAATGTTCGTTGCGTCTGCCAGTTCGCCGAACCCGACAGCCGCGTTTATGTAGTCCCGCAAAATGGCCTTGCCTGTATCTACGTCACCAGCCAATAATGTATCAATTCCCTCTTTGAGAATGGCTCGTCGAAAATCTGCATCCTGCCTCGCTCTATCAACCAATGTTGTGCGAAATTCTCTTGTGAGTGTCATGGGATCAACTCCAGTCGCTTCCGCCTCTTGTAGTCCTCCCAGCAAGACATGGCGGCTTCTATATCCACAGCCTGTCGCTTTTTCGATCCCCCTCCGAGCAGGATTATCAACTCTTCGCCATCCTAGCCGAAATAAATCCGGTAGCCGGGGCCGAAATCGATTTTGCACTCAAAGATGCCGCTGCCCACTCCCTGGACTTTGGAAAAATTTCCCTGCTCCATCCGATAAAGGGAGGCCGCAACTTTGGCGGCAGCTATGGCATCCAGCCTTTCGAACCACTATGCAAAGGGGGAGTTTCCTCTTGCGTCCAGATATTCCCGGATGGCTCTCGTCATAGCCTAAAGTAACACAAACGTTACCGGTGTCAAGCTTGGGGGCGTCAGCACAATTTCCGGGTGCTCAAATCGCCTCCCGATCCCTCCCATATGGTCCCGGATCACGGAGTATCCCCCAAGGGTTGTAGTGTGGAAACGGCTGCCCGGTCCATCCCGGGTGGTTTCGATCATGGAATATCCTCCAGGCAATGAAACCACTGAGGAGGACCCGCGATCCGAGTCGTGGGGGGGACTTGCTTGCGGCGAAGCCGCTCCCCGTCACTTTTTAAGAGCTTCAAAGGGGTAGTGGTACCACGATCCCTCGGCGAGGGATTTGAGCACGGCATATGGCACAAAGTTGCTTCGAGCCGCAAAACGGCAACGAGATGCGGCAAGGGGAAACGGAAATAGATTCGGCAACAGAAACGGCGGAAAGTAAAAGGGCAAAAACGAAAGGAGAGAAATGTTCAGAAGCATGGGGATCAGGCCCGGAAGAGGGAGCTGCGTTACGTTAGCATTTACCCTTTTTCGATCAAGGCCTGTATTTGAGGCTGCAGCCTCTTAAGTTCGACAGTCGCCGTCTTCCAAAGGATATCGCGATCTATATCGAAGTAGGCATGAATCAAGCGATTTCGCATTGCAACGATCAGATTCCAGGGTATTCCCGGCGTGGTTCGGCGTAGTTCCTCAGAAACATTGGCCGCCGCCTCTCCGATGACCTCAATGGATCGCACCAGGGCAAACAGAAGCATTCGGTCGGTGTCCAAGTCAGCAGCCTGCCGCCCGGCTACGAAGTCAATTGCTGTTTCTATCGCCTCGATCATGTGCAGCACTCTGACACGATCATCAGGCAGCATATTGCACCTCGGCAGTCCGAATCACCTCACTTCGAAAATGACTGCTCAGGTCCCGGGCGGTACGCAGGTCCACTCGGCGTCCACCGAGCAGAGTCGAGAGCTCCGCCTCGATGCCGGCCAGACCCAAAAGTCCCGGCGCTTTGTCGGGTTCGAACTCGACCAGCAGGTCCACGTCACTGTCCGGCAGGTCTTCGCCCCTTAGTGCTGAACCAAACAGAGATAGTCGGCGAATGTGATGCCTTCGGCACAGTTGCGCCAGGGTATCATACTCGACTGATAATCGATTCATGTTAACTCCTCCATTGTACAGAGCTTCAGATGTGGCATGAGGAATTTTATCCACAACGTATATTATCGCAAAGTCTACGGATTGTAGCACACAGAATCAATTGAGAACCATTTACATCATTTCGGGTCCATATTAAACACTCAACTCGGGTCACGCAGAGAGTAATAATTAAAAACCCGTTTTCGCCTCATAAGGCAGGCCGCAGGCGCACGCGATTAGCCGGGAACTTCGGGAGGGCTGTGTTTTATCAGCCGATCAGGATCAAGCCGCAAAGGGTGCCGACGGCGGTGTCTATGGTATTTCCGCCCGCTTTTTTAAGGGTCCAGCCGGCTGATTGCATGAGCTTTGAGACATTTATGCCGAAGCCGGACATCGATGGCCTGGCCGACTGGGGATTGCGGCATTTGCCCGCCTCATGCAAAACGCGGCATCGGGGATGATCGGCGCAGAAAAGCTGCTTGCAGCAATTGCCGGCGAAGGCTTTGGAGCGGGTTTGGCCTGACTTTATCGCCGCAAGCTCAACCGCCGCGGCTATTTCCTGCAAAAGTCCAAACACCTCCAAACGCTCGACGGGTGAAAAAAGGACCGGGGAAGGCACTTCCAATTTAAACACAACGGCTTGCTCGTAGTCTTCGAGCATCCGCCTGAACCCGTCCGGCCCTGAAACATGGGGCGGGCAATTGGCGGAAGCTCCGAAATTTTCGCATTGGGGCTCAACGCAAAGCCTTGCCAACTCATCTTCGACACAGATAACCGAGGTGCTGATGAGCGCCGCGTCACCGGCGCCGAGTTTTCGGGCCAACCGCAGCAGTTCTAAAAACTTTTCCGGTTCTTTGTTATCCGTCAATCTTTTGGTCCCTTCACTCTCAGGAAAAATGGCATTTTACAATAACGCGTCGCGAGGGGTCAACGGCGGTTAGTCAAAAGCCGGCATAAACGAAAGGCCTGAAACCTTCCGGGTGAAAGATTACGACCATCCACAGCATAGCGAAAAGGAAAGCGGGAGTGTACCACGCGTCCAAAGAGAGGTCGTGAATATCGACCTTGCCGGATATTTCAGCCAAGTGGACGACCGCTGTCGCCGCAACGGCAAAAAGCGCGAAGGGAAATACCCAGACAACTCCCGGCGCGGGAAAAAATAACTGTTTGAATATCTCGGCCGCATGGCTCAAGTCCGCAGAGCGAAACAAGACCCACCCGAGCATGACCGTCAGCATGGTTAGCAGCCAGGCGATAAAGGCGGGCAGCCTGGCATCAAGACGCGACCACAACCTCTGAATGCACAGGGAGAGCCCGTGATACCCGCCCCAGAGGACGAAAGCCCAGGACGGACCATGCCAGAGCCCACACAGGAGCATAGCCGATAAGAGGTTGCAATAGGTCCTTATTTCACCCTTTTTACTTCCGCCAAAAGGTATATACAGGTAGTCGCGTATCCAGGTCGAAAGCGATATGTGCCACCTTTTCCAAAATTCCGATATGCTTGTGGACACATACGGGAAATTAAAGTTTACGCCAATATCGTAGCCCAGCATTTTTGCTATGCCTATAGCCATATTGGAATAGCCGGCAAAGTCCAGGTACAGTTGCAGCGAGTAGGAAACAACAGCCAACCACACGGTTAAACAGCTGAAAACGCGAGGGTTTATAAAAACGACGTCGACAAACATCCCAAGCCGGTCAGCCATAAATACCTTCATGAACAGGCCAATTATAAATAATCCAAGTCCGGAAGAAATGCTGTCATAATTCAAAATACGGGTAGTCTTCATTTGCGGAAGCAGGTTGGAGGCTCTGACTATAGGCCCTGACATGATGGATGGGAAAAAGGACACAAAAAGCGCATAGTCGAGAAGGTTATCGCAGGGGGCAAGCCTGCGGTTGTAAACATCAATCGTATAAGTAAGAGTTTGAAACGTATAATAAGAAATTCCAAGCGGCAGCGCGATATGCAGAAGAAAGTCGTCCGAGTTGGAAAGTCCAAACAGATGCGTGAAAGAGTTAATGAAAAAATTATAATATTTAAAAAAACCAAGTATCGTAAGATTGACAGACAGGCTTAGCAAAAGCAACAAGCGCCGAGGGGATGGGGCCTTATGCATGTACAAGGCTCGCCCGACATAGTAGTCGGTAAGGGTGGAAGCAAGTATTAGCGGCACGAAACGATAGTCAAATAGCGAGTAGAAGTAATAGCCGGCGATAAGGAGGATGGTCTTTCGATAAACATTATTTTTGATTAGTACGAAAAATAAGAGAATGATGAGTAAAAATATGTGGAATTGCAATTGGCAAAAGTTCATGGGTTTATCTCTTTGGATATAAGTGAATTGAATATAGCCAAAGCAACCAGGTTGTTCCCATCCGCATTCATATGTCCGGTTCCAGGCTCAGAGTTGGGAAAACCTCTAACAAAAGCCAAATGTTTTTTATAAAAGGTGCAAAATGCATCCTTCATATTGATAAAGTCAATTCCCCTTCGCTCGCACTGGAGCATCAGTTCGTGTGCTTCAGCTGCTTCAGCGTCTTTAAAATAAACTGAATTATTTTTGATTGACGGCACTACCGGGCACCACACCAGGGTCAAAGGCACCTTCGTGCGAGACTTCAAAGTATCGAGTAAAAACGCGGAGGCATTTGCGTCAAATACGGGATGGGTAATGACTTTTGTGTGTGTGATGGATTTGTGTGGAAAGTGTGGTATAAAGCACAAGGTGATGTTGGAGATATCATCTAGAATCGAATGTAAAAAGTCACATCTTAAGCTTATGCATAACCGGGTCAACCTGGAACTGGTGAAAGTAACCAATTTAGTTTCAATAAAATGATAGCGCGGAAGTGCGCAAAATTGGCAATAAACGGGGCTTTTATTGCCCGGAAGCGGCTGCACATCGAGTATATTGGTTACTATGATATAATGGCGATATACAGGTGAGAGTATGGCTTCATATTTAGGTATTTTGAACCAGTAATCCGATACATGTTCGCCGTTATTTCCGATCTGAATGGCAACCATATTGTGGATGTGATTTTTTTCCAGAAGAGTGTTCAACCTGGCGGACATTTTTTTATCATCATCAAGCTGCAGGCCCAGGACATAAGAATTGCCCCAAATTACGATTTTCCCGGCGCTGTCGTTTTTGCAGGCGCACTGTCCTACTATGCCGTCCTGTCCAATAGTGGTTACTCCCCAGCCTTCGCTCCTGTGATAAACCTTGGTTCCGGCCTCTATGACTGAAAAGCCCAGGCGGTTGTCGATTTTTGACGGGACAAGAGAGTCGACGAAGAAGTATGCCGTGCACCACGTGAAGATTAGTGACAAAACTGCCCCGATACAAAGATTGCGTATTCTATCCAGGTTTTTCGCCATGTTGTGGAGCGTCCCTTAAATGAATCCACGGAATGTCCCCTCGAAGGGGAGCGCAGAGCGAAAAGCCGAACTTGTTCGATCGAACGATTAATACCAAGTTGGGTTCAAGCCCAGCCGCCACGTCCTCGGACGAGGTTTGAACGGGAATGAAACTTCGAGTTTCATAAGAGATGCGGGCGGGGATAAACCCCGCCCCTACGCAGGACAAAGCCTCATGCCTCGCATTGGTATCGTTTTGAACGCAACTTGGTATAAGAGGCTGCCACCGTGCTGCTGCCGGGATGAGGCACGGGTTAGTTTTGCGAAGCCAAACCTGGTGGACTGTTGTAAAAAGCCACAATGACTGATGCATGAGCGCGAGAACAGCCTTTATTTGCGCGCTATTTTAGCAGAACAGATATCAGGTTCAAGAAGGAATTTAACAAATATTTGAAGGTCTAAGGGGAAACGACGCCGGAACAAAGCGCTGCAAGGGGAGGGGGGCCTGAAGGTTTGGGGGCATCCGGGATCGTCCCCCCGGCCTGGAGATGTACGCCGGGGGACGCCTAATTTGCGCTGTAAACGTGAAAATGTGAAAATCGCCCCCTATTTGCCAATTTGGTGGCTGACTCCGTTTTCCTGCCTGTTCAGGCGTTGTTGCCGCGTAATCGTTCAGCCCCCCTGCACGGTCATGATTTTTTTGCGTGCGTTCATTCGCCAAATCAGGTATCTGTGGACACATGGAAACGATCCTTGTTCACAGAGGCCGTGCCGTTGGCGCGGGGGATATCGCATTCATCCGGGAGCTGATCGAGAGATACCCCGATGAACATAGGACCTCTCTTTCCCGAAAGATCTGCCGGGCATGGAATTGGGTACAACCCAACGGCCAACCCAAGGACATGGTTTGCAGGGGACTTCTTTTAGATCTTGAGCGGCATGGCCTCATAGAGCTGCCTCCAAAACGACGGCGCACGGGAGGCTGGCACATCGCCCGCAACGCTCCCCAATTGGTTGAAGTTGACCAAACTCCTATCGAAACGAACCTCAAAGAACTCCACCCCATCGTAGTCCGCCAGGTAAGGCGTACTCAATTTGAACAACTCTATAACGGCCTCATCGCCCAATTCCATTACCTGGGCTACGCCCAGCCCGTTGGGTCTCACCTCAAATACATAGCCTTTTCACAGGAACGCCCCATCGCCTGTTTTGCGTGGTCCTCCGCCCCGCGGCACATCGGCTGCCGGGACCGCTTCATTGGATGGGATGGCCAAATGCGGCGCAATAATCTCCATCTGCTGGCCTACAACACGCGATTTCTCTTGCCACCCTGGGTCCGCGTCCAAAATCTTGCCTCCCATCTGCTGGCAAGGATGGCCGGAAGGATCTCCCGAGATTGGGAGCAAATCTATGGGCATCCTCTCTATTTCCTTGAAACCTTTGTCGATACTGCGCGCTTCAAGGGGACCTGCTATCGGGCCGCAAACTGGATATACATGGGCAAAACCACGGGTCGCGGTAAAGACGACCTCACTCATCAGCCCAACCGGTCCCTCAAAGCCGTTTGGGGCTATCCCCTCCGCTGCGACTTCAAACAGAGGTTGTGCGGTGGATAAGCGCGAAGCCGAAGCCCTCTACGATTCCGGAAAGGAGCCCACCGTTAAAAGGCTTCTGGAACTTGATCTCGAAAACAGGACATTCAAGAACGGACTCGGCTCCCAGCAACAAAACTCGACAAATTCCTCGAAGCCGCCATCTTCCGACGGTCCCGAAGTCGTCAGGAAAAAAGCCGCGCTTAAAGGGAAAAAACACGGCGGTCAAACCGGTCATACGGGGAAGTGCCGGGAACTTTTGCCTGTCGAGGAGATGGATCACGTCCATGATCTCTGGGCTACCAGATGCGAGAAATGTTGCCTACCCTTGGAAACTGACGGAGCCAAGGAAACCTCCCCGCCACTTCGACACCAAGTCTTTGAAGTCCCGGAGCTTAAACCTATCAAAACCGAATATCGCTGTCACGAAACTGAGTGCGCCTGTGGTCACAGGACCCGTGCCTCAATGCCCGCGCAAGCAGCCCAAGGCAGCTTTGGTCCCGGAGTCCACGCCATCATCGCCTATCTGGTTTCATCCCATCTCGGCACTCGGCGAGGTGTTTGCGAGATCATGAGCACTTTGTTTGGTATCGATATCTCTTTGGGCTCGGTCTGTAATATTCTGGCTCGAGTCACCGGTGAGCTTGAGCCCGTAGTGGATGAAATCCGGCAAACATTGCCCAACGCACAAAACCTCAATATCGACGAAACGGGCTGGAAATCAAAGGGAGAGCGCCGAACCCTATGGGTCTTTCTCTCATCCGTTGCGGTCTATTTTTGCGTCGCCGCAAGCCGTGGCTCATGCGTTCTCTCCTCTGTACTGGGAGAAGCCTTCGCTGGAATCATAACGAGCGACGACCATTCCGCTTACAGTTCCTACCATAGGAACGGCCTCAGACAACTTTGCTGGGCGCACCTCATCAGGAAGTTCAAAGCCCTGGAGGAAGTCCGCGGCAGCCCCGACGCCCGCCGGTTCGCCACATGCATGCTAAACGAAATAGAAAAGCTCTTCACCTGTTGGTATGCCTTCCTCGACGAAGCCCTTACCCGTGAAGAACTCAGGCAGAGTAGCGCCCTTATCCGAGGCCGCATGAAGCGATTATGCCGACACTATCAATCCAGCAGCGACACTGCTGTCGCCACCCGCGCCTGCCGGACGCTCAAGAACTGGAATCACCTCTTTACCTTCATCTTCCATGAAGGCGTTGAGCCTACCAACAACGCTGCGGAGCGCGCATTGCGCTTTGCCGTGCAGTGGCGAAAAATCTGTTTCGGCAGCCAATCGCCATCTGGGGAACGGTTCACGGAACGCTCCCTTACCGTCACCAGGACTTGCAGGCTCCAGAATCGAAACCCTTTTCATTTCCTTGCTCAGGTCATGACGGCCGCCTTCGCGGGCTCTCCACATCCGACCCTCGTCTAACCTTGTGTGCAGTGGCCCTGAACGGTTACTCGTAATAGAGATAACTTATTGATGCCAAGGCCATTGAAATGAAAAGAGTCAAACTCAACTTCAACAGTGCATGAAAACTAATTTAGTTATTTCAATTAGCTGGATGCACATCCACCTTTCTTGGCACTACATTTTCCACTCTTTGACATGTTAGAGCTCCCGGATCGTTGGAGGGATGGCAACGCCGACGGATTGGAAGACCTTACCGCAGATACCCTGGCATTGGCTCCGAACAGCAAACTTTTTCCCGTCCTCTTCGATCACTGTCTTGGTCAGGGATTTTAGGTCTTGCTTGATGTCGGCCCATTCAAAGCTGTGTCCGGAATCCTCAAGGCGCCGGTAGAGTTCCTTTTTGAGCATCAGCGCAAGAAAGCTGCAGAAGACATGCCCTCTTATGGTTTCATTCAGGCGATGATGGACGGGCCGGGTCTCAAGAAGCGATTTCATGCTTCTGAAAGTATGCTCCACCATCCAGAGCTCTTTGTATTTTAAGGCCACGGTATCCGCATTGAGCCTGGTGTTGGTGGTCAGTACCCATTTGCCGTCGAAACGGGCTTCCTCCTCGATTTTTTGCCGGTCAATGGAAAAGGCGTCCTTCTCGCTTTTGATGTAGCGCCGGTAGCCGCGATTGCCGACCAGGCTTTTGTCTCCTTTCTTTAGTTGCTCCTCAAGGGATGCCACGATGGCCTCGCGGTCGGCCCGATCCTTCCTGGCCTGCTTCGGATTGAGGCACACGATGTATCTTCTTCCGTCCACCCGCATTTCCTTTACCTGTAGCGGGGATGGAGCCTTGGAGGATTTGCCCTCCGGACGAATCTCCCGAAATTCCCGTTGATCCGAGAGAACCTTCTCATGCACTACTTTGACGTTGCGCATTCGGACTCCCAGAATGTAGGGAACCTTGTTTTTAGGATCATCGAACTCGTTCATTGTCTCTTTGCTGATCATGCCCCGGTCGGCGACGATACAGAAGTTGGATACATTAAAACGAGCCCTGATTCTTTTCACAACCGGGATCAACGTCTTTACGTCGGTGGTGTTGCCGGGCCACATCTCACAGCACAGAGGGCGCCCGTTGTCATCGAGGACAGCACCGACTACCATTTGATTGAGATCGGGACGGTGATCTTTGCTGAAGCCCCGCTCACCAATGGTTTCCCCTCCCGCTCCCTCGAAATAGATGGAAGTTGTATCGAAGAAGACCAGATCCAGCCCGGAAAAGAGGTGACGATTCACCAGAAAAAGCCGCTCTTCCACGACATCCTTGGTGCATCGGGGAGCAAAGGGAGTTGCACTCTTTTGGTCTTCGGCCTCCTCCCCGATAAAGGCCATGGTCCGGTATAAGTGATGGAGTTCGATGTTATCGACCCCCTCAACGGCATAGTCCCTGCGCCACTTATCGCAGGAGCGGTCTGAGCCACTTACCATCAGCCGGTGAAGGACGTTAGGAAAAGCGCCCGCTCAACGTCGAAAAAAAGAACCTCTCGGAAAGGAGCCCCTGGAGGACTTTTTGAATCCCCAGGTCCTTCCACAGCCGTTCGAAAATAAGAGCAGGGCCTATCGAGGTGCATTCAGCGGTAATGTCGCTCCTGCCCGAGAGGATAAGGAGCGCTTTCTCGGAAAAACGGGCAAGGGAGCGCACCAGGGTTTCGACCTCTCCCTTGGCATGCATTTGATCGAGTCGCCCCAAGGTAGCGATAACCCGCTGGTTAACCTTGGTGCCTTCACGGTGGTTTTCGACCACTTGAAGGTATTCGTACTTACCGGACTTTTTGGTTCGAGCAAACATGTTGAAGCCTCCCCTCAGGACACTTCAACATTACCGGACAATCGAGCATAAAATCAAGGTGAAATGGTGGAATCTGTGGCACTACATTTTTGAGCTTTGGAAAAAACGATCCAGTGTTCATGCGGGTTTGCGGGCTATGACCGATCGGTCACTGTAGAAGAAAAGTCAAAGCGAGGTAAATTATGGGATAGGCATTGGTGGTCTCCGGAAGGGTCATCTTTACCGCGTTGGCGGCAAGCATATGCATGAGATATACCACGTAGCTTACCGTGCCAATCTATTTTACAGGTTTAAGGCACAGAATTAGAATATGCATTGTCCTCCATGATGACACAGCTTCCGGCAAGGATCGTAAATGACAGGGGGAGGAAAAAAGTGGGTAAAGGTACCGACTTTGCTTCCCACATCAGAATTATACAACATAGCAATGCGCCCGCTGAGCTCCAATAGTTCGCTAACAAATCTCCAAGGATGCCGAAGGTTCTACCATAATGCAGCATATGGGCCAAAATGACACCCAAGCAGATAGCTGTGGAAATACTACTAGCCACTTTGGCCATCAGAGGCGTTGAAAGGAATGGTGCCAGAAAGCCTAGATTGCCCAACTGTGAAAGTATTATGAGTACAAGCGCAAAGTATACGGCCCGCCAGCCAGAGAAAAAGCGTTCCACGGAAGGCCAAAGTAAATAAAATTGCTCCTCGGTTTCCAGGGACCATGCGAAATAGAAGATAACTCTATCTTTAGAGAGATTGACAAAGCAGTTCGAGCTATTGGTTATAAAATACTTAAGATTGTCGAAGAAGTCAATGCCATAAGTGGAATTTTGTTCCACAACAATCGTCAAGATGATATAGACCAGAATTACCGAATGGTAGAGAGGGAAGATTCTTAGTGACCGGCGTATGTAGAATCTGCAGAGGGAGATAGTTCCTGTAGACTCTTTTCCTCTCAGGAGCAGGGTCGTGATAAGGAAGCCGCTGATGACAAAAAAGAGCGTAACACCTTTGGCGCCTAGTTTAGTGTCCATCCGGAAACCCCTATTTTGCCGAATTAGTTGGCAAAATAGCGATTTTTAGATTGCGTTTTTGCTAGTTTTTTGGCATTCTAGTTGGCGCTAACTTTCGGATTTATAAGGCAAAAACCCTTTTCCCGAGTATCGAAAATGCGCCAAAAAAGAAGCCCCCAGCTCTCCGTTTTTCATACCTTGGCCGCGACTGAAATCGGCAAGGAACTGGCAGCTATTTCTCTTATCATCGATGAGACTCCTCAAATGCTCGACCCGATCTACCAGGACTTGTAGGCCTGCGACAAACTGATAACGGACGGACGGGCATGACGGCCGAGCAGGTTTTGCGTTGCGCCATCCTGAAGCAGTACCGCAACCTGAGTTATGAGGAACTGGCCTTCCACCTCTCAGATTCGGTGACATTTCGCACCTTTGCCAGGCTCGAAGAGGAGGCAGCGCCCCTCGGCTTCGACTTTGCAGGAGAACATCACCTCTTTGGGCGAAGAGACATGGGAAGCAGTTAACAGGGAGATCATAGCCCATGCAGCCAAAACTGAAATCGAGAAGGGACGAACTGTGCGCATCGATTCCACGGCAGTTGAGTGCGATGTCCACTATCCGACTGACTCCACGTTGATCCAGGACGGTATCCGTGTCATCACTCGGCTTCTTATTGAGGGCGAGACGCTTTTCCCTACGCCGGGCTATAGCTTCTGCGACCACAGGCGGGTGGTCAAAAAACGAGTGCTCAAGATCAAAGACACCCGGAAAGAAACAGTTCGCGTGGCGTGCTACAAGGATCTGCTTAACTTTGCCGAGTTGGTTCGGGGCTACGGAGAAAGTGCGGTTGCGGTGCTCGCAGGATTCGAATCGCCTGATCCGGAACACATTATCCATTCGCGGATTCTCGTTGAGAAACTGGAGCGAGCGCTGGGCCTCCTGTCCAGGATCATAGACCAGACCCGGCGCAGAGTAATCAACGGGGAGAAGGTTCCGGCAAGCCAGAAGATCGTTTCCTTTTTTGAATGCCATGCTGACATCATCGAGAAGGGAAACCGGGAAACGACCTATGGTCACAAGATTTTCCTTACCGGTGGACAATCCGGCCTGATTCTGGACTGCCTGATCGAGCGAGGCAATCCCGCCGACACTTCCATGTTTGTACCCCTCATGGCCCGCCAGAAAGAAACGTACGGACGCTACCCCAGACAGGTGACAGCCGATGGCGGATTCGCTTCCGAGACCAACCTCAAAGCCGGTAAATCCTGTGGAATCAGGGATATAGCTTTTGCTAAGAGAAGGGGAATATCGATCCTGGAGATGGTGAAAAGCACCTGGGTTTACAAGAAGCTCAGGAACTTCCGGGCTGGCATCGAAGCCAACATCTCCGTGCTCAAACGAGCTTTTGGCCTGTTTCGGTCTACCTGGTCCGGGTGGCACGGGTTTCTGCGATGTGTGCGCAGCGCCATAGTCGCATACAACCTGCTCACACTGGCAAGACTTAGACCTGCGTAAGCTTAACGCCTGATTTTCATTAAATGTACGAATAGCAATGGAGTGTGACTTTCCGGCAGGCCTGAGCAGACTAAAGATTTTTCCTCGGGCATTTTTCACTATGAGAGCGTGTAGCTGTTACGGGCGGGAATAAAGCGCAGATCATTATTGCCGCTATATGTGAGGCATTGATTCGCCGGAGAATCGTATGGATGGAGGACCCGGGAGCGAAAAACGGGCACTATGGGGGCATTTCCGACAGGGTCTGCTTGTAGTTCCAGGGCATCCAACGACCGGGGTCGGCGGCGAGCTTGGGGCCGTTTCGCAAAAGGGTCGTCAGGTACTCAAGAGCGTTGACTCCCATGAGATCGCAGGTGTGAATGAAGCTCATAAAGAGATCGCCCACCCAGGCGCCTCTTTCGGTTCGGTAAAATAGAGAGTTCTTCCGATGGCGTATTACCGTCTTCAGTGCCCTTTCGACCGTGTTGTTGTCGAGGGGCGCGCCTGCGACCGTAAGGAAGCGTGTGAGTCTTTCCCATCGCTTCAGCATATAGTCGAAGGCTTTTCCCATCCCCGAGTTCGGTTCGATAGCTTTGTCACGCAGCTTCGTTTCCATCCAATATTTTAAGCCGGCCAGAGGTGGGCCGCTGTTTTGCTGGTGAAACGTGAGCCTCTCCTCGGGCGACAATGCTCGCTCTTTGGCAACAGCGTCATGGTGGTAAACCTTGGCCAGAATCTCGATCACGTAACGGGATTCCTCAGGAAAGTCATTTATTTCAGCGACGAAGTTTCTCCTTCCGTGGGTCAGGCAGTTGCAAAGAATGGTGGCAAGCTCGTCGGACATGTTCCTGGAGAGGGCGTCGCACATCTGGATGGGTGGACCAAGATCGGCCAATCTATGTTCGAGAAGATCTTTTAGGTTTTCACCCGCGTGCTTGTGCCCGGTGAAGAAACAGGCTATCGTCTTATCTTCGGATTTACAGATGAGCCCCGTTGTGAAAACACCCTTTCGCTTTCCGGCTTTATTTGTATCGTCCCCTTTGCCGCCTTTATTCAAAGAGAGGACCCTGTTGGTTGTGTCGTCCTGGTAGATGATGTCGGACTGAGCGCCTTGCCGCAGCAGTTCCAGGTAGCCAGGTTTGAGCGTCTCGGCGCCTGCATCTACGATATCCCACTGAGTCGATGCGGGAAGAGGTATACCGCAGTTTTGCTGAAGATTTTCCAAACGGTTGAAAGGCAACCCTCCACCATACTTTGAAACGGCAATCGTCGCGGTCGCCGTCTCGTCATATTTTTGTTCACCGGCTTCGGCAGGTTTTTGCGCGGTGAAGATTTGCCCGCAAAGGTTGCACCGCAGTTTCTCGAGAAGATAGATCGAGGCCTGAATCGGAGCCGTTCCGAAAAAGCGTATAAGCGGCCCGGGATCGAGCGGATAGAGTTTACCCTTCAAACATTCCGGACACCGAACGCCGGCTTTGAGCTCGGGGTTGGAGACGGGAACCCGCATCGCTCCGGGATAGCCATCCGCAGCGTTTCTGCCGTGTCCTTTGGATTGAGGCCGCTCAGGCCGGCAGGCAACTAAAGGCTTTTCATTAAATATTCGTTTGGAGCTCTCCGTCTTGAAACCGAACATCCATCGGAGCAGCCGCGCAATGGCGCTTGATTTTTTCTCCACAATGCCGCTCAAAAAGAGTACGGTCCCGACCAGGCCGGAGACGAAAGTAAAATCCGCCGGATCAAGGTTCTTTTCGGCCCTTTGCAGAAAGCTCTGTATCTTTTCGCTCTCCAACTCTATTTTGGGAGGCTTTAGCGGCATAGCTTCTCCCGGAACCCTGCATCGAGCGCATAGCCCCAAACATCTTTTATCGAGCAAGCAGGCTTATGGGTTTTGTTGTGTATGCCCCGCCCCGTGGTTTTTCCCATATGTATCCAGTTCGATGCCCGGTAGCAGGTGCCCTTGAACCGCTCGGTATCGACAAAGGTCTCCAGAAAATGTACCGGGTGACCGTAGACCTCCTGCCAGTCACGCGATATCCTTCTTGCCATCTTCGCCAGCAGGTGGGACGCCAAATGATCGATTCGGACCCAGGGGAGCAGGAGAAAGCGGCTGTTGTAGGCTATCAAGTGGATGTTTTTCCTGCGTATCGCCGGGGACCATCCGATGAAGCGGTCCCGGCAGCCGATGTGGCGAGGAGCCGACGACCAGCTAAAGCATGCAATCGGGCGCTCCCCTATCGTTATAAGATACTTGAGATGCTCACCCACCGGCCGGCAATAGCCCAGGTAGTGGTAATGCTCGATGAGTCCCTCCAACAATTGCTCGAGCGGTCCACGGCGCACCTGGCAAATGACGGGTGCGGGCAGCGCGGACAAAACTCCCGTAAGAGAGCTTTGGTCGATACAGGGCGGATCGGGCTTTTTTCTAACAGCAAGGGGATTGGACGGATTTTGTTTCTTTGGCGGAAGCTCGATAAATCCTGCCCGCTCCAACTCAAGCATGAGGGAGCGGCAAACCATATCTTTTGGCTGACCGTTGGCCTGCACCCAGTTCCATGCTTCGCACAGCTTGCCGGAAAGCTTGCGGCGGCTGTCGCCGGGGTTTTGAGCGATAAGGGAGCGGATGAAGGCCACATCCTCCCGTGACACCGCCTTTCCTCTATAGGTCAGCACCGTTTCCATGCGGGGGTTCTATCACTGTGGAATCCGGAACGTACGCACTTTTTGAGCGGTTCAGGATAATTTCTTAAAAAATTTGACCGCACCCTCCGGGGGTTTGAAGTTCCAGATCAAAGACTGCAACTCGAAGGCATCGATGTGGGTGCTGTTGGGCCACTGATTGATTCGCCCGCTCGACAGCCTTTTATGGCACATCCAAAAGCCCTGACCATCATAGGCAAGAATACGCAGGGCGGTCTTTGTCTTGTTGCGAAAAATAAAGAGAGCTCCGCAAAACGGGTCGGCATGGAGCACCTTCCGGCATACGCCGCACAAGCCGTCAATACCCTTGCGAAAGTCGATCGACTCCAGGCAAACCAGAATCCGCATCTGCGGACTTATCTGGATCATCGGCTACGATCCAGGAAGCAGCTCAGCAACTCCATGCACTGGGGCGGTACTGCCGCGGCCGTTTGGATTTTGAGTTCAAATCCCGCAGGGGACCGGACCTCGATGAGGCATTGGCTCATGGAAAACAGCCGCTCCACTTTCAACTCCACAAACTCCGGCGAAGCGGTTCGTTGCGAACGGCCACGAATCCGGTGTTTGAGTTTATTAAAATCCAACCGGAGCTCTTTTGAGATCTGACAGGTGGAATAAGATGGGGACAGGTCTGTTGCGGCTTCCCATAAGCTTTCCGGAATAGGGGCACTCTTCTTGCGAGTGCTTCTCCATTGATCGAATAGGACAGCCACCGCCTGCATCTTGGTCTGTGGTTGGGAATTTTTCTCGGGTTTCATCGGCCCCTTTCCTTCCTCATGGAATTTTCAGCCGATCATAGACCCTTATCTATCTCATTTCATGCAGGCTTGCCGGAAACTCACAGCTCATCCGTTATCTGGAAAACGGCCATATCTCACCCGATAACAATGCGGCGGAAAACGCCATCCGGCCATTCGTAATTGGACGAAAGAACTTCCTGTTCGCCGGGCATCCCAACGGCGCCAATGCCGCCGCCACTCTCTACAGCCTTATCGAAACGGCCAAAGCCTGCGGACTTGAGGCCTACCAGTACCTGCGATTCCTGTTTGAAAAAATCCCCTACGCCCAAACCGAACAGGCTTGTAAATCCTTACTGCCCCTGAATCAGACCCCTGAGGATCTCTCCAGATTCATGGCCGGCGCATAATCGCCTGCAAGGTCCCCCCCTGCAAAAACTCGCCACGTTTTTCAATTCAGGATTTTTAATTCAGATATATTGCCACTGATTAAATCTTCTGAGAAGATGGTCTTCCCCGAACGGTTACCAATCAAACACAACCCCCTTGCTGTGCCCTCAAGCGCGGCTCCGATCGGCATAAAGCCGCCAATTCTCCGCAACGTCGCCTTTCGATGTGCGAAAATGAAGCATAGTTGCGTTTTCCCCCCGATCACGATCCTTCACCCGAGTTCTTCTCCTTGCCCCTTTTGGAAGTGAAGGGGCAAGGAGAAGAACTCAGGGAAGGCGTCTAGAAGGGCCTGTGGGGAAAGCTCGAATAGGTACGCTACGCAATCAAGGATGCGCCAGGATAAAGCCCCTGGCACATGCCTTGAACGCTACGCATCAAAGGCATTGGACAAGGGGGCTTCAGCTCGGAATCTAGGGAAGATTGGGAGGCACGGATGGATGCGCCCGGGCCTGCGCGCGCTCGCCGATGCGGGGGGCATGCGGGGGGCATGCGGGGGGCACGCGGGGGGCACGCGGGGGGCACGCTCGGCCAGGGCGAGAAGAGAAGAAAGGTAAACTCAAAAGATCATTGAACGGCTATCTGTAAAATACGCTTTCGCTTTCACCTCATAAAAAGCTCCGAAGAAAGGGAGAGACGTCTAGGATATAACGATACCAAGGGGGCAGGGGGGGTACCGAAAGGGGCACCAAAAAGAGGTGCCCCTGAAAGTCTAGAATGGCTTACAGATTGGATTTGTGGCGGAAGCGCATGGGAATCGAACCCACCTGGGAACGCCTTCACGCCCCCACACCGGATTTGAAGTCCGGGAGCCCCACCAGTGAGCTTGGCGCTTCCAAAGTCGCCGTAATATATATTGCATCGGCGAGTTTGACAATCCCTTAAAACTGGGCCTGAAAAGCCCAGCCTTATTTAAAACGCAGCCCTAAAACCGAGATGTAAATTGTGGACGGGAATCAGGAAACCCCTTTGCACCCTTCTTGTCGCATCCTGCCTCTCGCCCCCTTGTCAATTACTTCTTACTCGCTTTACTCGCTTCGACTTCCACCAGTTCGTACTGCCTGGAACCGATCCCGGCCTCTTCGGCGTGGATCAGCTGGTGCTCCCAGCTCAAGCCGGGGTAGACAGCCCGGATCTTGTCCGGATAATGCTCTTCGCCCTTAAGGCAAGAGGACTTCAGGTGAGGGCTGCTGTTTAGCAGGTCCACGCATGCCTGGTCGATGGCTACCGGGTCCCTCGAAGCCGTTATGCCGATATCTGCAACTATCGGCGCATCGGAATACGGGTAACAGTCGCATGCCGGAGATATCTGCGTTAGAAAATTTATGAAAAGCGAACGGTTTTCCTTTCCCTTGATCGCCCCGGCGGCATACTCGGCCATCTTTTCCATTAGCTTGGGAAAGTCCCGTCCCCAGTCGATAGTCACCGCCGCCTGCGGGCAGGCGTGTATGCAGCGCGCGCAGCCAACGCACAGTTCCCGGTCGATCCGGACCACCTTCGAAGCCGAAACGCTCGCAGCCGAAGCGCTCGTGCCCAAAGCGCTCGGGGCCGCAACGCCCGCGGGTCTTTCGACGATGCTCATCGCGCCGTGCGCGCAATGCTCCACGCAGAACCCGCAGCCTATGCATTTTTTATAAACGATTTTTGGCGCAACCCCGGAGTGCTGGGCCATTTTGCCCTTCCTTGAAGCGGCCCCCATAGCGAGGTTTTTGAGTGCGCCGCCAAAGCCCGCGGCGTCGTGAAGTTTGAAATGGGTGAGCGAAACCAAAGACTCCGCCCGAACTATTGCCGAGGCTATCAGCACATCCTTGAAGTGCTTGAGGTTTACGGGGACTGCGACCTCGTCGCCTCCATCGAGGCCGTCGGCGATAATTATCGGCGCTCCCGCCACGGTGTAGGCGAAACCGTTTAGAAGGGCTGTGTTCAAATGGTCTACAGCATTTCCCCGAGACCCGACATAAAGCGTCGAGGTGTCCGTTAGAAACGGCCTGGCCCCCGCCTGCAGCAACGCTTCCACCACGGGCCGGACCAGCACGGGACGAATGAAAGCCGTGCCGCCTCTTTCCCCGAAATGGAGCTTGACCGCGGTAAGCCCGCCTTTTCTCACTATGTCTTCGAGCCCCGCCGCCTGAGCCAACCGTTGGATCTTGGTCAACAGGCTGTTATTGTACGAGGTGCGTAAACTTGTAAAATAAACCTTGCTTGCCATTGAAAGCCTCGATGTTATCCATTTTCAATTTTCAATTATCAATTATCAATTATCCCGGCCCGGCTAACGCATCACCGGCGAGAGCAAAACGGCGATTATCCCCGCGAGAAAAATACCGTCGAAAGTTCCGGCTCCGCCTATGGACGCCACCGGCGCGCGCAAATACTTGAGCTTGTCGAGGTGGAGAATATCGGCCCCGATCAATGTTCCCAGCGTTCCGGCGAAGTAGGCCGTGGGGGCCGCCGAACTGTAGTCGAAGATCATCGCGGCCAGTGCCGCGGCGATCGGGGGAATCAGCCACGGGACTGCAATCCCGATTCCTGCTACCGGCCGCGCGCTTTTATAGACCACGAAGACGACCCCGGCAAGGGCGAGCAGCATGCGAATGGGGTGGGGCGAGTGAAACCAGAGATAAAGCGAAAGAGCCGATGGAATTACCGCCCCTCCAAGGTTTACGGCAAGCACCATTTCATGAGGCCTGCCAAACCTTGGGGGCTTGAAGCGCATTCCGAAAAAACTAACCGTTTCCCACTCATCAATATCGCCCTCGCCGTCGAGTGGAATTTTTCTCAACGGTATATTGATCAGGCTCCCCACGATACAAAGGAAAAGAATCGTGAAAAGGTAATGGGGCGGGATGCCGATTTTGGCGAACGCCCAGGAAAACAGGCCGAACTGGATCAGCCCGAAGGCTATGAAGAGCAAAAATATGAAAACGAACGCAAAGAAAATCATGAAGGGCGGGTAGAACATGTGCTCTCCTCCACGGTTCGGCCTGTTTCCGGTCGGCTGTCCCCGACTATTTTTCAGTGTAGGCGCCGGGCTCGATATACTTGCCGTAGCGCTCTTTGAGGGCCGTCAGTTCGTGTACGGTCGCCTTCCAAATCCCGAAATATTCTGCCGGGCAGTCGGGCGCGTTGTGATAGTAGAAGCGCACGGCTCGCGAAATTTTGGCTATCCACGGGTCGATCCGGAATTTAAAGAGTTCCTTGTATACCTCCTCGGAAAAGTCCTCTCCGAAGATCTCCTGGAATAGAGCTTTTAGGTCCTCGTATTTCGGAATGTATCCAAGAGGAGTCCGGTAAGCGTCAACCTCGTTGTGGATGCGCTGCTCGGCCCAGTGCAGCCAGACTTTCTTGGCGAGCTTGTGAGTGAGAAAGTGTCCCTTCGCGTCTCTTAGGAAGTAATTGACCGCATAGATTCGCGGGACTTTTTCGATGTTTTCCACAAATCGGATATTGTTCGCTATGTAGGAGCCTATCGGGTAGCTGATAAAATCCAGGTTTGCCATTGGCTGGGGGACTAAAACCCCTTCTTGCCCTATGACCGCCGAGGTCGTCTCGGACTCCAGCGTGCACGCCTTGAGGATAATTCCGCTTTTCCAGTCCGTGGATTCCTCTATGGGGACCGATGTGTCGGAGTCCCTGACCCCCATAGATTATGCCCTTGACAATGACGCCGTTTTTGTCCTCGTAAGCCGGGTCGATGTTTTCGAGGTACCCGAGTCTTAGCGTATAACGGGCGTTGCTGTGCGCCAGATGCAGCGGAACGCCCTGCTCGTCGGTTTTTCCCTCGAACCAGTCGCCGCAGTAGCTCCTGCCTTGCGCCGGATGGTCCACGCCCATGCCCTGCCAGTAAGGTTCGCTGTCCGGGCCGGCCAGAACGTTTGAAAAAATGATTTCGAGCCCCGGAGTCCGGAGGGTCTTGAAAATTAGCGGGTCATCGGCCGCATTGACGTCCTTTATGATTCCGAAAATCCCGTTTTCGACGTTAACCGCCCTGAACTCCCCGTTTATGTTTGCTAAAATATGCTATGTCATCCCCGATGATCTTCTCGCCGGGCAGCATCGCCGTGGCGGTCTTTCCGCACGCCGAGGGGAAAGCGCCGCAAAAGCAGGTCGATCGGCCTTTCTTCTCATTTTGAACGGACATGACGAACATGTGTTCGCAAAGCCACCCTTCGGTCCCGGAGAGTTTAATGGCAAGGCGCATCGCGTGTTTCTTCAAGCCTACGGAGTTTCCGGCATACTGGTTGTTGGTGGAAAGGACGATGAAGTCGTCGAGATCCTGGTAAATCCGCCTCTTGTCGAGATTTACGCTGTTGCCGTTTTCATCGAGCCGCCCGGCGCTGTGCACGAACCGGAAAAATCTTTCCCCCGGTCCCATGCGGCGGAAATGCTCATATCCACGGCGATAGAGCAGGTCTTCGGAGTGCGCGACATAGAAGGAATCGGTTATCTGGGCGCAGGCTATCGAAAACGGGCTTTGCGTCGGCCCTTCGCAGCTAAGCTTCACGATTGCCTGTTTGCCCTTCATCATGCCCTTGAGGATTTCCATCACTTCGGCCAGACCCTCTTCCCTCTCCTTGGCCAAAAGAGCCCCCATCAGGGGAACGAGTTCCTTGGATACGAGATTTTTTGTCGCCCCGGGCGCCCGCCCCTGGTCGTTATAGCCGTCGTAGTGGATCGTATGCCCCTCTTTTGCAAGAGGTGTTTCTTCCCCTTCCAGGAGTGAATTTTGCCTGATATATTCGGCGTCCTCGTCGGATGTCGTCACACATGTAGACCGAATCAGGCTGGCAAAGCTCGGTGTATTCGCCCACGAACGAGAAGAGGGCCTCGTTTTCGAGCTCTGCCAGTTTACGGTAGCTCTCCTGCGACATCTTGCTTTTAAGAAGCTGTGCGAATGGATTTTGGTCTGGAGTTGGCATTCTGCGATCCTTCCTGTGTGTAGTCGGGCTGCGGTAAAATTAAGCACGCACGGTCTCAAATGTTTACCCGTAAATGGAATATACCGTATCGACAAGTGTATGAAAAACCGGTTTTACAGGAGCGAAAAGACCCGCTCTTTCTCTTGCGGCCTTTGCGCCCCCGCTCGTTTCAGCATCCGCCCTTTGACTGTTCGCTTTTCCCCCCTCGGCCGTTTCACCAACGGCCGTTTCACTCTCGGGCCGGCGGATGCGGATGCCCTGACACCCCGCGTTTTCGGCGGCCTCCATGTCTGATGGTGAGTCGCCTATGAAAAAAGTCTTCCCCGGCTCTATGCCCGCAAAGCGGCATGCCTCAAAAATCATTGCCGGTGCCGGTTTGCGGCATTCGCACAATTCATCCGGACGGTGCGGACAGTAGAAAGCGGCCTGAATGGCGCCGCCGCATTCTTCGACCCGGCGAATCACCCCCTCGTGCATTTCCCAGAAGTCGTCCCGTCCGATCAGGCCGCGGTTGAGCCCCGACTGGTTGCTGATCAGGATGACCCCGACGCTTTTTCGTTCGACAAACGCGAGGGCTTCGAGCGCGTCCGGATAAAAGATGACTTCCGCCAGGCTTTTTACGTAATCCGGCCGGTTGACGTTCAGTACCCCGTCACGGTCAAGAAGGAGAAACCGGCTGTATTGCGGTTTTGCCGAGCCAAGCCACCCGATCATTTTTACCCGTCCATCCGGCGCAAACCGAGAATAAACTCCGATGATTCGGAAAAAGCGTGTATATTATAACGATATGGCTAAAGTTAAAAGTAACTTGATCACTCAGGACGAACGTTTATTACCGTATGTTGCCGACAATCGATCTCGAAAAGCTACAGGAAACACTTGGACACACGTTCCACAACCAGGAACTGATTTTGCGGGCTCTGGTGCATCGCTCTTTTGCCTATGAAAACCAGGACCTGCGCTCTGATAACGAGACGCTCGAATTCCTCGGGGATTCGGTTCTGGGGCTTGCGATAAGCCATTTGCTGCTCGATCTTTTTCCCAACTGCGACGAGGGGGAGTTGTCAAGGCTTCGCTCTTCGATCGTAAACGAGCGGGAACTGGCGCAAATTGCCTCGACCCTGAACCTGGGGGATTTTCTTCTGCTGGGAAAGGGTGAAGAGCTTTCGGGAGGGCGCCAAAAACCCTCTCTTCTTGCCAACGGGCTCGAAGCGGTGCTTGCGGCCGTCTACCTTGACGGCGGCCTGGAAGCGGCGTTGCGCCTGGTTAGAACGATTTTTAGCGATTACCTGGTCCATAAAGAGGAAGACTACCTGCTGAAAACCCTGGACAAGGACTACAAAACCCAACTCCAGGAGATCACGCAGGCAAAGCTAAAACTCACCCCGGTCTATACCCTCGAAGCGGAAAAAGGGCCCGATCACGACAAGACCTTCTTTATGAGGGTGGAGATCGGCGACCGGGTGTTGGCCTACGGCGACGGAAAGAGCAAAAAAGAAGCCCAGCAGGAAGCGGCGCGAAAAGCGATAGCCAGGATTGAGGAAGACTCGACGATGCTTGAAACCGATATTGTCTGACCAGATGATCTATCCTGTCTTCCTTCCTCATGCGGGGTGTCCCTTTCAGTGCGTCTACTGCAATCAACGGGTGAGCGTCACTTGTGCCGGAGGTGAGAGCGATCTTGCGGAGTTCGTGCAATCGAGCCTTGCCGGCTATGCGGACCAGGTCCGAAGCTCCGGCCTCCCGGGCGAGATCGCCTTCTACGGAGGGACCTTCACAGCCCTGCCATGCGGCCTCGTCGAAGATATCCTTACCGCCGCCGCCGGTTTCGTGTGCCGGTCGATTTTTACCGGGGTTCGATTTTCAACGCGCCCGGATTGCCTCGGGGCGGACGTTGTGGAGATGCTCTCAAAGTACCCGGTGCAAACCGTCGAACTGGGCGTTCAGTCCCTTTCGGACGCGGTGCTGGAGAAAAGCCGCAGGGGCTACCGGGCGCAAATCGTCTTCGAGGCGGCAAAAAGGGTAAAACTTGCAGGCTGGCAACTCGGGGTCCAGCTTATGGCAGGCCTTCCCGGCGACAGCCAGGAAACATTCATGCAGTCGATGCGAAGGGCGCTGGAAACCGGGGCGGATTTCCTGCGCATCTACCCCGCGCTCGTACTCGAGGGGACAGCGCTCGCGGACTCATATAGAAAAGGCCTCTACGCTCCCTTGAGTCTCGATGAGGCGGTGGCTTGGCTTGCGCCTGCCTACGACCTCGCGCTAAAAGCCCGCGTGCCCGTGATAAGAATGGGCCTTCAGGCCGACCCGGCGTTGGAAAAGCCCGGGGTCGTTCTGGCCGGTCCCTATCACCCCGCCTTCGGCTCTCTTGTAAAAAGCCGCTGGTGGCGTGACAAAATAGACGGCCGGCTGGCCGCGCTCGAAGAATTTCCGGGAACGGATATACTTATAAGTGTTGCGCCCAACCGGGTTAGCGACGCGATTGGAAACCGCAAGTCGAACCTGCTGCACTGGAAAACCAGGTGGGGAATAAGTGCGAAGGTGGTCGGAGACGCGGATCTTACAGGGATTGAAATATCATGGAAAAAAAAGAGTTTAAATCCGGGTACATCGCTATAGTCGGAGCTCCAAACGCCGGAAAATCGACTTTTCTAAATCAGATCTTGAAGCAAAAGATTTCCATCACGGCGCCCAAGCCTCAGACGACCAGGAACCGAATTACCGGAATAATGTCAAAAGAGTACTGCCAGATCATTTTTGTCGATACGCCCGGAATATGCGTGGCAAGGGATGAGTTTAACCGCGGGCTGGTGGAAACGGCCCTTTCCACGCTAAGCGAAAGCGACGTCGTGCTGTTCATGATCGAACCGGAAGCCGAGCGGTCCGTAAACGAGTTCATACTCGAAAACCTTCGCCGGATTTCCACTCCGGTAATACTTCTAATCAACAAGATAGATACTCTCGGGAGCAAGGGGAAGCTTCTGCCCTTGATGGAAACCTGGCAGAAACGCTTCGATTTCCGGGCGATAATACCGATTTCCGCCACCCTTGGCGATGGAACGGAGGATGTCCTTTCCGAAGTCGAAGGGCTTTTGCCGGAAGGCCCGCAATATTATCCGGAAGACTACGTTACGGATCAGCCCGAACGCTTTTTTGTCGCCGAACTGGTAAGGGAAAAGATCTTTCACCTGGTCAGCCAGGAGATCCCTTACGCCGTTGCGGTGATAGTCGAAACATTTACTGAAATACCCGAAAAATCCCTCATCGAAATAGAGTGCGCGATAAACGTTGAGCGCGAATCCCAGAAGGGCATCATAATAGGGAAGGGCGGACGGATGCTAAAGGAGATAGGCAAGCAGGCCCGCCTGGAAATAGAGACTTTTCTAGGCTGCCACATCTATCTCGGTCTTTTCGTGCGCGTTCAGAAAAACTGGCGAAAAGACCCCAGGGCTCTGCGCGAATTCGGATACGACCGGTAACTCGGATACGCCCTTTACCCACATATGCCGCCGTGCCTGTGGGCCGTGCAGTCGCCGGGTAGCCTGGATATTTACTATCCGGGCGCTGGAACCACCGCCGGGAACCCAGGCGGAAACAGAGAAGACAAACCTCGGCCTCCACCTCCCTCTGGCGGCTCTGTGATCCCGCCGTCCCCACTCCGTCATTCCGGCAGGGAATCCACAACCACCCTCCCATTCAGACCTGCGGGGTGGGCGTGGCACACTCGCCCGCGGCGCAGCCGCGGTTTCCCGATAGAAAATCGGAAAAAACGGTGCCATTGACTCATAACTTGAGTATTTCATTCGGAGATCGTATACTTTTTGCCTGCAAGGAGCACGATCGGAGCTAGGTAGTGTCCATCCGGAGATCCCGGGTCTGGACACTGACAGTTTCCAATTCGGAAAGCAGACCTTTTTATTCCTGGCCTCTGTCGGATGAATTCGGCGCGGGAGTCTACATCCTTTGTCAGGCTTCTTGTGGCCGGGAGGATCGAAAGTAGGACGGATGGTTGAAAGAAAAAACCCATCCCCTGCAGCCGCCTTATTCTGCTGAGAGCTTGTGTTGAGCGGCCCGCACTTGGGTTCGCAGGCTCGGTTACCACCCTGTCTCAGTCATCGCTTCACTTTTCAATGGCTACGTGTAGGCCCTTAAGCCCTTTGGCGCGGTCATTTCGCTCAGTGACGCCGGTGCTGCCGGATTGGTATGAGCCGCTTCTCGGAAGGGGCAACAAATGTTGGTCTACACCGATCTACTTCTCAATCTGAGCTTTCTGGTGGCTCTAAGCGTCGTTTCCAGCTTCATCGAGGAACGCTGGCCTCGTGACACCATGGTGGGCGTTTTGATGCAAGGCGCTATCTTTGGGGGGGCGGCCGTGCTCGCGATGCTGCGTCCCTTCATCCTGAGGCCTGGACTGATCTTTGACGGCCGCTCGGTCATGGTGAGTCTTTGTGCGCTCTACTACGGGCCTTGGGCGGCGGTTGCGGCGACACTGATGACGTTGGCGTGCCGTCTCGTAATAGGTGGAATGGGAACGGTGATGGGCGTGCTGGTAATAGTTGCCTCGGCGGGTATTGGTCTGCTGGCCCGTTTCCGCCTGAAGCCTGGAGCAGAGCCGCCGTCCACATCGAGCCTCTATCTGCTTGGCTTTGCGGTCCACCTGGCAATGGTGGCCCTGATGTTCACGCTGCCGGCAAACATTGCCCTTGCCGCTGTGAGACGCGTCGGCCTGCCGGTGATGCTGCTCTATCCTCTGGCAACGGTCCTCGCGGGCAAGATTTTGTCGGATCGGCTATCGACCCTCCGATATCTCGCCCACCTGGGACAAAGCAGGCAAGATCTCGATATAACTTTGCAATCCATTGGCGATGCAATCATCTCCACAGACAGGGAGACAAGGATCGTCTTGATGAATCCCGTGGCCGAAAGCCTCACCGGCTGGAACAGGGAAGATGCGCGAGGCAGGCCGTTGGAGGAGGTGTTCCGGATCGTCAACGAACAGACACTGGTTAAGGTTGAGAACCCGGTGGCGCGCGTACTGAGGGAGGGTGTGGTGGTGGGGCTGGCCAACCACACCCTGCTGATCGCCGGGGACGGCACGCAACGCCCCATAGCGGACAGCGTCGCTCCCATCCGGGCCGATGACGGAACCATAACAGGGGTGGTCCTGGCTTTTCGCGACCAAACCACCGAGCGGATGGCCGAAAGGTTGACCTCGGTAAGGCTGGGCCTCATCGAATACGCCGCGGTCCACTCATTGGACGAACTTCTGGGCGAAGCCGTCGACCGGGTCTGCGCATTGTTGAATAGTCCCATCGGGTATTACCACTTTGTGGAAAGCGACCAAAAGACCCTGTCCTTGCAGCAATTTTCCACCCGTACCTTGCACGAGTTCTGCCAAACTCTGCAGAAAGACATGCACTACAGCATCGATAGGGCGGGGGTCTGGGTGGACTGCGTGCGGGAGAAAAAGCCGGTAATCCATAACGATTATGGTTCGCTGGAACATAAGAAGGGTATGCCGAAGGGCCACGTCAGGGTAGTTCGTGACCTGGCGGTGCCCGTGATGAGGGAAGATCGGTTAGTCGCGATCCTGGGCGTTGGCAACAAGCCGGAGGACTATACTCAAAAGGACGCCGAAACTGCTGCCTTCCTTGCCGACGTGGTGTGGGAAATCGTCTGGCGCAAACGGGCGGAATACACACTCGAGCAAACAGCGGAGGAACTTCGACTCAAAGAAAGGCGTCTTCAGAGGGCGGAAGTGGCGGCCCATTTCGGCAACTGGGAGTTTATCCGGGGAAGCGATGAAGTTTATGCTTCCGAGGGTGCTAGGGTCATTTATGGGCTGGAAAACAGGGTGTGCACCGTTGCCGAGGTGCGGAGGCTCTGCCTGCCTGAATATCGAACCTTGCTTGATGCGGCTCTCCGCGAACTGATTGAAGAGGGCAAACCCTATAATGTGGAATTTAAGATTCGCAGGCCTGCCGATGGGAAAATCATAGATATTCACTCGATGGCGGAATATTCCTCCGGGCCGGAATTGGTGTTCGGGGTCATCCAGGATATCACCGGACGAAAGAGTTTTGAGGAAGCGCTAAAGGAGAGTGAACAAAAATATCGGCTTTTAGCCGATAATGTGCACGATGTGATCTTTACTATGGGGCTTGATATGAAAGCTACTTACATAAGCCCTTCCGTTGAAATACTTACTGGGTGGACACCCGGCGAATGGCTGCTGCTTAAACCTTTCGATTATTTAACCCCGGCGGCCATGGAGCTTGTTGTAAAGACGCTTTCTTATGAACTCGGCTTGGAGGGGTCCCCCGAAATTGATCCGGGCCGGGTGCGAGTCCTTGAGATAGAGCAATATCGCAAAGACGGGTCCACCTTTTGGACTGAGGTCTCGGTACGATTCCTGCGCGATCAGGCGGGAATCGCATGCGGCATTATTGGGATCACTCGCGATATCGCGGAGCGCAAGCGAAGCGACGCGGAAGCGGCGCTGCTCGCCAGCGCTGTCGAACAGGCCGATGATAATATAATCGTTACCGATCATAATCGAACCTTTTTGTACACAAATCCTGCTTTTGAGCGTTCCAGCGGTTATCGAAACGAAGAACTCAAGGGAAGAAAGCTTGGTCTTCTGCGGAGTGCGCAGCATGACGAGGCCTACTACAGGAACATGAAGCAGGCCCTCGATGACGGTCGAGTGTGGATGGGAATCATCTTCAACAAGGGCAAAGACGGAGCGGATTTTGAGATAGAGGGCGCCATCTCGCCCATCAGGAATGTTTTGGGCTCCATCACCCATTACATTGGCGTCGGGCGCAACATGAGCCGTTTTCGCAAGCTGGAAAGAGAGCTCTACCAGGCACAGAAGATGGAATCCGTTGGGCGTTTGGCGGGCGGTGTCGCTCATGACTTCAACAACATGCTTTCGGTGATTGTCGGGCAAGCGGAGTTGGCGTTGCTCGCAATTGACTCCGCTCAGCCGGCCTGCCATCGCCTCCAGGAAATTCTGAAGGCGGCGCACCGCTCGGCCGATTTGGTTCGCCAACTCCTGGCCTTTGCCCGAAAGCAGACGATCAGCCCGAAAGTGCTCGATATCAATGAGACCGTGCAGAACATGCTGAAAATGCTTCGGCGTCTCATTGGCGAAGATATGGAGCTGAATTGGGAGCCGGGCGTGAATGTATGGCCCGTCAAAATGGACCCCACACAGTTCGACCAGATTTTGGCCAACCTGTGTGTCAACGCTCGCGATGCCATAGCCGGAGTGGGAAGGGTCACAATATCCACCGGTAATTTCGAATTTGATGAGTCCTTTTGCCGGGAGCATGAAGGGGTTGTCCCCGGACAGTACGTAATGCTTTCTGTAAACGACACGGGGACCGGCATCGACAGAGAAACCCTTGAGTGCATCTTTGAGCCGTTTTTTACGACAAAGGAATTTGGAAAGGGCACGGGATTGGGGCTTGCGACCGTATACGGCATCCTCGAGCAGAATAAGGGTTTCGTCGATGTTTTGACTGAACCTGGCCGGGGGGCTACCTTCAGGATCTATCTGCCCCGCACACTGGATCAATCTTTTACCAAAACCGATTCAGCGCCGGAAAAAGAGTTGAAAGGCAAGGAAACGGTGTTTCTGGTGGAGGACGAAGAACCGTTGCTGACTTTGGGGGAGGAAATTTTGCAGGGGCAAGGCTATGAGGTTTTTGCGTCCAAAAGTCCGGCCGAGGCATTGGCAATGGTAAAAAATTACCCCGGCCCCGTCCATCTGCTTATTACCGATGTGGTGATGCCGGAAATGAACGGTAAAGACCTTAGTGACAGGCTCGCAGAGGTAAAGCCGGGCTTAAAAAGCATTTTCATGTCCGGCTATACGGCTGATGTCATTGCCGATCAGGGAGTTCTGGATGAGGGCATCGACTTTTTGCAGAAACCATTTTCCGTACAGACCCTTCTTCAGAAGGTTCGGGAAGTGCTGGACCGAGGACAGATGTTTTCATAGTCTTAGTGGATACCACGTTTTCGGAATATGGAGTATGCTACAGTCAATGCCTGCTAAGTTATAAAGGAGATGACATGAAAAACGAAGCAATGCCAACGATAAATAAAATAATAATAAACTGTATTATCGATGTATTTATTACACTATTATTATCTCTAACATTTATAGTATGCACAGATATACATGTGACAGCAGCGACCCCTAAATATCAGCAAGTGATAACCGATTATTCAAAACCTGAGCATTGGTTGTCCTTGCCTTCTTCAATTACAAAGAAAGTAGATATTTTTTATATTTATCCAACTGCCTGGAAAAATAATCCTGCAATCCATAATGTTACTAATGAACCCCACATTTGCACAATTGATAATCCATCTATGCTGGCAGGTGCAAAAACAGCACTTAGAACTCAAGCTACTGCTTTTGAAGCTGTTGGAAATATTTATTCGCCATATTATAGACAAGCTGATGGTGCATATGTCATGACGTTGGGATCTTGGGAAAAACAAGATGAATTTGTGGGAGGCATACCAAAACTGGATGTATTCGCAGCATTCGACTATTATATCAAGCACTACAATAATGGCCGTCCTTTTATTTTGGCCTCACACTCTCAAGGATCGGTTATAATGCGGTTCCTGTTGGCAGAGTATATGAAACAACACCCTGCGGTGTATAGCCGGATGATTGCTTCATATGCCATCGGAATTTCGATTACAAAAGACTACCTTGCTAAGAATCCACACTTAAAATTTGCCGAAGGTCCAGATGATACCGGTGTCATAATTTCATATAATACTCAGGCTGATAAAATTGCAGGAATCAATCCACTTATATTCCAGGGCGCTATTGCCATAAATCCAATTACTTGGACACGAGAAGAAACACCCGCGGCAGCTGAACAAAGTCTTGGGTCTAAATTGGACTTCAACGGAACATTAGTAGACAAGTTCAAATATGCCGGTGCACGTGTTAATAAGAAAAGAGGCATTCTGATTTGTGATGTCGATCCTGCAACATTACCCAAGTCGCATTGGCCTAAAGGTATTTATCATTATTTCGACTATGGGCTTTATTACTACAATATTAGGGAAAATGCGGCTAATAGAGCCACAAAGTTCTTAAAAATAAAGCGACGGGAGAGGATAGTCTTGCCGTAAAAAAAAGCTTGGCCTTACCCGCTCGGCACAAGACAAAGTGACACACGCAAGAAGATTCGTCAGTCTCAACGATTACGCGTGATCCAGCATACAAGGACATTCAAAGTGAAAAACCTCTACCTGTTAAGCTTGATTATTGTCCTGTCTGTCAGCGGCTGCGCCGACACTGGCAAGGGTCCCGACGAAAAGCTCGCGGATGCGGCGAAGGAAAGGATTCACGGTGTGAGCAAAGAAGCAATGCCCAAACTGGTCGGTTCCTGGAAACTCATTTCCTTCCAGATGCTGGACCCGAACGGACAGACGGCTTACCCCTTTGGGAAAGATGCCCAGGGAAGGATTACCTATGAACCGGATGGGCGAATGGCGGTTCAACTCATGGACCCCGGCCGTCCCAGGTTCGCTTCCGATGATCCTCTCCTCACCTCCGAGGCCCAGGTGCGTGCCGCCTTCGGGGGCTATACCGCCTACTACGGGACGTATTCAGTCAATCTCGACGAACGGACCATCGTGCACCATATCGAAGCGGCCCTCCTCCCGAACTGGGTGGGGACCGATCAGCTTCGTCATTTCGAATATGATGGAAAATATCTGACGTTGAAGGGCGCCCTGCTCCTCGGCGGCAGCGAGCGGACTGTCAGCCTCGTGTGGGAACGCTTGCCCTGAGGCGAAAATGAAATCCAAATGCATTGAATTCAAAAGCGACGGGAGATTGGAATGTGCAAGAGAGTCCTGGCGGTTGCGGTCATGCTCCTGCTGTCTGTTGTCCTGACAAACGGGGGAAAAGTGTCTCCCTTGCTGCGGGAACGGAAGATGTCCCCAAAACGAAATCGGTGCCGAGCAAGGAAGGCAGGAAAGTCTTCGATGCCCACGATACCAGCTTTCGTTACCATTTTAATGATAAGGATATGGATTTCAACTTCGGCACGCTCATTCTTGGTTCCGCGGTGAACCACGGCGTCGAGATCGGTGAGGCCTTCTACACTGCCTCAAAAATTAAGGATGGGGACATCGCGAGCTGGCAGGAGGAATGGTTCAAAATGGCGTGTCTTGCCGAGGCGCGTGGTGAGAAATCTCTTGCGGGCGGCCACAGGGTCAGCGCCCGAGATCAGTTCCAGCGGGCTTCTTACTACTATCGCATATCGCTTCTCTCAATATTGCCGGATGATCCGCGTCTTAAGGAAAGGGCGCTCAAGAGCCGAAGCCTCATGATAAAGGCGGGAAAGCTCTTTGATCCCCCCATGGAATATTTCGAGATTCCCTTCGAAGGAACGGTCCTCCCGGGATATTTCCGTAAGGCGGCCGCGGGGACAACCCCTGCGAAGACCCTGATCATGATCGGCGGCGGCGAGACCTTTGCCGAGGACCTTATATTCTACATCGCCCCCCAGACCCATGACCGGGGCTATAACTTCATGACCGTCGATTTACCGGGGCAGGGACTCCTCCCGCTGGCGGGGAAGACCTTCAGGCCTGATATGAATGTCCCTATGAAAGCTGTTGTCGACTATGCCCTCAGCCGTCCCGATGTGGATCCAAAGCGGTTGGCGTGTTACGGATACAGCGGCGGCGGCGGGTTCGTGCCCCAGGCCGCCATGCACGACCCCCGGATCAAGGCGATTGCCATGAATTCCGCCGTCGTTGATGCCTACCCTCTTTTCTCCACGATGCCGGTTGTGCTGGCGACAAAGAAGGAAATCGCATCCTGGACACCTTTTCATGGCAACATTGTGAAAGCTATTTGCTGGCGCTGGGGCGTGCCGATCGACAAGCCTTCCGGACTGGCCGAAGCCAATAGAGGGTATAGCTTTGACCCGGCCAAAGTCACGGTTCCGGCCCTGATCATTGTTGGTGAGGGAGAGTATAAGAGCGGGGAGGTTAAGCGCCAACAGAAGATATGCATGGATAAATTCCCCAACCCCATGAAGAAAATGGTAATCACGCCGACCGTCGAAGGCGCGACAAATCACTGTGTCATGGAGAACCGCAGTCTTGTTGGTCAGGTGCTCTTCGACTGGCTGGATGACGTGTTACGGTAAGCATAAATCCTCTCATGCGGGTTGAGATTTCGAATTCCGGGACGCTGCCGGAGGCTATGCCTTAAAAGTCGCATCGAATTGCAAAAGATGCCCGGGTGATTTGCTGTGTACCGGAGGTAAAGTTGGCATCCCTGCGAAGCCGCGCAAGTCGTGGGCGGGTACGATGATTAACTCGGGGAGGCCCATACCGTCCCCTGGACGGCTGGGGAAAACAGGCAGAAATCTTCAGGATGAAAATGGAATAAGAATGGACCTCTAAACAGGTTGTTGATAGGTTATTCTTCTGCTGTCGCCCGGGGGATTTCGACCAGGCCATAAGTGGGGGATTTTCAAATGGCCATCGGACAGTGATTTCGAACGATTAAGGCGCGCACTGTACGAGGAATGGAAGCCTCGCTCGATCGGCCCCGCACTCTCGGAAAGTCGCATTCGGGCTTCGCTTCGAGCTATTTAACAGCATCATGAATTTACAGTAAGAGGCTACAATTGCAAACACTCGGAAATATGACAAAAGAGCAGCTCATAAATGACCTGGTAGCATTGCGGCAGCGAATTGATGAGCTGGAAAAAATAGAAGAGGACAAAAAGAAGTACGTGGAGGAGCTCAAACAGGTCAGGGCAATGTTTGAGGGACTTTTCGAATTCGCCCCGGATGCGATTCTAATTGTCAACGCCGAAGGCCGACTTGTGCGGATTAATAAGCAGACTGAAAACCTCTTCGGCTATTCTCGAGGCGAACTGCTCGATGCACAAGTTGAAACGCTGTTGCCCGAACGATACAGGGAAAAACACAGAGAAGATCGTCGAAAGTATCTGACCGATCCCCGGGTAAGGCCAATGGGCAGGGAGCTCGAACTCTATGGTAAAAGGAAGGATGGAAGCGAATTCCACGTAGATATTTCTCTGGGGCCGCTCCGAATCGAGCAAGATATTTTCGTACTGGCCGTCGTCCGGGATTACTCCGAAATCAGGCAATCGGAGATGGCCCTTCTGAGAGAAGTGGGTATCTCGAATGCAACGATAGAGAGTATGCCGGGCAGCTTTTTTCTCTTCGATGGGCAAGGCGGTTTGTTGCGCTGGAATAACAACTTGGAACTGGTAACCGGTTACACTCCACTTGAAATTGCCGGAATGCATTTTCCCGATTTTTTTGTGGATGAAGATAAACGCACCGTCGAGCAAAAGGTCCTCGAGGTTCTTACCAAAGGACAGTTTAGCGTGGAAGCGGACATGGTTTCAAAGGACCGGCTCAAAACTCCCTATTTTTTCGCCGCCTTACAGGTCAAGCTTCAGCAAGCAAAATCCTTTGTCGTTGTGGGCGTGGACATCACTGAACGTAAACGGGCCCAGGATGAGCTTTGCAGGTCGCGAGATGAACTGGAAAATCGGGTTTTGGAGCGAACTGCCGAGTTGGGGGTCGCGCGTGAAGATTTAGAGATGCGGGTTCGCGAGCTAAAGGAGAAATCGGAGAACCTGGAGGAGTTAAATATTGCTTTAAAGGTTTTGCTGAAACAAAGAGAAGGCGACCAAAAAGAGCTCGGAGAAATGATTCTCGCCAATGTCCGGAACTTGGTCCTGCCATATCTTGAAAAGTTGAAGAAAAGCGGGATAGGCGGCAGCCAATCGACCCTGGTAGGGATACTGGAATCGAATTTAAGTGAAATTACTTCCTCATTTACAAGGAAGCTCGGCATCGAGGCGGCTGACCTGACGCCCACAGAGTTGCGTGTCGCCGCTTTAATAAGGGATGGCAAGTCAACTGCTGAAATAGCGGAAATCCTTGTTATCTCGGCAAAAACCATCGAGACGCACAGGGGTAGAATCAGAAAAAAACTCGGGCTTCAGGGCGGCAAGTCCAACCTCATGTCACACCTGTTAAAAATCACCTGACCACTTAGGGGCGCACGGGCCGTCCTTTGAGCATGATTCCATAAATCGAAGCCCTACAATCGAATCGGACTAACCAATGCAAAAAATTTATAACCCCTATTTTCTGTACACATTTAGTGCTGGTAAATTCAGGTTGACAATCACTGTCCCCAAGTTATTCTAGATCTGTCGACATGTCCTGTCACACTGGAAAATATATCGTCCCACTTGAAGTACTAATCGGGGCTCAAAAGCGATTTAAATGGTCTGGTCATTGTCACAGAAGCATGAAGAAGAGGTGGTACTCGCGAAAGGCGCGCTGCAGCGGCTGGCATTGCCCGTCAATGACCATATAGGGTTGAAGGGAAGGTTGGCATGGGAAACAACTTGAATTTGAACGGGCTGAGGCCCGTGATAATGATGGTAGACGACGATTACGATGATATTCTACTCACGAGAGAGGCGCTCGGAGAAGTTGCTCCGAATATCAAGTTTGAGTCTGTGAATGACGGTCAGGAATTGATAGACCATCTCTCCTGCGCGCTCAAGACCGGCGATGTTGCTAAAGATATTTTTCCGGAACTCGTCTTCCTTGATCTGAACATGCCGAGAAAAGGCGGGTTCGAGGTACTGGAAGAAATGAAGGGCCACCCTGATCTGAAGCGTATTCCAGTGGTCATCATGTCCACCTCATGCTCGAAACAAGACGTCAATAAGGCATTCGACATGGGTGCAAACTCGTTCATATCGAAGCCGTATACCTATGATGAGCTTTTAGTCGTAATGGGCCGAGCCGTGGACTATTGGTTTGGAATAAGCTGCCTGCCATCAGCTTTACCGGAAGAAGGCAGCTGTGGCTAGTCCGGTAAAAATGCTTCCTGCCCATCATGTCTCTTTAGTTTTGTGCGCTATCAATCGATATGAAAAATAAACGAATCGGCCACCGGTGGAGAAAGGCAATCTGTGGGGCTTAACCTTGGCTTTGTGCATCGGGTCTGTCCAAGTCAAGTGTTTTGCGTTCTTAGACGTGCCTCCAGCACCTTGGAAACTAAGGGGGCAATTGTGCCCCCGGCTCCTGCGCCCCTCCTTGCCTTCTTTGATCGGGTCTTGGCCGGGGGGCCGGAGTGCGCGCCGCTAAAAATATCGCCTATCGCCCTATTCCTGAGATGTGACACCGGTCCCGCCAACGACCAGGACTCCCGATCCCTCGATCTTACCCTCTTTGAGGCACAGAAGCGCCTGGTTGGCTTCGCTCAGAGGGAAAAGCCGCACCTGCGGCCTTATTGGGATTTCGGCCGCGATGCGCAAAAGCTCGATCCCGTCCTGGCGCGTGTTGGCCGTTACGCTGTGGACGTTTTTCTCGTAGAAAAGGTGTTTTTCGTAATCCATCCCCGGTATGGGCGACATGTGGATGCCGGCAAGGGCCAGGGTGCCGCCTTTTTTCAAATGCTCCAGGGCGACGGGGACCAGTTCCCCGGCCGGCGCAAAGATAATGGCGCTCTCGGTCGGGGCCTCCATTTCGCCCGGCTCTTCACCGGCCCAATGCGCCCCGAGGCTTTCTGCCAGCTCTCTATGTTTTTTCCCCCGCGTGCACACGTAGACCTTGCACCCCATGTGGAGCGCGATCTGGATGACGATATGCGCCGAGGACCCAAACCCGTATATCGCAAGGCTCTCCCCGGGACGCAGCCCGCTTCGCCTGAGGCTGCGGTACCCGATTATACCGGCGCAGAGTAAGGGCGTTGCCTCCTCGTCGGAAAACACCTCGGGTATGGTATAGGCGAATTCCTCGTTTACGACCGCCAGTTCGGCATAGCCCCCGTTTTCGTGGTAGCCGGTAAACCGTGCGGCTTCGCAAAGGTTTTCCCTCCCCGACCCGCAGTAGCCGCACTCTCCGCACGTTTGCCTGAGCCACGCTATTCCGATCCTTTGGCCTTCTTTGAACCGTGTTGCACCCGGCCCGAGTTGGTCGACCACCCCCACTATCTGGTGACCGGGAATAACCGGGCGGCCCAGGAAGGGCAACTCGCCTTCGACGACGTGAAGATCGGTGCGGCACACTCCGCAGGTCCTGACGCGGACCCTCACTTCTCCCGGGCCAGGGGAAGGGTCGGGAAGCTCCATCCACCTGAGGGGGGCCGATTCCACGGCCGCGCACTTCTTGAGCACCATCGCTTTCATGGCTTTCCTTTCGTAATACCTGGAAGGCATAAGTGATAGAGCCGGCGCTTTCCGCCCCATTCACCCATTCACCTACCCACCCATTCACCTACCCACCCATTCACCCATTCACCTGCACTTATTCACCCGCACTTATTCATCAACTTGATTTGTTCCTGCAAATTCTTCATAAGTGCCGCAACCAGGAATTGCAAGGGGAGCCGATCGGCGAACATCGACTTCACGAGCATGTGGTTGCACTCGGAAATCAATATGTGGCGGCCGTGCCGGCAAAGTGAAAAACTGGAAGAACCTCGAGCAGTTGCGGGAAGGGATGGCGCCAGTCTCCGCGCTAATCCGGCGAGGGGTGCTCGCCTCGGAAAGTCAACGCGCGCCGCTTCGCCTTGTTTTCCCGGTGGCGCTCGCCTCTCGCTGGATGCCGGGAATGTTTCCTGAAAGAGTGAATATGGACTATGGCAACTATTAGTTCCGTCCAGTCTGAATCACGCCTCTTCGAAGATGTTCAGCTCGAATTAAATCTCATTCATGAGGACCTCGTTCACCTCATCGCTGGTAAGCCCCGGGATATCGAGTGGTGGTCATGGAACTTGCCCTTGGTTGAGTCGAGCTTTCGCTACGGGTTTTGCGTTTCGATTTCACATAGTACATAGTATGTAATATGCCAATTCGAAAATTCAACCCTCGTTTTTTGTTTGTAAAAGACAGATTGGGCCGATGGTTCTAAAATAAAGCGGGGATCTGCTCCAGTGCGTCTATCGTCAGACTGTCTTTGCTCTTCCCTCCGGGCCTGCTGGAGGTTTTCTTCGACCTTGAAGGCGGAGAGCTGCAAAGTGTCCGCCAATGAGTGAGGATTGCCCAAAAACAGTTCTAAGAAATTTGGATGAAACATGGTAATGAAAAATAATCTACTATCTTTTGGCCCACCGGAAGAAAATCTCTTGGCCAAACAGGGTAAGGAAAGATGAGATTAACCTGGACAATAGCAAGGGAGCCGCTGTTTGATTTTTCCGGGAACCTGCATGACAGGGGTAGAGCGCTTACCACTGTCTGCCTGGGGTCCGCAACAGGATTTTTTATCGACCAGCTTAAGAGTGGGAACTGGCGGATTTCATTTATGTGCGGTTTGATTACGGTCCTGAGTAGCGATTTGATCCTCCGTGGAATCGTCATGTTCAGCTCTGACGGACCGATGACCAGGGACCGTGTATCTAAAGATGAGCCAAACCGGACAACCTTAATGGTGTTGACCATTTTGGTGTCGATTTTAGGCACTGGAACAGTTGGCCAGTTGCTGACCTCGGTCGGCAAACATCCGCATGGGCAAACGCGCATGTTGCTG
>CAWEZA010000074.1:0-5024 GCA_963813125.1 uncultured delta proteobacterium | reverse complement strand
TTAGTGTCCATCCGGAAACCCCTATTTTGCCGAATTAGTTGGCAAAATAGCGATTTTTAGATTGCGTTTTTGCTAGTTTTTTGGCATTCTAGTTGGCGCTAACTTTCGGATTTATAAGGCAAAAACCCTTTTCCCGAGTATCGAAAATGCGCCAAAAAAGAAGCCCCCAGCTCTCCGTTTTTCATACCTTGGCCGCGACTGAAATCGGCAAGGAACTGGCAGCTATTTCTCTTATCATCGATGAGACTCCTCAAATGCTCGACCCGATCTACCAGGACTTGGTAGGCCTGCGACAAACTGATAACGGACGGACGGGCATGACGGCCGAGCAGGTTTTGCGTTGCGCCATCCTGAAGCAGTACCGCAACCTGAGTTATGAGGAACTGGCCTTCCACCTCTCAGATTCGGTGACATTTCGCACCTTTGCCAGGCTCGAAGAGGAGGCAGCGCCCCTCGGCTTCGACTTTGCAGGAGAACATCACCTCTTTGGGCGAAGAGACATGGGAAGCAGTTAACAGGGAGATCATAGCCCATGCAGCCAAAACTGAAATCGAGAAGGGACGAACTGTGCGCATCGATTCCACGGCAGTTGAGTGCGATGTCCACTATCCGACTGACTCCACGTTGATCCAGGACGGTATCCGTGTCATCACTCGGCTTCTTATTGAGGGCGAGACGCTTTTCCCTACGCCGGGCTATAGCTTCTGCGACCACAGGCGGGTGGTCAAAAAACGAGTGCTCAAGATCAAAGACACCCGGAAAGAAACAGTTCGCGTGGCGTGCTACAAGGATCTGCTTAACTTTGCCGAGTTGGTTCGGGGCTACGGAGAAAGTGCGGTTGCGGTGCTCGCAGGATTCGAATCGCCTGATCCGGAACACATTATCCATTCGCGGATTCTCGTTGAGAAACTGGAGCGAGCGCTGGGCCTCCTGTCCAGGATCATAGACCAGACCCGGCGCAGAGTAATCAACGGGGAGAAGGTTCCGGCAAGCCAGAAGATCGTTTCCTTTTTTGAATGCCATGCTGACATCATCGAGAAGGGAAACCGGGAAACGACCTATGGTCACAAGATTTTCCTTACCGGTGGACAATCCGGCCTGATTCTGGACTGCCTGATCGAGCGAGGCAATCCCGCCGACACTTCCATGTTTGTACCCCTCATGGCCCGCCAGAAAGAAACGTACGGACGCTACCCCAGACAGGTGACAGCCGATGGCGGATTCGCTTCCGAGACCAACCTCAAAGCCGGTAAATCCTGTGGAATCAGGGATATAGCTTTTGCTAAGAGAAGGGGAATATCGATCCTGGAGATGGTGAAAAGCACCTGGGTTTACAAGAAGCTCAGGAACTTCCGGGCTGGCATCGAAGCCAACCTCTCCGTGCTCAAACGAGCTTTTGGCCCTACCTTTCGGTCTACCTGGTCCGGGTGGCACGGGTTTCTGCGATGTGTGCGCAGCGCCATAGTCGCATACAACCTGCTCACACTGGCAAGACTTAGACCTGCGTAAGCTTAACGCCTGATTTTCATTAAATGTACGAATAGCAATGGAGTGTGACTTTCCGGCAGGCCTGAGCAGACTAAAGATTTTTCCTCGGGCATTTTTCACTATGAGAGCGTGTAGCTGTTACGGGCGGGAATAAAGCGCAGATCATTATTGCCGCTAGATGTGGGGCATTGATTCACCGAAGAATCGTATGGATGAAGGATCCGGGAGTGAAAAACTGGCGCTATGGGGGTATTTCCGACAGGGTCTGCTTGTAGTTCCAGGGCATCCAACGACCGGGGTCGGCGGCGAGCTTGGGGCCGTTTCGCAAAAGGGTCGTCAGGTACTCAAGAGCGTTGACTCCCATGAGATCGCAGGTGTGAATGAAGCTCATAAAGAGATCGCCCACCCAGGCGCCTCTTTCGGTTCGGTAAAATAGAGAGTTCTTCCGATGGCGTATTACCGTCTTCAGTGCCCTTTCGACCGTGTTGTTGTCGAGGGGCGCGCCTGCGACCGTAAGGAAGCGTGTGAGTCTTTCCCATCGCTTCAGCATATAGTCGAAGGCTTTTCCCATCCCCGAGTTCGGTTCGATAGCTTTGTCACGCAGCTTCGTTTCCATCCAATATTTTAAGCCGGCCAGAGGTGGGCCGCTGTTTTGCTGGTGAAACGTGAGCCTCTCCTCGGGCGACAATGCTCGCTCTTTGGCAACAGCGTCATGGTGGTAAACCTTGGCCAGAATCTCGATCACGTAACGGGATTCCTCAGGAAAGTCATTTATTTCAGCGACGAAGTTTCTCCTTCCGTGGGTCAGGCAGTTGCAAAGAATGGTGGCAAGCTCGTCGGACATGTTCCTGGAGAGGGCGTCGCACATCTGGATGGGTGGACCAAGATCGGCCAATCTATGTTCGAGAAGATCTTTTAGGTTTTCACCCGCGTGCTTGTGCCCGGTGAAGAAACAGGCTATCGTCTTATCTTCGGATTTACAGATGAGCCCCGTTGTGAAAACACCCTTTCGCTTTCCGGCTTTATTTGTATCGTCCCCTTTGCCGCCTTTATTCAAAGAGAGGACCCTGTTGGTTGTGTCGTCCTGGTAGATGATGTCGGACTGAGCGCCTTGCCGCAGCAGTTCCAGGTAGCCAGGTTTGAGCGTCTCGGCGCCTGCATCTACGATATCCCACTGAGTCGATGCGGGAAGAGGTATACCGCAGTTTTGCTGAAGATTTTCCAAACGGTTGAAAGGCAACCCTCCACCATACTTTGAAACGGCAATCGTCGCGGTCGCCGTCTCGTCATATTTTTGTTCACCGGCTTCGGCAGGTTTTTGCGCGGTGAAGATTTGCCCGCAAAGGTTGCACCGCAGTTTCTCGAGAAGATAGATCGAGGCCTGAATCGGAGCCGTTCCGAAAAAGCGTATAAGCGGCCCGGGATCGAGCGGATAGAGTTTACCCTTCAAACATTCCGGACACCGAACGCCGGCTTTGAGCTCGGGGTTGGAGACGGGAACCCGCATCGCTCCGGGATAGCCATCCGCAGCGTTTCTGCCGTGTCCTTTGGATTGAGGCCGCTCAGGCCGGCAGGCAACTAAAGGCTTTTCATTAAATATTCGTTTGGAGCTCTCCGTCTTGAAACCGAACATCCATCGGAGCAGCCGCGCAATGGCGCTTGATTTTTTCTCCACAATGCCGCTCAAAAAGAGTACGGTCCCGACCAGGCCGGAGACGAAAGTAAAATCCGCCGGATCAAGGTTCTTTTCGGCCCTTTGCAGAAAGCTCTGTATCTTTTCGCTCTCCAACTCTATTTTGGGAGGCTTTAGCGGCATAGCTTCTCCCGGAACCCTGCATCGAGCGCATAGCCCCAAACATCTTTTATCGAGCAAGCAGGCTTATGGGTTTTGTTGTGTATGCCCCGCCCCGTGGTTTTTCCCATATGTATCCAGTTCGATGCCCGGTAGCAGGTGCCCTTGAACCGCTCGGTATCGACAAAGGTCTCCAGAAAATGTACCGGGTGACCGTAGACCTCCTGCCAGTCACGCGATATCCTTCTTGCCATCTTCGCCAGCAGGTGGGACGCCAAATGATCGATTCGGACCCAGGGGAGCAGGAGAAAGCGGCTGTTGTAGGCTATCAAGTGGATGTTTTTCCTGCGTATCGCCGGGGACCATCCGATGAAGCGGTCCCGGCAGCCGATGTGGCGAGGAGCCGACGACCAGCTAAAGCATGCAATCGGGCGCTCCCCTATCGTTATAAGATACTTGAGATGCTCACCCACCGGCCGGCAATAGCCCAGGTAGTGGTAATGCTCGATGAGTCCCTCCAACAATTGCTCGAGCGGTCCACGGCGCACCTGGCAAATGACGGGTGCGGGCAGCGCGGACAAAACTCCCGTAAGAGAGCTTTGGTCGATACAGGGCGGATCGGGCTTTTTTCTAACAGCAAGGGGATTGGACGGATTTTGTTTCTTTGGCGGAAGCTCGATAAATCCTGCCCGCTCCAACTCAAGCATGAGGGAGCGGCAAACCATATCTTTTGGCTGACCGTTGGCCTGCACCCAGTTCCATGCTTCGCACAGCTTGCCGGAAAGCTTGCGGCGGCTGTCGCCGGGGTTTTGAGCGATAAGGGAGCGGATGAAGGCCACATCCTCCCGTGACACCGCCTTTCCTCTATAGGTCAGCACCGTTTCCATGCGGGGGTTCTATCACTGTGGAATCCGGAACGCACGCACTTTTTGAGCGGTTCAGGATAATTTCTTAAAAAATTTGACCGCACCCTCCGGGGGTTTGAAGTTCCAGATCAAAGACTGCAACTCGAAGGCATCGATGTGGGTGCTGTTGGGCCACTGATTGATTCGCCCGCTCGACAGCCTTTTATGGCACATCCAAAAGCCCTGACCATCATAGGCAAGAATACGCAGGGCGGTCTTTGTCTTGTTGCGAAAAATAAAGAGAGCTCCGCAAAACGGGTCGGCATGGAGCACCTTCCGGCATACGCCGCACAAGCCGTCAATACCCTTGCGAAAGTCGATCGACTCCAGGCAAACCAGAATCCGCATCTGCGGACTTATCTGGATCATCGGCTACGATCCAGGAAGCAGCTCAGCAACTCCATGCACTGGGGCGGTACTGCCGCGGCCGTTTGGATTTTGAGTTCAAATCCCGCAGGGGACCGGACCTCGATGAGGCATTGGCTCATGGAAAACAGCCGCTCCACTTTCAACTCCACAAACTCCGGCGAAGCGGTTCGTTGCGAACGGCCACGAATCCGGTGTTTGAGTTTATTAAAATCCAACCGGAGCTCTTTTGAGATCTGACAGGTGGAATAAGATGGGGACAGGTCTGTTGCGGCTTCCCATAAGCTTTCCGGAATAGGGGCACTCTTCTTGCGAGTGCTTCTCCATTGATCGAATAGGACAGCCACCGCCTGCATCTTGGTCTGTGGTTGGGAATTTTTCTCGGGTTTCATCGGCCCCTTTCCTTCCTCATGGAATTTTCAGCCGATCATAGACCCTTATCTATCTCATTTCATGCAGGCTTGCCGGAAACT
>CAWEZA010000073.1:0-32455 GCA_963813125.1 uncultured delta proteobacterium | reverse complement strand
CGGACAATTTTTGAGCAAAAATACGAAATCATGAAGGCCTTGGAAGAGGCTTTTATGGATGAGAACCTGGGCGGCACCGAAATCGGTGAATATCTGATTCTTGAGGAAATCGGCAGAGGGGGTATGGGAGTAGTCTATCTAGCCCTTCAACAGCCCCTCGGCAGATACGTCGCGCTAAAAATCTTACCATTTGGGTTTTCCTCCGACAGGGTATCGACGAAGAGATTTCGGACAGAGGCACAGATCATTGCCAGATTCAACCATCCGAACATAGTGCCGGTATATTCTATGGGGGAAGAGAAAGGCATCTGTTATATAGCGATGGCACTGATCCCAGGTATTTCCCTTAATAAAATTTTTCAGAGTTTAAAATGCTTTCCCGTCGGGGAGTGGTCACCGAAAATAGTAAAGGACATTATTTGCACTCATCCGGACTTTACTCGGCTGAATTTTTGCGATACTGGGACCGATAGTCTCGAAGCCATTCATGTTAGCCGTAATCCCTCGTTTTGGAGCCAACATTACACCACTTTCGCCCTGACCATTTGTTCCGAAATTGCCGATGCACTCAGCTATGCGCACAGAAATGGCATGTGTCACGGCGACCTCAAACCATCGAACATCATGCTTACTTACGGTGGAGTTCCCATAATCGTTGACTTCGGTTTGGCTAAGGACATGTGGTCCCTCAAGGCCACCCGGTCGCAAGAATTTCTTGGTACCATTGCCTACGCATCGCCGGAGCACATAACGAGAAACATCGTAAGCCCAGCATCGGAGATCTGGTCTCTTGGCGTAACGATGTACGAAATGCTTTCTCCGGACCAGCCATTTCAGTCCAGCGACGTAGCTGGTACCGTAGAAAAGATATTAAAAACTGACCCTCCATTGTTACGGGCAGGCAGAAAGGCATTCCCCAAAGATGCTGAGGCCATAGTCTTCAAATGTTTGGAAAAGGCTCCCGAAAATCGATACGCTCAAGCCGAGCTGGTGAAAGAAGACATAAACAACTTCCTGCTCTCCAAACCAGTTATGGCTCAGCCGGTAGGAAAACTCGGCAGGTCAATAAAATGGGTTAAGAGAAACAGGATAGTGTCGATTTTGATTTGCACGCTAATGATCCTGCTGGTGATCGGTTCATTTGTTGCCCTTAATTCTTCGATTAAACAATACGTAGTTGAAGGTGATCATTATGTTGCTGGGGGTAAATACCCGGAGGCGATTCAATCCTATGAAACGGCTCTGAAGATTCTGAATGTGCCAATATTTTCCCTGAATACTAAGGCGCCCGTCTTAAGTGGGTTGGGTGACGCCTGGGCTGGGGTGGGACAATCAGAGAAGGCTATCAGTTTTTATAAGCGCGCCCTCCAGATCGACGTAAACAATGTTCAGGCGCTTGCAGGAATTGGAGATGTGTACTTTGTGGAAGGGCAGTACGCGGAGGCGGTGTCTTGGTACAATAAGGCTATTATTCTATCTCCGGAAGATAGCGAGAAGTATTACGACCGGGGACAAGCCTACGAGAAACAGGGAATATATCGCGAAGCGCTGCGCGATTTTCATAAAGCTATCCAACTCGCCCCCAATGATCAGGATACCAAGAAGGAGATTTCTGCCTTGCTCTCCAAAATGGGGCTGTTGAAAAACGACCAGGGCGCTGTTCTCCGTGAAGAAGGTTTTAATGAGACAGAGGTTGAGTCGTAAGCGGTCGGGGAACCCCACCTTGTACGACAATAATAGGTCTGTCATGATCTCCTGAAAACACGATAGAAGGGTCAGACATGACAAACCATCTAAGCAAATCCGGCAGGCGGCAGTTTTGGGAAGATCACATCGCTCGGTGCGCAGCGAGCGGTCTGAACCAGGTTGAGTACTGCCGATCAAACAAAATCAGCGTCAAAAGTTTTTATTACTGGAAAAGAAGATCTAAAAACAGAGTCGGTGCGCCACCAGCCCTTGTGGAACTGCCGCTTCCAAAACCGTTTCCGATCTTACCGGCACACCCGCAACTGTGTGTTGTAATCGACCGCTATCGCGTCGAGATCGGCAAGGGATTCGATCCGGAAGACTTTGAGCATGTAGTGCGCGTGCTGGGACGCATATGATTTACCTGCCGGCCAATGTGCGTGTCTTTCTTGCCCCGGGAAACACGGACATGCGAAAGGCAATAAACAGCCTCTCGATTCTGGTGGAAAGCGCCCTGGCCCTCGACCCCTTTTCCGGCCACTTGTTCGTATTCTGCAACCGGGGCCGGACAATACTCAAGATCCTGTACTGGGACCGAAACGGTTTCTGCCTTTGGCAAAAAAGGCTTGAGAAGCACCGTTTCAAATGGCCGCAGAATAGAGATGAAGTTATGGAGATCGGAACAAGGGAGCTAAGCTTTATCCTCGAAGGCTTGGATATCAGTTCTGTCCGCCCCCATGTTTCATTAAAATACTCAACTATGATTTAAGGATATCTCTGGAAGTAGGAGAAGAAAATGGGTGCAAGTAGGGTAAAAATCTGCTAATTTACTCTCATGCAGCTTACAAATGACAAATTACCCAATAATTCAGAAGAACTTAAGGCAATCATCCTTAATAAGGATGAGATCATCTCGAGTAAAGATGAGCATATAACGATTCTTGAGGAGCAGATTCGTGTCCTCAAGAAGGCAATTTTCGGCTCTAAGAGTGAAAAACACAGACCAGATGAAGGAGAGGGCGGCGCCCAGCTCCATCTGTTCAATGAAGCGGAAGCGCTGGTCGAAGAGAAAAAGGAAGAAGTACCCGTTGTCGTTCCCGAGCACGCGCGCCAAAGGCCCAGGCGCAAACCCCTCCCCGAGAACCTTCCCCGCATAGAGGTCATCGAAGACATAGAGGAATCGGAGAAGGTCTGCGCGTGCGGGGCGAAACTTTCCCGGATCGGAGAAGATATATCCGAAAAGCTTGATATCATTCCGGCCAAAATCCAAGTGATCAGGACCATCCGACCCAAGTACGCATGCAAGAGCTGCGAGGGTGTGGAATCAGACGGGCCGACGGTTAAGATTGCTCCGCCCCCTGCACAGATTATCCCCAAGGGAATAGCAACTCCAGGGCTTCTTGCCCATGTAGCGGTCTCAAAGTATGCCGATGCGCTCCCGCTTTACCGCCAGGAAAAGATTTTCGAGCGTATTGGTGTCGACATCAGCCGCTCTACCATGGCCGGCTGGATGGTCATGGTGGCGCAAGGTTCTAAACCGGTAATCGATCTTCTATACAGCGGACTCCATTCGGGTCCGCTGATAAACGTCGATGAAACGCCGGTTCAAGTCCTAAATGAACCGGGGAGGGCAAACACCACAAAATCATATATGTGGGTCTTTAGAGGAGGCCCTCCAGATAAGCCGGTAGTTTTATTTAAATATTCTGAAACCCGTTCGGGAGAGGTCCCCCGCGATGTCTTGGCGGGATACTCCGGTTATTGCCAAACCGATGCCTTCTCAGGCTACGACGGCCTTGAGGCCGCACATCCGGGTATTATGCTTGTCGGCTGTTTTGCACACGTGCGCCGAAACTTCGTCAAAGTCATCGATGCCCGGGGAAAAGCGGCAAAGGATAAGCCCGGCAGCGCCGAAGTGGCCCTGAAATATATCGGGCAGCTTTATAAGATCGAAAAATTCGCACGGGAACGTGAGCTTGCCCCCGATGGGATCGTTTCACTTCGTAAGGAAAAGGCCGTACCGGTCCTTGAAGAATTTAAGGCATGGATGGATAAGCGCCTAAGCCAGACACCTCCCAAAGGGTTGCTCGGCCAGGCATTGAGTTACGCTATCACCCGTTGGCACAAGCTTATCCGCTATACGGAAAACGGATACATCACGCCCGATAACAATGCCGCGGAAAACGCACTGCGGCCCTTTGTGGTCGGTCGAAAAAATTGGTTGTTTGCCGGACACCCCAATGGCGCCCATGCCGCTGCCACTCTTTATAGTCTTATTGAAACCGCCAAAGCTTGCGGGCTCGATCCTTACCAGTACTTTCGTTTTCTTTTCTCAAAGCTCCCCTACGCTCAGACCGAGCAGGACTACAGGGCGCTGCTGCCTCAAAATCTGACACCCGAGGTCATCTCCCGATTCATGGCCTGCCAATAGCCTTTTGTACAGTCGATTCTGTCCAGCCGAATTATCACGCGTAAAAATTTGTCACAAAAAAAGTCTTCTGAAAAGGTGCCCTTCCCTGAACGCTTACATAACACAAACGTCCGGAAAGACAGTGATGTTGACGTTGGGGTGATCTGCAAGAATACTTTTTTCTACGACCTGCCGCCGGAACACTCTATGACTTCTCTTGGGATATCGCCTGCAACTTATCTCTTTCCCCAATTCAAGAATGACGTAGAAGAAGCTCTCACCTCATATTTCGGGAAGAGCGCAGTGACAAGAGGCAATAAAGCCTTTGACCTCCACGAAACCACGTATCATGTGGACGCCGATATTGCTCCATTCTTTGAACACCGGCGTTATCTTGCGAGTGGTAATTATCACGAAGGCGTGGAATTACTCACAGACAATGGAGAAAGGCGAGTCAAGAATTGGCCGGAACAGCATTATCAGAACGGTGTGCAGAAAAATAAAGAGACCCTAAAACGCTATAAAAGCGTTGTGCGTGTTCTTAAGGCTCTATCCAATGAAATGACCAAAGCAAACATACTTGACGGAGCTATTCCTGGTTTTTTAATTGAATGCCTTGTATGGAACATCCCAAATGCTCTCTTTCAGAGCGAAACATACGCCGAAAATATAAGGTCGGTCCTCATGTCTCTTTATCAGTGCACCAAGAATGATGAGTCGAGCAAAGATTGGGGCGAGGTAAGCGAGATGATATACCTCTTCCATCCAGGTCAGAAATGGACGAGAGCTCAGGCAAACGATTTCATCATTGCTGCGTGGACCTATGCAGACTTTGAGGTTTGATGATGAAGAATCTGAATTTCAAACTGTTCCTCTCGATTCTTTTGCCTTTTTCGGGCATTGTGTGGTTCGCCTACGCGACCCTAAGCGGGTTCAATTTGCAGGAACTCAGGGATTTCATACGACCTATTCCAACTGTCATTTCTGCTGATAACCTCCTTATTCTATTCTTCATAAAATGGGCGTGGAAATGGAGGCGGTTTCAAGGTTGGCTTGTCCCATTTCCAGATCTGAACGGCACGTGGCAAGGTACAATTCAAACGAACTGGAAGGATGCCTCCGGCAACACGCCGGGTCCCATCTCGGTGATCCTCACAATTAAGCAGACTTTTGTTCACCTAAGTTGTGTTATGCGCACAGCAGAAATGGAAAGCCATAGTTATGTTGAAGGTTTTCAAATAGATAGAGAAAGGCAATTTCGGCAGCTCTGTTATTCTTATACGAGTAGACCCAAAACTGGCCTTCGTGATAGGAGTGCGCCGCATGACGGCACTATCCTTTTCAACATAGTCGCGAAGTCAGCTCGGAAGCTCGAAGGCGAATACTGGACACAGCGGCAGACAACCGGTACTGTAAAATTGACCTTCAAAACGAAAGAGTTGCTTGACGAGCTTCCCGCCGATTTTCCAGATCACCCGATGTCACCCTAATTGGTGAATCACGGTGATTATGATGACTATTCCTGAGGCCCCCGTCCGCCCCGTCCGTGAGAGAATGGAGAATCGGGTCTGACCCGGTCTGACCAGCCCGAGTCACCGATTTAATACATGAAAGTAGATTGCCGGCACCGCTAACTGTCTGAAATCATTAACCGCGCATCTCACTTTCGCAGCTGTTTTCACGCATGCTACCCCCGCACGGGAGGGGGCAGCGGTTGGACCGACGGTAGTGGCATTCGGCATTTCGGCATTGGGTCTGCCTTGATCAGACCCCGTTCCACATCCGTTCCACAGACCATTCCAGACGTTCCATTAGCTGCCGTTCCAACGTTCCACGCTCCACGTTCCACACCGTTCCAGCAGGGTCAATGTATGAGTCGCCGGTATCGAAATGTTTGAGCTGGCGGCCCTCATGCATTTCATATCTTTAAAGCGCTATTTTTGCTACAGTTTCACGCCGCCACTAACACATCGCACGCATCTAGCCCAATCCAAGCCAAAACGCCAGCGACCGGTTAAGTCGGATGATAGTATCCTCATCCAAACGCCCGATTATCCGCCGGACTCTATCCTTTCGGATCGTGGCGATCTTATCGACCATGATTTGACATGCTTTTTCCAAGCTGTTCTCGGGCGAGGGAACGACTTCCAGTCGAAACAAAGGGGCATCCTCCAGGTGACTCGTTAGCGGACAACACACAAGGCTGCTGTGCGTCGGGTTCGCCAAATCGGTTTGAACCACAACCGCAGGCCGAGGCTTTCCAAAGTCTCCAGAGAAAACCGCGATTACGACATCCCCTCGCTTTACCACGACCAGTCCACTGTTTGAGCGGCGGACATATCGAGTTCATCCATTAAATCCGACTCCTCTTTTCCGCTGACCCTAAGCGATTGTCGTCTGACTTCTTCCACCAAGGCCTCTGACCGTACATCGGGCACCCAGATCTGAATTGGACGAAGACCTTGGGCTCGCAATTTTTCACGAAACTTTGCCGTCTTTTCCGATGCACTCATTGCCATATTTTACCTCCGTGCCAGTAACATGTTACCATAAGATAACGTTTTTACCCCTTCGATGCAATACAGTAATTGTTTGTTGGCTTGGGCAACGTATTCTTCGGACCGATTTCAGGGGGCAATCGCCATCCATCCGAGTGTTGCAAGGAGCCTGAGGCATCCCCGGTGGTCCCGCGTCATAGAATATCCCTCAGGCAAATCTGGTGTGCTTACCGGCCGGACACATAGCCGAGCCAAAGCCACTTGAAGTTACACAATGCGTGGTGTAGGTTATTGTGTGAAGGAGGTGTCCCATGGCGACAAATCTGGCTATTGACGACAAACTCATCGAAGAGGCCCGTCTCATCGGAAAACACGCGACAAAGAAGGGCGTGGTCACTGAAGCGCTCCTTGAATACATACAGCGTCGCAGACAGATAGAGATCCTCGATTTGTTCCATTCCGTAGACTACGATCCGGATTACGATTACAAGAAACGGCGTAAAGAACCATGAAGGTCCTTGTCGACGCCTGCGTTTGGTCTATGGCATTGCGGCGGAGAGATGTTTTCGATGTTCCGGAAGTATCCGAACTGATGGAACTGGTCAGGGAGCTGCGGGTGCGGTTGATAGGACCGGTGAGGCAGGAAATCCTTTCGGGAATCAAACGCATTGATCAGTTCACCAGGCTTCGCGATCATCTGCGTCCATTTCCCGATCTTGAGCTGACAACCGGAGATTTCGAATCCGCCGCCGAGTTCTATAATCTGTGTCGCGGCGAGGGGGTTCAAGGTTCAAATACCGACTTTCTCATTTGTGCCGTAGCGGTGCGAAACCAGATGTCGATTTTCACCACAGATCTGGATTTCACTGTCTTCCAGCAACACTTGCCGATCAATCTCCATCGTTTGCGACCAGCGTCGTAGCCGAACCAAACCGGGTAATGCGCCAACGTGAATGGATGCCGAAGGCAATCCGGCAAGACCCCGGGAATGTCGGGCAATTATTTCACCGCCGTAACGGGACACTCCGCCCGCAGGATGACAAACTGCGCAGTGGAGCCGAAAATCAGCTTTCCAACCTTCGATCTGTTTCTGACCCCGATTATGATCTCGTCGATGTCATGTTTCCCGGCAAAGTCTATGATATCTTCGCCGGGACTCCTTCCCTGGATCAGAAAATGCGTCTGATTTTTTACACCTTGTTTTTCCAGGTAGCTGCTCGCTTCCCGCAGGTTCTTCTCCACCTCGGCGATATCTTTTCCAGTTGTGTTTTCGCTGCCAAAAAGGGACGTGACAACGAAGACCTCCGCGTCATAGGGTTTTGCCCGATGTATCGCCTGGTCCAGGAGCCTGTGTTCTCTTTTGCTGTCCTTGTATCCGACCAGAATCTTCACCCTGAACGTCTCCTTGCAATAATGACAGGGGAAAAAACGCGGTCCTTGAGCCGGACATTGCCGACTCATGCACCCGCACGATTTTGCCCGAGGGATCCGGAACATGGCGCCAGGTCAAAGGCTGATTTTCAATATCCGGTTCAATTCGCCTATGAACCCACGACGGAAAACCAGCACGCAGACAACGAAGATGGCGCCTATCACCACAGTCACCCACGAGCCGATGGAACTTAGCTCCGTTTGCATACCGACGACCGTAAAAGCTCCCACCACGGGGCCGAGTACGGTGCCAAGGCCCCCCAACAGGGTCATGAGCACCACGTCGCCGGAAGTGTGCCAACTGACGTCGGTCAGTGATGCGAGTTGGAATACCAGCGTTTTCGTCGCACCGGCCGTCCCGCTCAAGGCAGCGGAAATCACGAATGCCAGGAGTTTTACACGCTCCACCTTGTAACCCAGGGACACCGCCCGCGGCTCGTTTTCCCGGATGGCCTTGATGACCTGGCCGAAAGGCGAATTGATAGTGCGATACAGCAGACAGAATCCCAAACAGAAGATGGCGAAGACAAAATAGTAGAGATTTAGTTCGAGGGACTTTCCCGCCAGGTGATAGGTGTGGCTCAAATCGATCAGTCCCAGAAGTTTTCCCCGCGGCACATCCTGCAGGCCGTCCTCTCCGCCCGTGAAGGGGGCTTTGAGGGCGACGAAAAAAACGACCTGGGCAAGGGCGAGGGTTATCATGGCAAAATAAATCCCCTGGCGCCTGATTGTGAGCACGCCGAAGACAAACCCCATTGCCGCCGCGGCCAGAGTTCCCGCCAATATGCCGATTTCCGGGGTGAACCCGGCGTCTTTGACCAGGTATCCGGTGATATAGGCGGCCGCGCCGAAAAAGGCCGCGTGGCCGAAGGAAAGCAGTCCGGTATAGCCGATCAGCAGATTGAACGCACACGCAAACAGGGCGAAGCAGTACAGCTGCATGAGGAATACGGGATAGACGACGAACGGCGCCCCCAGGCCGATGAGAAATAGGATTGCCCAGAGTGTTCGGTTCATGCCGGTCTCCTTACTGATCTTTGCCGAAAAGGCCGGCCGGCTTCACCAGCAGCACGACGATCATCATGAAAAAAATCACGGTATTGGCCGCGGGAGGATAAATCACCTTGGCCAGCCCCTCCAGCATGCCCAGGGAAAGCCCGGTGACGATCGCTCCCATGATCGAGCCCATGCCGCCGATGACCACCACCGCGAAGACGGTTATGATCATCTCCTCGCCCATGAGGGGACTGACCGAATAGATGGGCGCCGCCACCACGCCGGCAAAGGCCGCAAGTCCTACCCCGAAGCCGTAGGTAAGGGAAACCATCAGCGGCACGTTGAGGCCGAACGCCTGAACAAGGCTCGCGTTTTCGGTACCGGCCCGCAGATAGGACCCCAATTTGGTACGTTCGATGATCAGCCAGGTGGCGAAACAGACGCTCAGCGAGACGACGATCGACCAGAGCCTGTAGGTGGGAAAGTACATGAAGCCCAGGTTCACGACGCCCTGCAGGATATCCGGCATTCCGTCGTAGGATGTCCCCGATACATTGAAGTAATTGGTGAAAACGCCCTGGATCATCAGGGCGATTCCAAAGGTCAGCAGCAACCCGTAGAGGTGGTCGACCCTGGACAACCGCCTGATCATCGTTCTTTCGATCAGCATTCCCAAAAGTCCCACCACCAGGGGCGCCATGATCAGCGCCGCCCAGTAATTCATATGGAAGCCGGGCATGCCGAGAAGCGGCCCGAGCCTGGTGTAGCCGAGCAGGGCCACAAAGGCGCCCAGCATGTAAAAAGCGCCATGGGCGAAATTGATGACGTTCAACTGCCCGAAAATAACGGCCAGGCCCAGGCTTAAGATTGCATAAAAGGCGCCGTTGTTAAGGCCCAGCATCATTTGCGCGAGGACCATCCGAATGGGAAAATGCATCGTCTCATCCATCTGGGTGTGCCGGAAAAGGCGCCGCCGCCGTCGTCCGTTCTCGTCCCTACTTCTTTCCCTTTACCAGCGGACATTTGCCTTCGGACATCGGCATGAACGCCTCGTCGCCGGGAACCTGGCGGACGATTTTGAGAAGATCCCAGGGTCCCTTCGATTCGGAAGGTTTCTTCACCTTGACCAGGAACATATCGTGGACCATGGTGCCGTCGGGCCGCAGATGGCCGTTTACCGAGAAGAAGTCATCGATCTTCATCCCGCGTAAAGTCTTCATCACCGCATCGGGATCGTCGGTGCCCGCGGCCTTTATCGCTTTGAGGTAATTCATGGTTGCGGAGTAAACGCCGGCCTGGTTCATCGTAGGCATGGCGCCGGTCTTGGCGAAATACCTCTTGGACCACTCGCGGGAGGCCTTGTTCCTATCCCAGTAGAAGGCCGTGGCGAACTCCATGCCTTGAGAGGTTTCAAGCCCCAGGCTCTTTACGTCGCTCAAAAACACCAGCATGCCGGCGATGGTCTGACCGCCCTGCACGATGCCAAATTCCTTGGCCTGCTTGACGGCATTGATGAAATCGCCGCCGGCATTGGCAAGACCGATGACCTTTGCCTTCGATGACTGCGCCTGCAGCAGATAGGAGGAAAAATCACTGGTGGCGAGCGGATGGCGGACCTGGCCCAGGATCGTGCCGCCATCGGCCTTGACGAAGGCGGCTGTATTCTCCTCCAGGGAATGCCCGAAGGCATAGTCGGCGGTGAGGAAAAACCAGGTCTTGCCGCCGTGCTTGACGATGGCGCTCGCGGCCACCTTGGGCAGCGAATAGGTGTCGTAGACGTAATGAATTCCGTAGGGGCTGCATTCTTCGTTGGTCAAAGCGGTGCTTCCGGCTCCCGTGTTGATGACGATCATTTTTTTCTCAGTGCCGATTCTCTGCACCGCCAGCCCGCATCCGGAATTGAGCAAATCGGTAATCATATCCACATGATCGGTATCGGCCCATTCTCTGGCCTTGGCCGATGCGATATCCGCCTTGTTCTGGTGATCGGCCGAAAGGACCTCGATGGGCTTTCCCAGGACCTTCCCGCCAAAATCCTCGACCGCCATCTTCGCCGCGGTCACACTTCCTTTCCCGCCGATCGCCGAATAGACGCCGGACATATCCGTCAAAACGCCGATTCTCACCACCCCGTTTCTAATTCCGGCTCCACTGGCAAGCGCCGGGAGCACCAGTATTGCGATCACCGCAACTGCCCGCATGACATACTTTTTCATAGCGCACCTTCTCCCATGGTTGAATGTCCCTGTTCTTACACCCCCAGATAGGCGTTTATCTTGTCCTTGCTCTCTCCCAGGGCCTCCTTCGGTATCATTTCCGCTATGTGACCACGGTCGACCACGTAATGCCGGTCAGCCAGTTCCGATGCAAAATGGAAATTCTGCTCGACCAGTACTACGGTGAATCCCAGTTCCTTGAGTTGCGCTATGAGTCGCTTCAACGCCTGGACGATTACCGGCGCCAGCCCCTCCGTTATTTCATCGAGCAGCAACAGCTTCGCCCCCGTGCGGAGGATGCGGGCCAGGGCCAGCATCTGCTGCTCCCCGCCCGAAAGACGCGTCCCCATGGCTTTTCTATGTTCATAGAGATTGGGAAAAATTTCATAGAGCCTGTCGATGCCCATCCCGCCCTCCTTTACCACCGGGGGCAGGATCAGATTTTCTTCCACGCTCAGCCGGGAAAAAATTCCCCTTTCCTCCGGGCAGTAGCCCACTCCCAGGCGCGCTATGCGGTGCGGGGGGAAACGTATGGTTTCCGCGCCCATGATCCGCACGCTCCCCGCCCGGCGTCCCACGAGCCCCATCACGGATCGAAGAATCGTCGTGCGCCCCGAGCCGTTGCGGCCGATAAGGGTTACGAGTTCCCCCCGGTATACGGAAAGGCTTATCCCCTGGAGTATATGTGACTCGCCGTAATGGGCATGCAGGTCGGAGACCTCGAGCATTTCCATGGCCTTGGCATCAACCATTTTCATTTCCCATATACGCTTCCATCACCAACGGATTTCGGGATATTTCCTCATAGTCCCCCTCGGCCAGAACGCTTCCCCGGTTGAGCACCGTTATCCGGTCGGCAAGCCTGGCCACGACTTTAAGGTTGTGTTCCACCATCAGGATGGTGCGAGAGGCGGCCACCTTGCGGACAAGGTCGGTTATCCTCTCGATGTCCTCGGCGCCCATGCCCTGCGTGGGTTCGTCGAGCAGCATCATTTCGGGCTCCAACGCCAGGGTGGTGGCGATTTCGAGGGCCCTTTTCCGACCATAGGCGAGTTCCACGGTGGGGCGATGCGCAAGCTGTTCCAGACCCACCGCTTCGAGCAATTCCATTACCCTGTCCGAAAGAGCGGCGAGCGAGGACATGGGCTTCCAGAAGTGGTAGGCCGTACCCAGACGGCTCTGCAGGGCGACCCGCACGTTTTCAAAAGGAGTCAGGCCGGGAAAGACCGCCGAAATCTGAAAGGAGCGCACGACTCCCCGTAGAGCTATATCGGCAGGCTTTTCCTTCGTTATATTGGCGCCATTAAAGAAGATGCTGCCTGAAGTGGGCGTGATGAACCTGGTGAGAAGATTGAATACAGTGGTTTTGCCGGCGCCGTTAGGCCCGATCAGGGCGTGAATGTGACCCTTTGCAACCCGGATGTCCACCTCGCTTACGGCAAGAAATCCCTTGAATTCCTTCGACAGCTTTTTTGCTTCCAGAACCCATTGTTCCATCGGTTTCACCTTTTTTGAAAGGCGCCTTGCCATCGGAGCTGCGAAAGAACCGTTCTGCGGATGCGCCAGGCTTTAAGAAACAAAATTTTCCCAAGGCTGATGCAGCGGCAGGCCGGCTATACCGATAGCAATATACGTGCCGGCACGACGCCGTTTTTTCCTTCCGCACCGGCCCCATTGGCTCCACGACACAAGAAGACAATCTCTTCGCGATGGTTTGAGTATGTATGGACAAAAAGAGAGGAAACATGTATCAAAGTTACTACAATCGGTATCGCCCGTCTTGCATTTTTCCCGACACAATAACGAACTGCCAAGACCCGGCCGCAGGCAGGAAAACACCATGAAGAAATCATCCCGACAATCAGCTCCTCAACCACTTCCGGATCAGCTCGAACTCTTCCAGCTGATTTTCGACAATACTCCCAGTGGAGCCATGGTCACCGATCCCAATGGGATCGTGACCCATCTCAACAAGCCTTACGCCGATTTCCTGGGCATGGAGGTCAAAAAGAGCATCGGCAAGCACTGCACGGAGGTGGCTGAAAACAGCAGGATGCATATCGTGGGAAGAACCGGGATTGCCGAGATCAATCAAATCCAGATGATCAAGGGACAAAACATCGTGGTGCATCGCATCCCGCTGGAGAAAGACGGCAAGGTGGTGGCGGTCTTCGGGCTTGTAATGTTTCAGGATGCCACCGAATTGAGCAGGCTTTCCCGCAAGCTTCACTCTCTTGAATCCAAAGTCATGTCGTATGAAAAGGAACTCATAAGCCTTCGATCCACCCGCTTCAGCCTGGAGAGCATCATCGGAACGAGCCGGGCAATCGCCGATCTGAAAAAACAGGCGCTGCTGGCCGCCGCCGGCGAGTCCCCCGTGCTGATCACAGGGGAGAGCGGGACGGGAAAGGAGCTTTTCGCCCAGGCAATCCACAATGCCGGTAGAAGAAAGCCCTATCATTTCATCCAGATAAACTGCGCCGCAATTCCCGGGGATCTTTTCGAAACCGAACTTTTCGGCTACGACCGCGGCGCCTTCACCGGTGCCCTGGCCAACGGGAAACCCGGCAAATTCGAACTTGCCGACCACGGCACCATTTTTCTCGATGAGATAGGCGACCTGCCTTTGGCTATGCAACCCAAGTTGCTGCGCGTCCTAGAGGAGAAATATTTCGAGCGGGTGGGAGGAAACAAGCTCATCGGTTCGGATTTCCGGCTTATCGCGGCCACCAACCAGGACCTGGAAGCTCTTGTGGCAAAGGGGAATTTCAGAAAAGACCTCTATTATCGTCTCAACGTCATCTGGCTCCATATCCCGCCGCTCCGGGAAAGGCCCGAAGATATAGGTCCGCTCAGCCGACACCTGCTCAACAAGCTGGGCGGAAAAAGCGGGCGCCCGGAAGCCGGCATCGGCAAAGGGGCCCTGGAGGTGCTGGCCGGACACGCATGGCCCGGAAACGTGCGGGAGCTTTCAAATGTCCTGGAGCGTGCTCTCATGGCGATGCATGGCGACAGCATCCATGAGGATGATCTGCCCCTGCATAAGCACAGAGGGGTAAAACGGCCCATGCAATGTATCCGCGACGTCAAAGCCGAGGCGGAAAAAATGGCCCTCATCGAGGCCCTCGAGCGGTCAGGATACAGCAAAACGAAGGCCGCCGCCCTCCTTGGAATCCACCGGACCCAACTCTACAAGAAGCTTAAAAAGCACTCCATTTCGCTGTAGCAAAAAAGACGATATGTAGCAAAAAAACTACATGTCACCCATCCCCGTCCACGCTCATCGCAAAAGCGCGGGGGTTGGGGGGACATGTGCCCCCCGCACCCCCACGGGGGCCTGCACCGCTTAAAACCGCAAGAATCTTTTCTCCCATGATTAAACCACTTTTACCAAGTTGCGTTCAAAATGATACCAATCCGAGGACATGAGGCTTTGTCCTGCGTAGGGGCGGGGTTTATCCCCGCCCGCATCTCTTATGGAACTCGACTGCAAGGTCCAAGTTTCATTCCCGTTCAAACCGCATCCGAGGACGTGGCGGCGGCGCTTGAACGCAACTTGGTATGAGGCGGGCCTTTACTGGGCCGGCCAGGGGCGAACCTCGCCGGCCGGTTTCTGGCATCAAATATGCTTACTTGCCGGCAGCGCTTCGCGGTGGGCGAGCCTGGCTGCAATCGGAGGCAAAGGCGTGCGGCCACTTCCGCACTCGGCCCGGGGGCTCAACCGTATCGTGGCGAAGCGATGACCGGGGAATAAGTATTAAGCGATGGAGAACCCGGACTGGGTTCAAAAGGGTAGGTTCAATGTTTCCTTGCTCAAATGTCACTTTTGGAGAAAACAATGAATATCGGCGCCTTGCTCCCTCATCATGCAAAGTACCGCCCGAATCATCCGGCATTTGTCTGTGGTGACGATCGGTTTACCTACAAGGAGTTCAATGCCTTTGTCAACCGGCTTGCCAATGCGCTTCTGGCATGCGGTCTGAAGAAGGGCGACAAATTTGCCACCACCCTGCCCAACTGCACGCAACTGATGGCCGCGTACTGGGCAGCGGCGAAAACGGGGCTGGTCATTGTTCCATGCAGTACCTTGCTCAATGAAAACGGAATACGCACCCTCCTGCGGGACTCCGACACCGTCCTGGTGCTGGCCGATGCGTCCTTTGCCTCCGTGTTGGACGGTATTCGCAAAGATCTGCCCGCCATCGCCGAAGACCGCTATATCCTCGCAGGTCCGGAAGAGTTTCGCCCGGGCTTTCGAAGCTACCTCGATTTCGTTGCGCGTTCTGGCGAGCAGAATCCTCCGGAAGTGGCAATCGATGACAATGACGTTTACAACATCATGTATTCGAGCGGGACGACCGGGGCCCCGAAGGGTATCGTTCATACCCATTACGTGCGGGCCATGTACTGCACCATTTTTTCGTCCTCCTGGCGAATGACGCCCGAAAGCGTCGTTCTTCATGCCGGGGCCATTGTGTTCAACGGGGCAATGCTCGATCTCATGCCGTGGATGTTCCTGGGAGCGACCTACATCCTGCACAAGTCCTTCAACGCCGAAGCGGTCATCGCCGATATCGAAAGGGAAAAGGTGACCCATATAGTTATGGTTCCGACGCAAATCATGGCCATCCTCAACAGTCCGGCCTTCAAGCCCGAAAGACTCGAATCGCTGGAAATGCTCCACAATGTGGGCGCCCCGCTGCTTCTCGAGTATAAACATCGCCTCAACGAGTTGTTGCCGGGCAGGTTCTATGAGCTCTACGGGCTCACCGAGGGTTTTATGACCGTGCTCGACAAGCACGACGCCCTTCGAAAGGTGGGTTCTGTCGGAGTCCCGGCGCCGTTTATGGAAATGCGCATCCTGGACTCCGGGGGCAAGGTCTGCGCTCCGGGGCAAATCGGAGAGATCTGCGGCAAGAGCCCTATGATGATGCCGGGGTACTACAAAAAACCGGAACTGACCGGGAAAGCCATCGTGGACGGCTGGCTGCATACCGGGGATGCCGGATACGTTGACGAAGACGGGTTCCTGTTCCTCGTCGATCGCATCAAGGACATGATCATAACCGGAGGCGTCAACGTATACCCAAAAGATATCGAGGAAATTATCATCAAGCATCCCAGCGTGCGCGAAGTCGCCGTAATCGGCATCGCGGACAGCAAATGGGGGGAAGTTCCGGTTGCGGCCGTCATCCTTGCCCCCGATGCGAAAGCGGCCCCCGAAGAGATTCTCGCCTGGACCAATAAGAGAGTACACGCGAAATTCCAACGAATCCACGACGTGATGGTTATGGAGTCGTTTCCCTGCAATGCCGCCGGAAAGATGCTCAAACGGGTCATGCGCGATACCTACAAGCCGAAGATACATCGTGATCCACTGGCGCCCTGAACAATTCCAGGGGATGCACACCTCGCGAGACGAAGCCGACCGACATCGTCTCGCGCCTTAGGGCTTGTCCGTAAATAAGCCTTTAGCGGGGTGCTGAAAAAGTCACTACGGGTGGGAAAAGTGGCTGAAAATGATGATTAAGTTCGTCATTCCGGCGAAAGCCGGAATCCATAGTCCTTCTGAGCCGGCTTCGGTGTTGACATCACAAGAAAAGCTAGTTATACAAAATTATCCCTGGCAACTGGGATATCGTACTATCCGACCATTTTGAACCGTTGCAAAGGATGCGAAGATAATAGGCTCTCGTTTGGAAAATGGAGGATTATCATGCAGGTTCCCTTGAAACGATGGGGAAACAGCATTGGGCTTCGAATCCCGAAGGGAATTGCGGATTCCCTCGGATTGAAGGCCGACGATATGGTTGACATCCATGCTTCCCAAGATGGTTTGGTGGTCAAAAAAGCCCGAAGGAAGTATATTTTGAAGGATCTCCTAAGCCGGGTTACGCCCGAAAACCGGCATAATCCCATTGATTGGGGTGGACCAAAGGGGAATGAGCTTCTATGAAGATGGTCCCGGACAAAGGTGATTACGTGCATATCGATTTCGATCCACAAACAGGGCATGAACAGGCTGGACAACGATTCGGCATTGTGATTTCTCCAGCTGATTTCAATAGGGTAACGGGATTTGCTTGGGTTGCTCCAATCACAACCCATGTTAAAGGGTACCCCTTTGAAGTTCAGATTCCCCCCGGGGAACGATGCTGCGGGGTTGTCTTGGTGGACCAGACCAAAAGTCTTGACTGGCAAGCCCGGAACCTGGTTGTGAAAGGAAAATCTTCAGCTTCAGTTGTAGAAGATGCTTGCGCGCTCATTGCGGCGATCCTCGAAATCTAACCTAAACCTCCCGAATGATTCATTAATCCAGAGTAGACTCCGTGTCCCGGTAGGCATCCGTAAATTCAATCAAAAAACACAACACGGCTACTTAATTCTTACGGCTACCTGTTGGCTGTCAAGGATGAAGCCAATGTAGTCGTACTCTACGCCTGACGATGAGACATACTCCTGAAAGGCCTTAAACTCCTGCTGTTGCCATTCCGGGTAGTTGAGATATTCGTCAAAGATGATGATGGTGCCAGGAATGATTGACTGCCATTCTTTCATTATCTGGGAGCTTGCATGTGGAAACCTCAAGAATCGCTCCGAGATACTGTCTCTTTTTGAGGCACTGCCGATCAGGCCAAGGATCTCCCTGAAACTGCCTGCCGGTATTCAGCGGATTACCATGCGTAAACCGATAGCTTTGCATGCGGCGCCAAGCCTCAACGCCATGCTTGGAGGGGGCAGGCGGGCAACCTTATCCACAGGGATTCCATACTCGGCGGGTGGGCTGAAAAGCTCATCGTCGAGCGGGGCGATGTGGTAAAAAAGGGCGGGCTGTTGCCTGACTCAGCCTGCCAGGTGAGAGCTCAGCGATTCGACAGTTTGAGCTTAATCCTTACCTGTTCTTTTTCGGCATCAATCAACTCGCCGATTCTTGCGAGCAGCTTCCTCCCTTCCGACCAGTGCCCCCCGGCTACCACCAGGAAATCATGATTAAGGGGGCTTACCTCCACGGATGGAATTTCGTCCATGAGCGCGTTCTGTAACCGGGCTGCAAGATAGCAAAGGCGCATATCTTTGCGCGATTGGGCTGTAGGCTGGAAGCAAGGCAATTTTGCCGCGATCGCGAGGCTCTCCACGACTTCGTCGATTCCAAGAGCGGTGACGTTAAGAACCAGATCATACAGCAACGAGTCGGTCGTATCGAGGCCGAATACATGATAACCCCAGCGAATCCGTGCTTCGTCGTCCTTTATCAGGGCTTTTTTGGCCTCTTCGGCCGAAAGATATTCGCACCGCATCTCTTCGGCCACCCGGTCGTCCATATCGGCCAGAATTCTGACTTTAATGACGTGAGAAACACCGTTTACAAAATAGTGGCCGCCAAGTCCGTGATAGACAATCCGGTCCCTCTGTAGAACGTTCAATATGGCCTCACGGAAGTATGACACATACTTTTGTTTTCCATGCGTAAAACGGTCGAACGCGGTAGGGGCGTCATGAACGGCGCGCACCAGAGTCATCTCGGGAATGTTGAAGTGTTTCGAAGCATCAAGGAGAATCTCCCGGGACAGGCAACCATATCCCAGCTTCGCCGCGAGTCTCTCCGCAACTTCCCTGCCTTGACTGTATGAGCCCCGTGAGATGGTGATTACCGGCATGTGCTTTCTTTTTCCCGTTTCCAATCAAATATATTTTGTATAATCGTAAATAATACCAAAATCAACACGGGTGAGACTTCTGTGGTATATGGATGGTGAACCGGGAGCCCTTGTCCGGCTCACTAAAGACCTCGATTTCCGCTCCATGCGCATGTACTATCGCCTTCACAAGACTGAGTCCCAAGCCGAGCCCCCGCTGGGACCGGCTCCTGTCGATCCTGTAGAGGCGGTGCCAAATTTTGGGTATCTCCTGAATCGGAATGCCTGCTCCTGTGTCTTGGACGCTGATTTCCACGTCGCAGTCCGTGCAGTCTCCTCTGATAATTACTTTTCCTTCGCGCTGCGTGTATTTGACTGCATTATCGATCAGATTTGCCAAAACCTGGCCCATCCGGATTGGGTCCACGCGGATAATGATATCCGGAGCGCAGTTGATCGATATTGTAATTTTCTTGTCATCGGCGGCGTAATCAAAGAGCTGGACAGTATCCTCAAACATCTCCAACAGGTTGACCTCTTCCACGAAGAGCGGCATTACCCCTGTTTCGGCTTCCGATATATCCATCAGAGTGTCGAGCAGAGTTAAGATTCGCTCCGATTCTTCAGCACAATCCATGAGGGCTTCCTGGAGCCCATCTTTACCCTGATCGTTCTGCAGTGCTTCCTCGATCACGCCCCTCATCCTGGTAAGGGGAGTTCGCAGGTCGTGGGCGACATTGTCAAGGCAACCGCGCATTCCGTTAATGAGGGTCTCGATTCTTTCCAGCAATCTGTTAAAAAGTACGATCAGGTCCTCGAGTTCGTCATTTTCCGGGACCCGGTCGCGCACCTTTCCGGTATCTATAATGAGATCGACTATTTCGACCAGCGAGTGAATGGGCCTGAGGGCGCGATAGGAAAGGAAAGCCCCTCCGGCAAAGCCCAGGAAAACGACTGGTATTAACACTGCGAGGAAGGTCTTCCGAATGTTTTGAAGGACCAACTGCCGGCCTATCATACTCTTTCCCACCTGAAGCAGGAGGCCATCGGGCAGACTGGTCGACAACACCTCGGTCGGGAAGTAGCCTCTACCCGTTATCAGGTCGATAAATCTCGGGCGAGGCGGTTTTCGGTCGAGGTATTGGTAATCAAAAGCTGGTTCGGCATCGGGCACGCTTAAGAAAAGTGTTTTGTTGGCAGGACCCGAGATACGCACAAAAAAGGAGATCCTTTTGTCCGTCTTCCTGTCCGTGCGGATTCCCGCGTCGAGCAATTTGGTTCCCCCCGCCCGGTACTCGCCAACGTATTCCGCGATCTTGGCCCGGAGAATCTCCCGGTCTTTACGGTTCACATACGAGGAAAGGGAATAATACATGATGCCGAAGGAAAGAGCTGAACTCAAAGGGAAGATAATCGAATACCAGATCGTTATGCGGAAGGCGATGGAACCCCGCAGGCGGTAGAGTGATCCAAACCGCATAGCAACTCCAAAGAAAAGTGTAGATCATTCCTCCTCGGTCAAGTTATTGAACTGGCCGGGATTTCAGCTTTTCACTCCATTAAAGCATAATTCCGGCTTTTTGAAAACTCTCCTGGTTATTTGAGACGAAAGAGCTGATGCGCTAAGCGCCATGAGCTGCAACACTGGACTGGTCATTCGTTCAATGGGCTCGACATTTAATTCGCCGACCTCCATCGAAACGGCTGGAAATATCCTCTGGCTTTCTCAGTTCCGCGGAGTTTTCAGTATTACCTTGATCCCCACGTACCTGTCCTGACCGACTATTTGTTCAACCCGGTTCATCACCTTCATGGCTTCTTTCCAATAACCCTCGGTGCTGACAGTAATATCACTATCTTCCACCTCAACTTTGACAAATGGTGTCTCCTCGGCAAGCAATAATTGTACCCGGGCCGCCAGGCAGAGCATCTGCATTCTATTCCGGGACTTCTCGGTAGGCTGAAAACAGGCTCTTTGCGCGGCTTGGGTGATAACTTCCACGGCCTCGTCCACCGTCATTGTGTGCATGGAGATGACCAGATCGTATTGGCTGGGGTCGGCCAAATCGATTCCATGCAGATAGCTGTACCAGTTGAGGTGTGATGCCTGCCCGCGCCGCAAGCTCTTCAGTGCCTGTTCGGCGCTGGGTCCTTCGAGGCCCCTTTCCCCTGCCAACCGCTGATCCCTGTTGGGATTGATTCTGACCTTGATCGCATGGGAGACCCCCTGGACGAAAGTATGGGCTGCAAACCCATGATAAACAGCATTGTCCTTTCCGAGGCTGTCGAGGAGCGCTTTGCGAACATATGCCAGATATTTCTCCTTACCGTTGTCAATTCGGTCAAGGACCGAAGGGCCTTCAGCCGCGGCTCGGAATAGATCGGCCCGGGGACCGGCGCCATGCTCCGATTCCTTAAGGACGGATTCGCGGCAAAGGCATTGGTATCCCAATTTGAGGGCCAATTTCCCGGCCAACTTTTCCCCGTGACTTTCCGATCCCCTTGAGATGATGATCAGGGGCATGAATCGCTCCTTTCCCCGATGGGACCCCCCACCTTAAGCTTCGACTAACTCTTCACCGGTCAGTACCTGGAGATGCGAGAGCACATGGGAAAGCTTCTCTGTCGCCGACATGACGATCAAATAATCGCCCTGACAGATGATGGTGTGGCCGGCCGGGATCAACTCGACGTCTCCCCGTCTGATGCCGACCAAAAGACTGTTTTCGGGCCATTTAACCTGACATACCATGCTGTCGCAAACCGGCGCTTCCAGGCCGACCACTTTTTCTATGATATGCTTTTCCTCGGCATAGGCATGGTGAGCAGTCAACGGCGTCCCCTTTGCCTTGTGCAGCATACGATTGAGAAGGAGGTCATAAATCGGTTTGCCTTCGCCCAACAGCTCGCTGGCCACAAAAGCGGACATGCAGACCATGATCGAAGGCAAAAGCTGCTCCATGGAGCCTGTCATTTCCATTATGAGAATGCTCGCGGTAATCGGCGCCCGGACGATCGCGGCGAAATGAGCCGCCATAGCCAGGATGATAAAGTTACTGATATAAATGGGGTCAATGTGCATGCACCTGGCCAGAATGCTGCCGTATACGTTGCCGAGGACCGCGCCGATCGCCAAAAGCGGCATAAAGATACCGCCCGGAACGCCCGTTCCGTAGCTCAGCAAGGTAAATAAAAATTTAACCGCAAAAAGAACCAGCAGAATAACGAGAGCATAATGCATTTGGGACAACGAATTGACCAGCCGGGCGCCGCCACCCAATACCTGTGGCAGAAAAAATCCCAGGACTCCGGCGCACAACAGCGGCAGAGCCGGCTTCAACCGTTCAGGCATCCAGTGTAGTTTGCCGTAAAATTCCTGGGATTTGATCAGACCGGAGTTGAACAATATCCCCGAAATTCCGACCACAACTCCCAGGACCAGGACATAGAGGTAATACTGGAAAGGCAGCACGGGCAATTTGTGAAAGCCGAACACCACCTCCTGTCCGCAAAAAATGCGGCTTATAAAGTTTGCGGTAACCGAGGCGGCCACGGTGGATGCCAGAACAACCGGGGAAAAGTTCTTATGTAACTCCTCCAGGGCAAACACAACGCCGGCCAGGGGAGCGTTAAAGGCCGCCGACAGCCCCGCGCTCGCCCCGCATGAAAGTAGATATTTCTCCTCCATGCCGGGGCGTCTGAGAATCCGGCTAACCCCCTGGCCCGCGGCGGCTCCCAACTGCACGGACGGACCTTCACGGCCCAAAGAAAGGCCCGCCCCGATTCCCAATATGCCGCCGACAAACTTCGCCCCGATTACCTTCAACCAGTTGGGCGCCGGGAACAATCCGGCCAGAATGCCCTTCACCTGGGGAATACCGCTGCCGGTTGACATCGGCACCTTCTTGATCAGCCAGGCCAGGATCGATCCAATACCTATAAGGCAACCAAACCACACCGCCGTCCAGGCGAAACCGCTCGAACTCAAAAAGGCCAGGAGTCTGTCTCTTTGGGGTCCTACCCAGGCCAGGGCGAGTCTGAAACAGACCACGACCGCTCCGGCAAACACTCCGGTCAATATCCCCTCGAAAAAAAGCTTCAGGCGGAAATCATGCCAGTGCCGCAGCAAGTTTTTGGTATAGGAAGGATTCGATTCATTTCCGTGCTTGAACATTCTTATGTATCCCCATTGGAATTCATGAAACAACTTGTATGAGTTGCCGAACCGTCAATGCGAAAATCATCACCCAAAGCTCTTGCGTAAAACGACTCAGGCCTAAGATTTTGGCCATCACTCTTCGATTGCGACAGCAGTTTGACCCTCTCTCATCCGGGAGATGCCGCTGGCGATCGACAGGGGCGACCTCTTGATCAGCAAGGCCACATTCAAGGCAATACTGACAAGGCAAACTATCCACAACGCGGTCGAGATGGAGGCGCCCAAGCTCAAAAAGGCCAGGAGCTTGTCTTTTTGGGGACCTGCCCAGTGACTCATGAGTTGCTCAACTGCCAATGCTAAAATCAGTACCCCGAAACTCTTGCGCAAAATGGCCGTAGGCATCCGTTTGTTAATGTAGGTGCCGAACAAACTGCCCGGCAATATGCCGAGCACCAGGGGGATGCCAAGTATCCAGTGAACGGAGGAAGCGTGTCCCAGGCGTCCGCTTAATCCGAAAAAGCCGGCCATCATCACCAGGGCCAAACCGGTCGAGATAGCCGATCTGGTGGGAATTCTGAGAAAAACGATCATAAACGGGACCAGTATCGTGCCTCCCCCGATGCCGCACATGCCGGCAAGGAAACCTCCCGCCAAGCAGCCGAGAATTGCTTGAGTCAGGGAATAACGAGGCATTTCCGTATTCTCATTTTTAATCGGCCAAAGCATCAAACCGCCGACAAGGAACAACAGCAGGATAAAGGTTATTAAAATTATATTTTGTGGCAAATAGAACTGGACCACTCCCCCGGCCAATGCTCCGGTGGATGCACCGGCGCCCGTCAATATCACCAGCTTTTTATCTATCTTGAAGTGCCTGCCATGGGCCCAAAAACCAATGACTCCGGCCACAAAAACGAAAAGAGTGGTAAGCGCCGTGATCCCATGCATCCCCAGGCTCAGATTTACGCTCTTCTGAAAAAATAAAATGATAGGTATAAGGATTATGGCGCCTCCTATGCCCAAAAGACTTGATAAGAAAGATCCGAGTAAGCTACAGGATACTAAAAACACCCAACTTAGAGCCATCACTCCACCTCCAGGGTTAATTCGGTTAAGTACGAACGATTATCTAAATCGCAGTTTGAGTTGAAGTCCTGCTTTCTCACTGTCGATAGCCTCGTCTACTCTGGCAATGAACTTCTTTCCATCCCCCCAGTGTCCCCCACCTGAAACAACGATTTCCCCCTCTTCGATGCTGACTTTGGCCGAAGGAATGGTTCCAAGCAGGAGCACTTGCACCCGGGCGGCCAGCATCTGGGTCTCGATAGTCTTTCGGGATTCGGGAGTTGCCTGGAAGGAAGGTTGGATCGCCGCCTGTGCAATCATCTCCACAGCGTCTTCGGGACTCACGTTGCCGATATGAACGACCAAGTCGTACCAGCTGGTGTCGTTGGTATCTATTCCGTATAGGTCCAGGCTCCATTTCCTTCGCTCCTCATCGTCGCTTTTCAAAAGGCGCAACGCTTTCTCTCTGCTCACATTGTCCCGCTTCATTTCGGTTGAGAGACGGTCATCGAGATCGGCGACGATCCTGACCTTGAGGGCGTGCGATACGTCCTTTACAAAAAAGTGTCCCGCCAGCCCGTGGTAGATGACGTTATCTTTCAGCAGGTAGCGGAGTAAGGCCTCCCGAAAAAAAGCCATGTACCTGTCTCTGCCGTAGGTGATGCGGTCCAGGCTCGATGGGGCGTCGTGAAGTGCTCGTAGCAGCTTGATCTCCGAAGTGTTGAAATGCTTGGAAGCCTTCAGGATTATTTCCCGGGAAACGCACTCGTAGCCCAGCTTCGCGCTCAGCTTCTCGGCCACTTGTTTCCCGTGGCTATACGAACCTCTCGAGATGGTTATTATGGGCATGATTCCTCTATGCTCTCTTTGAATCAGTTCTTAGCGCGGCTCCTGTCACAGGGCCGCGAAAACCATCCGGATTCCCGCCGCCGCGAGTGCCGCCGCCAGGCTGCGCAGGATCCAAACCCCCTTGATCCTCACGGAAAGAAAGGCTCCCATTTGCGCACCAATCAGCATCCCGATTCCAATGGCCGCTATATGATTCAAACCCCATGCGTGAATCGAACCGATCCCGATATGGGTGATAATGCCCGTGAGGCACACGAGAGCCACAATCAATTGAGTGGTGCCGCCGGCGAGGAATACAGGGAAATTCAGGAGACAGAGCAAGGCCGGAACTATCAGGCTGCCGCCACCGATGCCGAGGAAGCTGACAATGAAGCCCAGAACGAAGAAAACCGCCATTCCCGTAGTGCGGTCGTATTCGTACTCAAACATGATTCCATTCACGGACTTTGATATCTGCATCATACCCTGGCCGGCCGGACCGGAATCTGCCTCGTTTTGTTTTCGCATTACGCGGGCGACCGCTTTGGGACTCATGATAAGGAACAGGGCCAGGCATAGGATGAACAGAGCAAAGACTCCCTCAAAACATTGGCGGGAGACGTATGCCGTTGTCATGGCGCCCAGGATGGAGCCGGGGACGGTGGCGGCGAAAAAAAGGAGTGCGGATTTATAGTCGACCTGCTGCATCCTGGCATAAGCAGCGGTGCCCGAGGCTGTATTGAGAAGAATGCAACCCAGCGAAACGGCCCCGAGTTCGCTTGGGTTGTGGTGAGGGTAGAGCAGCAATAGCATCGGCATCAGCATGAACCCACCGCCCGCCCCGATAAGCGTGCCGTAGGCCGCTACGCCGAACCCCAACGCGCCCAGACCGAAATAAGGTAATGAAATCATGTGAAGCATCCTGAAACCCCCTTATTAAAGATTTGGCTGGACCACGTCCCAAATATTGCCGCGCACTCGTCTTTGCTTTTAAGACTGCAAAGGCGACTTCCGCGCGCCTTCCCTTCAGCCGCGACAGGTCTTTAATATATTTGGTTCAACTTTACCGTGTCCTGACCGGAAGCTTAACGGAGCCTGTCCTGATCATTAATTTTATGAAAGGATTACGTGAAAACTGGAACAAGTGGGTTGGCGATTTGCTTGGCGGGCAAGCAAAGGGGGAGTCATACCAAGTTGCGTTCGAGCGCCGACCTCCGGCCTGTTTGAACCGAGCCTCTGGTTTTGCGGAAACGGCCTTTTGATTTTACCGATATGAAAAATGGTTTCGCGGTATGTGCGAGGACGTAGTTGCGGGTTTCAACAATCCAGCGGAGATCATGGTTTTTTTAGAATGTACCCGACGCCCCGGATGGTGTGAAGCATCTTTTTTTCAAAGCCCTTGTCCACCTTGTTTCGCAATCGGCAAACAAGCACATCGACCGAATTCGTATGCGGGTCGAATTTATAGTTCCATACCTGGTCCAGGACGAGAGTTTTCGAGACTACTCGTCCAGCATTGCGCATGAAGTATTCGAGCAAGGTGAATTCTCTCGGCTGGAGATCGATTTGAACGTCTGCTCGCGAGACTTCCCTGTTGACAGGGTCAAGAGTGAGGTCCCCGACGCTGATACGGTTAGGTTGAACCGGGGTCGCACCCCTTCTTATGAGAGCTTGTACACGGGCCAGCAGTTCGCCGAAGGCAAAAGGTTTGGTGAGGTAATCGTCGCTCCCGGTCTGAAGTCCCCTGATTCGATCATTAACTGATTTCTTGGCGCTCAGAATTATTACCGGTGTGGAAATATTCTGGCTCCTGATCTCCTCTATCAAGCTGAGGCCATCCATTTTGGGCAGCATGATGTCAATGATTGCCGCATCATAGAGTCCAGTCAATGCGAAATCCCTCCCGTCTAAACCATCGACGGCATGATCGACGACAAAGCCGGCCTGTTTCAGCCCGTTTGTTATATAGGCGGCGATTTTTGGATCGTCTTCGACCAGCAGTACTCGCATTGGCGAATCCTTTCCGGTGGAGTCAACAAAGTTGGTAAAATAATACCAAAGCAGCAAGGAAAAGAAACAAGAAAACGGACGGCCTCCAAGAGAAGGGGGCAGCCCTGGAAGCCAAATATAAAAAGATTTAAAGAGCGGGGGAGCGTCTCCCCCGCGCTCTTTATCCTTAAGATGGCGCAATGTTATGCCCCCCCCCGACCCCTCCCACATGCTCCCGGATCACATAGTATCCCCCACGGGGGGCGAGTATGGAAGACGGCTCAGGCGACCTGGCCCACACTCGGGATTGATTTTTGGCCGGTTGCTTCCAAGACCGGATTTGGCAAATACATTGAAAAATGTTATTTCCGTGGATGTTCCGCCCCCCGAGACCCCGGCGGAGGGTGAATCTGGCGAATCCCGCAAGAAGGCCGAGTATCCTGTGACCGGCATCGCCCTTTTTCTTGCCCAAGAGTGCAACATGCGTTGCGTCTACTGCTACGGCGACGCAGGGCAATATGCGGGAAAGGGAATGATGAGCGATGAGACGGCCTACCGGGCGGTTGACTGGTTGATGGCCAATGCAAAGAACGAGGAGAATGTTGGCATCGACTTTTTCGGCGGAGAACCTCTGCTGAACTTTCCCCTGATGAAAAAAGTGGTGCCCTGCGCAAGGGAAAAGGCCGCTGAAAAGGGCAAGCAGGTAACTTTCGGCATAAGCACCAACGGTTCTTTGCTCACCGACGAGATCATCTCCTTTCTCAAAGAAGAAAAGATAGCGCCACAGATCGGCTTCGACGGTCCGCCTGAGTACCAGAACCGCCAACGTCCCTTTTTCTCGTCCATGCCTCACCGGTCCTTTTGAACGCGCCTCTCGCCGGCATACCCCCGGACCGGTTCAGAGAACAAATGATGCAACGGATGCTGAGTTTTAACCGTAAAGAGATTGACCAATTGCTTACCGCCATCCGGAAAAGGAGGATTAATAAGGATTGCCCGCCCCGCCTGTTGGCCAATCTGGCTTTTGGGCACAAGTGCCGTTATGGCTGCCACTTCGGGAAAAGGGGGGCCGGGATCTCGGTAAACGAGGATGTCTACCCCTGCCACAGATTGGCGGGTATGGAAGAAATGCGCACTGGGAATATCGCCGACTACCATGTAGATGGACTAAACGACTATCACTGGGCGGCTGTCGATAGTCTGCCTGAATGCCGGAATTGCTGGGCGCGCTATTACTGCGGCGGCGGCTGTTTTTATTTCAACAAGGCTCACACGGGGAATTTACACAGGCCCGAGGCCCTTGATTGTACGGAAAAGAAGGCGCTCTTCGAGGGGTTCATCCATCTGTATTGCCAGTTGGACGATGGCGACAAGGAATATGTCGAAAGTATCCTGTCTTACCAATTGATTCGGCTCGCCTATCTGAAGCCCGAATTTGAGCAAATCCCAGTACGCGTTCAAAAGAGTCACTGGTAAAAATGGTAAAAATGATTAAAAGATTTTTCAGGAAACAAAAAAGATTTTTGTTCGTCTAAATAGAAGAAGGAAGAAAATAAAAAGTTGCTTAGGGTTCACTCCCGGCATCAAATACCCTTGCCCTGAAAGGAGAAACATCATGCCAACGAAGAACTCGGAAGAAGTGTGGGGAAAAGTAGTGGCCAGGACGTGGTCGGACGCCTCTTTCAAGGAGCTGTTGCTCGCCGACCCTGCTAAAGCTTTAAAAGAGTATGGAATAGCTTTCCCCCAGGGTGTGACTGTCAAGGTTATGGAAGATTCCGCCGATGTGGTTCATTTGATCCTCCCGCCTCCTCCTGGCGAGCTGGGTTTCGAAAGATTGGACAAGGTGGCCGGCGGGGCTTTCGATACTTACTTAAAGTTAAAGTACTAAACAATAAAAGACGTGTGAAAGGGGAGGCCGTGTGACGGAGCAGAACCGGGGTAAACAGGTGCGATACTCTCTTGAAGAGCATTTGCCGTTGTCAGGATCGCTGATCTGGAAGCTGCAGCGGGCATTTTACGAGAAAAATGGCCCGGTGGCGTGGACGCAAGGTTTAGTTCCGTTTCAGGCCACCACGAATCCATATATAGCAAATGTTTACGCCCAGGTCGCACTGGCTTTCATGCGTGACTGGTTCGGGGATGGATTTAGGCCTGCGTCCAATTATTGCGCCCTGGACCTGGACCAACCCATCTACATCATCGAGTTGGGTTCGGGCCCGGGGCGTTTTGGTTTCAATTTTTTGCTCCAGCTTACCGACTCCTTTGCGCACTCCCCCTTAAAGGATGTTCGGTTCAAATACATCCTGACCGATGTGGCGGAAAAAAATCTCCAATTCTGGATCGATCACGAGGCCCTGAAGCCCTTTGTCCAAAAGGGGATGCTCGACTTCGCTCTCTTTGACGCCGCAAACCCTGCGCCTCTGCTGCTGCGCAATGCCGGCGCGCCACTGGACCGCGACACGGTGGCGAACCCGCTGGTCCTGATCGCAACCTATGTTCTGGACTCCATCCCGCACGACAGCTTCCATGTCGATGGGCAGCGCCTGGAGGAAAATCGTGTCGCCGTTCTCTCGTCACAACCCGAGCAGGACCCTTGTGACCCCGAGATATTGAAACGTCTGACACTCGACACTTTACGGCGGGAGACTACGTCCGATTATTATGAGGATGCGGAGTTTAACCGGATTCTCGAAGACTGTCGCCTCCAGTTTAACGACACCGGATTCAATTTCCCGATTGCAGCGCTCAGATGCCTCCGCTTCTTTCGCGAGATCAGTCGCGGCCGCCTCATGCTCCTGACAAGCGATTTGGGCTTCAGGAGCATGGAAGCTCCAAATCCTGCCCACGAAGCACACTTTTCTCCAAAGGGGTATTTCTGGTCACCGGTGAATTTTGACGCCATCGGCCGGTATTTTATGAATGCGGGCGGCAGGGTCCTCAGCACAACTTACCGCTACACCGACATCGACACTCTTGTAATGTTGTTTGGAAACCCCGGCAACTCTCATGCCGAAACGGGGAGCTCATTTCATGAACATGTTGAAAAGGCGGGGCCGGGGGCTTACTCTAATGTACTGAGAAATTCTCCGCCTGACCCGCAATCGCTGGATTTGGACGCTATCGTGTCATACCTGCGCTTCAATCGCTGGGATTCGAACTCTTTTTGTCTTTGTTTCAAGGCCTTGTTTGACAAGCTTCAATCCGTGGACGACATCCGAAAACCTGAACTGCTCTCAGCCATCAACCAGGTTCACCGGAACTATTATTACCTGGGTGAGGAGCCTGACATCATTTTTATGCTCGGTCTGCTGCTGATGAGGCTCGGAGCTTACACACAGGCGATTGAATACTTCAGAGAGTCAATGTCGCCTTCCGCCAAAACGTCAGCGTACTTCCAATGGGTCTCAAGCCTCGAGAGGTCTTTCGGCGCATTTCAAGGAATTGGGCCGCGAATGAACTCTCAATAAGGGAACGTGCTTCATGCTCGGTGCAATACAAATTGGGTCGGCTTTCCCACTCCCCTCCATTATTCATTCCATACTCCTGGCGCTCATAGCGTACTGAGTTGTGTCGTTAAATCAAGAACTCTTGTCCACATTTCAACTGCGAGACTCGTTTGGGTGAAGGGGTCTGAGCTAGGATGGTAATCTAACGCCTCCCGAAATTGCCCTGACCTACTCTCTGGACGAGGCAATTGAAGCCTACCGGCAAATAGAAACCGGAGCCGCTAAAGGCAAAATCGTTCTCGCCTTGGAGTCTTGATGCGGCCCCGTGGGGGTGCGTAGGGGCGGCCGTGCTGCAACGCTATCTGCGGCACAGCCGCCCCGCGCTTGGTGTCCTCCACTTCTTCAATGGCACATATCCTTAAAGTCCGTGACGCAATTAGTATGGAAAAATCTGCCGACCTGGTCGGAAATTCTTGTTAACTTCGGCAGAAGAACGCGGTACCCGGCTAAAAAAATTTGCAATCTCCACCTTCCTTTTTAACCCCAACCCAATCCTGTGCCAAATTATACCCCAGTTGGCCGCCCCCCCTCCGAAGGCCGCCAGAGGCCGGTTTCCGTGTTAAACACAATGAAGGTTACAAATCTTTACGTAACCGTCGGCGCTTTTTTTAAGCAATTTTCGCAAATGGGGTCTGCTTTTTGCCTTTGTACAAACGCAAACATGAATCGCGGTTAACCGATTCAAAAGGACTTGTAACAACGCACAGTTTGACAACGCGCATCACTTTCGGGGGCTATGTATTTTCGGGATACTGAATTAAAAGGAGAACAACATGTCCACTTCAGCCATTGGCGGCGCGAGTTCGGCCTACACTGACTACCTTTCCATGCTCCAGCAGACAAGCAGCGGCAGCGCCAGTTCAGGCGCGACCGCTTTGGGTAGCCAGTCGAACAGTGCAGGGGGGGGTAATTCTTTTATGCAAAGCATAACGGAGGCGCTAGGTCAGATCGGACTATCGATCCCAACTCAGCCAAGTGGCGTTTTGTCGAATTCGACCTCGACCTCCGATAGCTCCGTCTCTGCCGTCAACTCGGGCCAATCAACCGGTGGCGGGGGTCATGGACACGCACACGGAATCGGAAAGTTCATGCATGATCTGTTCGAAGCCTTGGACGAAGAATCGGGCTCGGGCAGCACCTCGACATCCGCCGGACCGTCAGCAGCCACATCCTCTTCGAGCAGCAGCCCCTCCTCTGCTTCATCGATGGCGACCTCGCTTACTCGAGCTTTTCGAGTAAACTGGAGCAGCTAATTTCGCAGTTGGAGGCCAGTTCGGACGGTTCGTCCTCAACTTCGGCCACTTCCGCCACTTCCGGCACTTCGGCTACTTCTTCCACTTCTTCCACAAACAGTGCCCTCAGCACACTGGAAACGGACTTCAATAATATGGTTTCCTCGCTTCAATCAGCTTCCGGCGTCAGTTCATCGAGCAGCACGAGCAGTGCTTCAGGGGCATCGAGCAGCACGGATTTGCAGGCGTTCCTTCAAGACCTGCTTGCAAACCTGGCTTCCGGAGCGACCACTTCGGCAACCGGAAACTTTATTAACCAATACTCGTAGTCACCACCATTCCCATGCTTCGAATGCTGCCTCCACAACCCGTAACTGGAAGCGCAACGAAGGGGAGCAGTTCGACCGGCGGGCAATTCGGTCTACCTTCTTGAGTGAGTCACCTGTGAGGGGGCGGAGGCGCCGGAGCGGAGATTGGTGAGAATTGGTATATTTCAGCAAACAGCCCTCTTTCTTGGAGAAATAAGCATGGTGGACGGATTAAATATCCGACTTTCTGTCGAAGAGGACATGGAGCATTGGAAGCGCTGGGTCGCCGACCCTAAGGTAAAACGTTGGTTCCCATTCACTACCGAAGATGAGATTGACAGGGCAGCGCGGGAAGTATTTAGTTTCTTGCCGCGTCAGGGGTTGCTTACCGCCGAATGCCACGGCCAACCATGTGGCATCGCGGGCCTCGTATTTTCAGAATTCCGCAAGATCAGGCAATACGTAAAATCGTCGAAAGGTGCTGCAAAAACATA
>CAWEZA010000072.1:0-15592 GCA_963813125.1 uncultured delta proteobacterium | reverse complement strand
GTCGAAGCCAAGCAGGATGTCTATGACGCGGGCCGACAGAAGCATGACGAGGTCGAGCACAAGATTGCCCACCACATCAAGGGAATGCTCGGGATAAGCGTCACCGTGGAAGTGACAGCGCCAAAACAATCGCTCGAAGCGAAGGCAAAGCCGTGCGGGTAATCGACGAAAGACCGAAATAGCCGGACAAAACGAATACACCGAGGGCGGGGATAAACCCCGCCCCTACGCAAGATTTGCGGGAGTCCCGAGGCGGGTGGCCTTCCCCGTTTATCCCGACGGCGATCCGGACGGCTCGGGCTATGCCTTCAGATCCAGGAATATCTGTCTTTTGTTTTCTCTGTGATCGACCATATAGATGAGAGTCCCATTTTCCCCGAGTTCCCGGTTCATATCGGGTAGAATGGATCGATCGATGTCATATACTCTGAAATATACGATGCGTTTTCCTTCCGGAGCATATTCATAACTGGACAGGATGCTCGCTATCCTGCACTTGTACTTGCGGATCACATCGGCGAGGAGTTTGATGGAACCCGATTTATCCTCGATGAGGAAAGCAAGCTGAATTCCCTTTTTGCCGAGCCCGCTGATGCTGACCTGGACTTTGAAAAGATCATTCCTGGTGATGATTCCCGCCAGCTTTCCCTCCCGGTCTACCACGGGGACCCCTGAAATGTTGTGATCCATCAGCAATTGGGCCGTTTCTTCGACGGTATAATCGTCGGGCACCGTTATGGGATCCCTGGTCATGATCTCGTGAACTTTTATTTTTGCGATGAGATACAAAAGTTCGTGTATATCGAGCATGGTGGCGTCGGAAGCCGACGCGCGCTTGAGATCGCTATCGGACAAAATTCCGACCAGTTCACCCTTTCGCATTACGGGAAGCATCCGGATTCGATGTTCCTTCATGAGGGCAGCCGCCTGCTGCATCGAATCCTGTTCTCCGATTGTAACGACGTTCTTGCTCATCCAATTTCTGACCAGCATTTCCAACCTCATATCAAGGGAGATTAAAACCGATGAAGAAAAGGTCAAACCGCATGGATCAAGCACTCGCTTCCGTTCTCGTCAACTTCAGTTGAGAAGAGGTTTTCCCTTTTCCAGCATGTGCCGGATACGATCACGTGTTTTGGGCTCTCTTACGAGTTCCATAAAGACTTCCAATTCCAAATCCATCAGGTATTGTTCATCGACCAGACTTTTACCCGGCAGATTTCCGCCGGTCATTATGTAGGCCAGCTTCTCGCCGATATATGCACTGTAATCGCTGAGAAGTCCTTTAGCGCGCAGTGTGTCGGTAGTCATCTTGAGCGCCGCATATCCGTTGCGGCCGGTTATGATGATTTTCTTTTGCACAGGCGGAAGGTAGCCCATGTTCTTTATGTGGAGGACCGTATCTTTTGCTTCCCGCAGCAGGCCATCCCGGTTCATGGATATGGTGTCCGTACTCCTTAGAAAACCGACCGCCCCGGCTTCGTACGCGTTTCGACAAATTGCGCTCAGGCAGAGACGTTCATGGGCTTTTATCAGAAAAGGCAAAAGATCCGCGCCGACATCTTCGGGGATGTTTTCAGTGCTGCGCAGCGTCATTTCCTTAACTCCGCCCGCCGCGGGAACGAGCCCGACCTGTGGTTCGACGAGCCCAATGGATAAGTCCGCCATCGCCCTTATCCTCGGTGAGGCAAGAAGTATTTCGGCGCCCCCGCCATAGGCCAGGCCGTGAGGGGCCGCAACAACGGGTTTAGAGCAGTATTTGAGCTTCATAAACGCGTCTTGCACGCTTTTTATCTCATCTTCCACACTTGCAAGCTCATTAGCCTCGATCCTGCCGAGAAAGCGCTTCAGGTTTGCCCCGACACAGAAATTTTTGCCTTGATGACCTATGACGAGCCCATTCCAGTTTTTCTCGACCTCCTCGACGCCGAACCGGAGCATCTCCGCGAGGTCCTCGCCCGCAACATCGTTTCGGCTGTGGAATTCGAGGCAGGCCACACCGTCGCCAAGATCGACCAGGCTTGAATCCCTTCCCGCTTTAATTACCCCTTTTTGGCTTTTGATCTCTTTTAAGAGGATCACGGCAGGATTTGCCTGCACCTGCGCGGTCTTGCCGGTAAATGGGTCAAAACAGGACCGTCCGTCTTCGGATTCGCAGTAGAATGAGGTCTTGCCGCTTGCCAGGAGCCTTTGTACGATCTCGGGGACGGGTTCGTTTTCGGCACTCAGTCGATCGGCCATCCTGCTTACACCCAACGCATCCCAGGTCTCGAAAGGTCCAAGTGCCCAGTTAAATCCCCATTTCATGGCCTGATCGATATCGACCAGACTATGGGCGATTTCCATGGCGTGACCAGCGGCATACACGACCATTTCTTTGGTCAGGCGGTAGGCGAGCCGCCCCGCGGGATCGTCGGCAAAAACAACTGCCGCCAGTTTTTCTTTGATGTCACGCTTTTGCGCGGCAAGATCAAGAGATTCGAAGCTCACTGAATTTTTCGGCCGGTATTGCATTCGGTGATAATCGAGGACCAGTATTTCCTTTTTCCCGCCGTTGTCGACTTTTTTGTAGAATCCCTGCCCGGATTTGTCTCCCAGCATATTGTTTTGCACCATAGTGTTCACGAGTCCGGGCAGAGCGAAGGCCGCCTGATCGTCTCGCCCCGGCAGGGCTTTTCTGTTGCTTTCGGAGACGAGGAGGGCGAGGTCCAGTCCGGCCATGTCGTTGGTGCGGAGAGTGGCGGACCCGGGCCGCCCGAGGGGCGCTCCGGTTACAGCGTCCACCTCTTCGACCGTCATATCGAGATCCACCATCGCCCTGATGCCCCCGAAAAAGAGCACAAGTTCCTATGCGGTTTGCAATGAAGCCGGGAGTGTCCCTGGCGACCACTACCCCTTTGCCCAAAATGCGTGAAGAAAAATCCTTCAGGAAGTCAACGACTTCCGGCAGGGTGTCCCTTCCGGGTATCAGTTCGAGCAGTTTCATAAGCCAGGGGGGATTAAAGAAGTGGGCGCCCAGGAACCGGCCGCGGAATTCAAATGGCAGGTTTGCTGCCATTTCATCGATGGAGAGCCCGGAGGTGTTTGTGGTAACAATGGCTTCCCGCTTACACGTATTCGCGATTTTTTGGAGCAGCGACCGCTTGATGTCAAGTCTTTCAACAACAGCCTCGATTATCCAATCGGCATCACCTGTTCGCGAGAAGTCATCTTCCAAGTTCCCCGCCCTAACCAGTTCGGCGTGGAATGCGGAATGGAAAACGGGCGTTCTTGCCCCTCTCAGGCGTTCCCTGGCCTGTAATGCAATGATGCTGCGCGCCTCACGTCCGGCGGGCCCTTTGTTCAGTTCCCCCGGTACGATATCGAGCAAATCGACTTGAATACCGGCATTGGCCAGATGAGCGGCAATGCCTGCCCCCATGACTCCTGCCCCGATCACGACCGCCTTGGTTATGCTTTTCATTGAAAAAGATCTCCATATTTTTGCCAAACAAACCCTTTTTCCTTCGGCAGCATCCGTATCGCATCCCCGGTCGAAATCCATGCCTCGGGGCTAAGCGCCGGCCCCTCCGTCTATCACCATGCAGTGGCCGGTAACGTAGGAAGCGGCATCCGAGCATAACCAGACCGCGGTTTCCGCGACTTCGCCTTCTTTGCCGAACCTGCCCATGGGAATAAGGGACTTGTACTTTTCCTCCAGATGCGGTTTCTTGGCGATTACAAGCCTGGTAAGACCCGTATCGATGAAGCCAGGACACAGGACGTTGATCCTTATGCCCTTTTTCGCATATTCAATGGCTGCTGTTTTGGAGAGGCCGATAATGGCGTGTTTGCTTGCGCAGTATGCAGACTGCCAGGCAAGACCGCGCAATCCCGCCCCCGAAGAGGCATTGACGACGACTCCGCCCCCCTGGTGAAGCATCCGGTCGATTTCGAACTTCATGCAGAGCATGGTTCCCTTGAGGTTAACGCGGATCACGTCATCCCATTGCTTTTCCGGATATTGGCCGGCAGGAAACGCAGGCCCTTCTATACCGGCATAGTTAAGGGCACAGTCCAGCCGTCCATATCTTCGGACCGTCTCCTCGACCATCTCTTCAACCTCATCGGGCCTGGTTACGTCGGTCTTCCGGAAAAAAGCCCTGCCGCCCGATTCCTCGATAATCGCCAATGTCTCCAGGCCGCCCGTCTCATTCAAATCGGCGATGACCACATCCGCACCTTCCCTTGAACATGCGGCGGCCGAAGCTCTGCCGAGTCCGGAACCAGCGCCCGTCACAATGACCGTCTTGCCTTCGAGTCGCTTCATTTGATGGCTTTCCTCAAACAGGGAGTCAATGGAACCCAACGGCGGCCTAAAGTGACCGACCGTTCAGTCTAAGCTCTCACACTTGGTTTTCTCCTGTCAAGAGGAAAATTATTTCCCATTTCATTCCCTTGACAAGGCGGAGGGTATTGGGTATGATCATCGTAGACTGACTGGTCGATCTAGACAAGAAAGGAACCGAATGAACTATAAGGATATCCTCTACAGTGTGCAGGACCATGTGGCGACGATCGAGTTCAATCGCCCGGAAAGACTCAATGCCTGGACTCGCGTCACGGCCGAAGAGGTGCGCAACGCCATGCACCGGGCGGCGGATGACGAAGAGGTCCGGGTGATCGTGCTGACCGGCGCCGGGCGCGGGTTTTGCGCCGGCGCCGACATGTCGGAACTCGAGGCCGCGGCGGAGCAGGAAGGTTCTGTCGGCTCTTTTGAAAAAACGGCGGAAGAAAGCGTCTCGGCCATAACCGGGACGAAAACCGAGGAGGAACTCGACAGCGGGAACAAGTTCAATACGAGGGCTGATTTCAGAAAGAGGTATTCCTATCTCGCAGCCATCCCAAAACCTGTAATTGCCGCAATTAACGGCCCCGCCGTGGGTCTGGGGCTCATCGTCGCCCTCTACTCCGACCTGCGCTTTGCTTCCGAGAAGGCAATCTTTTCGACCTCTTTTTCCAGGAGGGGACTTATTGCCGAACACGGAATCAGTTGGATACTCCCCCGCATCGTAGGGCTTTCGAACGCCTTCGATATGCTTTACTCCGCTCGGCGGGTGGATGCGCGGGAGGCGCTGCGTATTGGTCTTGTAAACAGGATTTTCCCGGAAGAGGACCTGATGCAAGGTGTCCTGGCCTATGCCGCGGAATTGAGCTCTTCTGTTTCCCCACGCTCTTTGGGAATCATAAAAAGGCAGGTCTACGAAGCTCAGTTCCAAACACTTGCCGAGGCCGCGGTCGCCGCGGACCATGAGTTGATCTTGAGTTTGGAGTCCGAAGATTTCAAAGAAGGCGTAGCGCATTTTATCGAAAAACGGCCGCCCGCGTTTACAGGAAAATAATAGGCCGCGGCAAGATTTTTGATTGACAACGGGAAGGAATATTGGGTAAGTTTCTCTAAACTGACCGGTCGATCGAGAGGAGCGGGGAGAGTCTATGTCGAAAGGTTCCAAAGATAACGATATCAAGGCGATGATTGTCCGAGAAAGTATCCGGTTGTTTTTGGCCAACGGATTCAAGGGCACATCGGTCAAGCAGATTACCGAAGCGACCGGAATCGCCCGGGGTACCCTCTACTGGTATTTTAAAAGTAAGGACGAAATCGAGATAACCATCTTTCAAAAGTTTGAGACGGAGTTGCTGGACAAGTTGGGGGAAGCGGTGAAGAACCGCGAGGGAGACTTCAGCGCCAAGTACAGGATGTTTCACAAGTACTCGACGGAGTTCGCCCGTGATAACCGGGAACTGTGTCTGGCTTATAACACGCTTTTGAACGAGGTCTCGGGCACCAATACGGAAACCGAAGAAGTAGCCAAAGCCATTCATGAAAAATTCCGTTTCATTATCCAGGACATGCTCGAAGACGGGAAACAGGGCGGTTCGGTCAGCCCCGTGGTGGATACTAGTCTTTATGCTCATGCCATTTTGGCCTGTCATGTGGGCATGCTGGTTCAATGGCTGGTTGCAGGCGACGCGATCGATGCGCGCGCTTTCGTAGTCACGATTCGGGACTTTGTTTTGAAGGGTATAACCGGTTGAAAAGTAAAAGCGGATAAAGAAACGCAGGGCCGGCTTTATTTTTTTTGGACCCGGCGCCGTCTTTTTTTTAGGCAGATTAACTGACCGAGCGGTCAGTCAAGAAACACTCAACGATGGAAAGGACATGCAAAATGGCGTTAAAGACACCGCAACAATACATCGAGAGTCTGAAAGATGGTCGCGTAGTCTACCTTAACGGAGAAAAGATCGCTGATGTGACCGAACATCCGATCTTAAAGATCTGCCGTGATTGGGTGGCCATGGATTATGTCTTAAATCAGACCCCCCAGTACCAGGACCTTCTCACGGAAATAGACGATGACGGCGAAAGGGTCAGTTTCGCTCTTACGCCCCAAAGGAGCCGGGAGGACCTCCTGCGGCTTCGTGAAATGGTCAAGCTGTGGGCCAGGGTCTGTTTTGGAAAACCCCCCGGGGCCAAGTTCGTGGCCAAGGACGGCCTGAACGCGGTGACAGTGGTCAGCCGAAGGGTGGACAAAAGGTTCGGGACGAACTACGCGGGCAATGTGGAAGCTTACCGCAGGTATCTGCAGAAAAACGACCTCTCGTTTGCCATGGGGTTGACCGATGTCAAGGGAGACCGCAGTCTTCGCCCCTCACAGCAAAAAGGCCATCAGGATTACTATGTGCGGATCGTCGAAGAGCGCACGGACGGCATCATAGTGCGCGGGGCCAAGACTCATATCAGCCAGGCCCCTTTGTGCAATGAGGTTCTGGTCGCCCCATGCCGGGCCATGAAGGAAGACGACAAGGCCTATGCCGTCGCATTTGGCATCCCGCTAAACGCGCCCGGGATAACACTCATTTCCGCCGAGCCCGAGGTGAGCGAGGGTGTCAGCCTGTTCGATCACCCCATAGCCGGCAGCATTTTCATAAACGATGCCACCATCGTATTCGATGACGTATTCATACCGAACGAGCGCCTCTTTTTGAAGGGCGAATGGGAATTCGCCGGCCAGGTGGCATATATGTTCGCCAATTTTCACCGGCTGAGCGCGGAGACCTATAAGGCCATGGAACTCGAACTCTTCACCGGAGCGGCCGCCATGATGGCGGAATACAATGGCCTCGAAAAGGTGTCGCATGTTCGCGAAAAGCTCACCTGGCTGGTCATGTATACCGAAATGATCGAGACTCTGGGACTGGCCGCCGCCGAACATTGCATAAAAGAGGAGGATTCCGATCTGGTCTACCCCAACCCGATGATAGCAAACATATGCAAATACCAGTTTGCCAATAACTGGCACGAGGCCACCAAATATATTCAGGACATTGCCGGAGGGATCGTAGCCACCTGCCCATCGGCCAAGGACTTTTTCAATCCCGCGACCCACGATATGCTGGACAAATTCCTGGGAGGAAAAGCCGGCGTACCTACTGAGGATCGGCTGCGCATGGTCAAGCTGGTAAGAGATCTCACTTCCTCCTATGAAGACGTTCTGACCATCCACGCCGAAGGGTCTTTGGAGGCGCAGAAACTTTCCATACTCCAATTGGCCGATTTTGACCGCTACAAAGCCGCCGCCCTGAGAGCGGCCCGAGTAAAGAACGGAAGAAGTCACCCTGTTTTCAGTGAACTTCCCGCATTTCCCCCAAACCTTGAGGGAAATCAAACCCTGGGCGGCGGCCATGCCGAATCCGCCGCGAGCCTTTGAGGTTTTACGGTTTGAGCGGCCTTTGCGAGGCTTTATCCAACTGTTCCTGCTAATTCAGGCAAAGGGATGTTATGGAAAAAAGATGGTTCAAGGTGTGGCCTTCCTGGGTCCCCAAGACCTTCACGGTGGACAAACCGGCGTCCGAGTATTTGCGGCAATGGGCGGTTTTGACCCCTGAAAGGACGGCGCTCAGCTTTTACGGCCGTGACATCACCTATCGGGAACTCGATCTATCGATCGACGGTGCGGCCCGGGGACTGGTCGAACTGGGGATCGAGAAAGGTGATCGGGTGGCGCTGCACATGGAGAACTGCCCCCAGTTCGTTATTGCCTATTTCGGGATACTGAGGGCGGGGGGAGTCGTTGTTCCGGTAAACCCGATGTTCAAGCAACTCGAACTGGAACATGAGCTAAACGACGCGGGGGTGCGGGTCCTGTTCGGTCTCGATTTCCTCTACCCTGAAGTCGAGAGAATCCGGTCCCGCACGCCCTTGGAATATGTCATCCTCACTTCCCTCGACGCATACCTTCCGGAAAAACCCGCACTCCCCCCTCCTCCTGAGACAGGAGGGGGTATACGGTCATTTCCCGACACACTTTCCTTCGAGGACTTCATAAATAAACCCGGGAGCGAACCGATCTGCCGTGTAACGGATTTAAAAAAGGAACTGGCGCTTTTGCAGTATACCGGCGGCACGACCGGCACGCCCAAAGGAGCCATGATAAGCCACTACGGCCTGAGTTCGGCCAGCTTCGTATCGTTGCATTGGTACCACCACCGTGAAAGCGATGTATTCCTTGGGGTTGCACCCTTTTTCCACGTCATGGGGCAGATAAACGTCATGTGCACCCCGCTTGTCGCCGGCGCCCGGGTGGTTATTTTATCCCGCTTTGTTCCCGATGTGGTGGCGCAGGCCATCACCAGGTATCGATGCACCTATTGGGTAGCGCCGACCACGGCAGTTATCGCTTTGCTCGGTTTGCCCAATCTCGCGGATTACGACTTCAGCTCTCTTCGGTGCCTGTGGACCGGCGGGGTCCCCATCTCCACCGAACTTCAAAAGCAATTGAAGGACCTGATGCCCGATACGATCGTGGGCGAGGGCTACGGACTCTCGGAAACCATGTCGTCGGCAGGGGCGTGCACGCCGCTGTTTCGCCACAAGTCCGGCTTCGTGGGTATACCCGAGCCAAATGAAGACCTCAAGATTGTTGATCGGGAGACGGGGACAAAGGAACTGGGAGCAAACGAAGCGGGAGAGATCGTTATAAGAGCGGACTCCGTGATGCTTGGCTACTGGAACAAACCGGAGGAGACAGGACAAGTCCTAAGAGACGGCTGGCTTCACACCGGAGATGTGGGACTCATGGACGAAGAAGGGTATGTCAAATTCCTGGGAAGGTCTCGCGAATTAATCAAATGCTCAGGCTACAGCGTCTTTCCGGTCGAGGTGGAAAATCTTCTTTACCGGCATCCGGCAATCAAAGAAACTGCGGTCATAGGTGTAAGCGATCCCTACAGGGGGGAGACGCCAAAGGCCTTCGTCATTCTAAAAGAAGAGTATGCGGGCAAAATCGGCGAAGAAGAGATTCTCGAGTGGTGCAAGGAGAACATTTCGGCCTACAAGCGCCCGAGGATCATAGAGTTCAGGCGGGATTTGCCGAAAAGTGCCGCGGGAAAGCTGCTAAAACGGCTTCTTGTCCAGGAAGAAGCACAGGTTTTGAAGAAGGCTTAACCGGTTCTTAATACCCATCAGCGAAGGGAGGCAAACAAATGAACCATTCCTCGGGCAACGGCGAGGTAATGACCGTCCTTGGCCCCATCTCCGTGAATGAATTGGGCGTAACCCTCGTGCACGAGCACTTCGCCTTCGGCTTTCCGGGCTGGAACGCTCAAACCGAGTGGCCCTACGATCGGGAAGCCACTGAAGCCGCAAGTCTAAAAAGGCTAAACGACATAAAGGCGGTGGGGGTAAAGTCGATCATTGACGCCACCCCGGGAGATGTGGGTGGCAGGGACCCGCTCATGCTGAAAAGTCTGGCCGAAAAATCGGGCGTCAATATCATTGCGTCCTCCGGGCTCTATTTTGAAAAGGAGGGGGGCGCCGCCTACTTCAAATTCCTCCAGTTTATCCAGCGGGATATCGAGCAGGACATCTACGAGCTGGTCAAACGGGAGATAACCTCGGGCATCGGGAAAACCGGGGTAAGACCAGGGGTCATCAAGGTGTCCACGGATGATCCCGCGATCACCGAGTACGAACAGTTGGTGGTCAGGGCCGCGGTGCGGGTCGCCAACGAAACCGGGGTCCCCATCATAACGCATTGCCAGGGAGGGACTGTCGGACCGGTCCAACAGGACTTGTTCGTTCGGTTGGGCGCAAATCCAAAAAAAATTATGATCGGTCATCAGAATAACTCCTCGGACATCTCTTACCACCTGTCCCAGCTGGAAAAGCCCGGCTTTTTCCTCGGGTTCGACCGCACCGGCAGCATCCTCGGCCCCAAGGCGGAAGAGTGCATTATCGAACTGGTGAAGAAAGGCTATGCCGACAGGCTGATGATCTCTCACGATTCCATCGGGGTCTGGCTTGGAAGGCCCATGGACTTTGGCCCGATGGGGGCCGAGTGGTATCCGACCTACATTCATAAAAAACTGATTCCGAAGATGAAGGCCGCCGGGGTAACCGAAGATCAAATCCACACGATGCTCGTGGAAAACCCCAGGCGGTTGTTTACCGGAGAATAAATATGACGAGGTAGATGAAACCGGGAATCTTCAAGGCCGACAGCTTCGCTCTCACGCTCGCATCCTCTTATGCTCTCAAGCCTCTGTAAGCCTCAACGCACAAGCTATCCGTTTTCCCCGCTCCGTGGCGGCCTAACCCGGGATAGAGCTTAAAAACTTTTTTCCCAACAGGAGGACAGAAATGTGTCGAAGGAAATCAATATCGGCGGTGAGTCTGGTTTCAATCCTGGCCCTGGTGAGTTTGTGCGTTCTTCCGGCCTGGAGCACAAAGGCGGCAGCGGCCCCCGTAAAGACATTGAAGATCGGAATGATTTCCTGTCTGACGGGTTTTTTCGCAGTCCACGATGTACCGGATACCAATCAGGCCCAAATAGCCGCACAGATGATCAATGAGAAAGGGGGCATTACCATCAAGGGGCAAAAGTATCAGATCGAGCTTGTCGTCGCCGACGGCCAAAGTTCCTTCGACGGCATTACGGCAGCGGCCAACGATCTGGTTTTCAACAAGAAGGTCAAATACATACTTGGACCCGCCGGCCCGTTTTCCGGCCCTTCAGCCCCGATAACCAATTCCAACAAGGTACTCGACGTTCTGCTCTATTGCACAAACAAACCGGGGGAACTGGGTAAGACCACTCCCTATACTTTTCTGGGCTACGACGGAACCGTGGAAAGTTTCTATGCCGGCGTCGACTATATAAAGAAACACTATCCGGGGGTCAAAAAGGTCGTCGTGCTCAATTCCGATGACGGCTCCCTGCCCTATCTTACCCCAAAATTTGAGAAGGCATTAAAGGATGCGGGCCTTTCCATGTCGGGCCTGGTTTCTTTTCCGAACGAGACTCAGGACTTCAACCCCATAGCCGCCCGGATCAATGGTTACAAAGACGCCGACCTGGTATTGGTGGCCAACACCACCCCCCCGATGACCGGCGCGATTTTAAAGGCTGTGCGCGATTTGGGCAATAAGACGCCATTCATCCAGCCAATCGTTTCTTCGTTGCAGGCCGTTGTGAGCATCGCAGGCAAAGACTCTGCCAAAGGTGTGGTCATGAATGGCGTAACTCCCGGCAACTCCGCCAATCCGCCCCTGATGAACGAGATCGCCAAAAGGGTCATTACCAAATACGGACCCGATACGACCCTCTATCTGCAGAGCGCCAACTCCCTGTGGGTCCTCAAGCAGGCCGTCGAGGCCGCTCAAAGCCTTGACCCGACGGCGGTAAAGGCGCAGTGGGAGAAGATGGACAAAGTGGAGACTCTTTTCGGACCCGGCAGGATGTGCGGCGATAAGACTTACGGGATAACGCATCATGCGGTGGGTCACGCCCTCCCATTTCAGGTATTAAAAGACGGCAAGGTGGTTTTCGCGGGATGGTCATCACCCATCTACGTTCCCTAACAAATGCGCCGGCAGTCGGGAAAAAGCCTCTGCAGATTTCGGGCTGCCGGCTCAGCAATCCGGCGCGATCGGATAATGGAATGACTGCTCATGGAACAGGTAGTTGGAGCCATAAGTAATGTTCTGGTGCTGTCCTCGATGTACATCCTGGTGGCCCTTGGGTTTGCCTTTCTTTTCAACATGCTGGGCATACTCAATTTTTCGCACGGCGCCATATACATGATCGGGGGTTATATCGGCTTTGCGCTCATCTCGACGTGGGGCTTTAACCCGTGGCTGGCTTTGTTGCTGTCGACCCTTGTCATGGCCGGGTTTGGCGTTTTCCTGGAAAGATTTTGTTTTCGGCCCTTTGTCGGGGATTTCAACCGTACCGTCATGATCTGTGTTGCCATTACCGTGATTTTGCAAACAACAGTCAATATTATCGCGGGTTCGCGGGTACTGGCCATACCATCCTTTGTCGAGGGCATTTTCCGGGCCGGACCGCTTTCGATCAGCTATGAGAGAATGATCACTTTCGCGATCGGGGCCATTTTGCTTGGAGCAACGGTGTGGTTTGTCAATCGGACCAAATGGGGTCAACAAATGCAGGCTATCGCCCAGAACAAAGAGGGGGCTGTCCTGCAGGGCATTAACGTCAATCGGGTCTCCGCCATGGCCTGTGCCATCGGCTGCGGTCTGGCCGCCATTGCCGGATGCCTGATGGGCTCGTATGCGGGCATAGGGCCTTTCATGGGGGATCTCATGCTGGTCAAGATCCTCATGCTGGTAATTCTGGCCGGGGCAGGCAGCATCGGCGGCATTGTGATAGCGGGCCTGGTGTTGGGCGGACTTGACGCCATACTGCCCGCATTGATAAACGGCGGCGCCAGCCAGGCCATTGCAGTGGGATTGGTAGTGGTCCTTCTCCTGATCCGTCCCCAGGGCTTTTTTGGTCATGAGGCCTAATGGCAGCCGGCAAGCCTGGCAGTAAGGCAACAATTTCGCTTTTGAGGATGACCTATGATATCCGACAAACGAAAAGCAAAAGATAAAAGACAAGCGCGGGGAGCTGTGCCCCCCGCACCCCCACGGGAGTCCTTTATCGCGGGCTTAGAGCCCGCGATAAAGGACACAGAGCTTTTGGCGCGAGCCATGGCGCCGATTACCCAGTATCTGTTCCCTGATCCCGCTCTTTCGAGGATCGACGTGAAAAGATCGCTCCGGTGGGCGGCCTGGGGCGGTGGCGTCGTGATGCTCTCACTGCTGCCGCTCTTTTTTGACTCGCCCTATACTCTGCACCTTTTGATCCTGACTTTCATATACCTCATTGCGACCCTCAGTATGCGCGCAATACTGATATCGGGCCAGTTTCCCCTGGCGCATGGGGCTTTTATGGGGGTCGGCGCCTATGCGGCCGGCATGGCATCAAGATGGCTCGGGTGGCCGCCATGGATCACCCTTCCAACGGGAGCCTTGTCGGCGATGGTGTTGGGGGTGCTGACCGGCTACCCGTTCGCCAGACTGCGAGGTCTTTACTATGCCATGGGGAGCCTGTTTTTCGGCATAGGAATCATCAATGTCATCACCTCCTTTGGATATTATACAGGCAGTTATGCAGGCCTGTTGGGAATCCAGCCCCTCTTTGGCTATTCCAAAGAACCCTACTACTATTTCTTTCTGGCCCTGGCCGTCATCGTCGCCCTGGCCCTCTACAGATTCGAATTCTCCCGGATCGGCACCACCTTGAAGGCCATTACCCAATCACACCTGGTGGCTTCAAGCGTGGGCATAAACGAGGGCTTTTACCGCATCCTGGCGGTTGGAGTGGGCTGTTTTTTCGTCGGCCTCGCCGGCGCCGGTTACGCACTCTATAACCAGGTTGTTTCTCCATCGAGCTTCAATTTTCTGGCGACACTGTGGCTGGCAATGTATGTGCTCGTCGGTGGCATCGATAGCTTTGCGGGGCCAATAGTCGGTACCCTCGCTCTTTTCCTGGCGCCTGAAGCTTTCCGCGATTTGAAATATTACTCCCCCTACGTTTCAGCCGCCATACTGCTCATAGTCGTCTACCTTATGCCCAAAGGCCTGGTCAGTAGCCCCGGGCTTCTCAAAAACCTGTTTATGCGGTTGCCGGCAAGGAAAAGGATGGCCTCATGTTTTCGAAACGAAAAGGTTGACCAAATTTTTCGGTGGCCTGGCTGCCGTATCCCAGTTTGACATGAGCGTCGAGCAGGGGACAATCGTAGGTTTGATCGGACCTAACGGCGCAGGAAAGTCGACCCTGTTCAATCTTATAACCGGCGTATTCCCGCCGACTGACGGCCAGGTGATTTTCGAGGGAAAGGAAATAACCCGTGCCAAACCTCACCAGGTTGCCGGCAGGGGAATAGGGCGGACGTTTCAATTGAATCCTCTCTTTGGAGATTTTACGGTCCTTGAAAATGTGGCGGCGGCAGGTCATATTCACCATAGGTCAAACCTTTCAGCATCTATTTCAATACCCGGTCCTACTGCGGAAATGAATCCGATATCTTGAGCAAGTCCATGGAGATCCTGAGAATGGTGGGACTCGACCACGTCAAGGATGAACCGGCCAAAAACCTGCCCCACGGATATCAAAAGATGCTGGGGGTTGCCAGGGCCTAATGACCCAGCCCAAACTGCTTTTACTCGATGAACCCCTGGGGGGAATTGAACCCGCGGAGATCGACTTCACGTTGAAGGCCATTTCGAAAACAAGCCGGGAAGGAGTGACCATTCTGATCGTCGAGCATAATATGCAGATCCTGGATTTGTGTGATCGGGTCTAGTAATCAATTTCGGCAGGTCAATCGCCGAGGGCTCACCCCGGGAAATCAGGGATAACGAAGAAGTCCGGATGGCTTACTTTGGGAGCGGTCATGCTGCTTGAGATCGATCGGATAACGGTTCATTATGGTAAGTCTCTGTCCGTCCACGAAGTTTCGCTAAACGTGGCCGAAGGGGACATCGTCAGCATTATCGGGGCGAACGGATCAGGCAAAAGTACTATCCTGAGGGCTTTGGCGGGCCTCACGCCGCTTAGCGCGGGAGAGATACGCTTTATGGGCCGAAAGATAGACGGCCGGGTCAACATCGCTGTGGCCGACGATGCGATCCGGAGACAATCCAGGATAGGCCCTGCACAGCGCGGCGGCCAATTCGGCCAGGGTGCGGTACTGCGCGTCCTCGTACGGCTGCGTATCGGCCCCTTCGAGCTCCACCCCCACCGAGAAATCGTTGCAGGCTTCCCGGCCCCGATAAATAGACTTGCCCGCGTGCCAGGCGCGCCGAGTGAATGGCACGTACTGTGTGACTGCGCCGTCGCGCGTCACGACCAGATGCGAGGAGACGCGCAGCGCAGCTATTTCGGCGAAATAGGGATGAACATCCGCGGGAAGGGTGTTGGTGAACAGCCGGTCGATCCAGGGACCGCCGTATTCCCCGGGCGGCAGACTGATGCCGTGCACGACGATCAGATCGGGCTGTACTCCCGCGGGCCGCGAGTCATGGTTGGGCGATACGATCTGCCTGGCGCCGCGTATCAGCCCGCTGTCGGGATCGACTTCCAAATCCGCTTCCTCAGGGTGCCGTCGATGGCGTAAGCATATGCGACAATTCCGGTCCCATGCACGCCGCCTCTGAAAATCGGACCGATGCCGCCTCTCTCGCAGCGCGCGACCTGAGGGC
>CAWEZA010000071.1:0-28685 GCA_963813125.1 uncultured delta proteobacterium | reverse complement strand
GTAGGGATGCCGGTCGCCCGGCACCCCCCGCACAGATCCGTACGTGAAGAATTATTTCATACGGCTCCTACCTTGGGTTTATGACGCAAATTCGCTCATTTGGATAAAGGTGCCTTACTTTCGCTGTGGGCAGCCAGGTCTCAAACAGTCGGTTGCACCGATCCCATGTCAGGCTGCGAGCCTTCTGGCTCCGGCGTCTAAGCGCCCAAAACCAGCTCCGCGTGACCTGGGTCCTGAAGGCATCAATCGACTTCTTATTTCCGGGCACCGCAAAGTAGTTGAGATGGCCATTGAGCACTGAGCGTAGCCACTGCCCCTGTTCAGGGACTGGATCATGCATCCGCTTCACTATCCCCTCTCTCACTTCCTTTACTTTTGCCCGAAGACGTTTGGCGATTGTTTTGCGCCGGATGATAAATCTTTTTGTCTTATGGGTAGTCGCGCATATGTGCGTGAAACCCAGAAAGTCAAACGTTTCCGGCTTCCCTTCACCTCGTTTCGTCCGGTTTGCCATTGCAAACTTTCCAAATTCGATGAGGCGGGTTTTCTCTTGGTGCATCTCCAACCCAAACTTTGCAAGCCTTTCCCTCAGTTGTTCCAGGAAAAGCTCCGCTTCCTTCTGGTATTGGAAACCCATGATCCAGTCGTCAGCATACCTCACGATGATCACATCACCACGTACCCGCTTTCGCCAACTGTCTACCCATAGATCCAGCACGTAGTGCAGGTAGATATTAGCCAAAAGAGGCGAAATTACCGACCCCTGGGGCGTACCCACCTCGGTCCTGGACCATTGCCCTTCTTCCGACACACCTGCCCTGAGCCATTTTCCGATCAGCCGCAGGACGCCGGGATCTGCGATACGGTGCTCCAGAAATCTCATTAACCATTCGTGGTCAATGTTATCGAAAAATCCCCGGATATCCGCATCAAGCACCCAGTTTACCTTCCGCTGCGTGATTCCGACCCATACCGCATCCAAAGCTCGATGCGGGTGTCGGTTTGGTCGAAATCCGTAACTGAAACCGAGAAATGCCTCTTCGTAGATCTGGTTTAATACCACTACAACGGCCTGTTGGGCTATCTTGTCCTCCAGTACCGCTATACCGATCGGGCGTTGCCGCCCGTCCGGTTTTGGTTTCCAGACGCGCTTCGAAGGCATCGCCCGATATCTGCCGCTCTGGACGCGCTCATGTAGGTCGGGCAGGCGATCCTCCAGTTGCTCACCGTATTGACGCCACGTTACATCGGCCACACCAGGAACAGCGCGCCGGTTTAGCGCCAGGTAGCTGTCCCTCAGTAACTCTATCGTAATATGATGCATCAAGCTGGTGAAACGAAGGCTCTTATCCTTCCGTGCTGCTTCACGTATCCTGTCAAGTCCGCTCAATGCTTACTCCTGCCACTGCGTGCAAGTCGCAGTCGGTCTTTTCAGGATTTCCCTCGGTCAACGGCCTTCCCTCCAGAACCTCCGCCGTTGCGACCCGCAACATTGTTCGGCTCCTTCTTCAGTACTACGCCGATGTCTGACTTCTCCACAGCGTCCATGCCGGACTTGTGGCCACGGGCCTTCCCCGACCGCTCTGATAATCGACTGCCAGAGGCCATGGAGATCTCCCGGTTCTCGAACATAGAGTTTCCACGCATGCACAGGGTCTCTGACTCCGCGGGACCTGCTGAAGACTCGCTGTCTAACGCCTTCTCACAGTGTTGCCTTCCCCTTCACCCTACAAGGTCGGCGTCCCGGATTGGTGATTTCGGAGCTCAATGGCTGGCCTGCGTTTTCCCCTGTCAACTACTTCACGTATAGCCTCGCGGCTATCCGCACATGACCCGGGGCCATAATGGAGCAGCTCCTCCTTTTATGTGGGGCTCTTTCATCCCCAACTCTATGCCGGTTTATCCCGGCGTTTTAAGGGCGTCCCCTATTCTGCGGCAGAAAAATAGGTGAAAATCCGGTGAGTTTATCGTAATTTACCTAAGCAAGTTCTTGCCGAAGCGAATCTGATTGAGCTAGGATGAGTTAAAGTGGAGTCTAATAATGGCACTTCAAGGGCAACACCAACGCCTAATACCGTCGCTGAGCCGCGCGACAAAAGCGAAGAACTCGACTCTTTTGACCTGCTTTTCCAGACATGCCCCAGCCGTATTGACGACGACTTCTGAGCTACCTCCTGGATATGTAGCATTCACAACTACTCCGGTCCGGTATAGTTCCCCCTGCGGGCGCTATTCTTACCAATCGCCTGGGAAACATGCCTGATTAGACAAACGGAAGAAGGAATTCCATGGCTCGTCCCAGCGTTCGTAATATCATTTTGGAAAACGGCATGAAACTGTTCATCGAACGGGGGTTTCACGCGTGTAGCGTTCAGGACATCACCAATTCGGCGGGTGTTCCGAAAGGATCGTTTTACAATCACTTCAAGAGCAAAGAGGCTCTGGCGGCGGAGATCCTCACCCAATACGGGAAGGGCAACACTGATAGGAGCATCCTGACTAACCCAGAGGTTCCCGCACTTACTCGCCTCAAAAAGCACTTCACAACTCTCAATAAGTATTTCTCTCAGTGCAATGAGGGCTGCCTGGTCGGCAAATTTATGGCCGAGGTATCGAATGATACACCGCTGATTAAAGAGAAACTCCTAAGCGTGCTGAGCCTTTGGGGTGAGCAAATTTCGTCAGCCATTGCGGATGGACAGAAGCAGGGTTCCATTCGCAAGGATCTCAAGGCTGACGATCTGGCTTCGTTCCTGATCGATGCCCACGAGGGAGCCATTTTGCGGGTGCGCGTTGAAAAAAACTCGAGGGCGCTGGAGTTCTTCGTGAAAGTTGTGTTCTCAAGCATTGTGGTTTGAGCCTTTGCCTGGAGCTTTACCCAGACGGATTAACCGCTAAGAATATCTCGAAACCGACTTCCTCCCCCTCAGCACAAACGCCTTCCTGATTCGCTTGCTATTTAAGACGACCGGTCATATTGTTGACCCATGGGGTATCGAATTCGGAGAACCGGTGGCGCGGTCTTGGCCTCTCGAGGACGTACAGGGAGTGTCTTAACACGTCTCAACTGTGCTCGCTGCTAAATTTCCGAACCGGGTTCGTCGATTCCGCAGATTCATTCGCGAGTAAGCGAGAAAAGGAGGAAACCATGGGCTCGACATCAAATGAAGAAACAAAAGCGCTAGTTCTGAAAGCTTTCGATACGCTCTTTAACAAGCGTGATTACGCGAAAGCGACAGAGTTCTGGTCAGAGAATTATATCCAACATAGTGCCCACATTGAGCCTGGTCGCGACGGTTTATTTAATCTTATACGCAGCCTGCCGGATACGCTGCGTTATGAGAATACACACATTATGGCAGAGGGCGACTATGTAATGCTGCACGGGCGGTTTAGTGGACACGGTCGCAGCCGCGCATGGATTGCTGCCGACATTGTAAGGATGGAAGGCGGACGCCTGGTAGAGCATTGGGATGTACTACAGGACGAAGCAACGAAGGAAGAATCAAAAAGTGGCCTGCCGATGTTTGGCACTTCTTTCGCTGATTCGGGTTACCAACCCGCATCCAGTGCCGCGGCCTCACCGTTGACGATAGAGCAGGCGCGAACGATCGTGGCGCCGCTGTATGATGCACTGAACCAACCTGCCAAGAAAGATGTGGCTGCCTTATTGGCCAAAGCAGCCAATCCTGACTATAGGTCATATCATACAAATGAAGACTGGCTTATGCGTGACCAACTAGCCGAAGTATTCAAAATCATCGGCTCGGCCGTCCCGGATTTGCGTTGGGCAATTGAGGACATCCAGACGTTTGGCGATCAAATCGTGGTGCGTGGTAAAGCAACCGGCACACCCACAGGCGAATTGTTCGGAGTGAAACCGACGGGCAAGAGCTTTAAAACAATGGCGATTGATATATTCACCGTGAAAAACGGCAAGCTGGCTTCGGCTTATCATGTTGAGAACTGGGTGGGAGCATTGGAGCAGATCAGCAAGTAGAGGTGGCCTCAGACACTCAGCAGTTGTTTTTGAAGGAATCGAATCATGTCAAGCAAAGCGACCGAAGTGCTCTTTACGCCCTATACGCTCGGCGATTTGCAACTCAAAAATCGCATTGTCATGGCGCCGATGACGCGCACTCGGGCTGAGAACCAAGGGAAGGTTCCGAACGGGTTGATGACCGAGTATTACGCGCAGCGGGCCGGAGCTGGCCTGATCGTAACGGAGGGTACCTTTGTAAGCGAACAGGGACAAGGGTGGTTTGGAGCTCCAGGAATCTACAACGCGGGACAAGCAGCGGGGTGGAAGCGCGTAACAGATGCCGTTCACAGTGCACGCGGGCTCATATTCGTTCAACTCTGGCATCAGGGCTCCGTTTCTCATCGCTCCCTGTATGACGACGGGCGGTTACCACTCGGGCCGTCCGCGGTCAATCCCGAGCAACTGATACACGTCAAAGGCGGGAAGATCATGAGCGAAACCCCGCGCGAGATGAGTCTTCAAGAGATCAAGCAGGCCGTCAAAGACTTCAGACGTGCTGCACAAGTTGCACGAGACGCTGGCTTTGATGGTGTCCAAATTCAAGGCGGATTCGTATACCTATTCCAGCAGTTTCTGCACGAGGTAACTAACCGACGAACCGACCAGTACGGCGGTTCGCTGGAGAATCGCGCCCGCATTCTCTTCGAAGCGCTAGAGGCGGTACTTGAAGTCTGGCCGAGTAATCGCGTAGGGGTGAAGGCTGGGCCGATGATGAGCGAACATGGTGCCTTCCGCGCCACCGACGAGACGCTCCGGACGAGCGAATGTGTCTATCGGAAAATGGTTGACTACAAATTATCACACATGCTTCTGATGCGGCAAATGGCCGACCTTACCGGCTCTCCTATTGAGCACATGAGTGGAGACGACGTCGTGCATCACTTTCGTCGCATTTACACTGGATCGCTCATCTTGAACTCTGGGATCAACGCCCAGAATGGTGCCCTCCTTGTCTCCAAAGGAGCCGGTGACCTTGTCGCCTTCGGTCGAGACTACATCGCAAATCCGGATCTTGCCGAACGCATACGCTATGATGCGCCACTCAATGAGCCGCGGCCGGAATATTTCTACGGCTCCTCTGCCACGGGTTACATAGACTATCCGATGCTTTCGTAAAATTTTAGCCCATGGCTTTACAGCATAGGAGAGACCCCATGATAAACACTGATTTATGATGCGAAACACAATACCGTGATAATCGAATTCAAAGGTTACGTAGACATTGTACAGGCCGAGATAGAATTAGCAGATCTCGACAGTCAATGGAAAGGGGTCACCCATCAGGATTAAGGTCGTTTCAATACATATGTGTCAAAGGACCCTTCCCGCCCGCTGGCGGGCCAGAAAATCTTCGGTTCCATGCCATGTCCGAATGATTTTACAAGTCTCATGGTTATTACCCACACTTTGACTGGCTCATGGCATGGGCAGTAAAGATGTTAACCGCTATATAAATTGTGCTGGGTGGAACGGCTTTCCAATCAAGTCTGGTGGTTCTTCCAACCCCTTTGCAGGTTTGCCGTTCCAGCCAGTTCGCTATTACCGCATGATTGTTCGCTCCCTCAGATGGGGTCCAAATTCAATAAAGCTGTCTGCGTCAGGTTGCCTCAATTCGGTCACGGCGTCCGGACTGTGCAGGTCGTTTGTTTTTCAAACCTGCACTGAACAGCAAACCTAGCGGAGGGGCGCCGGAGTCGCGGAGGGTCGCCGAGAATGGGTCCAACCGCGACTCGTCGGAGGTGGTCCGCAGCGGCTTCGGCGACCCGGAGCGGCCGGGTGAGCGAGGCGATCTCAGGTCTTGGTTTTTTAAGTTTGGAAGTTTCATGCTTGGATAGTCCCTGTCGTTGCCACTCCGGTTCCCCGGGATACACTCAGATCGCAAATAGTTTCTCAGGCATAAACACAACTTCTTTTTTCATGACGCAATAGGCCGCCCTGGCCAGCTTGTGCGCAAGAGCCTGGTGAGCGATCATGAAATTGGTCTTCTGCATCTTGCGGTTATACCAGCTCCTGCACTGCGAGTCGTAGCGTCTTGCCAGTTCGGCTCCTTCCGAGAAAGCCCAGGCCAAATACTTGTTGCCGTTCTTCTTGTTTCCTTTTGCCTTATCGTTGCTGGTCCACTTGGAATTTACTTTGCGGCAATAGGAGACGTAGTTTCCCACCTTCGGGAAGCGGCTGATCGGACCGGTCTCCAACATTATTGTTAGAGCCAGGATCTTTCCGATACCCGGAATCGTGAGCAGATGGCTGTACTCCTCCTTGAGCTTTAGCTTTTGTTCGACTATCGATTCAACCGACCGAATCTTTCGGGTGAGAAAGTCGATGGTTTCCTTGCTGATTGCGCCGGCCAGCGCCAGATCTTCATCTGCTTCCAGTAGTGGAGCAATAACATCCTCTTTGAGTCTTTTGGCGTCGTTGCCGCTCAAGCGCACGCCGCAGTTTCTGGATACGATGTTTTGCAGGCTAAGAATTAATGAAGTCCGTAGCCTTACAAGGTGTCCTCTTTTTCTGAGCAGGTCCCGTATTGCCCGTTCCTCTTTGGGATAAATGTAGCCTTCGGGCAGAATCTTTAACCTGAGCATCTCGGCCAGCCAGAAAGCGTTATGATTATCAAGTCTCCGTTTGACCGGTTTCGCAAAAGCCAGGGCAATGTCTTTCCGAGGAAAGCGTATTTCCCCGGCCGAAATAAGCCGCGTTCCAAGACTGGATTTCAGTCACTCGTTCTTAAGCCTCTCGCAAGAAAACGTACATTCGGGAGGGGGCAGGCCTTGAAAGAGGAATATCGTGTCTTCAGAATTCCTAAGTTCCCCCGGTGCCCTGTTTACAGCCAAAACTTTCGGTGAGCATGGCATATTGGCTGGGTGTTGTTTCAGTCGCCGTCTGCTACACCGAAGGTTTCCTGACCCCGCTTTTGCAGGTGATCCTCAGGCTCAGTCATCAGGCGGTTTGGAAAACTCGGGGCCAGGGTGATCACTCTGTGACGGGCAAGCGGACGTAAAACTTCGTTCCCTTGCCTTCCCTGGTCTCGAAGGAGATGGCGCCGTGATGGCTTTCGATGATTGCCTTGGCAAAAGAGAGGCCCAGTCCCGACGAAAGTCTTTTTGTGCTGAAAAAAGGACCATATATTCTGTCCCGTTGCTCTTCCTTGATACCCTCACCCCTGTCGCTTACGGCAAACACCACCCAGTGCCCCTCCTGAACTACCTCCAAAATGATCTCACCATCCTTGGGCGAAACCTCGATGGCGTTCATGATTATTTCTTTGAGCGCCATGACAAGGCATTCCCGATCGGCGGTCACACGAGCACTGAGGGGTCTCGTTTTCTTCGTGATGAGCACCTTGGCAAGCCGTGCTTTCTCTCGCGTGGCCTCGACCAAATCATCAGCCAGACTCTGAGGGTCCATCTGCTGAAAATCGGTGGCGACTTCATGAGCGGCCTTGAGGATCGCTCCGACCAGCTGCTCCAACCTTTCTGTTTCCTTCAAGATGATGTCTAATTGATTGGCAAGCCCGGGATCCTCAGCACATTTGCGCTGCAGTATCCTGGTGAAGCCCCCTATCACCTGGATAGGATTTCTTGTCTCGTGGGCCAGAGCCGAAGTTACTCTTGTCGCCACTGCGCGTCTTTCAAGCTGGATGATCTTATCCTGGTTGGCCCTTGTTTCCCGGTAAGCTCTCTCCAGTTGTTCGTATGCCTCCGTCAACTCTGCGGTGCGCTCCCGCACCTTTTGCTCCAGTTCATCGTTGGCTTTCCTCAGAGCATCCTCCGCCTGCTTGCGTTTGGTGATATTGCGGGCCACCGCGATCGCGTATACTTCACCATTGGAGATCGCCGAGGACAAAGTGATTTCTTCGGGGATCTCAGCGCCCTCCCTTCCGCGTAGCGTCGTGGTGATCATTTCTCGTACATCCGCACGCGCCTGCACGGTGGAAAAGAATGTCTCTATTCGCTCCGACGGGGATGGGGGCGTGAGGTCATAAATGGTCAAATCGAGCAATTCCTGCCGGGAATAATCCATCTGTTGGCAGGCCGACTCATTTACGTCCGTGAGTCGGCCGGATGGAACCTCCATGACAAATATGGCATCGTTGCTTTGATCTAGAAGCTCCCTGAACTTCTGCAATTCGGCAAGTCGCTTTTGAAGCTCGGGATAATAGCTTTTCCGAATGGAGGTCTCCCCCAGTCCGATGAGTTGGCTGCGAAGAGGGCTCCGGTTATCCCGAGAAACAGGGTCGTCAGAGTGCTTCTTCATAGACGACCTCGATATCCCGCGAGGATGCCCGGCGAGGGTTCGTAACCATGCACGGATCTTTGATGGCTTTTTGGGTCAGGATAGGCACATCGGTTCGATGCACCCCCAACCGGGCGAGTGTGCGCTCAATACCGGCCGCTCTCTTTAGCCGGGCCAGGTCCGTCAGAATAGAGGATTTCTTCTCACGTAGATTCATACCGCGAAGATCCAGGCCCATAGCTTCGCCAATGCGCAGGTAGCGTTCGGCCGCCGCACGAAAATTGAATGCTATGACGTGATCGAGAAGGATGGCATTGCACTCCCCATGGGCAAGATCCAGAAACCCGCCCAGGCTGTGCGCCATGGCATGGACTGCACCCAGAATGGCGTTGGAAAACGCCAGCCCCGCTTCCAGACTGCCCAACATGACATTGGACCGCATTTCAACGTTATCCGGTTCAGCAATCGATGGAACCAGGTTTGCTGCCAGCAGGCGAATCGCCTCCAGCGCATGCAGGTCCGTCACTGGCGAGTGAGCATTGGAAACGAAAGCTTCGATGGCGTGCGTGAGGGCATCCAAGCCGGTGCAGGCCGTGAGGTACGCGTCCATTGTCGTCAAGGTCATCGGGTCGATAAGAGAGACGTCTGGAACAAGCGTCTTGCTGACGATAGCAAGCTTTATTTTCTCCCTCATATCAGCGATGATCGCAAATTGTGAAACGTCCGCTGAAGTTCCGCCGGTCGTTGGGATACATATGAGAGGCGGGCCGGGGACATGCACCCGGTCTACTCCCTGAAATTCAAGAATATGTTTCTTGTTCGTGCTGACGATCCCGATACCTTTGGCGCAATCCATGGGGCTGCCACCGCCCACAGCCACGATGACGTCGCAGCCTTGGCTCCGGTAAAACTCCTCTCCGGCCATGACCTCTTCGGCCCGTGGATTGGGGGTGACCCCGGAAAAGACCGTGTAGGCGAGCCCCGCCTCTTCAAGACTGTCCGTAACATCCCTGGTCCACCCCGCAGCTATGACCCCCGGGTCAGTGACGACCAGCACCTTGTGTGCTGCGAAGTTTCTGGCGTACCGACCCGCCAACCGCCTGGCCCCAATACCGAAAATAAACTCCGGAGCCACAAATTTACGCAACTCGGATTCTTCGTTGGAATTCATGGTATTTCGGATACTCGAATTATAAATATCTTAGTTTCTGCATTTGTCTCTTTCGATGCCTTCATCTCCCCGGGATCTGCGGAGTAGTCGTCCGACTGTCACTCGACGCCCTCAAGCGTCCAGCGAACCAGCCTCCCGGGGCATGCGGGATTCACCCCACTCAACATACTCTGCCTGGTAGAATTGTAATATCACATGATGCGGTTTGCGATGAACTTACGGATAATTTTTATGCGAAGGTCCGTACATGAGGCAACGACTGCGCCGCTTCCGTTCGCGGTGCGAAAAGGAGTGAATGACGACCGTGCTCGATTTCGTTTCTGAGCCCCTGTGGAAGATCGGGCGCCATCTCCGATGAATTCAATGAAGTTAAAGACGATGTTCGACATATTCTGCGGCAACATTTCCCTCTGTTCGCCGATATCCACCTGGCTGAACCAGATTGCCGGATTCTATTCTACGGGCACCTTATGGCCTCGCATCGTTTCTTCAAAAGGAGCGTAAATTCTCAACAAGCCTGCGTCGAGTTTTGCTCTGGCCTTTTCAGGTTTGATCTTATGAGCCAGCATAAAGCATGCTTCGTATCTGAAATCCTCCGCCTCAGCCTTGAGGCATAGACCTGTCTCGCCCATTTCCAGCTCCACAGTCTCTTTCGATGCTCCGGCAAGGTTCACGGATATCCACAAACCCGAGTCGGTGTCATCGTGTGCTGTCGTCATTGAAGGTACGATAAGCCTCTTTTCCTTATCTTCCACTTTAATCTCCTTAAGGCTAAACAGTTTGACTTGCTTACTCAAAAAGTAACCTCCGCACCCCAGTAAATCAACGAAGGTCGGCGATGAATTTTATTACCTCGCATTTCTTCCCGGGAGCGGAAAGAAAGTGAGGGAGATCTGCCTTCATGCCTGGTCGATCCGTTCATCGTTGCGCGCTGAGCGCACTGCGGCGCGTTGATTGAGATTGTGGATAATGATGGTTAAATTGCATTCTAAAGGGGAAAGGAGATGGAGATGGAACTGAAATCCTATTGTGATAATTTGAGCATGGAACTCACCGGATGGAAAGCCAAAATCTACGATGTTGTGAGGCAATTAGATAAGATTTCCTCGGGAGATAAGCAGAAAGTCGTTCCTATGGTTAATGAGCTCCATATGTTTATCGAACAGATCTCCGATAGAATTGACAGACTCGAAAAAGAGTGTCCAACCCAATGGGAGCCGGACAAAATTGAACTGGAGGGTAGATTATCTCAATTGGAAACAAAATGGAAAGAGGTATCGCAGAATATTTCCCCTGGTGATATGGGGGGATGAGTTTTGCTGGAAGGGGTAAAGGAGCCTGTCCTCGGGCAACCATTTCGAGAAAAGGCGCCTCTCTTTGACTCAACTTGCCTGCTAGGAAATCTTATTTTTGCCCGGTAGTCTCCGAGATTTTCCATTCCGGTTTTTCGCAGGGGTGGGGCGGCTCCCACGAGCCGCCGCCAAGGGCTGTGAAAAGGGCCGATGTGTCCTGGAGGCGGAGTGCCCTGGCCTGGATGACCCCGATTTTCGCCTGCTCGTACTGGTTGTCCGCGGTGAGCAGGTCGAGATATCCCGCAATGCCTGCTTCGTAATTCGATTCGACCAGTTTCAGGTTTTGCGAGGCCGCCGAGAGAGATTCCGACTGGGCTTCGAGGGTGTTTGCGTCGAATTCGAGTGCGCGAAGGGAGTCGGCCACCTGCTGAAAACCGGTTGTTACGGCCTGGTGGTAATCCGAAAGCGAGGCTTTGTATGCCTGTATCGCCGCGCGGCGGTTAAACCAGAGGGTCCCGCCGTGGAATATGGGCGCTGCGGCGTTTGCCGCGAGAGACCAGTAGTTGGCGCTCGATGCGAACAGGCCGGCTATGTCGGTGTTGTTCTGCCCGTAGGTTCCGCTGAGGGTGATATTGGGAAACATTGCCGCCGTGGCGACCCCGATGCTTGCGCTCGCGCTGTGCAGCTGAGCTTCGGCCGCAAGGATGTCGGGCCTTTGCCGGACCAGTTCCGAGGGCAGAGTCACGGGGATGCCGGCGGGAAGCGTTAAATCGTCCAGGTCGATTGCGGGCGGCGTCCACTGCTGCGGGGTTTTTCCAACGAGCGCGATCAGCAGGTGCTCCGATTGGCTGAGGTTTTTTTCGAGCGGAGGCAGTGTTGCCCTTGTTGCCTCGAGTTGCGTTTTGATCGCCAGAACGCTCGAATAGGGGACCGTTCCGCCTTCGGCCTGGCCTTCGGTTATTTTCAGCTGGTCTTGCTGAAAGGCTATGATTTGCCGCGTGGCTTTTATTTGCGCCCTGTAGCCCGCCTCGGCGACCACCGCGTTTACCACGTTGCCAACCAGGCTAAGATATGCTGCCCGGGCGGTCTGTTTCTGATATTCCACCTGCGCCGCAAGATTTTCCACCTGGCGGCGCTCCCCGCCGAAAAGATCCAGGGTGTAGCCGACAGTTCCTTCGAGCGTATAGAGATTAAAAAGCGAAGCCTGGGTGGGGCTCCCGAACTTTAGCGGGGAAAACTTCTCGCGTGTGGCGTTAAAATCCGCGTCGACCTGGGGGAAAAATACTCCGTAGCCTGCCCGAAGCTCATCCCGGCTTTCTTCCAGGCGCGCCAGGGCCGATTGCAGGTTCGGGCTTTGGAGGGTAGCCTCCCTTACCACTTCGTCGAGTCCCCGGGACTTAAACGCGCGCCACCAGCTCCGGCCGATTTTTTGCCCCACCTTGAAGTGCTGGGCCTGACCTGCGGCTGCGACCGTTTTTTCGGGCGGCTTTTTATTCGTGTATCCGCTCACCGGTGGGGGCGCGGGGCGAACGAAATCGGGTCCGACCTCGCAGCCGGCCGGTAAAAAGGCGGCCGCCGCCAGGCAGGATAACCATATGAGGCGGCGAATCGTCGATGTTGCTCTGCTCATTTCTTCGGCCCGCCGTTTTGCGCCTGGAGGTAAACGTCCACGAGTTGCCCGGGGTATACTCTGATGCTTTTTGGCGGCTTGAACCTGAAAAGAACGGGCAGTACTCTCACGTCGACTTTTTCCGCCTTTTCATTGGACAGTTCTATCTTGGGGGTTACGTAGGGCTGAATTCGCACGAATTGAAGGGGAACGCTCACCTCGGAGCCCCTTATGAACATGCGCGCAACCATTTGCGAGGGGTCGGGGAGCCGGGGGACGAGGATTCTCGTCGACATAGCAGCGCACCTGGTAGTAGGGCTGCGCGTGGGCCATGACGATGGCCGGCGTAAGCCCCTGGGTGTAAGTGTCGTAGGTCCCGGCCGTGGATATGAAGCTGCCGATTGCGGCGTTCACCGAAAGAACGACCCCGTCGACGGGCGCCCGGAGAGTGTACTTGGCCAGCAGGGCCTTTCCGGACTCATAGGTCTTTGACAGCGCCTCGTAGGCGTGCTCCTGGTTCTGAATGTCGAAGATCCATGCGCCGGCCCTGGTCAACTCGTAATTTTTGACCGCCGTCCCCAGGTTGCCTTCGGCGACCTTTTCCGCATTGATCGCATCGGTCAACTCCTTTTTGCTGACGGATTTGGGGTTTATGGAGAAGGACTTTTGAACGAGGGCCAGGTCGTCTTTGGCGGTCTTGAGGCTGGCCTGGGCGGCGGCTACCTGGGCGTTGGAAACCGCTAGCACTTCTTTCCTCGGCTGTGCCATGAGTTCGCGAAGCGTTGCCAGGGCCGCTGCCGCCTGGGCCTTTTCCTGTTCTACCGTGGCCTTCTGAACCGAAGTGTCCAGGACCAGCATCACCGTCCCCCGGCTAACCGTTTGCCCGTCTGCTACCTCCAATTTTGCCACCGTTCCGGAGACTTCCGGAAATATGTTGATGTTGGCCGCGTGGGACTGGTAGCTTTCGATGATCCCGTTGGCGTAGACGCCTTTTTCGTAGGGGTCCCGGGCGGGGCTGAATAGTGGCGGAAGAGGAGGTTTGTGAGACGTGGACAGATATGCGCTGAAAATACCCGCGGCGGTCCCCGCAACTGCCAGCAAGATAAGCAGCTTAGCCTTCAATCTCGCCTCCGCTTCTCACATTGACGATAGCTCCGTCCTCCATCTCTATGATGCGATCCGCAAGCGCGAATATTCTGCTGTCGTGGGTGACGATCACGATACACCTCTTGTCATTTAGAATTTCGTTTTTTACAAAATCGAGGATCTTTTTTCCAGTCGTTCCGTCGAGCGAGGCGGTCGGTTCATCGAAGACCAGGATGTCCGGGCGCCCGACAATGGCGCGGGCGATCGCCACGCGCTGCTGTTCGCCACCGCTCAATTTGGTCGGCGGTAAAGAGGCCTTTCCGGCCAGCCCCACCACTTCGAGAAACTCCATGGCCGTTTTTAACGATCTGCCCCAGTCCTCTTTTTTGAGGATCAGCGGAATGGCTACATTTTCCACCGTGGTGAGCTTCGGGAAGAGGTGGTAGTCCTGAAATACGAACCCCACTTTGTTTAGCCTGAACTCGGCAATCTCGTTTGGGCTTAGCCCCCAGATGTCCCTGCCCTCGACAATCACTCTGCCCGAATCGGGTTTGAGGATGCCCGAAATAAGGCTCAAAAGCGTTGTTTTACCACTGCCCGACGGGCCGACGACAAAGAGCATCTCTCCCCAGCGGGCATCGAAGCTGACGCCCCGGATGGCGTAGGTCTTTGCCGGACCTTCCCCGAACGATTTTTCCAGCAAGATCGCTTTTACCGCCTCGGCCATGTCAACCCCTGAAGATTTCGAAGGGCTGGACCCTGATCACTTTTCTTACGGCGATCAGGCTCGAAAGGCCGGCGATAAAAAGCACGAGGATAAAGGCCAGAAGCAGGTTCCAGTAGCCTATGTCGGCGGTGTAGTTGGGGACGAAATGCTTTCCCGCCCCGATGAGGATGGCGGAGAGCCCCACGCCGAGGCCGTAGCCTACAACCGATGAGAAGGTGGCCTGGAAGAGGATCATGAAAACCAGTTCGGAATTTTTCGCCCCGATCGCCTTAAGGGCTCCGAACTTTTCGAGGTTTTCGAGAACGAACGTGTAGAAGGTCTGCCCCGAAACGGAAAGCCCCACCAGGAAGCCGACGACAGTCATCATGAGTATGTTTGTCCCTACGCCCGTCTGATATTTGTAGTAATTGGAAACCTTTTCTTGGAACTGCTCGTCCGTTAGCGCCCGGTATCCGATCTTCTCCACGTCCTTTACGATGCCTGGAATGGCGGCCTCGCTCTTGGGTTTTATGAGGACATAGCTGATCGTGAACCTCATGTTGGGCAAATACTGTACGGCGCGATTGTAAGTGGTGTAAAGGGTCGGGATTCCGAAAAGATTGCCCACGGGCACACGCCCGATCCCCACTACCACCGCCCGGTTGTCGTTAATCTCGAAGGTTGTCCCAACAGCGGGGTTTCCGAGCTTTGCGAACTCCTCGTCCTTTACGGCGATGAACGCGTTATCCGAATAAATATCTTCGATCCTGCCTTCGATCATATCGGGTCTTCCAAGCAGGCTCGTATCGTCGAGGCCCAGGACGGTTGCGGGCTGGTAGATGCCGTTATTCAATTTGACAAGGCCTACGCCCGAATAAAGCGGAACGGCATATTTGACGCCGTTGATGCTTCGCACCGCGTCCAGTACGTAGTCGGGCAGCGGGATCGTGTTAAGGGGGTTTTGAAGCGCGGGGTCCATCACCCAGACCCTTGCTCCCGTGTTTATGATCGTCGATGACGCCTTGGACAGGATCCCCGAAAATATCGACGTCAGCTGCACTATCAGAAAAATGGCGAAAGTTATTCCCACGATCAGCGCGGCAAATTTTCCGCGGTCGTTTACGAGCAGCTTGAGAGCGATCTTCAGTATTCCTCTCATCGAAAGTCCCCGATGACGATAAACTGGTGGAGATTCTTATTGGCTGGCAGCGTTTTATCTCACTCTAGTGAGTTTCGGACTATACCGCAAATTATTTAGTGTTACTGCCTGTATCTCAACTCGAACCTTATCGGCGCCTTGCCTCCATATTTCTCGGCTTGTTCCATCACCAGGGCGCGCTCCTTTGGAAGCCGCACTACGCCGCGCACCAGGATCGATTCTCCGTCGAATTCGACATCCAGGGTCGGCATGAAAAACGGCAGCCCGGTAAAAAGGCGAGCCTTGATGTCGTAGGCGAGTCCCCGCATTTCGAGCCCTTTCATCGCTTTTTCGTCCACCATCCGGTCTTTTTCGAGGAGAAGTCCGCGGATTTTGTCCGCAATCCGCTCGAGGGGCACCCCGGTTGTGTCCAGGTGTAGATCGTAGTCCTCGGGGGCTTTTCCGTCCCTTCCGTAAACGGTGTGCAGAAACCCCTCCCTTTCCCGGTCCGTTTTCTCGATGAGCTGGCCGGCCGAATCCTCGTCTATCCCCTCCCGGAGCGAAACCCGGGTGATTCTTTCCTCGAGACTCGCAACGACCCGAACGCGCAGTACAAACGGGACACCTCTCAGCAAAAAATTGCCTCCCCGCCCCATAATGACCACCCCGCCCGAGGCGGCTTCCTTCATTATCGCGCCCTGGACCATGGCCACAAAGCTTCGGTAGGACCAGTCAAACCTTTCCCAGACCCTTGGATTGTGCTCGTCCATGCCCTGAGACCATTTGTCCCATTTGTGGCCCGCCTGCTTTATGCGCAGAAAAATGCGCTCCCTGTCCACAAACCCGTACCCCAGGCTTTTTGCCGTAAGCAGCCCGATCTCGCGTCCGCCACTGCCCATTTCCCTGGAAAGCGCAAGGACAGCCATAGTTTACTCCTCGCTCTCTGCCCGGTGTCGATCCGGGGGCTCTGAGGTATTGCCCACGGCTATCATGCGATTTAGCCGGATTTTGCCGATAAGAATCACCCCCAGCGCGCAAAATGTTTCAAACCCAAAGACGGCAAGCGGAGGTGGGTTGAAAAAATGCGTGACTAAAGGGTCTGTTGCCAGCATGCCCCCGCCCACCTTGCCAAGCAAGGCCGCCCCCAGATAAATTATGACAGGATAGCGGTCCATCAGCATCGACAGCAGGCCGCTCGTAAAGATCACGAAAGGAATGGAAGTCCCGAGACCGAGCACGAGCAGCAATAAGTTGCCGTGAGAAGCCCCGGCAATGGCGAGCACGTTGTCCAGGGACATCGTCATATCGGCGACAAGCATTATCCGCATCGCCTGGAAAAGAGTGGCGGCCTCTTTTTCTTCTCCTCCCGGAAGTCCCTGGACAAAAAGTTTTACCGCTATCCACAGAAGCGCTGTCCCGCCGGCGAGCTTGACAAAAGGCGCATCGAGCACCCAGGCCATTGCAACAGTGAGAACTACCCTGCCCACGACGGCGGCCGCGGATCCCAGGATGAAGCCCTTTTTCCTCACGTGCGGCGGAAGCCACCTTATGGCCATGGCGATCAGGACGGCGTTATCGCCCGAGAGTACCAGGTTGATCGCTATGATATTTAGCAGGTTCCAGAAAAAGGCCCAGGTTATGGCAAATCCCGGATGTCCCAAGTGAAACAATGGCTCCTTTCGAAATAGTGGCCCTTCCCGGGCAACAGATTTATAATTGAAGGTGATATTCTAGGAGGAGTTGTCCTATGGCCGCAAGCGGAAGATTCGGAAAATATGGGGACCTCAAAAGAAAACAGAAGATAAGGGCGCTGAAGTCGGTCTCCGGCCGCGGCCGGCAAAGCCTCCCGGCTGTTTTGACCCCATCGGGTGGGCGTGGCACACCTGCTGCGGCGCAGCCGCCGCCTACGGTGCAGCCGCGAGAAAAACCGGGGACCAGGAACCTTCGCCGCCAAAGTCCAGTTGAGGAAGGCCGGGAATAGCCGAGGCGGACACATTTTTCACCACGGTAACCCTAAGGGTTGCCTTTTCGTCTTGAGCCGCCCCGCACCTTTTGCAAAGCTCTTCAAAAGCGCTTTGCAGCAGCCGGCGCTTGTCTTCCGTCTTTTCCGGCTCTTCGCTTCCGGCAGCGCTTTTTATGAAGTCGCCAAGCTGGTCGCCGCAGGACGAAACACTCACCAGGAACTCGTGTCCATCGAGAAGCCTCCCCGTCCATGGGACCGGTCCGAGCGTATAGGCGGCGGTTGAAAAATCCTGTCCGCTTTTCTCGCACCCTGTCCTGACAATATCCAGTGCTTCGAGCACGACCTCGGGGAAAACGGTCACAAATACCGGCATTTTTGTGGCCGGCCCGGACGAAAGCATGCGGAACCAGCTCTCGATCCGCTTTTTGAGCATATAAAGAAGGCTGCTTTCATCGCAGGACCAGGCGCGATGAAAGGTCGCTTCCAACTTGGTGCGCTTCTTCCTCCTCGATGCCCAGGATATCCCGGAACTCCTGCTCGATCTGATTCATCCGGTCAAAGCCGGCTTCGATTTCCAGTTCCTTTTCGTCCAGCTCGCGCGCCATCTCCAAAAAGAGTGCGGCCTGGACGATTTGACTTTCTTTGGCGTCTTTTTCCGGGGGAACTTTTCCCCGCAACTCCTCCTGGATCCGGTAGCGGGGTTCATCGGTTTCACCGAACGCATGACTGAGAAAACCGAGGATCCCGCCGGGGCCGCCGTGGACTTTTGCAAATTCGCGGTATCCTTCGATGGAGTTCCGGATCCTGGAGATAAGCTCTGCCTGGCTGATAACCGGGTGGACGCAAATCCTGTCCTTTGCCCGCTCCGGGATCGAAGCCCGGCTGATGATTTCCAGCATGTTGAGACACGGGAGAAGGGCGCACAGATTTTCGAGCGCCTTCAAAGGAAGCGTCGTGTGAGGAAAAAGCAAATATTCGAAAGTGTCGGTCATGTTGTCGGTTCTTCCTGTGTTCGGATCAACTCCAGAAAAGGCCCTGTTCGGGGAAAGGCCTGTTTTCAAGGCCGCAGGCGGCTTCAAGAAGTCTTTTCATTGCCTTCTCGCCCTCGATCCCGGCGTCCAGGGAAAATTCATTTACAAAGGCATCGATGTGAAGGCCGATGACCTCAGCCGACATTTCCTGGGCGTGTCTCTCTATGTAGGGCCATGCCCCTTTGCGGGTCTTTCATGGAAAAGGCGAGGCTTTCCCTGATTTTTTCCTCGACCGAGGCGGCGACATCACGCCCGAGATCGCGCCGGATGGCGATGGCGCCAAGGGGGAGGGGAAGGGCGGTCTCTTCTTCCCACCACCTGCCAAGATCTAGCGTCTCGTGGAGTCCGTAGGCCTGGTAGGTCCATCTGCCCTCGTGAATTATGACCCCCGCGTCAACCTCGCCCGCGGCTACCGCGGGCATTATACGGTCGAACTGCATCGGGACCCGCCTGCCCCGGTGAGTCCCTTCGAGCCGCAGGAGCAGGCTGGCGGTGGTCATCTCGCCGGGGGTGGCGATTGTCGCCTCGCGAGATTTTTATCCCCGAGGGTCGGCCTGAGACGACGAGCGGCCCGCATCCTCTGCCCATCGCGCCCCCGGCTCTGAGCAGCCAGTACCTGTCCATGATGCTCAGGGCCGCACTGGCCGAAATCTTGGAAATATCGAGTTCTCCCCGCGCGGCCCGCCTGTTTAGCATCTCGACGTCCGCAAGCTGGATGTCCAGCGCGAAAGGCAGGTCGATCTTCTTTTCCGCCATGGCGTAAAAGATGAAAGTGTCATTGGGACAGGGGGAATATCCTAGAGTCAGTGCTTTCAATTTATACCCCGATTCGTGCGGTTGTCGATAAGACGCCTCGCGGCGGCGATGCAGTGACCCACTGCGGCGGTAAGATCCCACGCGGCCTTGTCGCGCTCTCCGGCCATGTTGCTGATGCCGCGAAGCTCGAGGAAGGCGACGTCGAATAGAAGGCAGGTCTGGGCGATGGCGCTGCCCTCCATGTTTTCCGCAAGCGCCCCGAAACGGCGAAAACGATTCGAGGCGGTTTGAACGTCCCCGCTGGTCATTCCGACCGTGAGGCTCGGCCCGTACCGGACCTGGAAGCCGGGCTCTCCCGTGCCCGGACCGGGTCGAAGACGCCCTCGGGAAGGATGGCGCGGATTTGCCCTCGGCTAATGTAGTCACTTAGCGGAAAGCAGTCGAGGAAGGCCAGTCCGTTTTTGATCACGAGGGGGATTCCGATGCCGCTTAGCGGCGCCGGTCCGTCTTGGGTGAGAATTCCCTCGTCCCCGCAGATGCAGTTGTCGGTTACCAGTACGTCTCCGATCCCGAGTCCCGACTCCCGGTAGGCCCCCGCACAGCCGAGGTTCCAAACCTCGCCCGGCATGAAAGCGGCAAGCGCCGCCGCAGCCGCCGCCGCCGCGTTCACTTTTCCGATCCCCGTCGTCCCGATAAGCAGCCGCAGATCGCGATAGATGCGGATGGAAAAAGACCGGCCCGCAATCGGGACTGTCTCGGCGGTTTTTAAGGCGGCAAGAGGGGCAAGCTCGCCCTCGGTTGCCGCAAGAATTGTCAAATCTACTCTTTCCATTGGCCTTTCCGAGCTGTAGACGACCATATGCATTTTTACCACCCTTTGAGATTTAATTCAGTATTCAAATTCGCTTCCCCCGCCAAGGTTGCCAGATCCCGCCAAAGTTGATAGGATTTGAGACTCGCGTCCTGGGGATTTTGCCGCTCGCCAGGTGCGGAACCGGGTAGCAAGGGTGGGCACAGACGCTTCATCGTGCCCGCCGGGAAGTTTTCCGGATGGTCACTGCGTATTAGATCACCGATCGTTAGATCTTTGGACGGGAAAGATAATGAAAGTTGTAATCGCCAAGACAGCCGGCTTTTGCAAAGGGGTCCGCTGTGCCATCGAAGTGACTATGACCGCCATTCAGCAGCGTCAGAAAGGCGAGGATATCTGCACTTTCGGGCCTCTTATCCATAACTCGCAGGTGCTTTCGATGCTTGCCAAAAAAGGGGTTGTGGACGAAAGCCGGATAGAGCGCTGCGCGGGCAAAAAGGTGGTGATCCGCGCGCACGGGATTCCTCCCTACAGCCGTCAGCAACTCCACGAGCAGGGAGCCATTCTTCTCGACGCCACGTGCAAGCGGGTGGCCAAGGTCCATGCGGCGATAAAAAGACACGCGAGACGCGGGTATAACACGATAATCGTAGGGGATGCGGACCACGCGGAAGTCATCGGGCTTCTCGGCTACACTGAAAACCGGGGCGCCGTAATAAACCGTCCCGATCAGATCGGCGAATTACCCTCCGACCTGGACAAGGTGCTCCTCGTGGCGCAGACCACTCAAAATGAGGAGGTGTTCCGGGAAATCGAGGAGGCTTTTCGAAAGAAATATCCAAACGGGATAGTAAAGAACACGATCTGCGATTCCACGCAGGAGCGGCAGGCCGAAGTGAGGCAGATGAGTTCCATTGTCGACGCGATGGTGATCGTCGGGGGCCTTAACAGCGGTAACACCCTGAGGCTGGCAGAGGTGGCGCGGGACTGCAAAATACCGACATTTCACATCGAGACCCAAGCCGAACTCGACCCGGCGGTAATGGCGCGCTACTCCTGCGTGGGAGTCTCGGCCGGGGCCTCGACCCCCAACTGGATAATCCGGGACGTCGTGGGCTTTCTCGAGGAAATGGGGCCGGGGGTCGGTAAACGGTTGAGGTTTAAACGTCTCCTGGAGTCGCTCGCCTACGGGAACTTCTATATCGCCCTGGCAACCGCGCTTCTTGCCCAGATCGCCGCCGCTCTTACCAACTTCTCCGGGGAAGCGGCTTTCAGCATTATGGCCGCCGGGTATGCCTTCGCCATGCATTCCCTAAACGTTTACCTGGACCAGGATTCAATCGAATTAAACGATCCGGGCAGGGCCGCTTTTTATATGAGATGGCGGCCGGTCTTCATGGCCTCGAGCGCGGTGTCCCTTGCCCTTGCCCTTGCCCTTGCTTACCGGGTGGGATTTCCCAATTTCGTCGCCATGCTTGTGCTGACTCTCCTGGGTGTCGTCTACGGGGTAAAGCTCTTCCTGCCGGCCGACTGGGAGAGGTTCGCGGTCAAAATGAAGGACATCCCGACTTCGAAAACTTTCCTTGTGCCGATGGCCTGGGCCACTGTCTGCGTACTTCCCTACTTTACGAACGACCACCCGCTGAGGGTTGCCTACGCGGGCTGGGCCATTTTTCTTCTTTCCCTGGTGCGAACCGTGATGAGAGATCTCCTGGCGATCCAGGGCGACAGGCTGGTCGGAAAAGAAACGCTCGTTGTGCTGGCCGGGGAAAGGAGTACTGTCCTGTTCGTGATCGCCGCCCTCATCGCCCTTGTGCTCACAGCGGTTTTAGGCCCTCTTGCCGGCGTCTCCACCCGCTTTTCCTATTTTCTCCTCGTTCCGGCGGCCATTTACGGGTTTTTCCTCAAGATGGGTTTTTCGGGAAAGATCCGTGAGGATCCCATCTACGAGGTGTTGATAGAAATCGTGCTGATCGTTGCCGGCTTGTGCGCCATCGCCTGGCGCATCGCGTACTGAGCGGGCGGAGTCGTAAATACCTGTACGAGGCTATTTACTCAGGAGAGCTTATGAAAGCAGAACAGTTCAACCCGTTTGCAATTGCGCAGCAGCAGATAGACCAGGCAGCCGAAAAGTTGGAGCTCGACGACGCGACCCATGAACTGCTCCGCTGGCCGATGCGGGAGCTGAAGGCGACTCTTCCGGTGAGAATGGACGACGGCTCGACGAAGATCTTCCACTCATTTAGAATCCGGTACAACACCGCGCGGGGTCCCGCCAAGGGGGGCGTGAGATGGCATCCCCTCGAGACGATGGACACGGTTCGCGCGCTTTCGGCCTGGATGACCTGGAAGACTGCCGTGGTGGACCTGCCGCTTGGGGGAGGCAAGGGGGGCGTCGTATGCAACCCCAAGGAACTCTCCGAAACCGAAAAGGAGCGTCTTGCCCGCGCCTATGTGCGCGCGATGGCAAGCTCTATTGGCGTAACCAAGGACGTCCCCGCCCCGGACGTCTACACCACGCCGCAGATAATGGCCTGGATGATGGACGAGTATGAAACCATTCTCGGGGAAAATCATCCGGGGGTGATAACGGGCAAGCCCCTCGCCCTTGGGGGATCGAAAGGTCGGCAGGACGCCACTGCCAGGGGCGGCATATATGTTGCCCGGGAAGCCGCGGCGGTCGCCAAAATCGACCTCAAAGGCGCGCCTATGGCCGTTCAGGGCTTTGGAAACGCCGGCATGAACGCGGCCCTCCTGGGTGAGGAGATCCTGGGCCTCAAGCTCGTCGCGGCCTCCGATTCGAAGGGCGGCGTCTACAACCCCAAGGGCATAAGCGCCGCGGCCCTCGTCGATCACAAGCTTAGAAGCGGCGCGGTAAAAGGCTTCCCCGGCGCCGACGAAATAACCAACGAGGAAATCCTCGGGCTCCCGGTGACCGTCCTTTTTCCCGCCGCGCTGGAAAACGTCATTCGGGCGGACAACGCGGAAAACCTCAAGTGCGGGATATGCTGCGAACTGGCCAACGGCCCCACCACCCCGGACGCCGACCACATTCTCGATGGGAAGGGCGTCATCGTGTTGCCCGACTTTCTTGCCAACGCGGGAGGGGTGACCGTATCGTACTTCGAACAGGTCCAAAACGCCTATAACCTCTACTGGGAACTCCAGGAAGTCCACTGGAGGCTCGACCAGAAGATGACCCAGGGGTTTGCGGCCGTATACGAGATGAGCCTGCGAAACAAGATTCACCTGAGGGAGGCGGCCTACCTGGTGGCAATCGCGAGGGTGGCCGAGGCATGCAAACTGCGCGGCTGGGTCTGAACGCAGATGGCAAATCTTACCCTGGAAGATATCGGCTCGGCCGATCTCGTTCGCGCCTATCGCCTCCACGAGCAGATGCTCAAGTACCCCCACCTGATCGGGGAGATTCGCGATCTTTTTCTCTCCGTTCTGTGCGAGAGGGAACTGGTGTGCGCCGACACGTTACGCCGGGATGCGGTGAAGATCTTGGACTCACTTGGCGAGTCGGCCGGAGAGCAGGCGATAGAAGAGGTGAGGGGCATACTTGTCGATGTTTACTTTGCTCGCCGGCTTTCAATGGACGATGTCGAAAACCATATCAATCTCGTAAGAAAACGCGACGCCTTCAGGACTTTAAATAAGCTCATGAACTCCGAGGGGCTCTCATCCGACCTGATTCGCAAGGCGGTAAGGGAGTTTTGCGCGATCCCCAAGGGCAGCCTTTACATACGATCGGGCGAATCGCTGGGCGTGCGCGTGGCCTTGCTCGGCCGATTCATTTCCGATCAGCTCCCGTTTCTCGGGGTGGCGAAAAAACATATCGTCATCCGGGATATGGACGAGCTTATGGACCGCATAATCCGCAACCCCCGTCGCGAAGGGCGCATCGGCGGCAAGGCGGCGGGCATGTTCCTGGCGCATAAGATCATTTTGCCCGCGCTTGGGCCTAAGGACCCCGAATGTGAGGAATACGTCCGGATTCCCGAATCGTATTATTTCACCTCCGGATTTCTGACCGATTTTCTCGATTCTAACGACCTTTTCTGGCTTCACTCCCAAAAATACAAAAACCTGGAAACGATCGAGGAGGAATTCGGCCAGATTTCGGAAACGATTCAAAAGGCGTCCTTTCCCCCCGACGTGGTGGCCCAGTTTCGGGACTTTTTGAAAAAAGTGGGCGAGCACCCTCTCATAATCCGCTCCTCGAGCCTGCTCGAAGATAACGTGGGGTTTACTTTTTCGGGCAAATACGACTCGGTTTTCATCGCAAACCAGGGCTCGATCGACACGCGGATGGGGCAGTTTACGTCTGCCTTAAAGCAGGTGCTGACCAGCGTCTTTAGCCCCAGGGCCATTCTCTACCGCAAGGACCGCAACCTGCTCGATTTCGACGAACGCATGAGTGTGCTCGTTCAAAAGGTGGTCGGAAGGCGCTACGGGGATTACTTTTTCCCTGCCGCGGCCGGGGTCGCCTTCTCCCAGAACGTCTACGCGTGGACGCCGCGGATCGTGAGGGAGGACGGCCTGCTGAGGATGGTCTTTGGCCTTGGTACGCGCGCGGTCGAGCGGACCGGGCCCGACTATCCGAGAATGGTACCTCTCAGCCATCCTCTCCTTCGCCCGGAGGTGGGCGCCGAAGAAATAAGGAAATATTCCCAGAAACTGGTGGACGTTTTCGACCTGGAATCAAACTCCATCCGGACAATCCCGGCAACCGACCTTTTCGGCTCGATCAGCTTCCCGGACCTCTACTATGTCGTGTCGGCGGAAAAGGAGGGCCATCTTGCGGCACCTCTTTTCAAAAACGAGATTATCGACACGTTCCGCGCCTGTGTCACCTTCGATAACCTTCTTTCCAAAACGGTTGTCCCGGGGCTGCTGAGGAAAATCCTTCACCGGCTGGAGGAGGCGCACGGAAGGCCCGTTGAAGTCGAATTCGCCTGGGATGAGGGTAAGCTCTATCTTTTGCAGTGCCGCGCGCTCGCGGCGAGCGCGCTTGTGGGGAAGGTTTCCCTGCCCGAGGGGATCGACCCGCAAAAGGTGCTCTTTACCTGCGACAGCGTCCTTTTCAGCAGTGCGGTAAAAGACATCGAATATATAGTCTACGTCGATCCCGCGGCCTATTCCCGCCTTTCGACTCTTGAGGAGCGGACTGGAGTGGGGCGCGCTGTGGGAAGGATCAACCGGCTGCTCGGGACCCGGCGCTACGCCCTTTTCGGACCGGGCAGGTGGGGGACAAACGACGTAAAGGTGGGAGTCCGGATCAGCTATGAGGACATAAACCGCACGAAGGTGCTGGCGGAAATTGCCCTGCGCGATATCGGGGCGTCGCCCGAGCCTTCTTTTGGCACGCATTTTTTTAACGACCTCGTGGAGGCAAACATCGTCCCTGTGGCGATCTATCCCGACAACCCCGGCACGGTGTTCAAAGAGGACTTTTTCGAATTCTCCCCCGATTGCCTCTCCACCCTCGACCCCCACAACCCGGCTGCCGGCACCCTCCGTGTCATAAACGTCCCCGCCTGCTCGGACGGGCAATATCTCCAGGTCTACCTGGACAGCGAGCGCCAGAAGGGCGTAGGCTTTTTGTCCCCCCCCACCGCCTAGGCGCCGCAAACGTTCAAAACGCTACCTCAAACAGTTTCATCATTGCTGCGAAAACATTGGGGGCATACACTCCGTCATTCCTGCGAAGCCGTCACCCCGGAGACGTCTAATCCGGGGCGGAATCCATTATTGGCTATTGTTAGTTCACGTAGTTTCTAGCACTTGTCTTGGGCAGCCCCCAAGCCATCAGTTAATGGATGTCTGATATTTTCCAGACTCATTTTACACGACCACACCGATTTTGTATTTTGCCGGTTCTGGTTGCCTTTTCTATTTCCACTTCCATTGCCGGTTCTGGTTGCCATTTGGAAGCGCATCTGTAGCCCATGGTATACCATTGACTGTTGGGAAATAAGATCAGGGCAAGTTTTTTACTTTTATTTTTAAGCGTTCACTGAATTGGGGGTATAATCTATGGGAGGTTCCGGGCAATCATTTCTGTCGGTTGCGGTTCCTTTTGTATTTGCGTGCGATAATAATGCGGGCAAAAAAGTGGGAAGCTTGTTGGGGAATGGCGCTATAAGTGTATCTTATTGTTATCGAAACTACACGCCCGATCCGAAAACCGAACCGTACGAAGCGGGTATTCTTGCCCGCATAACCTTTGCCGAAGCTGGACCAGGATCGGGTGGCCAGGTAGCTGTCGGGTGGACCGTTTGCAATCGCGTCGATGTGGATTCCGGGCAGGCTTTGACAATGATGTCAGTTACCAGGACGCAGTTCTCAGGTGAGGGCCGCTCGCTGCCTCGGGCGGACTGCGATGGAAAATGGGGGCAACATTCTCTGGTGGCGCAAATGGGAATTGGCTTCTCCGAATTTGAATAACAGCATGGATATCAAAATATGATGACTTCCCAGAGAGCCCCGACTGGGGGCAAGGGCGATGCTTCGATAATGGTGACAAAGAAACGATCTCGTACCCCTGCCACCTTTTTATTGGAATCTCAATTCAAAATGATTAAAGACCTAAATGGTTTGACTATTTTGCTTTTTTACTCAAGTTATTCCGGCTTGATTCCGAAATTATGACTAAAGTGTCAATAATATAAACGAAAGATTCGAATATGCCCTCTCACAAGCCAGAGCAACACGGACATCAAATCGTTCTGGTCGGCGATTTTAATCCCAAAATCTTCCAGCCTGCATGGTTCGGCGCGGAGGGCCTGATCCAACCCTCGGAAGTGGAAAGTGCTAGGATTGAAATCATCCATCCGGAGGTGGTTATCTTTCTATTGGGATGGCTACGTCTTGAAGTTACTCGTGAAAGGTTTTCGGTCGGGACCCAACAAGAGCCGTATCATGAAGTGATCAGAGATCTTGTGGTGGGCACATTCGGGCTCCTTCGGCACACGCCCGTGAAGCTGATGGGTATTAACCGGGAAGCTCATTTTAGGGTGGGGTCTGAAGAAAAGTTGCACGCCATTGGCCATGCTCTTGCCCCACCACAGATGTGGGAGCAGGTATTGATCAAACCCGGAATGGGATCGCTGACAGTTACCGGAGTCCGGCCGGATAGTCTCAAAGGGAAAATAAACGTCACGGTTGAGCCGTCCGTACCTTTTCATCCAGGCATACTTGTTAGAATAAATGATCATTTCGAATCGGGCAGCCCTGCGTCTGCACTTGGTGCGGATGAAATTATCAACGTCCTGGAAGATAACTGGGCCGAATCATACAAGCGGTCCACCAATATATTCAAAAAAGTATTGGAGAGCGTCACATGATGGGACAACTCGCGGTGGATTTGACCATCGACTCAGAAAGCCATAAGACGAGGATTGAGTTTTTGGCTAAATTTGAGAACATGCCAAAGGCTCAGGTTTTGTCTTATTTGACACCATCCGCTTCTGAATTGTCGCTGGCATCATCCAGTATCGAAGGTTTGGGAACGGCTTCTTTGTCGGGAGCGGATCTCGATCTCGTGTTCATTCGTCCTATCGTGAACCTCCGGGAACGATTTGTATCGCTTCATAAATGGGAAGGCGTGGTAACCAGGGTGGCGGGAGAATCTTTCTTCGCCAAACTAACAAGTATATCCTCAGACGACCCGGATGAGGAAGCGGAGTTCGCACTCGCCGAGATTTCTGCAGGTGACTTGCCGTTGCTACGCGTCGGCGCTGTCTTTTATTGGAATATCGGATACCATGATGCAGCGGGTGGCCAGAGAACCAGGGGTTCCATAATTCGATTCAGAAGGCTTCCCACCTGGACAAAGAGAGAAATTGAAAATGCCCGGAGAAGAGCGGCCGAAATTAGAGATTATCTCGGGTGGGGCGAACCTGAATGTTCCTCCGAAACCCGACGAGGTTGAAATCTCGATATTTGGGCCGGGCTACGGCGAATGCATAGGTGTTCATCTAGGCAGTGATCATTGGTTTATAGTTGACTCCTGCGTTGATGTCCACACAAGAGAGCCGGCCGCTCTGGCCTACTTCAAAATATTGAATGTCGATCCCGCAGTTTCCGGTGAAGCAGATCGTGGCCACTCATTGGCATGATGATCACATTCGCGGATTCGCTGAAACCTTTGATGCGTGTAAATCTGCCCAGCTCGTCTTGTCCGACGCACTGAAAGTTGAAGAATTTCTCCAGCTTGTTATGTCCGGATCGGAAACTAATGATAGATAGTTCTGGGACTGATGAATTCCATCGGGTGATGGAAATATTGCGAGCACGTAAAGAAAATAAAGTCCTGGTGTTACACTCGCGCAAGGAAAATAATATCCAGAATCACGTTCCGATCTTTGCGATTCATGGACGTCGATATGGAAAGGCGTAATAGACGGCGAGAGTGCATCGGTTCGGTGTGAGATCGTTTCTTTGTCACCATCCGATTCTGCGGTCCTCGCCTCTAAAATCGAATTCGCGAGGCTTTTGCCGGATGCAGGCGAGACCAAGGGCTGGGTGCCTCCGATCACCCCCAATCAGGCCTCGGTGGTAATCCGTCTAAAGGTAGGGAATTTTTCAATCCTGCTGGGTGCTGATCTTGAGGAAAGAGGGGGACCCGAGACTGGTTGGTCCGCCATTATTAATGCGCATTCTCCAGAAGACGGGAAATCATCGGCTTTTAAGATTCCTCACCACGGCTCTAAGACAGGTCACCATGATAAAGTTTGGCAGGATATGCTGACCCGACAACCCATTGCGGTCCTGACGCCCTTCCATAGAGGAAACGTGAGCTTGCCGACGGACAATGATGTGCGGCGTCTGATTTCATGT
>CAWEZA010000070.1:0-21441 GCA_963813125.1 uncultured delta proteobacterium | reverse complement strand
TGGGCGGCCATGGTGCCCTTGCCACAGTCCTGAACATACACATAGGTGCCATTGAAGACCCAGGGGCCTTTCGGATTATCGAAATCGGCCAGATTGGCCCCTTTTGATTTTTCCAGGGAACTGGCCGCATCCTTTACCTTTTGGATGATTTCGTCCGGGTTCGCCTGGTCCCCGGCAAATGAGTAGCTCCCTACCCCTAACAGTAACAATGAAATAATTCCCGCCACGCCAATAGCACGTCTAAAACTCATCTGATCCCCTTTTTGTTCGATTGCCGTCTAACCCATCCGATCCACCGCCCCGGAACGGTTTGGCCGTGAAGACCCCGCTACCAATAGAATCAATATCGGTTGATCATTCTTTTCGCTTGAGATAATAGTTGGCAAAGGTAATGGAGACAACGGAGGGGGTATTGTCGACAAAGTCCGAGAAACCGTGGCGGGAATCGAAAAACATTTGGGCCTCTCAGTTTATACTTCCTTCCTCTTCTCAGCCCGAGATATAATTGCGCAAGTTCCAGAAGACAGGATCGAAATGTTTCAGGGAGGTTCTTTTGTCGCGGGAGTGAGGGGAAGGCCTTATGGAGCACCCGGGAGGCGGAATTTTTCTCTATTTTGACTGCGGAAGAGCATGGCTGTAATAACGGTATACAGAGAACCGGGAACTCTGGGAAAAGAGGTGGCGGCCCGGATTGCCGGCCGCCTGGGATTTTCTCTCATTGACAGGGCCGGGCTTGTTCAACTCTGCGGGAAGTCGACCTGGACGAGGCCGGGCTGCTTAAAGTCGACGAGGCGATTTCGAAGGGGGGCGGCGAAATCGATTCGGAAACCGAGGGCTACGCCAGGCTGTTCCAGGACCTTATCGCCCAGTTGGCCGAAGAGCAGGACCTGGTCGTCCTGGAAAGAGGCGCCCAGGGCCTTTTTCACGACCGCCCCGGCACTTTGCACGTGCGATTTGTGGCGCCGCGAAAATTTCGACTGATGCAGGTAAGCGGCCGTGAGGACTTGCCCGAGCGCGAGGCGCGGGAAACGCATCAAAACTCTGGAAGCAGAACGCGCCCGCTATTTGCGCTTTTTGTACCATCTTGACGCTGCCGACCCAAGTCTCTACGATTTGACGCTCAGGATGGACCGCCTGTCCGTCGAACAGGCCCTCAAGCTGATAGTGACCGCCGTGGAAGAGATGGGTATCAGGCAGGTGCCCAGGGAAAAGATAGTTGAAAATCTGTTGTCTCAAGCCCCCGAAAAACGCAGCGCCGGACCCTTCGTCAACGCCGCCGAATCGGAGTTCGCGGGCTTTTTGGAATTCTACCACATTCCCTTTCAATACGAACCTCGAACCTTCCCGCTCGAAACCGACCCGGACGGGAGGACGACGGAAGCGTTCACGCCCGATTTCTACCTTCCCGAGCAGGATTTGTATATCGAACTGACCACCCTCAAACAAAGCCTGGTCACGCGCAAAAACCGCAAGGTGCGAAAGCTGAGGCGTCTGTATCCTGAGATCAACATACGCATCTTCTACCAGCGGGATTTTTACAGCCTGATGGCCAAGTATGGATTATTAGGCGAGCCGGTTGCCGATGAACGATAAGTCCGAAGGCATAGTGGAGATTTTGATAGACCGTGAGGCTATTCACAGCCGTATCCGCGAGCTGGGAAGGGAGATATCCTCCGCCTACCAGGGGCCGTCTCCCCCTGGTTGCAGGGGTGCTCAAGGGATGTATTCCCTTCATGTCCGACCTGGTAAAGGAAATCGACATCCCCATCGAGATGGATTTCATTTCGCTCATGAGCTACGCGGACACGCACAGGCCCAGCGGGGCCGCCCGGATAACCAAAGACCTCGACAGCGTGATCGAAGGCCGGGACGTGCTGCTGGTCGAAGGCATAATAGACACCGGAATGACCGCCGGCTACCTTCTGCGCAACCTCGAGGCGCGGCGGCCACGGAGCGTACGCGTATGCACTTTGCTCGACAAGGAGGCACGCAGGATCGTAAGAATCCCGATAGCCTTCAGAGGCTTCAAGGTCCCGGACCGTTTTGTCGTGGGCTACGGCCTCGATTTTCGGCAACTCTACCGCAACCTGCCCTACATCGGAATCCTGAGCGATGAAATAACGGGACTCAACAATATTAAAAAATTTTCTTGACAATGGTTTTTCCGGTCTTAATTTATGGACGAACCCCGAGAGGTCCGAGTAAGAAGCCCAGTTGATATGCCCGGGGGAAAAACTCAGCGGAAAAAAGAAGTCTAAACAGCTTCGATGGGAAGTTGAGCGAAGATGCCGGGATGAACCAGACGAGGTGAAGTTGGGCAGATGAAACGGTCACTTGGGGTTTAACTTTTGGGCCTCACCATTTGAGTCTTACCATTCCCCCTTTTTGGGTTAACCACAGGCATCATCGTGCCCACCGCCGTCACGACCCCGGTTCACCGCTTGACGACCTGCTCACCAATCATACCCCCATTAACGAGTGACGAATAGACAGTTCGGCGCGCTGCTCAATTTTGCGGTGGCGCACGATGTCGATCTGATTATAATGATCTCAAATACAGGGATTCCGGTTCGAGCCTGTCCCGGCGGGCTTTAATACCAAGTTGCGTTTAAAGATCGGGCGGGGATAAACCCCGCCCCCACACAGGAAAGGCCTCCACGCCCTCCAGCCGGTGAAATCTTGAACGCAGTTACGAAGATATCAAGAAGCTTATGGCATGCGACCCTAGAAAAATAATGCACCTGGATATGGACGCGTTTTTCGCCTCGGTCGAACAGGCGGACAACCCCGGACTGAGGGGAAAGCCGGTAATCGTGGGCGGAGAAGTGCGCGGGGTGGTCTGCGCCGCATCCTACGAGGCCAGGCGCTTCGGCGTCCACTCGGCCATGCCCGTTTTCCAGGCCAAAAAGCTTTGCCCTCACGCATTTTTTCTTCCGGTAAGGATGGGGAGATACAAAGAGGTTTCCCGCGCCATAATGGAAATTTTGCGGGCGATATCGCCCGTGGTCGAACAGGTATCAATTGATGAGGCCTTTGTGGACATTACCGGGACGCAGCGACTTCACGGGGCCCCTTGCGCTCTTGCTCAGCGGATAAGGTCGCTGGTCCGCGAAAGCGCCTCCCTCACATGCTCGATCGGGATAGCGCCGAACAAATTCCTGGCAAAAATCGCCTCCGACTTCAAAAAGCCCGACGGGCTCACGATTATCGAACAAGACCTGGTCGAAGAGTTCCTGAGTCGCCTTCCGGTCGGAAAAATCCCGGGCGTAGGCAAAAAGACCGGAGAAGAACTGCGAAAGCTGGGCATAGTTTTTGTTGCGGACATTTTGAAATTCCCCGCCGGCTATTGGGAGGCAAGGCTTGGGAAATGGGGTGCGGCTCTTTATGCCAGGGCCCGGGGAATAGACGATTCAATGGTCGAACCATACAGCGCCCCCAAGTCCATCAGCGCCGAGCACACCCTTTCGAGCGACACCGACAATACCGCCGAGCTGGAAAAGGTGCTTCTTTCCCAGGCGGAGGAAGTCGGCCGTGAGCTTCGCAAACTGGGCTTCAAGGCAAGAACGCTAACCTTAAAGATCAAACTGTCGGACTTCAGCATGATCACCAGGAGCAAAACTCTGCCTGCCCCCTTCGATACGACCGATATCCTGTTCGGTACGGGGCAAAAGCTTTTGGCGGAGCTGAGACCGGCGCGAAAAGTACGTCTCATAGGAATCGGGGCGTCCAACTTTTCTTCCGGCCCAAGCCAGATGAGCATCGATTTATCGGGACGGGAGTCCCAGCGAAGCGCGCGGGTCGACCGCGCATTGGACCAGCTCCGCAGCCGATTCAGCCACGACGTGGTCGTGCGGGGGCGAGTGCTTGACACCGCATTGTCTTTGGAGGAGGACTCAATTGCCGAACGAAAAATACAAGTATCTGAGGTCTGACTTTGGTGAGCTTCCAGTACGCCTGGAACACCTGGACATATATATCAACTTCCTGGACGACAGGGTCGAAGCGACAAACCGCCTTCAAATGACGGCCGAGCGCGAGCTTGAAAGGCTCGAACTCGATGCGCGCGACCTCGACATAATCAGTGTCGAATGGTTTGACGCCGCCGATTCGGACCCGATCTCCCTCGACTATGAGAACCTCAGCGCTCAAAACAAGCTGGTGGTCATTTTGCCGCAAAGAGTGCGCAAGGGCCAAAGCTTCTTTGTTCGCACAAAAACCGCATGCCACCCTTCGGAGTTTCTCCTTGAGGGGATTTACAAGGACGTAACGCCCCCGGGCGCCCCTCAGCAGTATATGTCCCAGTGCCAGCAGTGGGGCTTTCAAAGAATAATGCCCATCTTCGACGACTGCCGGGCCAAGTGCACGATGAGGACCACCTTGGAGGGCGACGTAGCCTACACCCACCTCATAAGCAACGGCAATGTCGACTTATCGCTAAACCCGGACGGAGTTCCCGTCCGCATTCCGAATCGACCCGGCAGGCAGATCATTACCTTCGACAACCCGGTCCCGATGGCCCCTTATCTTTTCATCGCGTGCGCCGGAACGTGGGACGTTTTAAAAGACCGCGCAGTCTACGACAACGGCCGTACGGTAAACCTCGAATACCTCGTCCCTTCCGGCCAGAGGGGCGGAGCGGAAATCCCGATGAGGCTTCTTCAAAAATCGGTGCTCTGGATCAAATCCACCCAGGACTATGAATACACCGGCGATACCTATCGCACGATCTGCATGAGCAGGTCCAATTTCGGGGGAATGGAAAACGTCGGAAACACCACGATAGTCACCGATGCGGCGCTTATCGGCGAGCACACGATGGACCAGTTCCTGTTTTACGCCCACGCGGTGATCGTGCACGAATTCGAACACAACCAGTGCGGCAGCGAGACGACCATGGAGACCCCCTTTGACGTCTGGCTAAACGAGGCCTTTACCGTAGACGTCGAAAGGCAGTTCATGGCGGATGTCTTCGATCCGACGGTAGTGAGGCTGAACCAGGTCGACAGCATCAGGAGCCCGCTCCTCGGACCTCTTGCCATAGAAGATGCCGGGCACGCCGGGCGCATCGTGCGGGAAGGTTTCAACGACCCCGACGAACTAATCGACGGAGTCACCTACGTCAAGGCCGCGGAGGTCATCCGCATGCTGCGCATGCTCCTGGGAGACGAAAAGTTCAGAGCCGGAAAAGCTCTTTACTTCACGCGTTATCGCTTCGGAAACGCAAATACCGATCAGTTTTTCGAATGCTTCGAGCAGGCCTCGGGCAGGCGACTGGGTGAGTTCAAGAAGCAATGGCTCTACAGGATAGGATACCCGGCCGTTAGCGCAAAAACCCGGTGGGAAGCCGCGGGAGCGTGCGTTTCACATCGACTTTTCACAGGAAACCCCGGAAGGAAAGCCCCCTTTTGTCGTCCCGATAAGGCTCGCGCTTGTGGACACCCACGGCGCGGACATCCCGGGCACCGAGCAGGTGTTCGAATTGAGCGAACCGAAGGCTAAGCTCTCGTTTGAGAACCTGCCGACCACGCCGGCTTTCGCCTCGATCAACAGGGATTACTCTTTTTACGGGACCTTTTCCGACGAATCCGCAAACGTCGAGACACTCGTTATCCAGGCAAAGACCGACCCTAACGCCTATTGCCGCGTCAATGCCATGCGCGTTCTAACCGATATGGAACGCAAGCGGCTGCTTCTGGGTGAGACCTCCGAAGTTGACCCCCTCTGGCTCGGTCTATACGGTGAAATCCTCGCCGACGTTTCCCTGCCGTCCGCGCTAAGGGCTTTTTTCCTGAGAATCGACGAACAGCCGATGGACAGGAAATACTGCGCATGGTTCCCGGAACTGGTTGCCGCAAGGCGACATCTCATGTCTTCGGTCCACAACCTCTATTCACGGCAACTGCTCGAACAATTCGAAAATCTCGACACCTACTCTCTATGGTCCTCCCGCACCCTGCTGGAAGGAATCGAAGACAGGCAGCTAAAAAGCGTGCTGCTCGATCTCATAGCCGCAAAGGACACAACCGAGAGCCACAGGACTATTCTCGATCACTTCCGCCGGGCGACCACCGCCAACGACAGGGTTTCCGCCCTGGTGGCGCTCAATCGCTGCTCGGCCCCCGAGAGGCTGGAACTCCTGGAGGAAGCTTATGGACAGTGGCATTCGAGTATAACCGGATACGCCAACTATCTTCGCGCCATAGGCAGCGGAACGTGTCCGGACGTCTTCGAGCAGATAGAAAAGGAGCGCGCAAGGCCCACCTTCCTAATCACCCAGCCCACGTGGTTCCGTGCGCTTTTCCTGACGATGGCCAACAATAACAAAATCATCTGGAACGAGCGGGGCATAAACCGGATCGCCGACCTGGTCATAGAGATTGCGCCCGCAAACTACATGAACGCGTCCCGCATGCTGAACACTTTTCAGTACGTGCGCAAAATGAAGCCCGACCTCCAGGCCCTGGTGCTGGCAGCACTCGAAAGAATCGTCGGAAACGTCTCGGACCATACCTGCCCTGCCGTGCATCGGCAGGCAAGAGCGTATTTGACCGAGTGATCGGGGAACCCCATGCCCGAGTTGCCGGAAGTCGCCGCCTCGACCAAGTATTTCGAAAAATGCGCGCTAGGGCTTAGAATTGCCTCGGCAAAGGTAAAGGACCCTCGTATCGTTCGAGGACTTACCGCCGGCGAACTCGAAAAGGAACTGACCGGCAGGACGTTTATTTCAACGCGTCAGCACGGGAAGTATTTTTTTGCGCAAACCGACGGCGGCACCCGGCTGATCGCGCACTTCGGGATGAACGGCTACCTGCGGTTCAAAAGGATATTTTCCGGCAAAAAGGGTGAAATCAAGCCCGCACTGATGAATCAGAAGTTAGTGGCAGGCATCGGGAATATCTACGCGGACGAAATACTTTTCCAGGCCCGCATCCATCCTAAAATGAAGATTGCCGGCCTTTGCGAAAGGCAGCTCGAATCCCTTTTCAACGGTTCAAAGGGAGTGCTCCGCACCGCCGTGGACAGCAATGGCGACATCGGAGGGACCTCCTATTTTTGCCCTTGCTGTCAGAAAATAAACCCGTCGCCTGGCCGGTAAGGATACCGCCCGCCGGCAGGCCTTAAGAACAAAAAAAACCCGGCGAATCGAGCCGCCCGGATACTGAATCAGCGGGCTTATCGAATCACCGGGGTTTATAGTTTTAAACTCGAAACCAAGCGTAACTTTCGGGCCTGTTTCGGCTACAGCTTCCACCTCAATAATTTTGATACGGCCTCTCTCCCCCGTTAGGCGCGGGCGCAGGAGGCGCCGTAGATTGACAACTGAAGCAGGTTGGGAAGTGCCAGTTACAGGGACTTAGCCATGAAAAATCAAGTCCGCAGAATCCACATTGGGCATTTGCATTTGTGGCGAATATGGATCCGCCCGCCATTGCAAGTGTAAACACCATTACAAAAACGATAAGCAGCTTTTTATTTACTCTCATTTTATATATCTCCCGTAAATCTCTTGAAAACCGAATAGTCGTTATCTACTTACGCTTACCCTCACAATATGCCGCTACCTTTTCGGAATCCGGCACGATCACTTGATAGAAGGAAGTTAGAGGCTGCAACTCTTAATGTCAATTGCCGTAAAGGATTTCGTCTTGCGATGATTTCAATCGGAAAGCCACCACCCAATCTTTATGTAGAATGCTTTTATGTGCAATAATAAATACTTATAAATTTGACAAACTCAAGGTCAGAAAGAAAGAGGAAGAAAAAGCGACATCCGGAAAAGAAAAAGGCCCGGGGACGATTAAAAGACAGGAGAATGCACGAGTTGGGAAGCCGAGCGGATAGCTGGACCAGAGGATTTGGACCACATGTGCACCCGGTGTGAAAAAACGGAGATCAAATTCCAGGCCGGAGACTCGGCCGGCTTTGACCGCGAAAACGCATCAAAGAAGTTTGGGCAGCGCTCCCGCAGGCGCACGACGCTCGAGATTTTTCGATGGGAGGCTACTGCCTATCAGCTGCCTGTACCAGTTTCAACACATTCTTTCCGGAAATATTCATTGTAATCAAAGTAAGGTTTTCGGAATCGGGCAAGCGGGCTTTCTAAATTTACAGGTAAGAAAAGCAGCATGAAATGGATCGATTCGAGCAAAAAAAGAAGGGAGTGGATAATAACCAGCGCCTGAAATACTTTCACTTTTAAAGCCGTGGAGCTCGAAAATATCTTTGAGTCCTCTAATTGAAAGAACCCGGATATGTTGCCAAGAACTTGGATAACGCGTAGCTTCGGATGCATGCATTGCAAGAGGATTTCCCACATTGTAGGCTATCTCGGAGAAATTGGAGCTGGACATGGGCATCCATCCCATCACAAGAGAAAAAATATTGTGCCAACTTGCCAGATTTTCCGTGCAAACAATTGCATATCCTCCTGGTTTAAGGATGCGAAATATTTCTGTCACAAAATATTCAGTTTTATAAAGATGCTCTATTACCTGGTTTGAGTGAACAACGTCAAATGTACAATCTGAAAAAGGAAAACCATCTGAAATATCGGATTTGACAACCCGGATGGATTTCTCCTTTGCCCGCAGGAGCGGTTCATTTACCACATCGACGCCAATTGCACGGTTCGAACCTATTTTGGACAGAACACGGTTAGTCCATGTACCGTCATCGCATCCGATATCAAGCAATAAAGCTTCCGGATTCGGTTCAAGCAGATTTAAGATGTCGGATTCATACATTTTTACGGCTACTGACCGCAGATGCCGGAAATACTTGTTTTTCATATATCATTTTCAACCTTGAGGTTTTAGCCGTTTCATCCTGAAGATGAAAATTCCTCCTGATTACTCAGTATTCGGCCAAATCAGTCAACGAGATTAATTTTATGTTTAGCAAAGATCCGGAAAGAATTCAATTTCCAGAGGGTGGGCATTCTTTGAACGTGGGCGTCGAGAGTAACGATCGTCAGAATTGAGAAAACCAATTGGGCCTGTCAAAAACCAAGGGTCATAAAGGGACCTTATCGACTTCCAGGGTCATATTTTTCAGGTGCTCTCTTTTGAGCCAAAGCCGGCGAGAGGGGCTAAACGGGATCTTCTTTAAGAAGAGTAAGTCAGCCCGACTTCTGCTCTTTTGTGATAAGGGGGAAAAAAAGGAAGAAAGCCAGGGCGGGGGACCTGGCTTTCCGGGGCAGTTAGGTGAGACCAAAAACGAAGAATTAAAGCGGAGTGTCGATCTGTCGGGTAGATTACACGAATCCCGCCTTTCTTGAAATTGGGTGTGGATAGTATTTTTCAGCGATCTGAGATTCATGTCCGTACTCACCTTGCCAATCGTTGAGGAAAACTCCCGGAGAGCGAATTTGACAAGTGTGATCCGTGGTGGCTGGCGTCCTCCATAAAAATCACGTACCGAAAAAACGAATCCAGATTCCGGAGTGCATTTTCGGATCGGGAACTGAGAAGATCGGAAAGCGGGTGCATCGATGAACTGATTTGAATGGGGGAAAGTCGGAAAGGTCCATGACTTTGACGGAGGCTTTCAAGTGTGGTAATAATGCGTCTGAGATCGGGAGATTCAATTCCGTGGCTGGGCTAGGTGAATGTGGGGTAAACATTCAACACAAGATCGCCCCTGATGATCCCGGATCGCGCTAATACGCCGGATTAATTAGTTATGCCTGGGTGGTGGAATCGGTAGACACAAGGGACTTAAAATCCCTTGCTCCTTGCGGGCGTGCGGGTTCGATTCCCGCCCCAGGCACTAGTTTGCGGGCTTTGAAGATTTCCGAATCGGTGTGACTGTGCCCGTTTTTGTGCCCGTAACCGTTTTTAGATAGGCTTCCTGGCGGGCCGCAGCCATCTTTAGGTCGGAATCGCTGACGATATTGTATCGGTCAAATACGGAGCGTGTCTTGTGGCCGGATATGGTCATCGCCACCCGTTCGGGAATGCCGGCGCGGACCATGTTTCTAACGGCTGTGCGCCGCAGGTCGTGAAGCAGCCGCCTGCCAATCCGGGGGTCTCTTTCGAGTTTGACAAGCTGTTTCGCGACAAGAACTTTCTGGCTGCCATCCAGTTTTCTGAAATCCTCTCTGGCTTCATCGATCAGCTTAACCTTCCAGGTCGACACGGCTCAGGCCCTCGTCGGTTAGGAGGTCGTCAAGACAATGGACAGCAGCCTCGCCTCTACGCTTCTGAACCAGTTCATAAATCCCGGCGTGCTCGGCCAGTTCCTTTAGGGCTTCCCATACCTCCGCGGGAATGATCACTTTCCGGCCACCGTCTATATACTCAACATTGATCATAACCTGCTCCTTCCGGCGATACGAAATGCCGGCGCCCGTACTCGGACACCAACTCCGTAAAGTTCTAAAGACATAACTACTCATATAATAGCGTGCCTTTGCCGGTAAATCAAAGCCCTTGCTCAGCGGATTTTTGCCCGTCGCTTTTAAGCCGGGTTAGTGCATATCCAGCCCGACATTCCTCGTACTTATGCCTCAATAGAGTGGTCCTCTTCATTGAACAACCACTACTTCGCGGATCGCCTCCCGCGGCATTCCCCGAAGCGCATCCTCGCGCCGGTCTTCCAGGATGAGCAAGATCGCTTCCGCCAGTCTGTGAAGGGCTTCAGGAATATGGCGCCCCTGTCCGTTGGCGCCCGGTATTTCGGGGCAATAGGCAACAAACCAATCGCCGTCACGTTCTATGATTCCCGTAAATTCGTTTCGAATGATTATTACCCCTTTTCCGAATTGAAGAACCCGGCCCGCTTCAGGAACCGTCCCAAGCATTGATAGCGCCTTCGCTTTTGCATCTTCATTGGCGTGGACATAACGCATTGCCATCTGAACCGTGCGCCGGCCCATAACGTCCATGAGATCACGCGGCCCGAGTCTTTGGGCAAGGCGTGTGGCTACCGTATGCCGAATCGAGTGGAACACAATGCGGTCGCGCTCTGCCCTGTCCTTGTTCAATTCCAGCTTGTCGACGACGGCGCTGAACACATAAGGGGCTTGAGAGTATGCGCCACCGTCCATTTTCGTGAACACGTCCTCCCCTGGTTCACCAGTTTGCATTCCGGCAAAAAGCTCGAGCAAAGAGTCTGTGAGCGGAATCATCCGGGAGTCATAGTTTTTGGATTTACTCATACTCGCACTGAACACGTCAAAAGGCAGGTGCTCACATTTCTATGCTTTTGGAGTTCCACAGACCTAAATAATTTATATTAGCTATAGATGTGCATTATTTGACAGTTCAACGTTATTTTGACAATATAAAAGTTAATGTAAGGTTATGATTTTATATTGATTTTCGGCAAAACGCCGGCGACAAACCCTGATTCGCCCGTTCAAAACCAACTCAAAAACTCAATAGAAAACTTTTCGACCCAAAATGAGTGACCATTTACGATGAATCCTGATTTAAAAATCGTAAAACCCGCACTCCCCAGAAGGGAGCCTTCGTTCTTGAGCGCTACGGCATGACGGAGGGCGGCATTTTTTGCCTATGAGGGCAAGAGGCGGGGCGAAACGGTGGAGTTTACCCTGGACGGAGTATCGGTGCGCGTTGCCGCGGAAAAGGACAAGGCTTTGGTAACCGAAAAAATCGGCAAGGTGCAGGTCAAGGGGGACAATATTTTCCGCGGCTACTGGCGAATGGCTGAGAAGACCGAAGAGGAAGTCACCGCTGATGGTTTTTTCAAAACACGCGGCATGGGGAGATAAGACGCGGACGGATACCTTGTCCTAGTCGGCCGGTCGAAGGATGTTGAGATAACCGGGGGGGGGTTTGAACGTCTACGCCAAGGAGGTCGAGGAAATCATCGACACCATGCCTGGCGTCGTCGAGCGTATAGTCGTTTTCGGCAACAGATCACGGGGCATCTAAATTTCAGTCCGGCAGATCCACGAAAGATCCGGCGTCTATTCTTTTAAAAAAACTGCTTGTGTCGATAGAAAAACAAACGTGTCCGCATCGCTTTTGCCCTCCCGACAGAGGGCAATAATCGGGAAAAGATACTTTTAACAGCTCAAGGGGTACATTTATTGCATCTTTTGTTTTGCCGTTGGCTTGCCCCTCCCGAGCTCTCGCTACCCGGATCCAGGGGTTGAGGTCGGGAAGTTTTGTACCGGCCTGCATCTCAGCTTACCCAAAGCTGAACGTCGAGGAGAGAAAGTGTGGCTCATGGGATGTCATTAATTCGACTGGAAGCAAGCAGAACAAATCATTGCGAGACAGGCCAAGGGAGGGATAATGGGTTGCAGAAAAGCGGTCTGTGACAAAGATGTGCATGGGGCGCCAGGGGTAGAACCGGAGACAGGCGCGAAATACCGACGATGCTCTTTCCAGGCTTTAGGGACGCCTTTAATTATCTATACGGAATGGAGGAAATAGCAGCATGGGCTCCATCATTTCATCACTGAGCACGTCACAAATCCAGGCTTTGACCACACAGCAGATGGGAAACCTGTCAAACCCGGATGTTCAGGCACTGAGAACCGATCAGATCCAAGTCTTAAGCAGTGCCCAGCTTGCAGCTATACCAACCGGCGATATTGTCTCGCTTAGCACCGCGGCCATTGCATTGCTGAGCACTGATCAACTGGGCGGCCTCACACCCGCGGAGATTTCGGCCCTAAAGGCATCGCAACTGCTCGCGATGTCGTCAAACCAAATCACCAATCTATCCAGCACTCAAACGGCTGCACTGACCTATTTGCAGGTGGCGGGTCTGCAAACGGATGCCCTCGCGGCGATGGATACCTCCCAGCTCACAGAGCTGTCGGCCAAGGCTATTACGGGGTTTACAACCGCACAGTTGCAATCGCTTTTGACCGACCAGGTCTCGAGCCTTACGAGCGCTCAGCTCGGGGCTCTAACGGCTGGACAAATTTCGGGTCTCACAACTGATGACCTGCAGGCGCTTGGCACCGGCCAGATCACCCAACTCTCGGCCAAGGCCGTTGCGGGGTTTACGACCGCTCAGTTGCAATCGCTTTCCACGCAACAGGTCTCCGATCTTACGACCGCGCAAGTGGCCGGACTTACGGCCGCACAGTTGAAATCGCTTTCCACCGACCAGGTCTCCAACCTTACGAGCGCACAGCTCGGGGCTATAACGGCCGGACAAATTTCGGGTCTTACAACCGATGACCTGCAGGCGCTTGGCACCGACCAGATCACCCAACTTTCGGCCAAGGCTGTTTTGGGGCTTACGACCGCTCAGTTGCAATCGCTTTCCACAGAACAGGTCTCAGATCTTACGACCGCGCAAGTGGCGGGACTTACGGCCGCACAGTTGAAATCGCTTTCCACCGACCAGGTCTCCAACCTTACGAGCGCACAGCTCGGGGCTCTGACGGCTGGACAAATGGCGGGTCTTACAACGAATGACCTGCAGGCGCTTGGCACCGATCAGATCACCCAATTTTCGGCCAAGGCCGTTTCGGGGCTTACGACCGCACAGTTGCAATCGCTTTCGACCGACCAGGTCTCGAACCTTACGAGCGCACAGCTTGGGGCTCTTAGCGCCGGACAAGTGGCGGGTCTTACAACGAATGACCTGCAGGCGCTTGGCACAGACCAGATCACCCAATTTTCGGCCAAGGCCGTTTCGGGGCTTACGACCGCACAGTTGCAATCGCTTTCCACGGACCAGGTCTCGAACCTTACGAGCGCACAGCTTGGGGCTCTTAGCGCCGGACAAGTGGCGGGTCTTACAACGAGTGACCTGCAGGCGCTTGGCACCGATCAGATCACCCAATTTTCGGCCAAGGCCGTTTCGGGGCTTACGACCGCTCAGTTGCAATCGCTTTCGACCGACCAGGCCTCGAGCCTTACGAGCGCACAGCTCGGGGCTCTAACGTCTGGACAAATGGCCGGCCTTACAACCGATGACCTGAAGGCGCTTGGCACAGACCAGATCACCCAATTTTCGGCCAAGGCTGTTTCGGGGCTTACGACCGCTCAGTTGCAATCGCTTTCCACGGGCCAGGTCTCAAATCTTTTGACCGCGCAAGTGGCGGGGCTTACGACCGCACAGTTGCAATCGCTTTCGACCGACCAGGTCTCCAACCTTACGAGCGCACAGCTCGGGGCTCTAACGGCCGGACAAATGGCGGGTCTTACAACCGACGACCTGCAGGCGCTTGGCACCAACCAGATCACCCAACTCTCGGCCAAGGCCGTTTCGGGGCTTACGACCGCTCAGTTGCAATCGCTTTCCACGGGCCAGGTCTCCGATCTTACGACCGCGCAAGTGGCGGGGCTTACGACCGCACAGTTGAAATCGCTTTCCACCGACCAGGTCTCCAACCTTACGAGCGCACAGCTCGGGGCTCTAACGGCCGGACAAATGGCGGGTCTTACAACGGATGACCTGCAGGCGCTTGGCACCGACCAGATCACCCAATTTTCGGCCAAGGCCGTTTCGGGGCTTACGACCGCGCAGTTGCAATCGCTTTCCACGCAACAGGTCTCAAATCTTACGACCGCGCAAGTGGCGGGGCTTACGGCCGCACAGTTGAAATCGCTTTCCACCGACCAGGTCTCCAACCTTACGAGCGCACAGCTCGGGGCTCTAACGGCCGGACAAATGGCGGGTCTTACAACGAATGACCTGCAGGCGCTTGGCACCGACCAGATCAACGATTTGTCGACAAACGATATTGCGGCACTATCAACCGCACAGTTGCAATCGCTTTCCACGAACCAGGTCTCCAACCTGACGACTGCACAGCTAAAGGCGCTGAGATATTCGCAAGTGGCCGCGCTGACAATGAACCAGACCGCGGCACTGGGGACAGACCAGATCCAATACCTTAATGTATAGTCCGTAAGGGTATGCCTTTATCAGCATAATACACAATATGCCTAATCACATGTCGCACATGGAAACGAAGTTTGTACAACATATTAAATCAGCATGGCGCGGAACTCTCAGTATTGTCGATCTGGTCGCTTTCGCGGACAAGTTGAAAGATGCCGGCCAATTAGAACTTGTTGCGGTCCTCTACCAGACTTGGCTTGCATGCAATCAAACTCCGAGGAACCATTTTGTACATTTCAATTTAGGAGTGACCCTGTCGACCCTGGGCAACCTGTCCGCAGCCAAGGATGCTTACATACGGGCGATGGAGCTGTCGCCTCCGTTCGTGCCTCCGCGTGTCAATCTCGGTAATATTTATGAGCAGCTCGGCCAATTGAACGCGGCTGTCGATCAATGGTCATGGGTGCTCGATAATACCTCGACCGCCAAACCTGAGGAGTGTTGCTGGCGACTTCTCGCCCTCAACAATCTTGGACGGTTGCTCAAGATCAACCGCGACTACGGCAAGGCGCTCGAACACCTCTCGGAGAGTCTGCGCATCGAACCCGATCAACCGGATGTAATCCATCATTGGGTATTCCTGCGCGCCAAACAGTGTATATGGCCCGTTCATGCGCCGGACTCCGGTATGGAAATGGATTTGATGCGGCAATCAACGTCTGCACTGGCCATGATTGCGCTATCCGATGATCCGGCAGCTCAGTTAAACGCGGCTACAAATTACGTGACAAAGAAGCTCAATTACAATGTGCCGGTACTCTCCGGTTCGGGCTCATACGGTCACACCAAGATTCGCGTTGCATATCTTTCGTCGGATTTCTGCCTCCACCCTGTCGGCATGCTCACTGTGGAACTATTCGAATTGCATGACCGGCAAAATTTCGAAATTTATGGCTTTTGCTGGTCGAAGGACGACCAGTCCGCCCTGCGTCAACGCATAATCGGGGCGATGGATTTTTTCTATCAAATAGGAGAGCTGACCGACGAAGCCGCCGCGAAACTGATCCGCGAACATGAAATCGACATTCTGGTGGATCTGCACGGCCAGACGCTTGGCGCACGGCCGTGCTTGCTCGCGCACCGTCCCGCGCCGATTCAGATCACCTATCTCGGATTGCCGGCCACCACCGGGTTACCTTTCATCGACTATATGATCGCAGACCGTTTTCTGGTACCCGAAGAGCTTGTGGACTATTACAGTGAAGAACCGATATACATGCCTGATGTCTATCAAGTCAGCGATCGCAAGCGGCTGAGCGCACCCACTCCAACTCGCGTCGACTGTGGCCTCCCACAGGATGGATTTGTGTTCTGTTCCTTCAACAACAACTACAAGTACACGCCCGAAATGTTTACCGTCTGGATGAACATCCTGCGACGAGTGGAGGGAAGCGTGTTATGGCTGCTTGCCGACAACATGTGGGCCGAGTCAAACCTGCGCAGGGAGGCCGCGGCCCGCGGAATTGACTGCGGGCGCATTATATTCGCCTCACGCGTTGCGCCGGAAGCTTATCTTGCGCGCTACGGAGCAGCCGACCTGTTTCTTGACTCGTTTCCATTCAATGCGGGCACGACGGCAAACGATGCTCTATGGATGGGTTTGCCCGTTCTGACGCGCTCAGGCCGCACATTCGCGTCGCGAATGGCGGGTGCGCTTTTAACGGCGGCCGGATTACCGGAACTGATCACCGATGATTTTACCGCTTACGAGGAAAAGGCTGTCGAACTCGCAAACGCGCCCCACAAATGTCAGCTTCTGCGCAATAGACTGCGGCAAATACGAGAAAATGGCGTACTGTTTGATACAGCCCGTTTCACCCGCAATCTCGAAGCGCATTTTGCGAGACTGGTCGGCGCCCTGGCCGGCTAAGGAGAGTCATGCGACCATTTTTCACCATAATAATTCCCACACATCGCAGAGCGCAACTCCTCGAAAGATCGATCGACTCACTGCGGGTCCAAACTTTTGGTGATTTCGAGATCATAATAGTTTCCGATTGCACCGATCAGGAAACCTCCAGGGTGGCGGCCCTCAAATTGAGCGATTCAGATACCTTCATCAAGCGCGGAGGCTTACCGGGGCCTGCCCGGAGTCGCAACCAGGGTTTGGATATCGCTTCGGGTGATTATGTGATTTTTTTAGATGACGACGATACGTTGGCGCCAACTTATTTAGAGCTGCTTTATTCAGAATGTGGAAATAATCGACGTGCAGTCTTGTATTGCAATTTTCATGTAGTATTTGAGACAAGAGGCACCTTTGAGGCAGTATTCATTCGTGAGGAATCTTGCAGCCTGTCTTCAATTCCATTATCCAAACTGTATATCAAGAATTTCATTCCAAATAATGTACTGGCATATCCTAAAATGGCTCTGTCTGGAAAACGTTTTGATCAGCATTTAAAAGTTAATGAGGATTGGGATTTTTTATTGAATGTTGCCGAGGACGCCGAACTTCAATACCGAGACATATATGGTCCCAGGATCCACAAGGATGAACCCTCCAAGCAGAGCCAGCGCGGGGTGCTAAACAGCGACTCTCTTGTTGTAGACTATTTATACATCTTTCGAAAATGGCCGGGACGGTCGGAAGAAATCAAGCTGCAAAGACAGCAATTGATGATGTCAGTTGGTCTGCACTGGCCTCTCGGATGGTTGTAAATCTCCGGGCAAACTCCCAATTAAGGAACATGCAAAAAGCTAATTTTTTGTCCCGCTTTATTAAAGTGGAGACCGAAGTTTCTCGACTGCCATGGCGCGGCATAATATTTTGCACTCTTTTCATAAATGCGGTAAGGTCATAATGCAGCAAAATGGCTTAGTCGCTTGGGGAGTTCCGCCTTTCATAGGCAACTCGTATTTTGCCATAGATTCAGGAGAACGGCGTCATGGGTCGGTCTTCCGAAAGGGAAAAAAGCACCAGACTTGCCTGTTCAGGCGTTATTTATCTCATAAATGGTTTTGCTTGCGCATCTTCCCTGTCACATAATTCCTCTCAAAGGGTACAATATGCTGGCCAGAAAGAAGATATCCGCGGGAACATTCTTTGTCGAGGCGCCCGAAGCCGGGTTGTTCGTCTTGTGCGGATGCCCGGCCGACATCTGCAAACACCTCATAAAATCGGGGATAATCGCCGACAAAGAAGTTCGGGGAGTGGTTTACGAAACCGGCCCGAATGCGATTTTGCTCTCCGATGTGATGATCCAAAACGGGGCCTTTTCGAACCTTGCCGAATTTCCGGTCCTGCAGATGATGTACAGGCAAGGGATGTGCATCCCCGGCCACCCCGGCAACACGGGCATAAAACCCCTGCTCATCGGATCTCCGGCACGGCTCGACGCCCAGGTCGAATATATCTACCGCGGCAGCTTCGGGCTTGTCACTGAAGAGGAACTGATCGCTGCCGGGGCTTCGGCGAAATTGGCGCACAACCTCATGCGCATGAAACGAAGGTTTGCCTTCGGTTCTATCCGGAAACCAACCGATCTGCTCGATACCGTGGCCGTTGAAGATGAGCCGGTGGAAATCAGGGGCGGGGTTTTTATCCGCAGGCTGCGGATGAACGTATTCGAATTCCAGTATAAAGAACAAAGCGTCCAGGTGGACCTCAATCTGCCCCCCTCTGTCGGGTATGATTCTCCGTACTCGCTAGGCTTCCACGATGCCCGCAGGGAATACTTTGCGGTAATCCATTCGGGCGACGGGGACGGATGGGACCCCAACCGCCCGTGCATGAGCGCGATTATAGTTTTCCAGGGAAAAATCTACCTGGTCGATGCCGGCCCCAATATACTCCACACCCTCGAGGCTCTCGGGATCGGGGTAAGCGAAATAGAGGGGATTTTCCAGACCCATGCCCACGACGACCATTTCTGTGGCCTGGCAACCCTTATGCACGTCGATCACCGGATCAAATATTACGCCACAGGACTCGTGCGGGCTTCGGCAGCCAAGAAACTGGCTTCCCTGGTTTCCATCGGCGAGCAGGACTTTAGGGACTACTTCGAGAGTTGCGACCTGGAACAAGACGTGTGGAACGAAATCGAAGGACTCCAGGTCCGCCCCATGTTTTCTCCCCACCCGGTCGAAACCACCATATTCCTTTTTCGTACCATGTGGCTCGACGGCTACAGAACTTACGCACATTTCGCGGACATAATCGACCTCGAGGTACTCAGGCAAATGATAACCTCAGGGAGTTCTCTTCCGGGCATACCACACGAGATGTACAACACCGTGGTGAAAAACTACGCGGAAAAAGCCGATCTCAAAAAGATAGACGCAGGCGGAGGCATGATTCACGGCAATTGCGAAGATTTCAAGGCGGACCCGTCAAAGAGGCTTATCCTGGCCCACACCTCCGGGGAGCTTACCATGAGGCAGAAGGAAATCGGTTCGGGCGCGCCTTTCGGGACTTTCGACACCCTCATCCCGGCCTTTCAGGACTACCTTCGCATGTACGCGTTCAGATACCTCGAAAGCTATTGCCCCTCAGTCCCCCAAAACCAGCTTCGTCTGCTCACAAGCAGCCCCATCCGCTCCTTTAACCCTCAATCCATCCTGATAAAGGCCGGCGCAGTCTCGCAGCGCCATCTACCTGATACTTACAGGCGGCGTCGAGATGGTGGACACGACCTCAGGCATTTCAAACAGGCTTTCACCGGGGACACTCATCGGCGAGATACCTGCCCTCATGGGACTGCAGACAGGGGAAACCTACAGGACCACATCTTTTGTGAACGCCCTTGAAATCCCACTGAGTCTTTATCTCCACATTACTGAGACAAACGGAATTTTGAACGACCTCACCGCGATGCATGAAAAGAGGAGCTTTCTTCAAAAAACCTGGCTTTTCGGCGAATCCATATCCAGTCCGGTCCAAAACAGGTTGGCCCGCGTCATAGCGGCGGACGAATACAAAGCCGGCCAGTGGATCGAGACGGGCAAATCTTCCGAGCTGTTCATCATATACAGCGGCTGCGTCACTTTATGTCTTGACGATCGGCCCGTCGACACCCTGTATAAGGGTGATTTTTTCGCCGAAGAGAATTTTCTTTTTCGTCTTCCCTGCAAATTCCGGATTCAGGCACAAAAAGACACCGAGATCTTCAGGCTCTCCGGAGAACTGCTTCTCGATATCCCGATTGTTCGCTGGAAGCTTCTCGAATCCCACAACAAGCGGATGGAGTTCTGTTCGGCAAAATCCGCCCCTTCTTGCTCCGGGCCAAAAAGATCGAAGGCCTGAACCCGGGTTCGATCGCCATCCACACGAGGGGATGGGGGAAGTAAGCGAGTTCGTGGTGTTTATTGTTTCAACACAATGATATACTTTTTATTTTACCATTATTGATAGTTGATATTAGAGCAACAATTAATTCATAATCTAGGGAGAAATCTCTGAATGAAACGAACCAGCATCACAAGCCGCGACTTACAAGCACAGGCAACAAGGGAACGGATTGTCACAGTTGCCGTTAGATTGATAGCTGCGGAAGGGTTTGATAATGTTACAATAGATGATATAACTAAAGAAGCTGGAATAGCCAAAGGGCTATTTTATCACTACTTTAAATCCAAATCGGATATCATCATTGAAACATATACTACCATTGATGCCATTTTCAGAAAAGGAACTGACTCAGCTTGACAATAACACATCCTCTGTCGACAAAATCATCTTTACGGTTTGCACCCAGGCGCGCTATGCAAAACAAAGAGGCATCGATTTTGTTAAACAAATATACAAGGCCCAACTGGATACAGGTACCGCCTTTTTCATTGATAAACAAAGACCATTTTACAAAACGATTCGTGATTCCATTGCTGAAGGACAGGCAAAAGGTGTCATACAAATGGATATCCGACCCGATGAATTCGCGCGTTTTATCCTGAGCGTCTCTCGAGGAATATTGTATGACTGGTGCCTGCATGATGGCAATTATGACATAGAAGCAGCCATGGAAGAATACTTCCGGAAAATAATCTTTTCCCCCAAAAAAACAGGTAACTGAAAGTCACGTAATCCTCCACGAACAGACCACGCAGAGCCGATCATTTTTTATGCAAGCGAGGGTGAAACATTATTTTTTGGTTGACCATAGTCAGTGACTATAATACAATGACATGAGATTCGGAAACCATGGATAAGCAGTCCGGTGATGGAAGCTTGGCTATCGGATTAACACCTCAATATAGAAAGGAGGACATAACAATGGATTTCATAGGAAAACAACCCGGGAAAAAAACTTCGACAAGCAACGGAATCAACACCCTGAGAGGTCATGTTCGTAAAAATCCTCATAAGATCGCAGTCAGGAACGATAAGGTTTTTTTGAGCTATGCCCAGTTGTGGCAGCGTGCATCTCAACTCGCAAATGGACTGCTCGATTGCGGAATCGGAAAGGGTGATCCAGTCATCACTTACATGCCGAATTGCCTCGAATATGCGGAAGTCATGATAGCGGCGCAGATGATCGGCTCCCCCCTCACACTCGGGAACTACCGCTTGACAGGTGATGAAATAGCCTACCAGATCAATGACACTCATGCCGCAGTCGTACTGGTTCAGACCGACCTGCTTGCCGGCATATTGAAAATAGAGTG
>CAWEZA010000069.1:0-16706 GCA_963813125.1 uncultured delta proteobacterium | reverse complement strand
GGCCCCTACGATCATAATGAGGGTTTCTATCCCGGGCCGGTCATTTCCCCAGCCGGATCCGCACCGACTCGGCGTGGGCCGTCAGCCCTTCGAGTTCGGCCAGCCGTATGATCGAGTGGGCGTCTCTTTCGAAGGCGGCGCGGGAATAGGCGATGACACTGGTCTTTTTGAGGAAATCGTCTACTCCGAGCGCCGAGGCAAACCTTGCGGCCCCGGCTGTCGGCAGCACGTGATTGGGACCGGCGAAGTAATCCCCGACAGGCTCCGGGGTGTGGTCGCCGATAAAGACCGCCCCGGCGTTTTCGACTTTTCCAAGCCAGAGAAACGGATCTTTTAGATGCAGTTCGAGGTGTTCGGGGGCTATGCGATTGGAGAGTTCGAAAGCGGCGTCCATATCAAGGACCACGAAAACGGCCCCGAAACGGTCTATCGATTTGGCCGCCGTCTCGGCCCTGGGAAGGGCCGCCATCTGCCTCGCGACTTCCGCGGCGATATCTCCGGCAAGGCTTTCTTCGGTGGTAATGCAAACCGAGCTCGCCATGGCGTCATGCTCCGCCTGGCTCAAAAGATCGGCTCCAATGTAGTCGGCCCTCGCGCTCGAATCGGCGAGGATCAGGATTTCACTGGGACCGGCGATCATGTCTATGCCCACCTCGCCCGAAAGGATCTTTTTGGCGAGCGCCACGTAAATATTGCCCGGACCGGCGATCACATCGACCGAGCGGATCGATTCGGTGCCGTATGCCAGAGCCGCCACCCCCCATGCGCTGCCGGCCTTGTAAATTCTTCCGACCCCAACCTCGCGGGCGGCGGCGAGCAGGAAAGGATTGACGCTGCCGTCTTTTCTTGGAGGCGTTATCATCGCAATGTCCACCACTCCGGCAAGAGCGGCGGGGATGACGTTCATGAGGACCGAGGAGATAAGAGGGGTTTCCCCGCCCAGGCCTCCCGGAGCATACACGCCGGCGGCCCTTACGGGCCTTATCTGCTGGCCGAGGAATGTACCGTCCGGCGCGGTCGAGAAATGCGAATAGTGCAGCTGCCGCTTGTGAAACTCTTCAATGTTTCGGATAGCCGTCCGGATGATGGAAAGAAATTCGGCATCCACCTCGCGGCACGCGGCGTCTATCTCCTCATCGGAGACCTTAAGGCGCCCAACTTCCAGGCCCGGAGCGTCAAACCGGCGAACGTAGCGCAGCACCGCGCTGTCGCCTTCCGACTTTACCGCCCTGATTATCTCGATCACCCTCGCTTCGATTTCCGGGTCCGCCCCCGGTCTTCGCCGCGCAATTTCCGAAATTTTGCTTTCCGCCCTCTCCGAGGGGTACTTTATGATGTCTATCATCTCTATTGCCCGTCAACAGCGATTACAAAAGCGCCAGGGAAACCGCCGGCCCGGTACTTCCGGGCCTGCTCCTTCGCAACGACAAGATCCTTGTATGAGCCAACCTGCACCCTGTACCACAAACCCGGCCTCTCCGGGACATAACCGGTTCTTACCCGGCAGTTGCGCGCTCTCATCTTATCCTGCAGACGATAAGCATTGGTCTCGTTTTGGAAAGCGCCCACCTGCACGGCGAACTTGCCGTACCGGAAAGATTTCACCGGCTCCGGCTTCCAGTAGGTGGCGTTGCCGACGACCTGTTCGGTCGCGCCCTGGACCGCCTCGACTCTTACTCTTGCCAGCCCCTTTGTCCAGCACCCCAGGCTCTGGGCGCATTTGGCCGAAAGATCTATGATCCTGCCCGCCGCGAAAGGTCCTCGATCGGTAATCTTTGCCACGACCGATTTGCCGTTTTCGAGGTTCGTCACCTTGACGTAGGTCCCCAGGGGGAGCGTCTTGTGCGCGGCCGTAAACGCCCACATATCGTAAGTCTCCCCGCAGGCGGTAGGCTTCCCGTTAAAGCCCGGCCCGTACCAGCTGGCCACCCCGTCTTCGACGTAGCCCCTGGCGCTTGGCAGAGGGTAGTACCAGATGCCGTTTACTCTATAAGGTCTCTGGGAGCTGAGCCCGTGGTGAGGGACCCGGGCGATGGGGCCTCGTGGGTGTGTTGCGCACGCCGCCAGTGAAAAGATCAGAAAGACGAGGCCAAGCAGCAGTCGAACCGCGCGGCCGTTCACCCGCGAAAACGAGGAGCAAAAGGCGCGAAGCGGTGACCCTCTCAACGCTCACCAGCTTTCGGCTTTAGAATTTGCCTCGTAAGTGAGCTCGCAGCGGCCCGCATCAGCGCCCCTTCCTTTTCTTTTCCGCTTAAGGCCTCATTTTCACCGGCCCCGGCTTCAACCTTCCCGCTCGCCGGCCTTCTCCATCTTGGCAAGGTCTTCGAAGCGGATATCTATGCCGAGGATTCCCGCAATCTCGTCGTCGGCATCCCTTATCGGCGCCGAAACCGTTATGCAGAGCGCCCCCGTGTAGCGCGAAGTGTAAAAATCGGTAACATGCACCTTCCCGTCTTTCATAGGCTGAATGAACCACGGGCGGTCGGAAAGATCCTCTCCGACCACGGCGCTCTGGTACTTGGATTTATCCACTATGTGCGTAATATTATGGGTGATTTTAAGCCCCTGCCCATCGGTAACGTAAATATACTGTATAAAGGGGTTCAGTTCCAGAAGAGTTTGGAGCAAAGGCTCCTGGCGCTCCGGCACAAAGCTTCTCATCATGTCGCTTTCGACCACCTCCCCGACGAGGTGAGCGGCAAGAAGATAGGCTCGCTGCTTTAGCCTGTCGAACTCGGAGATGAAATACTCCGGCAGGTAGCGCCGCGCCCAGCGTTCCAGCTCCTCGCTGGATATCGAGGTGTTTCTTCCCTTTTCGTATTCGGCCATCACCCGTTTGAAAATCTTGAGGAGGCCTGGATGCCTCTTGTCCAGGCGGCGCTCGCCCTCCAGCTTCAGCCGGTGGTTCACCCAGTAGGCCACGCCGGCAATGCCCGATTTGTCGGTTATGGTGATGCTGATCGGCCTTTTGAGCAATTTAGTGGTGTCGAAAATATTGTAGATTTCCTCGTTTTTCACCAGCCCGTCGGCGTGGATGCCCGCGCTCGTGGCATTGAAGTCCTCACCGGCAAACGGGTAATTGGCCGGCACGGTGTAGCCGAGTTCGGCCTGGAAGTATTCGACGATATCGGTTACCGCGGTCGTGTCCACGCCGTTGGCCGAACCTTTAAGGCCGATGTACTCGAAAATGAGGCCCTCGACGGGGGCATTGCCCGTACGCTCGCCAAAGCCCAGAAGCGTTCCGTTCGCCCCCCCGCACCCGTAGAGCCAGGCGGTGGCGGCATTTACCAGCACCTTGTGGAAATCGTTGTGGCCGTGCCACTCGAGTAGGCGACCCGGGACCCCGGCATCGTCTATGAACGCCCGGACGAGGTTCGGGACACTTCTTGGCAGGGCCGCCCCCGGGTATGGCACACCGAAGCCGAGCGTATCGCAGATGCGAATCTTTATGTCTATGCCGCTCTGCTCCCTCAACCGCATCAGTTCGATGGCGAACGGAATGCAGAAGCCGTACACGTCGGCCCGGGTGATGTCTTCGAAATGGCACCTCGGGGCAATGCCCTTATCCAGGGCGGTCCGGACGATTTTCAGGTACTTTTCGAGCACCGCCTTCCGGTTGCTCTGGAGTTTGAGGAAGATATGGTAATCGGAAACCGAAGTCAGAATGCCGGTTTCCTTCAAACCGAGTTTTACCACGATGTCCAGGTCTTCCTCCACGGCCCTGATCCAGCCGGTTATCGCCGGATACTTGTACCCCTTGGCCAGACACGCATCCAGGGCCTCCCGGTCCTTGTCGGTGTAGAGGAAAAACTCCGTCTGCCGAATGACCCCGTTGGGGCCGGAAAGGCGGTGAAGCAGGTCGAATATCGCTGCGATCTGGGCCACGGTGTAGGGGGGCCGGGCCTGCTGGCCGTCTCGGAAGGTCGTATCGGTAATGAAGAATTCTTCCGCCGGGTCTATTGCCAGCAGCTTGTGGTCGAAAGTGATCTTGGGCACCTCTGAGTAGGGGAAAACATCCCGCATCAGGTTGGGTTCGTCCAGGTCCTCGACCTTGCGGCGCAAAAGCTCAGGATTGACATGGTCCAGCACCCGCTTCCCGGGGTTCCAACGAGCCATGGCTCTTTTCCTTTCCTATTTGTTCCGGTCGCATTCGACCTTGAGGCAGAGCTCGAGCAACTGATTGACGTCGGCCTCCGAGGGCGCACTGGTCATGAGGCAGGTCGCCTTCTGGGTCTTGGGGAATGCGATCACATCGCGTATCGAACCGCAGCCGCAAAGCAGCATTACGAGCCGGTCGATCCCGAAGGCTATCCCGCCGTGAGGGGGAGCGCCGAACTGGAGCGCCTCGAGCAGAAAGCCGAATTTTTCCATCGCCTCTTCCCCGGAAATCCCCAGGGCCTGAAAAACCCGCTTCTGGACCTCCTGCTGGTGAATACGGATGCTGCCCCCGCCGATCTCGATGCCGTTTAGCACCAGGTCGTACGCCCTGCTCCTGACTTTTTCCGGCTGGGTCTCGAGAAGCCCCATATCGGATTCGAGCGGCGAGGTGAAGGGGTGATGCACCGAGGTGAAGCGCTTTTCGTTTCCGTCCCATTCGAGCAGAGGGAAATCGGTCACCCACACAAAATTGAACAGTTCCGGGTCGATCAACCCCAGTTGTTTGCCAAGACGCCCCCGCAGGTTTCCCAGCGCGTCGTTTACGATCTTGCGCTGATCGGCAACGAAAAGTATCGCGTCCCCGGTCTCTATGCCGAGGCGCTCGGAGAGGCCTTGCTGCACCTCGGGGGAGAGGAACTTGGTTATCGGAGACTGCCAGCCGTCGGACTGGATCTTTATCCAGGCCATGCCCTGGGCCCCGAAGATCTTTACGAACTCGATCAGGTCGTCGAGTTCTTTTCTCGAAAGATCTTTTCCGCCCGGGACGCGAAGCGCCTTGACCATCCCGCCCCGCTCGACCGCCTGCCGGAAAACCCGGAACTCGGACTGGGCGACGACGTCGGTCACCTCGGTGAGCAGGAGGCCAAACCGGGTGTCGGGCCGGTCGGTCCCGTAGCGGTCCATCGCCTCCCCGTAAGTCATGCGGGCAAAAGGCGGGCGAGGGGAAAACCCTTTGAGCTCCAGGAATAACCGGTCAACCCAGCCTTCGATCATGGAGTAAATGTCTTCTTCGCGTATAAAGCTCATCTCGAGGTCGAGCTGGGTGAATTCCGGCTGTCTGTCGGCCCGAAGGTCCTCGTCGCGGAAACACTTGACTATCTGGAAATAGCGCTCGAAGCCCGCGACCATTAAGATTTGCTTGAAAAGCTGGGGCGACTGGGGCAAGGCGAAGAATTTGCCGGTGTTTACCCGGCTGGGCACAAGGTAGTCCCGGGCCCCTTCAGGCGTGCTGCGGGTAAGCACCGGGGTTTCCACCTCGATAAAGCCGAGGTCGCTAAAATAGGAGCGCGTCATCTGGGCGAGCTTGTGCCTTGCCAACAGGTTCTTGAAAAGTTTAGGACGGCGAAGGTCGATGTACCTGTACTTGAGGCGAACGTTTTCGCTAGCATCCACGTCGTCTTCGACCTGGAAGGGAGGCGTTTTGGAGATGTTGAGTATCTTTAACTCCGCCGCCGCGACTTCGATCTCCCCGGTGGGCAGCTTCGGGTTGGTCATCCCCTCGGGGCGAAAACGCGTGCTCCCCTTGACCGCTATGACGTACTCGCTGCGGATAACCCCCGCGCGTTCATGGCTTTGCCCGTTGATATTCGGGTCGAACACGACCTGGGTGAGTCCCTCCCGGTCCCTTAGATCGACAAATATCAACCCGCCGTGGTCGCGCCGCCTCTGCACCCACCCCATCAACACGACTTCCCTGCCCACGTCCCCGGACCTCAGGCTGTCGCAGTTAACCGTCTTTTGCCATTCACCAAGCTGGTCGAGCACGACCGCCACTTCCTGAAGGTCTGAAGATTCATCGCCAGGCCGGCGTTCGATATCGTTCACTATATTTTCTCCGTTTCCGTACACGACGATTCTTGGACAGGATTAACAGGATTAAGAACCAACCAAAATCTTTCTCCGTCAATCAGGTCCTCCCGTGCCGCTAATCGGCCGCGAGCAAGGTTTCAACAATGTCTTCCAGAGGCAGAAGCCTTTGAGTTTTTGTAAGCATATCACGCAACTGGATTTGACGCTTGGCCAGTTCCTCTTCACCGAGTATCAGGACATACCTTGCCCCGGATTTATCGGCTCGGCGCATCTGGCTTTTTAGGCTTCGGCCCTCGTAGTCGATTTCGGTCTCTATGGAGCGCGCCCGCAACTGCTGGGCAAGTAAAAATGCGGCGCCACTCGCCTGCTCGCCCAGGGAGGCGATAAAACAGCGCGCGGAGCGAACCGGCTTTTCTTTTTCCTGCTCGAGCAGCAGCACCAGCCGTTCCATGCCCATCGCAAACCCCACCGCGGCGACATCAGGGCCGCCGAGATCGCGCACCAGCCCGTCATAGCGGCCCCCGCCGCCGATGGCGTTCTGTGAGCCAAGACGGTCGGTGATCACCTCGAAAGTCGTCCGCATGTAATAATCCAGGCCCCGGACAATCCTGGGATTTACGGCGTAGCGCGTGCCGAGCTTATCGAGGCAGCCCCTTACCGCATCGAAGTGCGCGCGGCAATCGGAGCATACGTGATCGATAAGCCGCGGGGCGCTGTCGAGCAACTCAGCGCAGCTTTTCACCTTGCAGTCGAAAACCCTTAAAGGGTTCGTATCCCGGCGGCGCAGGCAGTCCTCGCAAAACCCGCCTTCCTTTTGCGAAAGAAAAGTTTTAAGGACTTCCCTGTAAACCTGGCGGCACTCCGCGCACCCAAGGGTATTGATATTCAAACTGACGCCCGAGATCCCCATCCGCTCCACCATGAGGCCGAGCATGTGCATCATCTCCGCATCGATCATCGGGCCGTCCAACCCGAAGACTTCGGCGTCGATCTGATGGAATTGCCTGTAGCGGCCTTTCTGGGGGCGTTCGTGCCGGAACATCGGACCGAGCTGATAGAACTTGCGGTGGCCTGCATCCGCATGCAGCCCATGCTGGACATAAGACCTTACGATCGAAGCGGTGGCCTCGGGGCGCAGGGCGAGCCATTCGCCGTTTCTGTCCTCGAAGGCGTACATCTCTTTTTCGACTATGTCGGTGCTCTGCCCGATCCCGCGGGCAAACAGCTCGAGCTTTTCGGCAACGGGAGTCCTGATTTCGCGGTACCCGAAGTTTTCGAGGACCTCCCGCGCCACCCTTTCGATTGACTGCCACCAGCCAACCTGCTCGGGCAATATATCGTTCATGCCTCTAACGGCTTGAAGAGCTTCCATTTTTTCCCCGATGATCTTAGAATTTCAAGAACAAACGAGTATTTTTAAGGAAGCCGCCGGTAAAAGTCAAGGAAAACACTGGCCCGACGCAGCTATCTTCAAACCTTACAGCCCCCCGCCCGGCGATTATTTTGCGGGAGGACTTTCAACCTTTAAGCACTCCCCTTTTTTCGAGGTCGTCGGCCACGTAAGCCAGGTCGAGTTCCTCCAACCGTTTGCGAGTGGGCACGCCGTCGTAATTCCACCCCTTGAACTCGTAGTAGGTGGTCAAAAGCTTTTCTTCGAGTTCGGGGAACCGGTGCTTCCAATGGTCCTCGGGCGGTTTTTCGTCGGCCCGGCTCATCCCCCGCCTGTTATTGAAGGCACGGTGCAGGTTGCGGTTCCGGTTGGTTATCTTTTTTAATTCATTTTCACCCAGGTCCATCCCGGTCGCGGCTGAAATGAACTTGTGATAGTTGTGAATATGGTAGGCGGGTTTTAAGCAAAACGATCCCATGCCGGCGCACAAGCCCAGGGCGTCGTCGATATTGTGCAGCATCTCCATCCAGTCGACGATTTCAGAGGAGATTTCCGGGGTCGGGTAGTAGGGGAAACTCTTTTCCCCGCGCGGTTCCCAGTCGATAAAGTATTGTTTGAACTTTTCATCGGGAAGCTGGACCCAGTCTTTTACCCACTCCTCCCGGTCTTCCTTCGAGGCAAACGGCGACTGGGGCCAATTGCCCTCGATCTGCGTGATGCTCACCTTCTCGTTTGTCGAAAACATCAGGAAGTATAGGGGGTCGAGCATGCCCAGCTTAACGTTCATCTGTTCATGCTTCTTTATGGTGTTGTGGTCGAATTTTTCCGCACCCTTGCCGATTTTTCGGGCGGCCCAGTAGGTGCCTTCGGCCAGAAGGTCGCCGATTCCTTCCCGTCTGGCCACACGCTCGAGCAGCCAGAAAAACCTCCCCTCCTTATCGGTCGGGCACCCTTCGAAATCCTTGTCGGTAAAAATGCCGGCCTCGTGGAGTTCTATCGCGAAGGCCAATACCTGGGGCGTGGAAAAAGAATCCAGGCCATATTCGAAGGCGCGCTCAAGGATTTTCCAGGTGAAGGCCTGATCGTCGACACCCGCCCCGATGAGATAGGAAAGCTTCGAGAAGCACTTGACCATGTAGGGCGGAACGTCTTCGAAATTAATCAGCGCGCCGCATTGCTGCGGGCAGTTGAAACAGCTTATGAACCGCGTTATTGCGGCTTTCTGGGTCTTTGTCCAACTCTTCTCGATCTCGTCTGTCCAGAAGTTCTTTCTGCGGTACCGGGCATTTCCCCAGGCAAACCCCTCCGTGTGCCATTTCTCGTTTACATGCTTTATGGCCTGAGGCGAACCGACGCCGGTGTGGATATCCATGATGAGTCTACTCGGCAGGGGATTGGCGTTGCGGTGTCTTACAAACGCGTCCAAATCCTTCAAGTGCGCCATGAACTCCTGCCCATGGGCAAGCTGGACGTCCCTTGTCCCGCGAACGGCTATCGCCTTTACCCCCTTGTCCCCCATGACCGCGCCGGACCCGAGCCTGCTGGCGCTCGACCGTGATTGCTCGATCGAGGCGAAGAAGACGCGGTTTTCTCCGGCCAGGCCAATGGCAGACACTTGCGCGTTGGGCTGGTTGAGTTCTTCCCTTATGAGTTCCTGTGTTTCAAGAGCGCCTTTACCCTTTAAATGCGAAGCGTCGCGTATCTCCACCTTGTCGTTGTGGATCCAGATGTAGACGAGATTCGGGGACTTGTTGCGCATGATCACCTTGTCATAGCCCGCGTACTTTAATTCCGCCGCCCAGAACCCTCCCATCATCGGGTACGCCATGAGTCCGGTCTGGGGAGAGATGGTCGTAACGATGGTCCTGTTGGCGCTGTAGGCGGGGGTGCCGCACAAAAGCCCGGTGCTGAATATCAGGAGGTTCTCCGGGTCGAACGCGTGAGTCTCGGGCGGAACCCTGTCCCACATCAATTTAACGTCGGTGCCAAGCCCCCCCAGATGTGTTTCCATGAGTTTCGGGTCTGTTTCCACCCGTTCAATGTTCCCGGTAGCCAAATCGATTTCCAGATTGTAGCCTGTCTCCGCGTATCTCATCATCTCAGCCTGTCATGTGCCGGGTTTTCGGTTCGCCGCGGCCGTGCACCGGCCACGCTCGAGTTGCAGTTTTCGGACAAATAGTAGCTACAATATAGCCGCAGCACTATCCCCCAGTCAACCCTTAAGATAAGCGGCGGAAAACTCTGGCCGGGGGGGAAAATCCATGTGATTGGGGATTCATCATTGCGGATTCAGGGTATATTGGGAAAATGGATGAGGGAGATGTTTGGAAATTTCCTCACGATGATCGCCCGTTGGATGGTTCCGCTTTCATCCGCCACCAGCTTGGCCGTGGCGCTGTTAAAGCCTGCAATGGCTTGTGTCAAAAAAATCAGGAACCCTAAGAAAAGCGCGTCGAAGTCCCAACGAGTGAAGGTCCTCGCTGACTACATCCGCCAACCGGAGCGCGGGGGAAGTGGATCCCTTGAGGTAACACATAATATGTATTAAGAAGGGATTAAGAAAGGAGCCGACGCCATGCCCAATCTCACACTTGCCATCTCGGAAGAGCTGCTAAAAAAAGCCAGGCGGTATGCGGCGGAACAGAACACATCCGTAAACAGGCTGATCAGGGCCCACCTTGAAGAGCTTGTTGAGAAACAGAATCGCCTGGATGAGGCAGCCGATGAGTTGCTAAAGCTGAGCGAGACGTACAGCGGGAGTATGGAATCTTGGTCACGAAACAACCTGTATGAGCTCTAGGACATTCTCTGATACTAATGAGGATCTTCAACATGGGCAGGTAATCGCCGGTATCCGAATCAACAACCCATTGCGTGATGTTACACTTCAGTAGGCTTCAAGGAAATGCTCAAACCCTTTTCGCTTGTGGAGCGTCCCGGTCTTAACGCCATTGCCTGATTGATGGCGACAGGTGCGCCAGGATCGCGACGAGAACCTGGAACTTTTTGTTGTCGTCAAGTCTTAAAGGGGTTGTTTCATGCATACATATCGCGAATACAAGAATGGACAGGCTCAGGCCCGAGGGCTTCTTTGCCCTTTAAATGCGAAGCGTCGCCTATCTCCACCTTAATAAATTCCGCAGCACCTTCGCTAGACCTGTAGATCATTGCCCGCCTTTGCCTTACAGTGATGCTCGGGAATCTTTTGCAGGGCATCGCCCATTTCCTGCGCCGCAAGCCGTAGCTCGTAGTTTTTCTGCAGGTTCATCCAGATGTCCGGCCCAGTGCCGAACCACTTGCCGAGCCGCAAGGCCGTGTCGCCTGAAATACCGCGCTTGCCGGCCATGATCTGTGTCAGCCGGTTAGTCGGCACGCCCAATTCTTTAGCCAGCTGGTTGGCGCTCATGCCGAGAGCCTGCAACTCGTCGGCCAGGTGCTCTCCTGGATGGATAAGAAGTCGCGCCATGTTACACCTCCTTAATGATAATCTACGATTTCCACATTCAGCGGTCCCGGTGAATCTTCCGGCCATTCAAAGCAAATCCGCCATCGATCATTGATACGGATGCTGTACTGGCCCTTGCGATCCCCTTTCAGCCCTTCCAGGCGGTTGCCTGGCGTGTTCAACGCGATCAAACGGTCGGCGGCGTGCAATCGTTCGAGCCGCAGCATCGCCTGCCGCTCGATCCCGTGAAAGGCCTTGACCCGTTCGCCTTCGAAGAACTCCCGAGTCCGCTTGTCGCGGAAACCTAAAATCATTCTATGCCTACCATGTTATACGCTGTACGTCAACCATCCAGGCAAAAGCTTCTTTTTCCTTCAGCCCCCCTTTTTGTCAAGTTCACTCGCACTGACGCAACGTCTTCAGCATCCGTTTACCGACGACATGGTCCCCCCCCAACCCTCTCTTATACTTGCCTCTCCGATCTTCCTCTGCCGTTTCCTTGAGGCACCGCCTTTCACGGCAAACGCTTTTCGGCCGATTTATTGTATTAATTTGGCTAACGATGTAAAATCGCGAGCGATGCCGGGCGGGAATAATTATTTTCCCTTTCTCGCCATTTTAATAACCATCAGTTCGCGACAACTGTAAAATGACGGATATTCTTACTCCGGATCAACGGTCCATCGCCATGTCAAAAGTGCGCGGGGGGGACACGAAGCCCGAATGGATACTCCGATCAGGTTTGCACCGCTTGGGAATCAGGTACAGGCTCAGAAGCAGACATTTGCCGGGACAGCCGGACCTTGTGTTTCCTAAATATCACTCTGTTGTCTTTGTCCATGGGTGTTATTGGCACCGTCATCCCGGCTGTAAAGACGCTACTACCCCCAAAAGCAACATTGATTTTTGGATGCGCAAATTCGCCGAAAATGTGGAACGAGACCTGCGCAGTGAAGAGCAACTAGTAGCGGCCGGCTGGCGAGTGATGGTGGTGTGGGAATGTGAACTGATCAAGCAAACAATTGAAACAATCCGGAAGGTTTGGTTATGGCTAAATCAAGCAACCGCTTCCAGCATGCCCACTCATTTCGATGAACCCGTGACGGATCGAGGTCGGTTGCTTTCTGTCGCAGAAAAGAGAGTCAAATATCGCATCAGTTCTTACAAAAAACCCCATACGAGTTTGCCTAAAGGGGAGAAAGGCGACAAATAATGCAAACTAGAGAGTTTGCAGTGGTCGATCTATTCTCTGGCGCCGGTGGTATGAGCTACGGGTTTCATATGCACCCGGCTTTCAGAATCGTGGCGGCGGCTGATGCCGAAGAGGGCAAACCGAGCGCAGGTACCGGCAGGCTCCAATGTAACAGGACATATGCACGGAATATAGGTGTAAATCCTGTGGCGCTCGACTTGTCGACGATTGCTCCAAAACAACTGAAGTCAGCCCTTTCGCTCGCCGATGAAATTCCGATTACCGTCCTGTTGACCTGCCCTCCATGCACGGGTTTTAGCAGGGCGGTTCCGGAAAATCATGTTAGGGACGACCACAGGAACAGTTTGGTACGCCGCTCGGCAGAGTTTGCCGTAGCGCTCTCCGTGGACGTCGTGGTTATGGAGAATGCGCGCGAATTAATTCGTGGAAATTTCAAGAATCACTATGAATGGTTCAGGAAGCACCTTGAGAGCCATGGATATAATGTCTTCGGAAGGACGTACATACTTTCGCGGTTCGGCCTCCCGCAGATACGGGAACGGGCAATCGTAATAGCTGCGAGGCAAGATCTCCCACTGCATACGCTGGACAGCCTGTGGGACGGCTGGCATCTTAGAGACGAAGCATTGACGGTCAGGAGGGCTTTCAGCGCAATCTCGTCAGACGCTGACGGTTTCAGAGCTTTTCCTGATTTTTCATCCGAGTCGGTACGGCAAAGAATTGCTGCTATTCCCAAAGACGGAGGGTCATGGATGGACCTTCTAAAGCGCCCGGATGCGGAGCGCCTGATGACAAATTCGATGAAGCGAATTGCCGCTGCCAGGAGGTTCGGATCATATCCGGACGTGTATGGCCGAATGGCTTGGGACAAACCGGCGCAAACAATAAAGCGGGAGTGTTCCCATGTTGGAAACGGACGCTATGCTCACCCCGAACAGGACCGCTTGTGTACCATAAGAGAAATTGCCGCGCTGCAAGGTTTTCCGGATTCTTTCGTGTTTAATGGGGCAGCACTTTCAAACATGTACCGTCACATGGGAGACGCTGTCCCACCGCTAATCTCTTACCAATTGGCTCATCTTACACACTGGATCCTGACTGGAGAGCAGCCAAAAATCGAGGCAATTCTGCTTCCGGGAACACATCTCAACCGTATGGATCTCGTCAGAAAAGGCCAGCAGGAGCTCTTTCATGGTTGACTTTGCCATGTCTGTATCGGAGGCTGAAGAACGGCGTCTCCGGGAATTTATCATTGCTCTCAGGACCAATTGTGAAGCTCAAATGAATTCAGAGTCGATTTTCAACACTGAAAGCTTTGAGAGCGAATTCAGGTCGAAACTACTCACCCATCACTGCTTCATGGGATCGCCCCTCTTCCAGGAGAGTTTCGACTCCGCCTTCATTGCCGCATGCACTTATGCCGGACATAAAGTGGATTTGGCGCCGACCGGGCAACGCTTTTGGGATGTAAAGGTGAACGGAAGGAGAATTAGTCTTAAATCATCCAAATCAAAGAGTCTAAGGGTGGAGACTCTTCACATCAGCAAACTTACGGAAGCGGCGTGGATTCAGGACTGCAGGACTGCCGCCAAGAGGTGTGAAGAAGCACACAGGTTGTTCCGTGAATACTGCGCCGAGGTCGATGCTATAATCCAACTGCGCTATTTCCAGTTGAAGCGACTCTACGAGCTTGTTGAAATTCCGGCAAGCCTCTTCTCCCAAGTTCTCAAGATAGGCAAGGCGCATTTCTCCTCTGACGGCCCGACGATAAACATTCCCATAGGCAAAATACCTTGCGACTTCACCTTGAAGCTTGACCGTTCAGATGCAAAAATCACGATCGCAAATATCAACAAGGGAATCTGCAATGTGCACGGCACCTGGCAACTCTTCGCTTAGAGTCAGCAGGGAAGCCAAAACATCTCAAATACCCGACACTGCCGGAAACTTGGTGTCGCGGTCACCATCTCACATTCCGGAATTAAACGCATGGATCAGGCCGATTTGCCGCCGACGCCGCACGCGCTCACTTCGCACCGTTTATCACCAGCGCTTCGGTGTTTTCCTTCTTGTTGAACCGATCGGCGAAAGTTATGGCGGCTTCGCGGGTGGAAAAAGAGCCGAGGAGTATACGGTTCCATTTGGCGGAGCCAAATTCTATGGATTCGACAAAGGGAGAATACCCGTCGCTTTTAAGCTTATCGAGGAGCTTCTGGGCGTCACTCTCTTTTAACGATGCGACAAGAAGCGTGTAACGCCCTGCCGGCGGTGCGGCGGCAAGCCGCCCTGCGGTTTTTTTGAGCTCCGCGGCGGCGAGTTTGTCTTGTTTTACGGCTCCAGCCGCTGGTTTAACTTGTTTTGCGGCTTTAACCTCGGGTTTAACTTGCTTTGGGGCTCCAGCGGGAGAAGCGGGAGGGGGATTTTGGGTTTCCCGCTGCATCATGGCGAGAGGTGAGCCCTTTTTCCTGGTCAAATCCTGGTAGTAGTCCAGGGATTCGATCATCTTCTTCGGGTCTTCCCAGGTTACGGAAGCCTTGGGCGCCGACGGCCCCGATCTGGTTTTCGAGCCCGAAAAGATGCAGGAACCTGCCCTTCAAAGAAAAATCGTCGGCCCTTGTCACGGAGGCGCCCCTGCCCACAAAGATCCCGAGTGTGAACATGAAGCAAAGCGACAGAACCAGGCCCAGCCCATAGACAGCCACCCTGATTCTGCTCAACTCGAAGCGCAATCCTTTGCCGTCTCGATTAGCTCGCGACTGTTCGTCCCGGTCATTATTTACGACGACAAGCTTCGGACGAATCATTTGTCCCGTCCCCTGTTCCCGAGGCGGTGGGCCGCCGTTCGTTAAATCCGGCTACATTTTTTCAGGGGCGCTAACCCCCAGGAGCGACAGTGCGTTTCCTATGACTTCCTTTATCGCCAGTGCAAGACACAGTCGCGCTTTGGTCAGGTCCGCGTCCTCGCCCAGGATACGGTTGTCGTGATAGTAACCGTGGAAAAGCGACACCAGCTGGTGCAGATAGTATGGGATATAGTGCGGTTCGAGCGATCTCACGCATTCGCCGACCACTTCGGGGTATTCTCCGAGAAGTTTCATTATTTCAAATTCTTCCCGAACCTGCAAGAGCCCGAGCGTTTCATCGGTTGCCCGGCGCCAGTCAAATTCCAGCCCGCGTTCGCGCGCGACTTCGAAGATGCTGCAAAGGCGCGCATGCGCATACTGCACATAGAAGACCGGGTTGTCGTTGCTGCGGGCTTTTGCGACTTCGAGGTCAAAATCGAGCGGGCTGTCGGTCCGGCGCGTAAGGAACAGGAAGCGTGTAGCGTCCTTTCCGACCTCGTCGACAACCTCCCGCAAGGTCACGAACTCCCCTCCCCGGGTGCTCATGGCCACGGGCTGGCCCGCGCGCAAAAGGTTCACCAGCTGCACGAGCACGACTCGCACCGAGTCCCTGGAAACCTCCCATTGCCTCGACGCCGGCGAGCATTCTGGCCACGTACCCGTGGTGATCGGCGCCCCAGATGTCTATGACGGATTCAAGACCCCGTTCGAATTTATTCCTGTGGTATGCGAGATCGGCGGCAAAATAAGTGGTTGCCCCGTTTGCCCGCACCACCACGCGGTCCTTCTCGTCACCCAGCGCGGTGCTCCTGAACCAGACGGCCCCGTCCTTATCGTATATGAAGCCGCGCTCCCTCAGGTATTCGATCGTCTTTGCAACCATGCCCCCGTCGTGGAGTTCGCGCTCGCTAAACCAGGTGTCGAACCTGACACCGAAAGCGTCGAGATCGTCTTTGATTCCATCGAAGATCCGGCTCGAGGCGTACAGGGTAAAAGCAGGAAGCGCCTCCTCCAGGGACGAATGGCGAAAGGTCTCGCCCTTATCTCGGATGAACTCCCGTGCAAGTTCGCGCATGTATTCACCCCGATAGTGGTTATCGGGAAATTCGATCTTTTCGCCAAGCTCCTGCAAATAGCGGTAATAGAGGCTGCGCCCCAGGGTGTCCATCTGGTTTCCGGCATCGTTTATGTAGTACTCGCGCTGGACCCGGCAGCCGCGGGCTTCCATAAGGTTGGCCAGCACGTCGCCTATGGCCGCGCCCCTGCCGTGGCCGATATGGAGCGGCCCGGTGGGATTGGCGCTCACAAACTCGACCTGGACCCTGGGTCCCCCGCCGGATTTGAGCCTGCCGTAGTTGCCCGGGTCGCACAAAACCTCACGGATGATTCCATGCCAAGCCGAGGGCTGGATGAAAAAGTTGATAAAACCCGGCCCCGCTATTTCGACCTTGTCCAGAAGGCCGGCCGAATCGTCAAGGTTTTTGACGATTTCGGAGGCGACTTGCCTGGGATTTAGCTTGAGGCGCTTGGCAAGAGCGAATGCGAAATTCGAGGCATAATCTCCGTGCCCCGGGTTCCTGGGGATTTCAAGTACTATATTTACTTCCGCCGCGAGGTCTGAATAGCCGGCAACAAACTGCGCAGAACCGGCGATCATCGATTTGAGGCGGTTTCGAACGGTGGCCATGCTGTGTGGATGTCCTTCCAAGACCGCACGGGCTTTGCGGGCGGCCTTCAGATTTTTTCAAATTACGCCGTTTTTGACTGAATACGGAATAAAAGCGAATTTCGTCGATTAGCGGCGCGCACCCCCGGAGAGGTTTAATTCCGGGGCGCAAATCCAGGTTT
>CAWEZA010000068.1:0-23848 GCA_963813125.1 uncultured delta proteobacterium | reverse complement strand
ATCGTTACCGATGTCGGCCAGCACCAGATGTGGGTGGCCCAGTACTACCATTTTAAAAGACCCCGCAGCCTGGTATCCTCCGGCGGGCTTGGCTGCATGGGATTTGGTCTGCCCGCCTCGGTCGGCGCGTCCCTGGGTTCTCCGCCGGGCACCAAAGTCATTCTGGTGACCGGAGACGGCAGCATACAGATGACCATCCAGGAACTGGCAACGATGATGGAGCAGTGCCGAGCGTCAAGATAATCCTGTTAAACAACTCAGAGCTCGGCATGGTGCGCCAGCTCCAGGAGTACTACTGCGAGGGCCGGCACATGGCCACCAATTTCAAATTCCACCCCGACTTCGAAATCCTCGCGAAAGCATACGGTATTCCGGCCTACACCTTCAGGACCGAACAGGACGTAGTCAAAGGGCTGCCCGAAGTGCTCGAAGAGCCCAGGTCCGGCACTGGTCAACTGCATTATTCCCACCGGGGAAAACGTCCTGCCAATGGTACCGGCAGGCAAGGGAATCAGCGAGACGGTCGAATGCGGATAGGCCCCGATTGACTTTTCAACCTGCCGCTCGAATCCACCGCGGGGTCCGCTCACCCCGGTTAAGGCCGTGGATTCAGCGGCTTAAAAGGTTCACTATAGCCGCATACTCTTCCCGAATTCTTGACATTGATCCCCCTACCCCCTTATAGTTCCTTCTCCCAGAAACCCAAGGAGACTACGAGAAGATGAAAACCTTGCTCCTCAATCCGCCTTCGTTTGAAAAATTCGACGGGGGTGCCGGCGCGCGTTGGCCCGCCCGACGCGAAATCGACTCTTACTGGTACCCTGTGTGGCTCGGATATGCTGCCGGATTGATCAAGGAAAGCAGGCTCCTTGACGCACCGCCTCACGGCATTGACCCTGAAGAGACGGTTCAAATCGCTAAAAATTTTGAATTCCTCGTGCTTTTCACCAGCAAACCAGGCTTTTACAACGACGTGCGTCTTTGCGAGAAGATAAAGGGTGTCAATCCAAGCATCAAGATAGCCTTTGTCGGCCCACCCGTTTCCGTCCAGCCCGAGCAGGCTCTTAAGGCCTCTCCGGCCATCGACTTCGTCGCTCGCAAAGAGTTCGATTATACGGTTGCCGAATTCGCTTCCGGAAAAGAGCTAAAGGATATCGAAGGCGTCAGCTACAGGGACGGCGGGAAAATAGTTCACAACCCGGACCGCCCGCCCATCCAGGATCTGGATTCACTTCCCTTTATCGTCGATATTTACAGGCGAGACCTTGATCCGACAAAATACAACATACCTTTTTTGAAGCATCCCTACCTGGCGTTCTACACTTCCCGCGGCTGTCCCGCGAGGTGTATCTACTGCCTCTGGCCCCAAACTTTTACGGGGCACCCATGGCGGGTGCGCAGCAACGAAAGCGTTGTGGCCGAAGTAAAGCGCGCCCTCGAAATTTTTCCGGAAGTAAAGGAAATCTTCTTTGACGACGACACCTGGGCGTGGGGCAAAAGCCGGGTAATCGAACTCTGCAAGCATTTGAAGCCGCTCAATTTCACCTGGTCCTGCAACAGCCGGGTGCATGCCGACTACGACATGCTCAAGGCAATGAAGGAGGCGGGCTGCCGGCTTCTGGTAGTCGGTTTCGAATCCGGCGTCCAGGAAGTGCTGGACAACATGAAGAAGGGAATCACCCTCGAACAGTCTCTTACGTTCATGAAGAACTGCCGCGAACTGGGCCTGACCGTTCATGGAGACTTCATGATCGGCCTTCCCGGAGAGACCAAGGAGACCATAACCCAAACCATCGAATTTGCCAAACGGCTAGACCCGGAAACGATCCAGGTGTCTTTGGCCCACCCCTATCCAGGAACTGAATTCTACGAGTATCTGCAAACGAACGGCTTTCTGACAGAAGACGACATGTCCGACGAACTTGGGCACCAGATGGCAAACTATGAATACCCGTGGCTAAGCAGGCAGGAAATCGTGGACGCCGTCGAGTACTTCTACGGGAGTTACTATTTCAGGCCGAAGGTCATTTATAGGATTGTGCGCAGGGCGATTTTCGACAGCCAGGAGCGAAAACGTCTGTACAAGGAGGCGCGCGATTACCTGACACTGCGGGCACGACGCAAGAAATTCTCCGGCAACGCTTTTGAAAAGACACTGGGATGAAACTGCGCCGCCTTATTGTAAACGGCGATGATTTCGGCTTATCCAGGGAAGTAAACGACGCTGTGATCCTTGCCAGGCGCCGAGGTGTCCTGACAAGCACAAGCCTAATGGCATCGGGCGAGGCCTTTGACCATGCGGTGGCCCTGGCAAAGGATAACCCGGACCTCGCGGTGGGGCTTCATGTCACCTGTGCATGCGGCCGGCCGGTTTTGCCCCCCGAACTGATCCCCCACATTACGGGAAAAACTGGTGATTTTCCAACGGACCCCGGACTTGCGGGCCTCAAGTATTTTTTCTGCAGCGGCGCAAGGAAGGAGCTTTTCAGTGAAATCGGTGCTCAATTTGAAAAATTCGCACGGTCCGGGTTGAATTTTTCCCACGTGGACAGCCACTGTCATATGCACGTCCATCCGGTGGTGCTTAATGCAATAATAGAACATGCCGAAGCTTACGGGATAAAAAGGATTCGCGTTCCGGCGGACAGGTATTTTTCCGCCCTGCCCTTTTTGCATTCACCCGTCAAAGCCTCGGGCTATGCTCTTGTTTTCAAGCTTTTAACACAGAGGATGAAAAGAATATTGGGGAAGCGAGGGTTTATTTTTCCGAATACCGTATACGGCAACCTGTTGACCGGCAGTATGAGCCTCGAATATGTCCTGTGTTTTCTGGACCGACTGCCGAGTGGGACCTCCGAGTTGTATCTTCACCCCGCCCTGCCCTGCTGCTCACCTGAAAGGGTCGATGCTGAGCGACTGCAACGCTACAGGGAATTCTCTATCCTTGTTCACCCCGAAGTGCGCGCAAAAATCGCTCGGCTCGAAGTGAGCCTTTCCACCTACTCCGACCTGGAAGCGAACCTATGAAGACAGCCATGGTAGTCTCCGTTGCCGTCATTGCCCAGGCAGTTGCCAATACCCTGCTCAGCAAGGGGATGAAAATCATAGCCTCGATGCCGTCTTTCAGCGGGGGGGTTTTCTCCTGTCATGCTGGCATACGCCCTAAAAAACCCCTTCATCTGGGGAGGGATCGTTCTATTGATCGTTTTTTTCGCCTGCTTTCTTTCCGCCGTTTCATGGTCAGACTTAAGCTACGTCGTTCCCATAACCGCGATGGTATACATCCTCGATGTTTTCACCGGTAATTACTTTCTACACGAATCAGTTTCGCCGACGCGATGGTTTGGATCGGGCATGATTGTTCTAGGGGTTGGCCTGGTGTCTCTATCGGGCCAGGGGAAAAGCGCTTCGCCCGAACCGGCGCTCGAGGCGAGCGAATCGCACCGCGGGGGCTCAACATGCTGACCGCGCTGATGATACTGGTTGTCGTCTTTTCAAACGCCGCCGGAGACGTTTTTCTTACAAAGGGCATGAAGCAGGTCGGAGACGTTTCGGCGATCGAAATTGTCCGGCTTGCGGACACGATAAGGCGAACAGCCTGCAACGTGAACTTCATGCTCGGCGTGGCGTGTCTTTCCGTGAGTTTTTTTTCTTTCCTTGCCGTGCTTTCCTGGGCCAATTTAAGTTTTGTGGTCCCGGCAACGGCAATTGTTTACGTGGTGACGGTTTTCGGCGCAAAATTCTATTTGGGGGAAGAAGTCGACCGGCTGCGTTGGGGTGGCACCATCCTGATCTGCTTCGGCGTTGCGCTTGTCTGCCTCCCCGGGGACATGTCCATGTCGTTTCCCATGATCGTAGGGCCCGTCAGGTTTTTTTTCGGTGCACTGACGATAGCTTCCGTTGGCTATTACCTTGCGTCCATAATCGCCGCGGAGAGGTTTTTCTCCAAAAGTGGGCGGGAGGGCGTAAAAGAACAGACCCTATCTGCGTCCCGTTCCGAGGATGGGAATGGGGAACCCTGCCGCCCGGTATCCGTCCTGGTTCCGCTTTGCGGCGCCGATTTCAGAGGCTATCAGAACTACGCATCCCTTTGCCGACAGAACTACCCGGAATTTGAAATCATCTTCGGGGTGGCCGATCCAAAGGATTCGTCCGTTCCTGTCGTGCAAAAGCTCCGGGCCGACTTCCCCGATGTCCCCATCCAACTGGTTATAAGCGCGGACGTAATCGGTCCCAACCCCAAGGTCAACAGTCTAAACAACATGTTTTCCCACGCCACCCATGAAACCCTGCTCATGCTGGACAGCGACATCCGGGTGGGGCCGGACTTCATACGGACGATCTCCGAGGAGCTTTGCGCGAATGGCGAAGGCCTGGTCACCTGTCTATACCGCGCAGGGGAAGCCCCGGGACTTCCGTCTAAGCTCGAGGCCGCCGGAATTTCCTCCGAGTTTGCCCCCGGGGTTCTCGTAGCTCAAATGGGTGGAGGGATTTCGTTTGCTTTTGGAGCATGCATTGGAGTCACAAAGAAGACTATCGAAGCCATAGGGGGATTTCCAGCGATCGCCCCCTACCTGGCCGACGATTACATGCTGGGAAACCTGGTCCGCAAGGCGGGCCTGCCGGTCAAGCTATCGAAGTGCGTTGTCGAAACGGTCCTATCAAGGCTCACCATGGGCGGTTTTTTCAAGCACCAGTTGAGGTGGGCGAGAGGCATCCGGGCTTGCACCCCGTGGGGACACACCGGGTCGTTGATTACCAATGGAACGGCGCTTTCTTTTCTCTATTTCGCGTTTTCCGGCTTTTCGCGCCAGGGCCTGATCGTTTTCGCAACGGTTGTCGCGATGAGACTCTCCATGGCTTGGATGGTCGGGGTCAGGCGTCTGGGTGACGATATGCTCAAGCACAACCTGTTTGTCGTTCCACTCAGAGACTTTATAAGCCTTCTCATCTGGTCGGCCGCCCTGTTCGGCAGGCGGGTCGAATGGAGAGGCAAGGTGTTTCTCCTTGAGAAGGACGGTAAAATAACGCCTCAGGAAACCATCTAAAAAAGAGCGAGGTTTTCGCAGGATGCGAGGGATCGCTCTATTTCCTTGTTTACCACCTATGGCTGGGTTATTTTAGGACATTCTCCCCAATTCTCGTTTACAAGTCGTTACTTGTGCATCGACCTTTTGAGCAGGGCAGGATCGATCGAATCCGGGCTGAGGAGATAGAATATGCTCCGATTTGCTATCGTTCTTCTAACGCTTTTGTTTTCGACCGGCTTTTCGCACGGGTCCGAGCCGATCAAAATTGGAGTCAGCCTCGGCCTTACGGGACAGTACGGTGCTTTCGCGCTGCAGCAGGAGCATGGCTTCGAGCTGTGGCAAAGAGACGTCAACAGGAGTGGAGGCATTCTGGGCAGAGAAGTCAAACTGGTCATCCACGATGACAAAAGCGACCCAGAAACCGCCAAGACGCTCTATACGCAACTCATCGACGAGGACACTGAAATCGTCTGGCCCGAAACGGTGCAAACGGCCCGACCGATATTGGGGTTTATCCCAAAAGAGTGAATTGGTAATTAAGACTTGGACGTTATTAATATAGAGTGCAGCAACAGATGAAATCCCGCAACTGGAAAATAGGCAGTACGCTCGCATCGAGGATCACAATCCATCTTTTCCTCACCATCCTCCTATTGGGAGTATGCCTGTATTACTTCAACCTTCGTCTTTTATCGGATTTTGCGGTGGAGCAGATTAACGGATCTTTGTCGGCATGGTCCCACGAGATTTATGACATCTGTGACAGAAACTTCAGCGGGCTTCTCCGCAAAGGCATTATAAACGACGAAGCGTCGGTGCGCATATCAAAAGATAGAACGATCGGCGACATTGAAAGCTTTATGAGGGAAAACAACCTCGCTGGACGAATCGTCTCCGGGGACGGCTCGGAGCTGTTGTCGCACAATGCCGGGCCGAGGATCCCGGGCAAGGCCACGCATTCCGTACGGAAGACGAAAAGGGTCGTAGCGGTCCTGGGAGGCCATAAGTACTATGAGACAAACATTAACTTTCAGCCCTGGTCATGGAAAATCGTCATAGACGAGGACGCCTCGGCATTTTCCGGTATCAAGGCAACGGTCCGCGATGGCTACCTTTTTACCGGACTGATCCTGATTTTTTCCGCCGGACTTCTGCTCTTCTTTTTGAATCGAGCCATCAAAACCCCGGTGCAAAAGATAATTGATGACATTCGCGCAGGCTTGAGACCGCAATATGTCGGTATCAAAGAATTCTCCTTCCTCAGCGCCAATATCGGGCAGATGATGGCGGAACTCCAGGAAAGCGAGCAGACCATACGCAACATCGCGACCGGTCTGGGTGAAGGCGTCTACGTGGTGGACGGCTCGGGCCAGCTGGTTTTCCTGAACCAGGAGGCCGAGCGCTTGCTTGGATGGAAGCAGGCCGAACTGCTCGGGCGGGACGTCCACGACGTCTTTCATCGCCACGGGCCGCCTTGGGGGGACACCTCAGACGTTTGCCCGGTTCTCAGCCTCGTCAACACGGGTGCAACCTACCGCACAGAAGAAGAAAGTTTCCTTCGCAAGGACGGATCGGTCTTTCCCGTGGCATTCGTTGCCGCACCCTTAAAGCAGGAGGGCGCATCCAGGGGCGCCATCACTGTTTTTCGAGACATCACCGAACGCAAGCTGATGGAAAACCGGCTGAAAGAACAACTCGATTTTCTCCAGCAACTGATCGATTCCATTCCTATTCCCGTCTATTACAAGGCCAAGGACGGAACCTATCTCGGCTGCAATGCGGCCTTCGAAGCACTGATCAACCTGCCGAAAGAGGAGATCGTCGGGAAAGTGGTGCACGACCTGCTCCCGAAGGAGGGCGCCGACGTACACCGTGAGGTGGATTTAAAGTTGCTCTCCCGGCCAGGGATACAAAAATATGAATTAGGCGCCACATTTAAGGACGGCAAATACCACGACGTGGTTTACAACAAGGCCACATTTACCGATTCGAGCGGTCGCATCGCCGGCACTGTCGGCGCTCTGGTCGAAATCACCGAACTCAAACAGGCCGAGCGGGAACGACTGGCGAGCCTCAAGTTCTTTGAAAGCATGGACAAGGTCAACCGGGCTATCCAAGGCAGCGATGATCCCGAAAAAATGATGAAAGGTTTGCTTGACGTCGTTCTTACGACATTTGATTGCGACAGGGCATTTCTTATGTACCCCTGCGATCCAGACGTTGAAACCTGGAGAGTGCCGGTGGAGAGCAACAAACCGGAATATGCCGGGGCAGGGGAATTGAATCTGCAAATGGAGATGGATCCCGAGGTTGCAAAGACAGCCCGCATCTTGCTGGCATCGGACGGCCCGGTGACCTTCGGTCCGGGAGCGCAGCACCAACCTGGTGGAGATGTTTCGGCGCGATTTGGCGTCAAATGTTTCATGGCGATGGCCGTATACCCCAAAACCGGCAGCCCGTGGGAATTCGGAATCCACCAGTGCTCCCATGCCCGTGAGTGGACAGCGGAGGAGCAACAACTCTTCGAGGCTATCGGCAGACGTTTGACCGACGGCCTGAGCATGCTGCTCAGTTATCGCGATTCGTTAAAAAACGAGGAATTTCTCGACAAGATCGTCGAACACATCCCCGACATGATCTTTGTTAAGGACGCGAGTACCCTCAGGTTCCTCAGATTCAACAGCGCGGGCGAGCGTCTTTTGGGATATACGCGGGAAGAGTTGATCGGCAAGAACGATTACGACTTTTTCCCCCGGGAGGAGGCGGATTTCTTCGCTGCCAAGGACCGCCAGGTGCTCGAGGGCGGAAAGCTTATCGATATCCCGGAGGAGACCATCCTTACCAGGAACAATGAAACGCGGTTCCTGCACACCAAAAAGATGCCGATTATGGACGAAAGCGGAACGGTTCAATACCTACTGGGTATCTCCGAAGATATTACCGAAAGCAGGCAGGCAGAAGAATCCATCCGCAAGCTCTCCCAGGCCATCGCTCAAAGCCCGGTATCCATCCTTATCACCGACGTCGATGGGAGGATCGAGTTCGTAAACGACAAATTCACACAAGTAACCGAGTACAGTTACGCTGAAGCTGTTGGCCAGAACCCCCGCATCATTAAATCCGATGTAACCGCGCAAGAGGAATACGCCAGGCTCTGGAAGACCATAACCTCGGGTAACGTCTGGCATGGGGAGCTTCGTAACCGGAAAAAAAACGGTGAGCTGTTCTGGGAACAAGCCACCATCGCCCCGGTAAGAAACAGTAGCAACGTCATCACGCACTATGTGGCAGTCAAAGAGGATATAACCGAGCGAAAAAAGCTCGAAGATCAGTTCCGCCAGGCCCAGAAACTGGAAGCCGTGGGACGGTTGGCAGGGGGCGTGGCCCACGATTTCAATAACATGCTGAGCGTGATTTTGGGCTACTCTGAATTGATCATTTCGAAATTAAAACCTTTCGACCCGATTTTTGCGCATATAAAGGCAGTGCAATCGGCCGCCAATCGCTCGGCAGACCTGACCCGGCAACTGCTGGCCTTTTCCCGAAAACAGACCATCTCTCCGAGAGTAGTGGACCTCAATGAACAGACCAAAACAATGGAGCGTCTTCTCACGCGTATTATAGGAGAAGACATAGACCTAATGTTTGTCCAGAAGCCTGGACTATGGCCGGTGTACATGGACCCCGCCCAGGTGGACCAGATTTTGGCCAACCTGGCGGTCAACTCGAGGGATGCGATGCCCGATGGCGGAAAACTCACCGTTGAGACATCCAACATCACTCTGGGCAAAAATTACGGGGAAGAGCAACTGGGATTCAGCCCCGGCGATTTCGTGATGCTGGCCGTAAGCGACACGGGCTGCGGGATTGACAGGGAAACGATGGAGCACGTATTCGAGCCTTTTTTCACTACCAAACCGGAGGGCAAGGGGACGGGCCTGGGCCTTGCGACAGTCTACGGCATAGCCAAACAAAACGATGGGTTCATCAATATCTACAGCGAACCGGGCCAAGGCACGACGGTGAAGATCTATCTGCCGCGGTATTCGGGCAGGGAAGAAGCGGTGAGAGCGGAGCGTGTCAATGGCCGAAGCCCTGGCGGGTGGGAAACCATCCTCCTGGTGGAAGACGAGGGACCGATACGCGAAATGGCGAAGACCATGCTCGAGGGGCTGGGCTACAAGGTGGTTGAAGCCCATGAGCCGGGCGAAGCCATTCTTCTGTGCGAAAAGTACTCACAAGAGCTCCACCTGCTGTTCACCGACATTGTCATGCCGAACATGAACGGAAAAGAACTGGAGACAAGAATCAGGGCCATTAGACCAGGCATCAGGACCCTTTTCATGTCCGGGTATACCGCCAATGCCATCGCTCACCTGGGGGTGCTCGACAAAGAAGTCTGCCTGCTCGAAAAGCCATTTACGCTCGATGCCATGGCAAGAAAGGTGAGGGAAGCTCTGAGTGCGTCGTCCTAAAAGCGCCGGCTGGGCCACCACCCTCATTTTAGTGTCTTATTCCCTTTTTTGCGGAGAAGACGTCAATGCGCGATGAAGACAAAAGCAAAGAGCAACTCATCGAAGAATTGAGGGAATTGCGTGCACAGCAAAAGGCCCCGCGACTAAACGCCATGCTAAGGGCTTTTGACGGGTTTATTTATGTTTGCTCCAGGGATTACCGGGTCCAATTCATGAATGAACTCCTCATCGAGCGCACGGGCCACGATGGGACCGGACGTTTGTGTTACGAGGTATTGCACGGCCGGGCTTCCGCCTGCCCCTGGTGCGTCAATGAGCGCGTGTTCAGAGGAGAGACCCTACGGTGGGAACTGAAGAGCCCCAAAGACAACAAGTGGTTCTACATCGTCAACACCCCGATCTACAATGAGGACGGCACAGTCTACAAACAATCCATGATGCTGGACATAACGGATCGCAAGCTCATGGAGGAGCAACTGCTGAAGGCTCACTGCAATCTCGAGCGGGCCGTCGAAGAAGGCACCGCCGAACTCAGTGCGAAAAATCGGCAACTGAGAGAGGAAATAGAAGAGCGCAGGCTTACAGAGGAGGCATTAAGGGAATCCGAAGAAAAATATCGAACCGTCGTGGACAATATAGGCATCGGGGTGTCCATCATAGGTCCGAACATGGAGATAATAACTCTTAACAAGCAGATGAAAAAATGGTTCCCAACCGCGGACGATTCACAAAGGCCTGTTTGCTACAAAAGCTTCAATGAGCCGCCATCGGAATCAATATGCTCATATTCCCCCACATACAAGACATTGCAAGACGGCAATGTCTATGAAGCAGTCACAGAAACGCATACCGGACAGGAAATCAGAAATTTTCGAGTTGTATCAACCCCTGTAAAGGACAGGGACGGGAAAGTCGTTTCAGCAATAGAAATGGTGGAGGACATAACCGAAAGCAAAAGGATGCAGGACAGACTGCTGGAATCCGAAGCCAAATACCGGACCATCTTTGAGACAACCGCATGCGCGACAATGATCGTGGAGGATGACACTACAATATCCCTTGTCAACTCTGAATTCGAAAAGCTAACAGGCTACCAGAGGGAAGAAATCGAGGGCAAGAAAAGCTGGACTGAATTCGTCCGTGAAGATGACCTGCCCAAGCTGGAAGCATACCGCCGTTTGCGAAGAACCGATCCCGACGGGCATCCAAGGAAGTATGAATTTCAAACCACTGACAGAACGGGACGCAGCAGCAGCGTCTTCGCGACCGCGGCAAAACTGCCCGGAACAGCTCAAACCGTTGTTTCTCTTCTGGACATCACGGCTCTCAAAGAGGCCGAGAAAAAACTCAAGCGCGCCAACGAGTACCTTGAAAATGTGTTCGAGAATTCCCCCGACTCCATTGCCATAGTGGACAACAAGGGCAAGCTCATCAAGTGGAATAGAATGGTTGCCGAGTATTTCGGCCATCCCGGCGAGATACTCAAAGGCAAATCGGCTTTCGATTTGTATGCCAACAAAGCGGAATTGGGAAAAACGCTCAAGGAACTTCGCAGTAAAGGCACCCTCAAGAAGCATGCAGCCGATATGAAAAAAAGCGACGGCTCGGTTGGGACATTCGAGATTTCCATGAGTTTGCTCAAAGGAGACGACAATAAGCCACTTGGCAGTGTGTGCGTGGCGCGGGACATTACCGAACGCAGGCTCGCGGAAAACCTTACGCGCGCGCGCCTTAATCTACTTGAATATGCCGCGTCGCATTCTCTTGACGAACTGCTTACAAAGACACTCGATGAGGTGGGGATGTTAACGGAGAGTCCCATCGGATTCTATCACTTCATGGAGGACGATCAGAAAACTCTCTCACTTCAGGCCTTCTCGACTCAAACAGAGAAGAACTTCTGCAAAGCTAAAGGCAAGGGAACGCATTACCCGGTCGACGAGGCCGGGGTATGGGCAGACTGCCTGCGCGAGCGAAAGCCACTGGTACATAACGATTACCTGGCGCTGCCACATCGAAAAGGAATGCCCGAAGGTCACGCCGCGGTCATGCGTGAGCTTGTGGCACCCATTATGAGATCGGAAAAGATAGTGGCCGTCCTGGGTATCGGGAACAAACCCGCGTGTTACACCGAAGACGACGTTGAAGTTGTTTCCTACATCGCGGATGTCGCCTGGGAAATCGTAGAACGCAAACGGACACAGGAAGAACTCGACAAATACCGCGATCGCCTGGAGGACCTGGTAGAGGAGCGCACCGATGAACTGGCCAGGGCAAATGAGCGGCTAACTCGTGAAATAGAGGTGCGCAAGACAACTGAGGAAGCCCTCCAGGAAAGCTCGCGAAAGTTTAAACTGTTCGCCTACTCGGTCGTACATGATCTCAAAAGTCCCACAATTGGAATCCATGGCCTGACGAAGCTTCTTCACAGGCAGTGCCGGGATGCGATCGATGAAAAGGGCAAGGCGTATTGCGATCAGATCCTGAAAGCTTCCGAGCACATTGCATCGCTGGTTCAAAAAATCAACCACTACATTGCCGCGAAAGAATCACGTCTTTTAATTGAAAAAATCGATCTGAAAGAAATTTTCCAGATGCTAAGAGAGGAATTTTCCGCACAGCTCATCATGCGTCAGATCGCCTGGAGTGAACCAGACGATGTCATTGTGATCAGGGCGGACCGGCTGTCTCTTCTTCGGAGTCTAAGAAATTTAATCGACAATGCGCTCAAATACGGAGGAGAAAAGTTAAGCAGGATTTGCATCGAATATGATGAATCCGATGGACTGCACATTCTTTCGGTAAGCGACAACGGCCGGGGATTAAGCGGCGATGACGCAGAAGGCGTCTTCAGGCCTTTCGAACGACACGACACATCGAAAGGGATTGAAGGCGCAGGCCTTGGCCTGACCATAGTGAAGGAAATTGCCGAGCAACACGGAGGCAAGGTATGGATAAAATCAGGGACCGGTCAAGGCGTTAAATTCTACATCTCCTTTTCAAATAGCCTGTGATCTCAAGGGCGGCCGCGCCGCGGGCGACCGGGGCTCCGGCTAACAACGCGGGGGTTGGCGGTTTCAAGCCTGGAAAATCGATTGTGGGCCATCCCCGCGCGGCATATAATGACGCACCATAAGGGAACACCGGAGAGCGACCCTCGGAATATTGGAGTCCCAAGGGCTGCGCGATCCGGGCTATTACGAATTGGATCGGAACTGGAAAAAGGGGAGACAGTGATAAAGAAATGTTTGTTCGTGTTCTTGATGCTTTTTCTCATTACGGGTTGTGCCACTGAAGAAGCCAGCCAACCTGAAAACAGGTGGAAAAGACCGCAAGGCGTAACCGATGAGGCTTTCAACCGCGACGTGGAAGCCTGCCGAGCCGTTGGGGTTGCCATCGCGCCAAGGGGTTTCAACCCATTTCCCAACACAGGCGACCCTGAGCAGGAATGGGCCATGCTGCAACAGGACCCCATGAGCTACCGCTCACTGCTAAAGTACGAAAAGTGCATGGAAAGCAAAGGGTACTCTCTTGAAGACAACGGAATGCATCTGAAGGACTTTTTGCCGTCCCAGTAATTCTTAGGATCTTGCCCAATCCATATGGGAGCAGGGAAAAAAGACGCACCGGGAGGCGTCTTTTTCTCTTTAAAAACCGCCGAGAACAGGAGCCATTGCCGCCGCTCCCCTCTTGCGAGCCGCCCTATGCTGTTAAAACAGCGCATTTTTTTCTGCATTTTCGCAAGCTTTTTATTTTATTGTATATATTCGGTTTAGACCATCAATTTAACAGCCTGATAACAGCATGCATAACAGCATGGATAACAGCCGCATAACAGCAGTGATTTACAGCAGTGATTCACGCTGTTTTCGAGTGGTGAATGGAGCTGCTAATAAACCAATATTCATTTTTCAAGGAACGCGATCACCGAGTGAGGCGACAAAAGCCGCGCGACGAATGATCTCGCACGGCATATAGCATAAAGTTGGTTTGAGCCGCAAAACGGCAACGAGAAACGGAAAACGGAAACGGCAATAGAAGCGGCAACAGAAAAGGCAGAAAACGGCATATTCTTAATAAACATTAACCGGCCGCATCTATCCTCATGATCCCCGTTTTAAATGCCGGAGGCCCCCGGGGCCGGCAACGATGACATCATGGGCAAGATTCAAAAAGAGGCCGTGCTCCAGGATGCCGGCCCGTGCGGCCAGTTTCATCGCCAACCCCTCCGGGTCGGCTATGGGCCCGAAGCTGCTGTCCAGGATCACGTTACCCTGGTCGGTGATAAACTCGCTTCCGTCCGAGGTCAGGCGAAGGGCGGGCTCGGCCCCCAGGGATGCCAGGTAGCGGGCCTGAGACCGCCAGCCGTAGGGCAGCACCTCCACCGGTACCGGCCAGCGGACGCCCAGTTGCGGCGAGAGTTTACTCTCATCGACGATGATGATTTCGCGGCGGCTCGCCTGGGCCACGACCTTTTCCCGCAACAGGGCCCCGCCTCCCCCCTTGATCAGATTCAACTGCGGGTCCACCTCATCGGCGCCATCAATTGTCACGTCGATCCGCCGGGGAAGGTCTTCATCGAGCATGGGAATACCCAGCTCGACAGCCTCCCGCCACACGGTCCTGGAAGTGGCGAACGCGACGATATCGCGCAGCCGGCCGTTTTTATACAACTCGGCGATGCGGTGGGTGGCGAAAATAGCTGTCGAGCCGGTGCCCAGCCCGACGGTCATCCCGGACCGGATGAACTCGACGGCATACTCGGCCGCTGCCCGCTTGTACCGGACGAGGGCTTCGGAACCGGGAAGAGTTTCAGTCATTACTGCCTCCTTAGCCTTGGGGCCGCAGGCCACCAGGGGCGCTGAATAAAAGTTAAGAATCCTTTTTAAATCAAAAGAGTGGATTCCGGCTAAAAAACTGCGGGAACGACGAACACAGAGAAATTGCCGGAAGGACGAGCACCAAAAATTTCGGGGGATGACGGACTTTGTCTGCAGGAAACGACGAATCGGGGGAAGGTTACGCGGTGAATATAAAAAAAGAAGCCAACCAGTGGGGCAGACTGATCGGCTTCGAGGAGGAAAGAGTTGTATCTTCGGTTGTTCGTAATTGCATCATTGATGCCAAAGATGGGATAAAGATATATTTACAATGTTTACAATATGTTATCTAATTAATGCACAGCGCCCAATCGCGCCTTAATCAAGCCATAATCCAGCCATTTCCAATTCTATACCGCCATAATCGCGCCAAGGTGCGTATTCCGCCCGGCGAATAATTTTCCCGTTTATTTTGTGTCAGGTGAAAAATAGAAATGCTGTGATCGCCTTGGTCTGTCCTGCTCGGCGGCTGCCCGTCTTATAGCGAGGATTCCGGCATCGAAAAGCAAGCGCTGAGCATCCAAAACGGCTGTTTTTTGCACAGCGATCTCTGGCCGGAATGGATTTGGCCTGGCCCGACCCATGATTACCGGTTAACCGGGAGGGAGCTAAGCCGCTTGACGCACGCCAACAACAAGTTTCTTGCCCAATGCTGCCAAGGCCGTTTCGATCTGCTCAATACGGCTGGCATGGGTAAGGCTTAACAGGCGGTCCACGACTGATGGAGAGAGATTGAGCTTTCGGGCAAGGTCCGCTTTGCGAAGGCCTGCATCAAACATGGCGTTCCACAAGAGAATCTTTGCCGAGACTCCTACGGGAAGGACCACGCCAAGCCGCCCCTTGAGTGGAGAGGGCATGGGGATACGCTGACGATCGTCAATATAGGCAGACAGCATGGCCGTGAGGGCGCCGACAGCGTGGTTTCCGGCATCGGTCGCGTCATCTCCGTAAGTAACCGCCTCGGGAATGTCGGGAAATGTGGCAAGCACTGTACCGTTATCGTCGGGATCAAGATGAACCGGATAGATCAACATAATAGCGTCCCCTTACTTTAGTCCCAGCTGTTTCTTGATTTTCTCGACCAATCCAGTGCCGAGTTCCTTGTTGCCGCCGTGTATGGGCAAATCCGCTTTCCTGTCACCAAGTCGGACAACAATGTGATCGGTGCCCGTTTTGGTCTCGAATGAGCAGCCGCGCTTCCTTAGCCACGCTTTGAATTGATTCGAGTTCATAAGACAATATAAGCAGATTTGCTTACGACATCAAGAATTTTATAATCATTTATGCTTATGATATTGCCTATGCAATTCGCAGCGACCGACCAGCGAAATTACCAATCGGGCTTGTAGAGGTTGCAGCGGGGCCGGGTCCCAATACAGGACGGCTCTGAGTGGTTACCGGGTGCGACGGCGCCGCTATCTGTTTGCCACATCCGAATCATTCTCGTCGTGCTTTCCCGGCTCGGGAGGTCTCAACTCGTTGGCAAGATATTGGGCTTCTCAATGTGCAGCATGGTTTTCACGATTGGTGTGGAGTATAATCGAGGCAGTCATGTTCCGGGTCCGTGTTATATCGTCCTTACCATGCACACCGAGACTGCAATGGACGATGGTTCTCCCGGTTGAACGCCGGCGGATTGCACTTCCTCAAAACGGACCGTAATCTGAAATAAGCGGAGAGAATCTCGGATATGAAGTATAAGATAGTGTTGAACCATTCCGACGAGGGGTACAGTGTTTCCGTACCGGGTCTTCCGGGTTGTTGGTCCCAGGGAGCCACAGAGGAAGAAGTCATTGAGAATATTCGAGATGCGATCAGCGAGTACTTGATGGCCATAAGCGACCTATACCCGGATGCTGAAGTCCGTGAGATAGAGGTCGCTATTTAGGATCATAGGTAAAATCCCCGGAGTCAACCATCCGGATGCCGTTCGTGCTCTTGAAAGGGCAGGCTTTAACGTAGTTCGGCAGGGAAAACACACCGTCATGTCGAATGGCACTCGAATTATCACCATCCCACGGCATAATCCAATCAACGCGTATACCATGGGCGGTATCGCTCATGATGCGGGGCTTAGCGTTGATGAGTTCAAGAAATTGTTATGAGAGCTTGCTTTTCCCCTCGCAGAAGCGGGAAATCTCATAGCTCTCCCTGCGCAGTGTAAGAGTTCAACACATTCGGCTCATTTCCGCCGTGCTCTCCCGAATGCTCGGGATTCGACGGTCCGGCAAGTTCGGTTGCATATCGCCCCGGGCCGTCTTGCCCACATGATTCACTGGTTCAAAAATGGGATTGTCTCTGAGTTGCCCACCGTGTAATTTCATGCACTTAGCAGCGGCCGCATCTCATTTTATTGTGCATTATCAATCCCTTTGGTTAGTCAGACTCCGGACGCGACACCCCGGACGCGGACCGGACGCGGACATAAAAAGATAACCTGCGCCTGCTGAGACTGCTACCTGCATACCAATGCCGTGCTATCGTCGTGGTATTTTGGATTGAATTTAGTACTATCGTGTAGTACCATTAAGTCATAAAACTGAAACACAAACGCATTTTGGAGTCGATCTTTTCACACCCCGCCTCCGGCAATGTCCGGTGTACCGAAATTGTGTCACTGTTTCGCGAGTTAGGGGCGGAGACCAAGGAACGAGAGGGTTCGCACGTTGAAGTGTTTTTGTTTGGGCAGGTGCAGGGTGTTTCATCGGCCACACCCTGCACCGGACACGGACAAGGGTGCTGTGGCCGCTATTCGCAAATGGCTCGAACAGCATGGAGTAAAGCCATGAAAAACATAATGGAGATTGACGGGCAGAAGGCCGTCATTTCTTTTGACCCGGATATTGGCATGTTTCGCGGGGAATTCCCGGGGCTTTCCGGAGGCGCGGACTTTTATGCCGCCGATGTTGAGGGTTTGCTGAATGAGGGCAGAATGTCCCTTCTGATCTACCTGAAAGCTTGTGAGGAGCGCGGGACTGCCCCCTTCAAGCACTACTCGGGAAGATTCAATGTCAGAATTTCTCCGAATCTACATGCGGACATTGTCCGCGCAGCCGAGGCGTCCGGAATGAGCTTGAATCAGTGGGTGGAAAAAGCACTCTCACAATGCGCGCATGATTAAAGAGCCCATCTTGAGAACTCAATCTAATCCGCCTGTTCGGTACCCGAGGGATACTACGTGATCGAAACCACCGGGGACGGGTCAGGCTGGGTATTTCCACACTAGGAACTCGGTTGAATTCACCATAAGATAGTTACATTAGGGAAACGCTCACGCCAAAAGTGGTCACCCAAACGGCACTCAGGCCGTTCGGGGTACAGACATCGGCCCTTCCGTACAACATAATGACTGTCATGTTTCCACCACAAGATAGCGCCAGTAATTGAACCGGCACTTGTCTCGGGCCGCCGGTTGAAGTCAGACCGGCTAATTCGGCCCATACGTTCCATTGTCAAGAATGTAGATGTGACCCCCTCACTTTTTTTGTACAGTGTAAAATGTTTTTTGATATATTCCCGGTACGTACGAAAACGACTGCCAGCACCGGCTATCAGGGCCACGCCGAAAGTGGATGTCAGTCACAGGTGTGAGGGCAGCAGGAAAAGATGTGCGCAACATTGAAGTTCTCTCATCGCGTGCATTATACGCAGCAGCAATTCGGGCAGGCAGGTGGAACGTAAGCTACTCGGGTGGAGTTTGATGATGGCTGCTCAGGAAGGTGAATTTGCTAGCGGGTTCGATTGGGCCGTTGTTCGGCTTGCGACCTATTTCTCTGCGTCTGCATCCCTGGCTAGGCTACTCTTTGGCTCGGTCTCGCTCCTGACAAAGGACCGTCCACGTCCCTCCAGCAGCATAGGGGTTGACAGTCACAAGGTAGGAAAAGGCAAGCGCGGGAAGGTCTTTTTCAGACGCACGGTTCTAAGCGCGCGCGACGCTATCGCTTGGTACCGAGGCATGGGACCGACTGGCATCACAACGCCGTTCCCGACTGAACCGAGTGATGTTTTAAAGGAAATGGACGGCATCGCCCTCTCGCCAACCTCCTTTGATGACGACCCGCACTGGCCTTCGCTTGGCATACCTCTAGGTACCGATCTGTTCTCGAATGCGGGCGGTCCAGGTGATCCTGCGCCGTTCCGTGGTCCCGGAGCGCCGCGCGTCCACCGCCGTTTTGGCGACAATACTGGCTTTGAAGCTGTCATCGCTGATGGTTCGGCCATCAGTTTCTTGAAGCGTCGCCTTCATCTTGATCTCTCGGACTATACTGAATATCTTGGCGGACTCGCTCTTGTCGTTCCTGATCCCGTGCTGCGCCGTGTCCAGCACTTCCTGGTTCCTGCACAAGACGCTGAAGGGCTCGAACGCGTCGTCTACCGTCTGGTGCCGCGCTCAGGCCAGTGCCTCGATAGTCTGAAACTGACGGTTCTTGAGCGGCGATCAAATCTTCTGTCACGGTTCGAAACCGTCGATGTCCCAGCCGATGGCCTTGTCACTGTTGAAAGCGCCTTACCGTTTGATAAAACCGGCTACGCGATCTCGCACGCCGTGCAAGGGGTCATCGCTTACCAACAACCGCTTCCATTCATTCGCGCGGTGAGTGTTTCGCTCGGCGTGGCGGGCCGTAGGGTAAAAGTCCAAGCCCCACGGACAGAGTCTCCGCGTAGCCCAGTCGACAGCTACGAGATCACCGAATATGCACACGAAATCCCAATCAACGTCGGCGAGGAGAGGCACGATGCGGTCGTCAAAGTGGCCATGGCTGAGCAGCGCCGCATCCAAAGAACCGCTGCCAAACGTTACAGGCAGACCTGGTTTGATGATGGCCAGCGTAACGAAGCCATCTTGTTCCTCAGGGGACAGATCGCGAGAGCCAGGTTTTCAGTTATGGTTGCCGATCCCTATTTTGGGGCTCGCCAAATCCTTCAATTCCTGCATGCGGTTCCGCGTACCCAGATTAACTTCATCATTCTTACGTCACGACTCGCATTCGAGAGCGAGCACGCTGAGGCCATCGATGCGCCGCAGGACGGCCCCCAGGATCAGGCCAAGAACTTCGCCAGTAAGGCAACTGAGTCCGAAACGCTGACGAGTTTTTCCCGCTCGCTCGCGACGCTCGGCTCACGGGGAATGAAAAGTGTCAAAACCTTGGTCTTGAGCGGGACCCCCCCGCCACTTCATGACCGGTTCCTGGTAATCGATGACGAGGTTTTGTTCCTCGGCAACTCGCTTAACGCGCTGGGAGACCGCTCCTCGCTCATTCTCAGCGTGCCGGACAGCGAACCGATCCTCGCGAAGCTGCAGGCGATGGCGAGCGTGGCGCTGCCGTTTGAAACCTATGTCTCACAGCGTCGTAGCGCATCGGACTCACCGTCAGGAGGAGCCTAACCCGTGCCATTGGCCCCTCCACATCTCGTCAATGCGGCCACGCCTGTCACGCGTCCCTGTCCGCAGCAGCGGATTCTCTGGCCAACAGCCCTCGGATATGGCGAAGGAGGAGGATCGGACTCAGTCGCATTTCCGCGCTTGACTGCTATCAAAGCTCGGCGGGCAGCATGTCCCCCCGAAGCCCTCACCGCGTTTGTCGACGCCGCCTGGATGGCCCTAGACCGTATCCTCGTGCTCGACGACTTTCTCTTCAAAGCGCAGGAAGGTCAATCCAATCAGAGCCGGTATGATCAAATCCTCTCATGGCTTCCCGATGGCCTAGTTGCCAACGAAATCAGGTTCCTGACCAACGCACACGGAGATCGGGCGGAGCAGGCTGCGATCCGAAAGCTGTTGAGCGATCGCGTTCAGACCATAAACCAACGCGCGCCACGTCGGGCTGGCGTGGCGAAGATTGAGATCAGATTCTCTCTCGGCAAAGAGTTCCCTTACGTGCATGACCGCTTTGCCATCATCGACAACGAGCTTTGGCACTTTGGCGCCACGGTTGGGGGGCTCCACAGCCTCGTGAATGCCGCTACACGTGGCTGGGACGCTGTTACGCATGACGCTGTGCGCTTCTTCAATGACGCTTGGAAGGGCGATGGTGATACTCAGCACGGAGGCTGCCATGGTTGAATGGCCACAAGAGCGACGGCAACGGCTAAGCAAACAAGTTCGTGTTGGACAACGTCTGGCCGACATTCCTGCGGACCTGCTGAGCGAGGTGAAAGCGACCGGTGCATTCACAGCCCTTGTTGGAGCTGTGATTGATGCTTTCAACGAAAAGACAGATCCACAGGCAACACTCACCCAGCTATCAGCCAGCATTGAGCGACCAGATGCGTTTGGTGACTATGACGAGACTATCCGACAAGCCGTGCTTGGTCTCGTCGGGGTCGCTGCTCTTCGAAAGACGCCGACGCGCGAAATGTGGGAGTACCTTTGGTCCCTGGCTTGGCATTCGGCTCCGCTCGAAGCATTTCTGCCCCAAGCCGTTATTGCCGCTGCCGGGGACACCACTTTCCGAGACCAGTTCTTCGCGGTTACGCGCAGCGTCGTGGGAAATGCCGCCCAAAACCCAGGACGCCGCGCCATCCAGCGGGAGAAGGAGGTTGGCCGGAATCTGAGGGAACACTGGCGAAACCATCCACAGCTTTCATCTCTCTGGCGCGGCAACTTCGAACATAGTTTCCACTCGGTGGGCCGCGATGATGACCATGTTCTGTCAATAGTTGCAGAAATCGACGTGGCCGAGTTTGTCCGGTTGCTCGCTCTTTACGATTACCCCGATCCGGTGGCACACGCGCTTATGTGGTGCGGTGCATCATGGCGGTTTGAGCGCTGGGATGCCTTGGCTTCGGCGGCACCGACAGCTTTTGAAGAGAAGGCGAAATGGAATGGCTCTCTGATCCTGCCGCTTCTGCTGGGAATCGCGCGAGATCAGTTCCAATTCGGACTCGGTCACAATCCCACCCCGGACCAGGTTTCCGATACAACCAGCGATATCAAGAGTCTCGCCGCCGAAGTTGCAAAGATCGTTGCGCCGCGCACGGATGCTGTCGGATGCGTAACTCGATGGGGAAACTGGCTCGTCCGGACCGCCATTCCTGCCGTGTCCGCTAACCAGATTCCGCATCCGAACGATGCCGCCTCACAGGGTTTCGTCGAGGACTCACTTCTCGATGCTCTCATAATCGAGATGCCTGCTAATCATTGGAACCCAGAGCCTGCGCCGGATGCGGAAACCTGGGAGCCTTGGTGTCATCTCGCGACCGGGGTGTTGATCGCGCTTGCTGGAAAGGCCTCGATGCCTTCCCCGGCAGAGTTCCTCAACGAATGGCACCTCTCCCCCGACAAATGGTCGGCGCAGCACGGTCAAAGGCTTAAGCTCCACGCTATCCCCTTTGACGGTGCCGAGCATAGGGCTGATGGGTATGGCGCCCGCCTCCTCGCTATTCCTATGGTCGATGGTGAACGCGCCGACAAACGATGGAAGCATTTTTGGACCTCGACGGCCACACTACGCGAAGTCGTTGAGTTCGGAGACCCCGACGAGACAGACAACGGTGGTTGGCAAGGTAGGGCGGATGCCGCACGCCTCCTCATGCTTCAGTTCAGCATCGGCCTCATGATGATGGATCACCTGATTGGGCCGCAGCAGCCCTTGGGCTATGATCAGCGAACTGCTCTAGAGGGCCTGCTCCCCCTTCTCGATGAAGCCGTTTCAGAAATGACCGCCATCGATCAATTGAATGGGAAGTTCTGGTCGGAAGCCTTCAGACACCTCGCTATCCGTAGGGCGAAATGGCTTTCCATCGGTACCGGGCCAAACAGCGTTGCTCTTAGCGCCGAGACGAAGCCAATCTTGGCGGACTTCATCCGTGCTCTCGCAGGTGACACTGAGAACCTTCTAGCATTGGCTTACGTCGCGCAGCAGAATGGTGTCGACAGAACCGCCCTCGCCGATGCCTTCAAAGTGGCCGGAGTCAATATCAATGCTGAGATTGCCATCGCAGATCATTTGCTCGCGATCTCGCCACGGGCAATTGGTCTTAACAAAGCGCAGCTCGACGCTGTGCGGGGGGATCGTTCATAACATACCTTGATTCCTCCCCGCAATTTGATTCAAAGCCTCTTGCTATTCGATTTCCAACCAGATGCGGTTTCTGATTCAACAAGGGGTCAGGGGGTCGACATCTACATTCTTGACAATGGAACGTATGGGCCGAATTAGCCGGTCTGACTTCAACCGGCGGCCCGAGACAAGTGCCGGTTCAATTACTGGCGCTATCTTGTGGTGGAAACATGACAGTCATTATGTTGTACGGAAGGGCCGATGTCTGTACCCCGAACGGCCTGAGTGCCGTTTGGGTGACCACTTTTGGCGTGAGCGTTTCCCTAATGTAACTATCTTATGGTGAATTCAACCGAGTTCCTAGTGTGGAAATACCCAGCCTGACCCGTCCCCGGTGGTTTCAACCATCACAACGATTTAATGGTGTGCTTATCTCCCAAGAGTTCTAATAATAATGGCTGGTTATGGCGAACGGTCATTCCACAGCTATCCAATATCTTCATCATTTCATCTTCAGGATTGCGGCTAACGTGTGGAATGAGTGTGGAACTGCCGACTGTTACCGGCCCGTCAAGCACACCACGGAGAAGGCGCTGCTTACCGGAAAATGACAAGTTCATGATTTTGTGGGTAACGGCTTTGAACGCATCAGCTTCGGACATGAACTTGGCGAACTCGGCTTCATCCGTCTTTCGCTTCCTCAGTTCATCGAGTTCTTGCCGGGTTTCTTTCACCTTCTGGTCGAGGGTTTTTATCTCCAGCAGGTAGCTATTGCGTTTTTGGGAATAAACGGCGGAGTCAAAACCATCGCTTTCAAGCAAGCTGTCCAGGTTTCGCAAAACGATTTCTTTCCGTTTCAGGCTGGCTTGGAGATTGCTCAACTTCCGGACTACCTCCGCTATTTTGTTGTCCCACCTGTGTTTTCCATCGAGCAGGGGTTTGTAGTGCCGGTCAGGGTCAAGTCCGAGTTGCCTCATAAGTTCAACATAGAAAACCTGCCACTCCAAAAGCTCAGCCGGTATGAGCGGTAAGGAACATTTCTCGTGCCCTTTGATTTCACGAAGCTTGGAGCTTGCCTTATGCCAGTAGCAAGCGTAATGACGGGAACGTGAACCATCGGCGCGGCGGGTTCCGTAATCGGACCGCATTTTCGCCCCACATATTCCACATCGACATAAATCATGGAGCAAGAACTCCTGAGAAGTCCTCGATGGTCTTCCGCTCCGGGAGTTGGCGTCGTAAAGACGTTCTTGTAATCGGTCCCATCTATCCTGCGTTATCAGTGGTGGCGCTTCAAATACGATGTGCTCACTTTCCTGGTGATGGCCGATAACCTTGCCTTTCGCGTCAGTGAGATATCTGTTAACCGTTATTTCACCACAATAGTCGGTGCACTTCAAAATCTTGGAGAGAGTGCCACTGGACCATCGGGAGGAACCACCGTTGCGGGTCGGGTGTAG